>CAZYIE010000004.1:113006-123124 GCA_964646755.1 uncultured Smithella sp.
TTATAACCCAACAGGCGACATATCAGCTTCAGCCTTTCCTTCAACTCTCCGACCGACTTCTGCTTTTGCAGACCTTTGAAGTCATTAATGTCTGGAAACTCCGAACGAAAGGCCTTGCCTTTGTATGTGCTTGAGTTTCGTTCTTCCCATATTCGGTAAAGCTGATAATTAACGAAAGACTCAACAGCCATGTAGCTGTATATGACAGAGGTCGATGCGATTGCAAAAAGCGCGTTTGCCATCTCTTGAGGATGTTCCTTTCTGACGTCTTCCTTGCTCTCGGCAGAATGAAGCGATGTAAAGGCCGACCGTGCTATTTCTAAATAGCACTGCGTCACGTTATATTTGAGCTTCTCGATTTCATTATTCACGTTCTACCTTATTACTCCTTTCCCATTTGAAACCAATTTCCTCAATATGATGGCAATTAATTCGAACGTTCCCCAATATTCTATATATCATCGGTAGAAACAGCAACGCGAAACCCCAGTCTGTGGTTCGGGTAGTTTGGTCTGTTCCCGACCCTGACTGCCGTGCGGGAGTGTAGGGCATTATCGTTCCAACCGCCGCCACGCGCCACACGATGAGAGATATAGTTTTTGTCCGTTCCAAGTGGGTTATTCCGCGGGCTTTCGCCGTAATAGTTATCTCCATACCGATCGGAGCACCATTCCCAGACATTTCCACTCATGTCATATATGCCCAGGCTGTTGGACTTCTTTTGCTCCACAGGGTGAGTTTTACTTCCGGAATTGCCGCTGTACCACGCATAATCACCCAGTGATGATTCGTTGCTTGTCCCCGCCCATTTCTCAGCCTTTCCGGCGCTTCTGGATGCATATTCCCATTCGGCCTCTGTGGGCAGACGATATTTTTTGCCGCTTTGGGAATTAAGCTTATTGATAAACTCCTGAGTATCATACCAGGTTACATTTTCCACCGGGCAGGCGTTGCCACAGTCCTTGAAACTCGACGGATTATTCCCCATAACTTTCTGCCACTGCCCTTGGGTGATCTCATGTTTACCTATGTAGAAATCGCGCAAACAAACCTTGTGGACAGGCTTCTCATTGCCATACCCATCGCCAAAGGTGTCCCCCATTTTGTAACAGCCGCCCCGGACGAAGACTAATGCTATATCCGTTGATTCATCTGTTGTGGATTGAAATGGGCTTTTTGCCAGGCGCTCAACTTCTTCTATATGCAGCTGTTTCTGATTGACGAGATCATCTGCCGGTGATGTTTTGGACGCGACTGGATCAGCCTCGCCGAGGAAAACAAATGCCCCCCAGTAATAGGGATTATCTTTCCCGTAACGGGTCTTTACAGTTTGCCGCTGCTGGAGAGCCGCATTGCGCAAGGCTTCAGCGCGATTCATCTTGCCTGATTGCAGGTTCTTGTAGAAAGAAACCATCAGTTCCTTCGTCTCCCGGTCGGGCACTTCCCACATGCTCATCACCAGGCTCTTGGCGCCCGCCTGGGTGAACGCCCTGCGCAGGCCATAGACACCTTCACCATTCTTGACGTCGCCCATGCCCGTCTCGCAGGCGGACAGGACAACCATGTCAGTGCCGCGTAGATTAAGACCAAGAATCTTCTCTGCTGTCAGTATCCCTTCTGTTGCGCCTTCCTGAGATAGGGAATTATTGGCTCCCGACAGGGCCAGACCGGCACGTAGGAATGGATTTTCAATGCGCAAAGGTTTCTTGGTAGCGGATTTATCCTTTCCGATGATGGCAATTCCCCTGCTTTTCTCATCCATCATTGATGACCAATCCTGATCAGAAAGGAAAAAGCCGTGAGTGGCCAGATGCAGTATCCGGGGGCTTTTCATTTGCGTAAGGACAGATTCAGTTGCCGCTTTTCCTGTGTAGGTAGTGCCAGCGGAACGACCCAGTATAGATGATATGGCCTCCACTTCCTCTTTTGTTCCCGGTAATCTGGAAAAGTTGATCCCCTGCATGTTCCGGGAGAGCGCTACTTTTATCTCTTTGTCTGGCGATGTTTTTCCTGCAATCATGTCAAAATCAGGGTCGCCCATCAAAATGGCTTTTTGTCCTTTTTCTTTGACCATTCCATAACCGGCTATGTCCCTCCCTGCGGAGACGTAATGGAAGGTATGCGTCTCAACGAGATAGCGGCCCTGGTCATCTTGCAGAACTTCAAAGGGGATGAGGTTGAGGCTGCCGTCAGGGGAAAGAAAGATTTGTCTGGATTTGCTGAGTGCCGATGTAAGCGGAGCGAAGATTATCTTATATAGAGATTTGCTCTCTTTTGCTAAAACATCGGACGGAGTCTTGCTATTGCCGAGGGACTTCTTAAAGGCTGCCACCTTCTGATCGATGCTGTCGGCCGCGCCGAGATCAACTAGAGATACTTCGGTACTTGTGCCAGGGGAAAGGACAAAAGCGATGTAGCGGGGTGCACCCCATTTATCGGCTTTAAAATCAAAGTCCCAGATTCGGGCCATCTCGACGAGAACTGCATCTTTGGGTAAAGCTGCAGCGATGGCGGAAATTGTGGCTATTCTTGTCTTTCTCTGCCGGGCGAAGAACTGACTCAGGCGGCTGAGTTGCCCTTCAAGAGTTTCTTTCTGCGTGGTAAGTTCGGTGATGCGTTTCTGATAGGCTTGAGGGCCTTCCTTCCCCGGTCCGCCTAGAACAAGCCCTGCCAGCTCCTGACGTACACGGGACAGGTCGGCAAATATCTCCCGCGCTTTCGTATTATCCTCGCCGGCAAGAACATCTTGTATCCGCTTCTGGGCTTCAAGAAGGATGCCCTTCCGGGCAAGCCAAACATCGAGGGCGTTCCTAACTGCTTTGTGGTTGTTCGGGAAACGCTGATGGATCAGGCTCAGGTAAGCGATAAGGTTGCCCGCTAGCGTTGATAAGAATTGCGTTTGCTGTGCCTCCGAAGCAAAACCCAATATCTGGTCGATCTGTTTTTTGTCAATCAATTGGGTACGTTCCATGAGAGCAAGGGCATTGCTATCCCGCCCCTGAACAGCGTAAAGCCCCGCCAAGCGGTTCAGTAATATGACTGTATTGTGATGCTCGACTCCTAGAACTTTCTCACATATTGCCAAAGCACGCTTATATAAGGGTTCTGCCTTGTCATAGGCACCCATATGCATATAGAGCACTGCTAGGTTGTTCAGGGTGGCGGCAGTGTCGGGATGCTCTGGCCCTAATACCTTTTCCTTGATCGCCAGTGACAGCAGGAAGAGCGGCTCGGCTTTATTATAGTCCCCCATGGTGTCATAGAGCCCAGCCAGGTTGTTTAAGGATTGGGCGGTGGAGGGATGCGCCGCTCCCAGAACTTTCTCCCGAATTGCTAGAGAACTTTGGTATAGAGGTTCTGCTTTGTCATAGGCACCCATATGCATATAGAGTAAAGCCAGGCTGTTTAAGGAGTTGGCCGTGCGGGGATGCGCCGGCCCCAGTGTTTTCTCATCGATTGCCAGAGACCGGTTATAAAGGAGCTCTGCCTTACCATAGGCACCCATCTCGCCATAGAGCAGGGCTAGACTGTTCAGGGAGTTGGTAGTGTGGGGATGCTCCGGCCCCAGTGTTTTCTCATATATAGATAGTGCCCGCAGGTAGAGGGGTTCTGCTTTATCATAAGAACCCATGGTGCTGTAAAGGCCAGCCAAGTTGTTTAGGGCAGTGGCAGTGTGGGGATGATCCGATCCCATTGTTTTCTCATACATCGCTAGGGCACGTTTATATAATGGCGCAGCCTTGTCGTAGGCCCCAGTCGCTCGGTATAGCCCAGCCAGGCCGTTCAAAGACGTCGCAGTGTCGGGATGCTCTGGCCCCAGAACTTTCTCCCGAATTGCTAGAGAACGTTGGTATAGAGGTTCTGCTTTGTCATAGGCACCCATTTTATCATAGAGGACGCCTAAACTGTTTAGAGAGTTTGCTGTGTCCGGATGCTCAGACCCTAGGAGCGTCTCTCTGATTGTTAAAGATCGTTTATAGAATGGCTCCGCCTTGTCGTAGGAACCCATTACTTGGTAGAGTTCGGCCAACCCGTCCAGGGATAAGGCAGTATTGGGATGATCCGGCCCCAATAATTTCTCATTGATCACCAGCGAACGCTTTAGGAGGGGCTCTGCCTTCTGATAGGCACCCATTGTGTAATAGAGTCCAGCCAAGTTGTTTAGGGCGGTGGCAGTGTGGGGATGATCCTGCCCCAGGAACTTCTCATACATCGCCAGAGCACGCTCTAAGAGTGGTTCCGCTTTGCCGTATGTCCCCATATACATATAGAGGACACCCAGGCTGCTCAGGGATTGGACTGTGTCGGGATGTTTCTGCCCTAGTGTTTTCTCATGAATCGCCAACACTTTTTCAGCATAGACAATTGACTCTGCGTATTTCCCCTGTTTATAGAGTCGTAGACCCTCCTGTTTCAACTCCTTGACCTGCTGAAGCGAGTTATCTTCTGACCATCCTGGAGTAGCCGCCAGAACCGCCAGACACAGAATCAAAACGATGAGAAGCCTTTTCGTCAGTTTCATTTCATCTCCGTCAGATGTCCTTAATTGCTAAGAAGTTTCTATGGTTTAGAAACTACGGCAAAAGATATTGAGTGTCAAGAAAGAATGAATAATGAACGATAGTGTCGTCATTACCGTTATAATCAATTTTTGCAATGTCACATTGCTGTATTGTTTTTAGGTGAAACTATATCCCTGAATTCGAGTATTGTAATTCTTCCAGATGTAATTTAAATATTATCTTCTGCATTACCTAATTCTGAAAACCAATCCTGAAGTTCTTTCAATGAATCTGTTTTATAAGGTCCAATATTTTTAAATGACAGTTTCCCATTAATAGAACTGGAATGCTTCCACTCAAATGTTCTTCTTGGCCACAAAGCGATTGATGATTCCCAAAAATTTGATTCGATTATGCTATGCCCATAGGTGAAATATTCTTTCCAATCTTTTTCAATTTCATCTTGGCTTTTTATATCTATTATTTCTGCATGACAAAACTGTTTAAAATCTTTAGGCATGGGGATTGGATTCCAATTATCAAGCATTAGCTTTCGAGCTTTAGAATCTGTCTTTGGGCCAGAATAGCCAAATATTGTCAAATGAAAGGCTTGCTTTAGTTTTTCTGTAACCTTTTCCCAATCTCTATTAATTAAATTGTCTTCAGTATAATCTTTGTTCTCAACCGGGTAAAAAAGTTTCCCCCGTTTTAATTTAGTATTACATATCGGGCAGGTCTCAGACGGTATCCCTAAAATATCGTGATCATTGCATGTTGCAAAATTTACACAACCATGTAAAAAACGAATATCAGGTAGACTAACCACGTTTTTATTTCTTCTATAAGCCTGCATAAGAAATGGATCCCAATTAAATGTGGCAATAGTGTCTTTTGCACGCAGCCCTAGGACAAGGTAATCATAAATCGTAGGAGAATCGGGCAGATATAATCTCTCGAAATAAGATTCAATTATATTTTCAATTTTTGATAATTGAGAAGAATAAATGGACTTTTTCTTCATCCATGAAAAGATACTTTCAAAGTTTCCAGGTGGCGGGCATGCAGCAGATGTTAATAGTTTCCATTCAGGAGCCAGCTCCTCTAATTCGGGTATTTCATCCAGCAATGGAATTTTATTCCCGAATTTATCGACTTCTGGCACTGCCGCTTTACTTGCCCCAGCACCAAGAATTACTACATGAGGTCTTGATTCAATAGATGGCTTCAAATAAATATTTTCTTCGCTTACTATTTTGTGAATACTTGGATTTATTCCCATTTTATAATCCAACAATTAAGATATTTACTTGCAGACACAAAGATAACGGAAGGGCAGAGATGAATTGATTGACCTTCCCCGATTATTTTGGCGATAGATTTGCTTAAATTGAAAGACCGGATCAAGAAGGAAAAAGGCATGGCAGAATTCTTCAAAAGCGTTGCCTCTTTGTATTTCAGTATGCAGATCGGCAATTCTTCTTTCGAGTTTGTCCCAGGTTTGGATATTTTCAACGAGGCCCAGAAGTGTATTTCCTGCCATATGATCATCCTTTTTGGCGTCAGCTTGAATGGCTGTTTGACTGCTACTGCCTTAAATATCCAGGGCAAAGCGGATTGCCTGCCCGAGATCAATCATCTTTGATGGAGGCAAGGCCATGATCAATGGTCCGATTTTTGCCTTCGCAACAGTCTGCAAATGGTCGCAATTAACAGCGCAATCCTGGGGCATGCCGTCGGATTTTGAGAGAAATACCTCGGACGGTATGTTGCGGATTGTAGTTGTTATGGGAGCGATAGTTACCTCACCAAGATATTCCAACATGGAATCTCGTGTAAGGATCAGAACGGGCCGTTTTTTGTCTGGCGGTACGAACTTGTACCAACGTATTTCGCCGTGTTTCATTTGTCACCCCAAGTCTGCTCGGTTTCCCAAACCGAAAACTCGTCGGCAGAAACCGGATGCTGTTCATACCCCAGGCGATGCATCTGTTCTTGTTGCTCAACGCTATACCGGACAAGCGCGTCACGAAGTGCCTTTCTTGCGAAAGCAGAGCGGGTTGTGCAGAGTTCCTTGGAAACACGGTCGACCGCTTTGACAAGATTATCATCGAGAGTCATTTGGATGGTTCTCATATTGCACCTCCATAATGTGGTATTTTATAGCTATAATAATCCACATAGAGGGTCTTGTCAAACTAAAAAACAAGTTGAACAAGGGGTTGCAACCCCTTGTTTTATAGATAATCACATGGGTTGACCTATATTGTCTTGACCTCAAAGTGGTTATCCATTATAAGCCGATTAGCAAAAACAAACGGCATAAGGAGCCGTAACAAAATACGGAAAATGAATAAGTCTTACCGCCAGCATTGCGGTCATTTCGTAACGGTTCCTAAGCCCACATCATGCAGTCAAAGATTAAATAAGTGGAGGAAATCATGAAAATAGTTTTATTAGGTGCTCCCGGAGCAGGGAAGGGTACAGTGGCTAAGCTTTTAACCGAATACGACGGGTCTGTCCAGATATCTACCGGTGATATTCTGCGTGCCGCCGTTAAACAAGGTTCGGAATTAGGGAAGAAGGCAAAGGATTATATGGATAGAGGAGACCTTGTTCCTGATTCTTTGATCATGCAGATTATGGAAGCACGCCTGCAGGAAGCAGATTGTCAAAATGGATTCATCCTGGATGGTTTCCCCAGAACAATACCCCAGGCTGCAGAGCTAAAGCAGTTACTGATTAAACTGGGAATTAAAATGAATTTTGTAGCCAATCTGGATGTGCCCCGCGATGTAATTTTAGATCGTCTTACGACAAGAAGAACCTGCTCCAATTCTTCCTGTCAGGAAATTTACAATATTAAAAGTAATCCCCCGGCCGAAGGCGGCAAATGCAAAAAATGCGGCAGCCCGGTTATTCAGCGAGCCGATGAAACGGAAGAAGCAATTACCAACAGATTAGAGACGTATAATAACAAGACTGCTCCGCTGATTGGTTTTTATGAAAAAGAGGGCTTGCTCAGGAATTTCCTCTCTCTGAGCTCGAAAGATACCGTTGAAGAAATTAAGAAGGCGCTTAAAGCTTAATATTTAATGATTGATTATGAAAAAGAACTTAACTCCGAGCAGTATAGAGTTGTAATGGAAGCAGGCGGGCCACTTCTTGTTCTGGCCGGAGCAGGAAGTGGTAAAACCCGCACTTTAACCTATCGCGTTGCCCGTTTACTGGAAAACGGCGTTTCACCGGATCGTATTTTGCTGGCGACATTTACCAATAAGGCCGCATACTCCATGCTTAACCGGGTGGAAAGTATTCTGAATTCCTATACCGGAAAAATTCTTGGCGGCACATTTCATCATATCGCGCATATTCTTTTAAGGAGCCACGCCTTTCGCCTCGGTTATAAGAGCAACTTTACGATTGTGGACAGCGAAGATTCCCGACAGCTCATTTCCACCTGTATGGCCGAGTTGAAAATTGATCCGAAATTATCCAAATTCCCCCGGAGTAACGTAATTTCGGAAATTATCGGTTTAGCTCTGAACACACAAAGCACATTGGAAGATTTGTTACAAACGAGATACCCATTCTTTCTGCATCTGATTAATGAAATCAATCAAATTGCCTGCCTTTATGTACAAAAGAAGAAGGATCTTTCGGTAATGGATTTCGATGATCTGCTCTGTAATTGCCGTACATTGCTCACGGATAATCCGGATTTGTTAAATTCGCTCTCCAGCAGATTTGAGCATGTCCTGGTTGATGAATACCAGGATACGAATATTATTCAGGCCGATATTGTGGATATGCTGGCATCAGCTCATAAAAACCTGATGGTTGTGGGTGATGATTCGCAAAGTATCTATTCTTTTCGCGGCGCCAATTTCAGCAATATCATCAATTTCCCCAATCGTTATCCGGAATGCAAAATATTTAAACTGGAAACAAACTACCGCAGTACACCGCAGATATTGCACCTGGCAAATTTAAGTATCACCAACAATGAAAAGCAGTTTCCTAAAGAATTGAGGGCTGTCCGTCAAAGCGGGATGAGGCCTGTTATGGTGTCGGCGCAAAATGTGCTCAAGCAGGCTGATTTTGTTGCCCAGAGAATTACCGAACTGAGCCGCAGCGGAATACCGTTAAAAGAAATTGCTGTCCTTTACCGGGCCCATTATCATTCCATGGAATTGCAGATGGAATTCGTCCGGCGAAATATTCCTTTTGATATTCGTTCCGGTATCCGTTTTTTTGAACAGGCCCATATCAAAGATGTCACTTCCTATATGCGGATTATTGTGAATCCGCAAGATGAGCTGGCCTGGCGGCGTCTTTTGATCATGTATCCTAAAGTCGGCAAGGTCACTATAGAAAAACTCTGGAAATATTTAGGCCGGCAAGAAAATCCGCTGGAGGCAATTTTCAGCGATGAGTTTCTGAAAATAACACCCAAGCAGGCAAAACCAGGTATTGAGGATTGCCGCAATACAATTCAGGCTCTGCTGGACCTGCCGCCACTCGAGCGGATTCCGGAAAAAATAATCGAAGTATTGTTAAACAGAACCGGTTATCGCCTTTATCTGCAGGATAATTATTCCGATGCCTCGTCGCGGGAAGATGATTTGCTTCAGTTGGGCAATTTTTCCGCTAAATTCCCCCGGATGGAAGATTTCTTAAATGAATTAGCCCTGCTGACCAATATGACCAAAGAAGAAGAACATGAAGAAAATCAACAAGAAGATAAAATTATCTTAAGTACAATCCATCAGGCCAAAGGGTTGGAATGGGCCTATGTTTTTTTAATCTGGTGCGCCGATGGTATGATTCCGTTGCAACGTGCATTGAAAGAACCGGGCGGCGAAGAAGAAGAAAGAAGGCTTTTTTATGTGGCCGTAACTCGGGCGAAAGATCAACTCTATTTGAGTTTTCCGGTAATTGATTACAATCGTTCTTCCGGTGCACTGACACTGTCACCATCACGATTCATCAGAGAAATTGCGCCGCTTTCGTCTGATGACAAAATGCGCCCATTTGAACATTGGACATTGTATGATGAATACTGACAATAAAATTATAAGCTTTTTCAATGAGAAAAATAAGACTTAACCGGTAATCCACCAACTTCTTGATCAATCCTGCCCAGGAGCGCGTTGATCGTGTTCTCCACATTTTCCACCCTGACTGTAATTGCCTTCCCTGGACATGCTTGTGCGCATACACCACACGTCTTGCATACTTGCTCATCGATATGAGATTTCCCTTCACGCAAAACCGCAGCGCCCGTCAGGCACACCTGGGTGCATTTACCGCATCCAATGCACTTATTTTCATCAATGCTGAGAGTTACCCCCTGGAGACGATGGATAGTATCTTTAGCTTCGGGAGGAAGGTATCGATAGTAGTCAAATTGTGTGCAGCAACAGGGACAGCAGAAACAAACAGTCAGGAAAGGTCTGTTTTTAGATACATTCCAGATTGTATTATCGGCGGCTACATGTCCGATGAAAGGAATCAGGCCGGCATCCACCAGCGGACGGATCAGCGCAATGGCGCCGGTGGCATAACAGCCCGGATTGGCCACCCTCGCGGCACTGGCGACGGCTTCGCGCTGCCCGC
>CAZYIE010000004.1:123134-123702 GCA_964646755.1 uncultured Smithella sp.
ATGCGCTATCGCTTCTTCAATAGATGCATGGTGTGCCACGGTGATATCCTCTTCGGCTGTTGCGGCGCCGATATGCATGCATCCGATATGCAAATCGAAATTCCTGCACTTCCAGGCATCCCGGCATGTACATCGGTGAGTAATAACGCGGTGTTCCGAATTGCGGATAATGCTCTCCAGTATGATCACCGGTAAGGGTATGCTTTCGACGCCCACTTCCACATTGATTGGTATATAGGAAATGTTTAGTGTTGCCGCGGTCGTTCCCTTTACTCGACCTTTGTAAATAGCCTTGCCTAAAATTGGTACTGAAGGCTTGATATAAAGGATCTTCCAGACTTTAGCCAATACAGCGAGATACCATTTTGGTCTTGTTCCCATTATTTGTGCCTTCCTTTGGTAAAATATTACTGCTTAATTACGCTGGTCAAAAAAGCATATGTTTTCATTATAAAATTCCCTTTTCAGTTATTTTAAGGGGGAGTTTCGAAACTCCTTTGATCCATTTAACGAGATCGGAATAGAGAGCTTCTTCGCTTTCAATGGAGAGAGACGGCCTCGTTCGGAC
>CAZYIE010000005.1:0-61939 GCA_964646755.1 uncultured Smithella sp.
GCACGACAGTGCGTGTGGCAATCTAAATATTATCAATGGCTTAAGAGATTGCTTCGCTCATCATATTCGCTCGCAAAGACATTGCGACACAGTCTCATGCGCCGGAACGACGTCATTTGGGACTTTATACAAGACCGTTAATGCGGAAGGCTGAGGGCTGAAGACCGGCAGCCTAAATTATTTATTGACAATTGGACTGATTTATTTTAGTTTTCTTTAAAATTAATTGAGGATTTTGAGAGATGACCGGCGAATATAAGAGAAACATAGCAATTCTGTTTGAACTCCTGTTGTGCCTTCTCCTTCTGGTGCTATCACTTTCCATCGCCCGTCGTTTTTAGGAAAAACCGATAAAAAACAAAATCCTAAAGGCCATGGGCAGAAAAACCATGGCCTTTTTACTTTAGTAAGTTAGAAACGCACTTATCCCGTTTATCGGGGCTAGGAAACTTTTATGCATGAAATCATTTGGCACGGCAGAGGTGGTCAAGGGGTGGTCGTTGCAGCACAAATTCTCGCAGAGGCTGCATACCTGCAAGGTTATAAGGGCGTAACATCCGCTCCGACTTTCGGCCCGGAACGGCGCGGCGCACCACTCACAGCATCGACGAGAATTTCGGATGCACCGCTGAGAACTTTTGCGCAGATTGAATTTGCTGATATTGCCGTTGTTCTCGATCCCTCCTTGTTGAAAGTTGTTGATATTCAAGGTTCACTCAAAGACGGCGGCTTAATTATTATTAATTCAGATTTACAGCCGGAGAATTTTCACCTGAGAGCTGGATTAAAGATTGCAGTCGTTGATGCAGTGAAAGTCGCCCTGAAATTTCACCTGCTGAAAGAAGCGGCGCCGGTTGTCAATACACCATTGTTGGGCGCATTTGCCCGGGCATCAGACATAGTTTCCCTCGAATATATTGAAAAAGGATTAAAAAAGAAATTGCCGCCGCAAGTAGTTGCGGCAAACAGTATGGCCTTAAACATGGCTTATGAAGAAACGATAATTAAGAAAATAGGCTGAAGAATTACTTTTTCTGTCATTCCGTCCTGCATGCGCCGGATGCTATTCCAGCGAAGCGCGACACGGAATCCAGTATTATCGGCAAGTTCTGGATACCGGCTTTCGCCGGTATGACATCCTTGCTTTCGGTCTAGCAACCTAAAGGACTGACTATATGGAAAAGAAAGACAAGAATATTTCCGCCATGAGTACACCGGCAATAGGTGAAGCAGGATTTACCGGCGACTGGCGCGACATGAAACCGGTTATCGATCACGGCAAATGCATCCCTTCCGTAAAAAACAAGCCGGCCTGCTATTTGTGCTGGTTGTATTGTCCCGAAGGAGTAATCAAAACAGGCATTCCGGTGGAAATCGATATGGACTACTGCAAAGGTTGCGGGATTTGCGCGGAAGAATGTCCGGCCAAAGCAATCACCATGGTAAACGAGGGGGACGACAATGGCTGAAGTGCAAACAATGACCGGCAACACGGCCGCAGCTACAGCGGTGAAACTGTGCCAGGTTCAGGTAGTCTCTGCTTATCCGATAACACCGCAAACTTCTGTTACGGAAACACTGTCGCAATTCATCGAAAGCGGCCAGTTAAAGGCCGAATATGTCCGGGTGGAAAGCGAACATTCCGCCATGACGGTTTGCATTTCGGCCTCTACTGTAGGTGCCAGAGTATTCACTTCCACCAGCTCGCATGGTTTGCTTTACATGCATGAGCAACTGCACTGGGCGGCGGGATCGCGTCTGCCCATCGTCATGTGCTGTGTGAATCGCGGCGTTGGAGCTCCGTGGTCAATATTTAATGATCAGCAGGATTCTATTTCTCAGCGTGATACCGGTTGGATTCAACTTTATTGCCGCGACAATCAGGAGATCATTGACACGGTTATTCAGGCTTATCGTATTGCCGAAGAAGTTTATGCACCCGTTATGGTTTGCTATGACGGCTTTGTTCTTTCCCATACAATGATGCCCGTTTGTCTGCCTGATGCCGAGCAGGTAAATTCTTTTCTGCCAGCCTACAAACCGCATACGATTCTTTCGGCCGATAATCCGCGCAATATCAACCCTGTTATTTTCCCGGGAATGCGGAAAAATTCGGCGGGAATTCTTTGCGACGGCTATATGGAAATACGTTATAAACTGCAGGAAGCTCTGGAAAAAGCAAGAGATGTTATTGTCTCTACCGGAATGAAATATTCAAAACTTACCGGCCGCGATTACAGTGGAATGTTGTGGCACTACAAAACCGATGATGCGGAGGTAATTTTAACCGGTATGGGATCCATTGCTACAGAAGCCACCGTTGCTGTTGACGAATTGCGACTCGCAGGCATCAAAGCCGGTGTTGTCGGAGTGCGTGTTTTCCGCCCGTTCCCCCGTACTGCGATCCAGCAGGCTTTGAAAAATGCCCACGCTATTATTGTTCTGGAAAAAGATATCAGTTATGGCTATGAAGGCGCGCTTTGCTCAGACATTAAAGCGGCGCTTTACGGAACCGGCATTAATCCACCACTGCATAATTTCATCGCCGGATTGGGCGGACGTGATGTAAAAGCGCGGGAAATATTCGAAGCAGTCCAGACATCACTTAACGAAATGAATAGTCAAAATGCACAAAATAAAACCATCTGGATAAACTGCCGTAAATAAACCCCGTTAGAAATAACGGGAGTTTCGGAATTGCAGATGTCTGTATTATGCCGACATCTTGGAACCATTAAACATTCGAAAAGCGTTAGAAAAATTTCTAACGGGGTAAAAGGAAATGAGTCATGCCGGAAAATTTGTTTAAAGTTAATAAAGAAGAATATATGCTGCCGGGAAATAGATCCTGCCAGGGTTGTGGTCTCTCCCTGGCTTATCGCTATGCTCTCAAAGCGTTGCGCGAAAATACTATTTTGACGATTCCAGCCAGTTGCCTCACTGTTCTGCATGGTTTATATCCGACAACATCCGTAACTATTCCGTGCCTTAACTGCACTTTTGCCAGCACGGCAGCCTCTGCCGCCGGCCTCGTCGCCGGACTTGCCGCCACCGGCAGAGCGGATACTACAGTTGTGGCCTTTGCCGGTGACGGCGGGACGTATGACATCGGCATCCAGGCGTTGAGCGGAGCAGCGGAAAGAGGGACCGATTTTATTTTTGTCTGCTATGATAACGAAGGCTATATGAACACGGGAACCCAGCGTTCGAGTGCTACCCCGATGGGGGCAATCACAACAACAACACCGATCCTGACCAAAGAACAAAACAAAAAAGATATGCTGAAAATTATGGAAGCTCACGATATTGCTTATATTGCCACCACAACGCCTGCATATCCTATTGACCTCTACGATAAATTCGTCAAAGCCAAACGCATTAAGGGAACACGTTATATGCAAATTCATGTTCCCTGTCCGCCGGGCTGGGGTTTTCCACCGCGCGACACGGTAAAAATAGCGCGATTGGCTATCGAAACCGGTGTCTTTGTTCTCTTCGAAATGGAAAATGGAAAATTCCGTTTTACCGGCCGCAGTAAGTCACTGGCGGAAAAAGGTAATCGCCTGCCTTTAATAAATTATATCGAACGACAGGATCGCTTTAAAAAAATTAGCGAAGAACAACTGCACAGTATGCAGAAATTTATCGATAACAAGTGGAATGAATACTTAAAAAAGGCTGAGAGCTAAAAGCGGCTGAGGGCTGAAGGCCGAAGACTGTTAGGATGAACCTTCAGCCTAAATGCCTGTTTATCAACTCCGCATAGCGGGCGGCGGCACCCATATTGGCGGCAACAATGGCCTTACCTTGGGCGCCTCTTCGCTCCAGTTCTTCGGGATTTTCCAGCGCACTAACAATACCCTGCAGCAACTCTGCGGCATTGCGAATCGTTACTCCGGCATCAACATTTTCCAGCAAGGTCTTTTCGTCAGTAAAATCTTCCATCGACGGACCGTAGAAAATTACTTTGCCCCAGGCTGCTGCCTCCAAAATGTTCTGGCCGCCTTTCGGCACCAGGCTTCCCCCGCAATAAACAACCTCTGCCAAAGAATATACTTTGAAGAGTTCGCCGATAACATCAACAATAATAATGCGCTCACCCTGACGATTCTGACCACCCTTCATCGCGCTAACCTTAATGACATCGTCCAGAGCGTATTTATGTAAAAGCTCTAAAACATCTTTGGTCCTCTCAATGTGCCGCGGAATGAGAATTAATTTAAAATCAGGATATTTTTTTATAAGTTCCTGATAAACATTAATAATGACATCTTCTTCTCCCGAATGAGTGCTGCCGGCGACAAAAAATCTTTCGTTTTCCCTTGCTCTAAGCAAAGCGGCAACTTCCTTGTGCAATTCCGGAGAAGCCAGCGCTGCCAGGGCATCATATTTGGAATTTCCCATTATTTTAATTTTCCCGTAATCGATCCCGATCTCCTTTACCCGCTCTGCATCAACAGCAGAAATCATCGCGGCGGCCGACAGATAATGCAGAATTCTCCGCCAGAAAAATCTCGTCAATTTATATTTGCCGTAAGAGCGCGGTGAAATCCTGCCGTTAACCATCAGTGCTTTAATATTGCGTTCATAACAGGTCTTGAGAAAATTAGGCCAGAGCTCAGTTTCGATCATTACAAAAACGTCCGGCTTCACGAGGCCAATCATTTTGCGCACCACACAAGGAATGTCCAGAGGAAAGTAAATGAAGGCAGCAACGTCTTTTACTAAACGCTGCGCCATTTCCTGCCCTGTTTCCGTACTAGTGGAAAAAATTATCTCTACATCCGGCCGCATCTGCTTTAACGAAGCTACAATGGGCGCGGCGGCGGTTACTTCACCTACAGATACTGCATGTATCCAGACATGCGGCGTATTTTTTAATTTTACCAATATTTGCGCCTGCCTGCCGCCAAGTTTGGGAATAAAACTTTTGCGGTATTTACCGGTAAAAGCTATTTTAAATAAAAAATAAGGCAAGATAACAAAACTGGCCGCAAACAAAATTGAATTATATAAAATATACATTTATATTTCTCTACTTTGTGCCTTACTCCTAAAAAAAAGAATTAAGGTGTTCTAAGATATCGCTTAAATATTTATCGGCAACTCGATCAGCGAACTTTGCATTGCGAGAAGAATAGTCCAAGGCTTTTATTTGTTCCAACATTACACAACCGGCAACTTTTTTACATCCTATCAACTCCATATGCAGCGGATAATCTTTTTTTTGAGACGTAATTGGACAAACTATAGCGAAACCGGTTAAGCGATTAAAGTCATCTTTACTGACTACTAATGCCGGTCGATGACCAGCTTGCTCGTGACCTTTTTGCGGATTAAAGTCAATCCAAATAACGTCACCTTGCTGGGGAATGTACATTACCACTCCTCACGTCCTTTGGGACCATCCCAAAACTCTTCCGGTTTTTCACCGGTATAGCCGGAAAATAATGTTTCCAAATCATATTTTTTAGGTTTTTGAATGATAATTCTATTTCTATCAGCAATTAGTTCCACCGATTCGTTAACCTGAATACCCACCATATCAATTAATTTTTTGGGTAGCCTGATTCCTTGACTCCCGCCCCAACTTTGAACTTTGGTAAACATAGTCACACCTCCGGAAAAAGTATATACATATATAGACATATGGTCAAGAAAAAGAATTGAAGAAGGCTGAATCCTTTTCTACCCGCTTTTTATCTTCTATGTGCAAGCTTTGCTTCCTGATACCAAGTTGCATTCAAAAGATAAAACAGCGTTTGGCCGACATTCCACGCCGGGTCAGGTGACCCGGCCTACAACTAAACATAAATCTGTGCTGTAGGCCGCGTGACCCACGCGGCGAAAGCTATTTGTTGGACCCTTTGTTGGTAATTTGCCTTGGATCCGACGAAGGCTTCGCTTGAACCTTTCACCTTTTTCCTCTTGTCCTCAGCCTTATTCAGATTGACAACGAGGCGACTTTAGTATAGTTCAGCTCTCAAAGGAGTAAAATTTCAATGGCACTAATTGCCCCTTCTATCCTCTCAGCTGACGGCAGCAGGTTCGCCGAAGAAATTATCGCGGTGGAAAAAGCCGGAGCCGACTGGATTCACATTGATGTAATGGACGGACATTTTGTCCCCAATATTACTCTGGGACCGGCAATCATAGCAGCGTTGAGAAAAACGACCAAACTCCCTTTTGATGTACACTTGATGATTGAGAACCCCGAAGACTACATCGAATCCTTTGCAGAAGCCGGTGCCGACATCATCACCGTCCATGTGGAAGCGGCCAATCATCTCCATCGCACGATTGATCTGATAAAAAAAAATGGCAAGAAAGCGGGTGTATCGTTGAATCCGGCAACCCCGCTGAACCAGATAGAAGACATCCTGCCCGACATTGATCTTTTGTTGATCATGACCGTAAACCCCGGCTTTGGCGGTCAGCAATTTATTAAAAGCACCTTGCCGAAAATTGCCCGGGCCAGCCAATTATTGAGCGCCTTACCCAATAAACCTTTATTGGAAGTGGATGGTGGAGTTAATTTACAAAACATAAATAGCATTGCCCAGGCCGGGGCCCAGGTATTGGTGGCCGGAAATTCTGTCTTCAGCACGTCGGATTACGTCAAAACAATTTCCGAACTGAAGGCCTCTATTGTTTAGTTTTATTTTTCTCTTCATTCAGTATCATTCGAAGTAATTGTCGCGCTTCTTCGGAATCGGGCTTGAGGTAAACAGCCGTTCGAAAATGTTTTATAGCTTCTTCCCGCTCGCCTTTTTGGATCAGCGCAATGCCAATATTGTAATGCGCACCAAAATAATCTGGTTGTATTTTAAGCTCCTGCCGGTAGTGATAAATTGCCTCATCATATTTTTTATAGTGCATTTCCAAAATAATCCCTAACTTATTGTGTGCATTAGCAAAATTAGGATTAACGCGTATTGTTTCGATAAAATATTTCTCCGCTTCTTCCATGTTTTTTTGATCTAAATATGCACTGGCTAAGTTATAATAAGCGTGGGAATAAGCAGGCTTAATTTTTATAGCATTTTTATAATTGTTAATTGCTTCTTCGTGTTTTCCTTCGGCATCCAGCGCAACACCCAAACTATCGTGCGCCCGATAGTTATTTTTTGTAGCTATCAGAGCATGATTAAACAGAGTAATGCTGTTTTTCCAGTAGCCACACTGTTGCCAGGTTAGCACCATTAAAACAGTCAGCACAATTGCTGCTGTCGGAATTAAAATAATTTTACGCAGTTTTTCTCTAGGCAATAAGTAATCAGTCCCCCAAACCAGCATGATGGCAATGCCGATTGATGGAAGATAAGTGTAACGGTCAGCCATAGCCTGATCACCGGCTTGCATCAATCCAATAACAGGAAACAAAGTACCTAAATACCAAAGCCAGCCAATAGCTAAAAAAGGGATTTTCTTGGCCAGATAAACAACAGCAGCACTTATTGCCAATAGCACAGAAGCAGCTCCTAAAACCTGCCACAATGAAAAAGAATGCTCATAAGGATAAAAAACCGCCAGATCAACCGGCCAGAATGTTTTACCAAGATAAGATGCGTAAGATACAAGAGCGTTCATTATGCGATCGGCAAAAGGAACTGCTTGCAGCGAAGCCATATGATTATCGGCGCGTAATTGCCCAATCAGCATAATACCCAAAACTATTGACAGAAGGAAGAATGGCGCCTTTTCCCATAAAATGTTGCCGATCAATGGGGAGTTACTTTTGACCGGAATAGCTATCTTTTTCTCCAGGGAAGAGGTGGTTTTACTCTGCTTACTTTTTCTCCTGCCGGTTTTTTGATCAGCGACTGCTGGAGTATTCACTGGAGTTAGCTGTTTTTGCCAGCGGGCCAGAGGCCAATAATCAAGCAAAAGCAGAACACAAGGCAGTGTAACCAAGGTGGGTTTGGACATGAGGCTCAAAGCAAACAACAGCAGACAAAGACAATATTTAGCAACTTGAGGTTTTTCAACATAATAAGCATATGCATAGAGCGAGCCCATACCGAAAAACATGCTCAAAACATCCTTATGCTCAGCGGCCCAGGCGACTGATTCCACCCGCAAGGGATGAAGGGCAAAAAGTGCCGCCACAAAGGCGGAAGGCCAAAGACGTTTCGTGGTTTTGTTCAAAAAAAGGAATAAAAAGAGAACAGCGCCAATATGCAAAAGCAGGCTGACGAGGTGATAACCAGAAGCATTTACTCCAAACATCCGCCATTCCAGCATGATGGAAAGCCAGGTCAGGGGATGCCAGTACTCCAGCCGGGAATTGGTAAATGCCCATTGAATACTCTCGGCTGTAATGCCTGATTGAACATAAATGTTTTCCGTGATTAATCTATTATCGTCAAAATTTACAAAGTCATTACCCAGAGTCCTGCCAAAGGCGATGAAAGAAGCTACTATTAAGAAAGCTATAATTAAATGCTTGTATTTATTATTCATCTTCACCACTGCAACAATAAAAGATAGCTAACGCTTTTGCTTAATCGCCAAAGCTACCCGTAATATCTGGCGCGCTTCTTCATAGTCAGGCTTGAGGTAAACAGCCCGACGCAGATATTCGATAGCTTCTTCAATTTTACCTGTATTAGCCAAAGCCACACCCAAACTCATATAAATTCCGGGATCGTTTTGGTCTATTCGTAACGCCTGACGGAAATGATATAATGCTTCATCATGCTTAAGCTGTTTTCCTAAACATGTACCCAGATTAATGTGCGCACTCAAATAATCAGGATTAATACTTAAAGACTTGCGGTAATTTGTAATTGCCTCTTCAATCTTTCCCTGCTTCTCAAGGGTAATGGCTAGGTTATAATAGGTATCACCTTTATTGGGATCAATTTTAATAGCAGCAAGATAATGAACAACAGCCTCCTCGTTTTTCCCTTGATCAGCCAATACTTTTCCCAGATCGAAATGAGCGTTATCGTGCTCGGGATAAATATTAATTGCCTTTTGATAATGGGCAATTGCTTCTTCCGAATTGCCTTGCTTTGAAAGGGCATCGGCTAAACAGTAATGGGCAAGGTAGTTATTTTTTGTAGCTATCAGAGCATGATTAAACAGAGTAATGCTGTTTTTCCAGTAGCCACACTGTTGCCAGGTTAGCACCATTAAAACAGTCAGCACAATTGCTGCTGTCGGAATTAAAATAATTTTACGCAGTTTTTCTCTAGGCAATAAGTAATCAGTCCCCCAAACCAGCATGATGGCAATGCCGATTGATGGAAGATAAGTGTAACGGTCAGCCATAGCCTGATCACCGGCTTGCATCAATCCAATAACAGGAAACAAAGTACCTAAATACCAAAGCCAGCCAATAGCTAAAAAAGGGATTTTCTTGGCCAGATAAACAACAGCAGCACTTATTGCCAATAGCACAGAAGCAGCTCCTAAAACCTGCCACAATGAAAAAGAATGCTCATAAGGATAAAAAACCGCCAGATCAACCGGCCAGAATGTTTTACCAAGATAAGATGCGTAAGATACAAGAGCGTTCATTATGCGATCGGCAAAAGGAACTGCTTGCAGCGAAGCCATATGATTATCGGCGCGTAATTGCCCAATCAGCATAATACCCAAAACTATTGACAGAAGGAAGAATGGCGCCTTTTCCCATAAAATGTTGCCGATCAATGGGGAGTTACTTTTGACCGGAATAGCTATCTTTTTCTCCAGGGAAGAGGTGGTTTTACTCTGCTTACTTTTTCTCCTGCCGGTTTTTTGATCAGCGACTGCTGGAGTATTCACTGGAGTTAGCTGTTTTTGCCAGCGGGCCAGAGGCCAATAATCAAGCAAAAGCAGAACACAAGGCAGTGTAACCAAGGTGGGTTTGGACATGAGGCTCAAAGCAAACAACAGCAGACAAAGACAATATTTAGCAACTTGAGGTTTTTCAACATAATAAGCATATGCATAGAGCGAGCCCATACCGAAAAACATGCTCAAAACATCCTTATGCTCAGCGGCCCAGGCGACTGATTCCACCCGCAAGGGATGAAGGGCAAAAAGTGCCGCCACAAAGGCGGAAGGCCAAAGACGTTTCGTGGTTTTGTTCAAAAAAAGGAATAAAAAGAGAACAGCGCCAATATGCAAAAGCAGGCTGACGAGGTGATAACCAGAAGCATTTACTCCAAACATCCGCCATTCCAGCATGATGGAAAGCCAGGTCAGGGGATGCCAGTACTCCAGCCGGGAATTGGTAAATGCCCATTGAATACTCTCGGCTGTAATGCCTGATTGAACATAAATGTTTTCCGTGATTAATCTATTATCGTCAAAATTTACAAAGTCATTACCCAGAGTCCTGCCAAAGGCGATGAAAGAAGCTACTATTAAGAAAGCTATAATTAAATGCTTGTATTTATTATTCATTCTTTGAAAGGGTCCAATAAAACTTAACAGCGATAAAAATTTTGTTACTTCTATATTTATAACGGGAACAATCAGCTACAAAACAGCTTTTGGGGGAAAACTGGTAACTACATTGAACACCTTTGCCTTTGGAAAATCTAACCACGTTTGCCGATGATCTGCGCCGGCACACCGGAAACAATGGTGTAATCCTCGACATCTTTCACGACAACGGCACCGGCTGCAACAATTGCCCCACGGCCAATTGTAATACCACCCGGAATACAAACATGGGCACCGATCCACACATCGTCGTTTATAACAACAGGGGCCATAATATGATCCAAACTTGTCATCGGGCGATCCAATTGATTAAAATTGTGCCCTGAAGAATATATCGCGGTATGGGGGCCAATCATGACGCCATCACCGATTGTAATTCCACCCCGGCCGTCGATGATCGCTCCGGAGTTGACGGAGAAATTATGTCCTGCCTCAATGCCGTAAGTATGTGTAAAATAAACACCTGGATAGATGAGAGCCAAAGATTTAATTTTTTTGAAAAGAAGTTTATAGAAACCGTAACGGACAAGCATGCCCTCCATGGAAGGAAGATTGCGAGTTATCCACCCGACATACTCCTCTAGCCAGATATGAAAAAGATGCCCGGAATACCGCCCCAGAAACCGCCCTATTGGACCGACTTGCTTTTCCATTAAGCACTTCCCCCGTACATTTTTCCCTTTTTAATCATTTTTTAACTAATACGATTTTCGAAAACATAGCACAACTATCCATCCAACGGGCAAGCAATCTCTCCAGAAAATGCCAAACCCCGAAGGTCCAGCCCGGCTGCAAACTGATTAGCGATACTCCGCCGGACAAAAGATAGCGAAACGGCATCATCGGCGCAATACTGCCGATATGCAATTGAGGAAATTCATTTTCAAACTGCTTTCTGTCCCGGCAAAATACAATCCAGGGCAGGGCTCCATTAGCCCCGGAAAGCGGACCTTCACTTGCAAACTCCCACTGTCTGGAGTCAGGCCGGAATGGTTCATGATGAAACCTAGAATAGACAAAGTGCGACCATGATGTCACCCATGGTTCCACCATTACCACTACGCCTCCGGGACGAAGACACCGTACTGCCTCGCACAGGAATAGCCGGGGCTTGGGCAGATGATGAAACACATCCGTCATTACGATTGCTTTGAGTGATCCGTCGGCAAATGGTAAATGTCCGGCATCAAGGACAATATCGATATCCAAAAGATAAAAGCATTCCGATGTGATAACACCCGGCGCGAAGTTTTTAAAAAACCCGGCACCTGCACCTATCTCCAGAACAGAACCGCTTCCATCAGGGATGGCACTGACCAAAGCTTGATACCATTCTTCATAGATGCGGCGAAGAAATTTTTTTTCTTGAATTATACGCCGCCTCAGATAAACGATTTCCGGTGAATCGATATTAATGCCTTGCATCAAGGGATGTACAAATAGTGATTTAATTATGGTATTTCCTTCAAATAAATTTTATTCTTAACGCGGCAAAGCAGACCATGCGCAGCAGCAGCCAACCGTGCTTCCAACGGCTTATATTGGTTGTTCCGTAAGTGCGTTCCCGGTAACGAATCGGAACTTCACTGATTTTGAGATTCAATTTGGCAGCGCCAAATAAAAGGTCGAAATCGCCAAAAGGATCAAAGTCGCCAAAATACGATCTATTAGCAGCAATCCTTTCATAATCCTTTTTCCAAAGCACCTTAGTGCCGCATAAAGTATCCTTAATCGGCTGTCCCAGCAACCAGGAAAAGGCCAAACTGAAAAACTTGTTTCCCAGAAGGTTAAAAAAGCGCATCGCTTCTTTTTCCATGGGATATACTAAGCGCACTCCGTTGACGAATTCGGCTTTACCGCTGGCCAGAACATCATAAAATCTGGGCAGGTCTTCCGGCGGCACTGTAAGATCAGCATCCAGAATCATCAGAATATCGCCGGTAGCATGTTGGAAACCCAGGCGAACTGCATCGCCTTTCCCCTGGCCGGTCTGGCGCAGAAGTTTAGATAAACGCTGGGGATTATCGGCCATTGCCTTTTCAATAACTTCATAAGTGTTATCCGTTGATCCGCCTTCAACGAAGATTAACTCCGTACCACCCCCCATTTCCGGCACTTCGGCAAATATTTTTTGTATATTCCCGGCTTCATTGCGCGCGGGGATAATAACAGATACCTTAGGCACTTGCGCTGCGGCTGCAACCATCGAACATGGCCGGGCTATGATGATGTTAGTTAATGCAAACCAACGGAAAGGCCAGATTTTGACAATAAATCGATTTAAAAGGGAATCCACCAGTGGTGTACGGAGCGGCCAGACTATTTCCTCCCAGTGCCTGATGACTTCAAAATCAGCGAGTGAGAGCAAACCGCTTACGTCTTCCACAGTAAGCCAATTTTGGGGCAACAATGGTTTGGCCAGACCCAACTTGCGGATAATCCTGAATGGTACTTCCCATAACCTGCTGTACGTCGTGATAATGACCCTTGAGCCGGATGTGGCAAGAGGCCTTATATTCTGCAATACTGTCTGCACATCCCATAAATCATTAACCAGATCAGATAGAATAATAAAATCAAAATGCTCTTTTAAATCAATTTCCTGCGCGTCGGCTTGTATAAAGTGCAAATCAGGATGGCTGTTCCTGGCAAGCTCTATCATCTGTGGAGAAAAATCTACACCGACACCATACGAAGGCGCAAGAGAGGCAAGCAAATCGCCCTGTTCGCAGCCTACCTCCATTACCCGCTGTCCGGAAGGAACAACAAATTTTAATACATCATGCAAGCGCTTGTGGTAATAATTGCTGATCCCCTGCCATTTATCTATGCTTCCGGCGATGCTGTTCCAATGAGATATGCGCTTTTTTTGATAAATCGCATAGTCTGATTTGGTTTTATTGAAATCTGTTTCGATCAAGAGCTTAATCCCGCCCCTCTACGAAAATTGATTTTGCAGTTTCTGCTGTTGCACTTTTGCCTGGGCAACAATTCTTTCTATGACTTCGGTAACTGATGGTTCGTCGGAAATCAGGCCGGTTGCCTGGCCTACGGGAAGAATTCCTGTTTTTGTGTTTCCATCTTCCGTGGCCTGCTGGAACGCTTTGAAGCCGTTGGCCAAGAAGGCCATCGACCGTGCGCCTTTCCATCCGGAAAGCAGTGTACCTAAAAATAATTTTAAATAGGGCATTTCCATCTGACGGGCAACATCCCGGGAATTGATAAAAGCCGCCGGCAGATCCAACCCTTTTTTAAATGCTTTTTCAGCCGCAGATGTTTTCAGAACGCGGCATAATATCCCGTCGAAACGGGTGGAGAACATTGTATCCGTAACGTCTTTTTCGATGGACAACCGCTTATAGTTGTCATGCAGCGGACTTTCTTTAGTGGTCATAAAACGGGTCCCCATGGCAATTCCTTCCGCACCTAAAGCCAGTGCTGCTGCCAGTCCCCGGCCATCGGCAAAACCGCCGGCGGCAATAATCGGAATATTCACCGCGTCCGCCAAAGAGGGAATCAGCACGAGCGAGGTTACATACTCACCGTGCGCCGCGGCTTCGTATCCAGTAGATATAACTGCATCCACTCCGTATTCCTGCGCCCTTTTGGCATGGCGGGCATTAACGACAGTCGCGACAACTTTCCCGCCGTAAGCGTGCGCACCCTTGACAATCCAGTCACCTTTCCCCAGAGCAAAATTTATCACCGGCACTTTTTCTTCTAATAAAACTTCGGCATTTTTCAAGGCTGCCGGAATAAGAAGGGTGGCATTCGCTCCAAAAGGCTTATCTGTAAGATCGCGTATTTCCCTTATTGCCTGACGTGTTTGCGCAGGGGTATAAGGACCGGTAGCGAGAATCCCCAGGCCTCCGGCATTGGAAACCGCCGCCACCATTTTCGGCACACTTATCCAACTCATGCCGGATAAAATAATGGGATATTTGATGCCAAACAGTTCGGTTATACGCGTTTTCATAAGCACTCCTTTTTTCAATAAAAAATTAAGGCGGGGCCAATCCTGAAACTCAGACCCCGCCTGAAAATTATTTGTTATAACTACTTCGCCTGCAAAGCCCGGCCAATGGTCATTATTTCCGCTTCTTTCGTTCCTTCATAAAGCTCCAGAATTTTCGCATCACGATACCATTTTTGCACGGGGTATTCTTCAATGTAGCCGTAACCACCGTGCAGTTCAACTGCATAATTGGCGCAAAACACCGCTGTCTGTCCGCCGTAGAATTTTGCCATTGCCGCCAGCGTGTAATCGGGTGTTCCCTGATCAATCAACCAGGCAGCCTTGTAAACAAGACCGCGCAGAGCTTCGATGCGTATTGCCATTTCCGTTAACTTCATCTGGGTAAGCTGATATGATCCCAGAGGTGCGCCAAAGGCTGTTCTTTCCTTGACATATTTAATGCTTGTTTCCAGGCAAGCCTCCGATAAACCCAGCGCCTGGCCGGAAACCATAACTCGAGTGGTATCAAAAAAGTGCATCAGTTCGCGAAATCCATGTCCTTCTTTTCCTACAAGATTGGCTTGGGGAACACGCACATCTTCCAGAGCAATTTCCGCAGTATCACTGGCACGAATTCCCATTTTTCCATGAAGTTTGTTACGCGTCACTCCTTTGGCCTCAGCCGGGATGATAATCAAACTAAAGCTATTGTGCTTTTTTTCTTCCGGATTGGTAATGCACTGCGTAACCATGAAATCGCAGACGGTACCATTCGTGATAAACATTTTATTGCCATTGACTACATAGTCACTGCCATCCTTGACAGCTCTCGTCTTGTAACCGGCAACATCTGTTCCGGCATTGGGCTCAGTAAAGGAACCCGCACTGACTTTTTCACCTGAGCATACCGTCGGCAGATAAGTCTTTTTCTGTTCTTCACTACCATACTGAAAAATTGATTCACATCCGAAGGACGCGGCAGTAATATTCAGGCCAATACCCATATCCACTTTGGACAATTCTTCGGTAATAATGGCGTTGCCTAAAATACCAGCACCGGCCCCACCATACTCTTCCGGAATCCAGGCGCCGACCAGACCATTTTCCGCTGCTTTTTTTCTAATTTCCGGTGTGTATTTTTCCTGTTCATCGCATTCCTGGGAAATAGGCGTTATTTCCGCCACGGCAAATTTGTAGGCCATTTCCTTCAACATCTTCAGTTCTTCAGTTAAGTTAAAATCCATCTCCCATCTCCTTTAAGCTTATTTTGTCTGGCGGAAAACACCAGCACAAGTTTTTTGTGAGCTGCATTTTATTTTTTACTATAGTCGTAAACACCCTTGCCTGATTTGCGTCCGAAGTTACCGGCACGGACAAGTTTTCTCAAAAGAGGAGCGGGGCGGTATTTATCACCCAGTTCCCGATGCAATCCCTCAACAACACGCAGCAGAGTATCGTTGCCGACCAGATCAGACAGAGCCAGAGGCCCAATAGGATGGTTGCAACCCAGAACCATGCCTTTATCAATATCTTCCGCAGTCGCCAAGCCTTCATCCAGAACGAAGAAGGCCTCATTGATCATATTGCAGAGAATTCTGTTCACAACAAACGCCGGAGCCTCTTTGACTATAATTACTTCTTTGCCGATTTTCTTGCCCCAGGCTTTGGCAATCTCGAGAGTTTCATCAGAAGTCTGATGACCACGAATTATCTCCAGCAGGCGCATAACCGGGACGGGATTGAAAAAATGAGTCCCGATAAAACGATCCGGCCTTTTGGTTACGGAAGCCATTTCGGTGATGCTCAGCCCCGATGTATTCGTAAAAAATAAACAATGCTGGGGGACTATTTCTTCGAGTTCGGCATAAACCTTTTTCTTCACATCCATCACTTCAATAACAACTTCGACAACCACATCTGCTCCGGCAGCAGCCTCTTTTAAATCCAGCGTTGGTTTAATACGTCCCAGAATCGCGCCCGCCTGATCTTGAGTCATTTTCCCTTTTTCCACATCGCGGCTCAGATTTTTTTTAATGTTGTTCATGCCGCCATCAATGAACCTCTGCTCAATATCCCTCAATGTTACATCATAGCCTGCCTGCGCAGAAACCTGGGCAATGCCATTTCCCATCAGGCCCGCACCCAACACACAAATTTTCTTAATTTCCATTTTTACTTCCCCTTCCATCTGTCTATTTTTATTGGATAAATAATAATTTACTTTTTTATCCAGTATTGAAAAATTTTCTGAAAACTAACAGACTAAGCATATTGAAGTCAAGAAAAACATCAATAAAATTGAAGACAAAATTAATGAATTTGCAAAAATTTAATTGCATAGCAAAACAGCATATGTCAAAGTTTACCCATGCATATAATAATTGATGGCTACAATTTAATTCGCCAATCGGATTCCCTGCGCCACCACGAAAAACAAAGCTTGGAAGCAGGCCGCCGGGCTCTAATTAACAAGCTGGCTGAATACAAAAGGAAAAAAGAACATAAGATTACCGTCGTTTTTGACGGATGGGAGACAGGCTCGGCCAGTGAGGAACGTGACCGGCAGGGTAATATCAACGTCATTTACTCATGCCGCGGCGAAAAAGCAGATGAGGTGATTAAAAGATTAGCAGATGCCAGTTCGGAAGAAACAATAATAATTTCCTCGGATCGGGAAATTGCTTCTTATGTAACGAGGCACGGTAAAACCGCACTTTCGTCCAGCGAATTTGAAATGCTGATGCACAAAGCCCTTACTGAATCAGCGATTAGCGACTTTGGCGAAGGGAAAGAAGCTGATGATGAAAACGATTATCATTCCTCCAAAAAGGGACCGGCAAAAAGATTGCCGCGTGCCCGCAGGCATGCCCAAACAAAAATTAAGAAACTTTAGTGCAGGCTTTAATCAGGAAATTTTCCAGTAACAGCTGCGGATCTCTGGCCGAAGATTTGAACCCGCGATCAATTTCGAGCAAGTCATCGAGATAGCCTATCAGCACCGGATAAGAGAAACGTCCGCAATTGCGCAGAGCATTAAAAATAACAAAAGGATGCTTGCCCGTCAGAAAATCTTTCGGCAGCTCTTTTGCAGCAGTCAACTCACTCAATGCGGGATGAATATTCTTCGAAAACCAGCCATATTCCATACTGCTACTGAATTTCGGCAATTTCCCGGAGTTGACTAAAATTTTTGCGTGCAGCAAAAAACGGATTTCTCTGACGATCATTGTGAGAATCATCAAGTGGTGCAACCCTTGATCCAATAAAGCCTTCAGGGCATGGAGTGCGGCCAGTTGATTTTTTTCACTTAAGGCTGTTGTTAAGTCAAAAATCGAATCTTCTCTGGTTTTGCCGACTACCTCCTCGACATCCCCCTCCTCAATCACCGGACGATCACCGACAAAAAATACCAGCTTTTCCATTTCCATAATTGATCGGCGCAATTCAAATCCTGTTTTCTTCCCCAAACTAACCCAGGCTGCCGGCGACAGCTTTTTTTTATAACGCTCGAGTAATTTTTGAATTTGCTTTTGGAGAACTTCTTTTTGTGCTGTTTCTCCCTTAGCCGTGCTAAAATTCAGGACAATTCCCTGCTGGGCTATCATCTTGTATATTTTTCTTCTTTTATCGACGGTTTCCGCAGTGAAGATCAAGCAGTTACCAGTGGGCAAGCCATTTTGGAAAATATTTTCCAATCGTTCTATTTTATCTGTCCCGGATAATTCAGCAAGACCCAAATTTGAGCAAATTTCCAATATTCGGGGAAGCCACTTTTCACGGTCATCGCCTGCATCCCCGGAAATAACTTTGCTCCACTGCCCGTCGGAAATACGCTGCCAACCGTTTTGGCGTAAATCTTCCAGAGAAAATCCTGCCAGTTTAAGAAAAGTTAAAAAATATTTCGCGGCTTTGGATGGATTATCATCAATATTATTACGTATTTTTTGCACCAGATCAGCCAGATTCTCACTGGAATGAAAAATTGTTGTATTGCGAACAACCACAACTTTTCTGCCGCCTAAAAGGGAAGGGGTTAAAATGTATTCAATCAGGCTGTCAACATCAGTATTTTCGCCGTCAAGGTAAAACAGACCAAAATCACGGTCTTGGGGGGGGAGAATTAATTCTAAAATTTGCTGGAGGGTCTCATTAATTAAATATTCTTCTTCGCCGCAAAGAAGATAACAAGGGGCGATAACACCTTTTTTCAAATCAGCAATAACTTTTTCTAAAGTCATAAATTTTGGTACTCTCTCACATCAAGCGGGTAAATTTCCCATACCTTGACGGAATACCCGACTTTTCTTCTCTCCTCCCTCGACGGGAGGGGATTGAGGGGAGGGTGAGACAACCTGCTGCCTTTTAGGAGATCGTCATTCTATTAAACTATAACATACTTTTTAATGTGATTAACGGCTTCTTCAGGATTATCAAAAACCTGTAGAAGATCGAGATCAGCCGGAGAAATTTTCCCCTCCGCCAGCATGGTGTTTCTCAGCCAATTCAAAAGTCCCTGCCAATACTCTCTGCCCAGAAGTACTACCGGAAAACTTTTAATTCTCCTGGTTTGAATTAATGTCCAAGCTTCAAATAATTCATCCATAGTACCAAATCCGCCCGGCAGAATGACATAAGCTACCGCATATTTAACGAACATTACTTTGCGGATAAAAAAATATTTATAATCAAGATGAACATTGGCATAGGGATTCGGTTTTTGCTCAAAAGGCAGGCGGATATTCATCCCCACCGATTTGCCGCCGCCTTCACTTGCGCCCTTATTTGCCGCCTCCATAATTCCCGGGCCACCACCGGTAATAACATTAAATCCATTTTGGGCTAAAAGGAGACCTAAATTTTCAGCTTTTCGATAATATTCGTCTTCCGGCTTAACCCGGGCAGAACCAAAAATAGAAACGGCATTATGTATATTGGACAGCGTTTCAAAGGCATCAACAAATTCCGCCATAATGCGAAACATGCGCCAGGATTCTTCAATGGAAAGCGCATCAACTACATATTGTTTTTCGTCCATGCGGCAAATACCCCCTGGAATAAAGGCATGCTAAATAATTGGCGGATGCTGTATGACGCTTAGTTACTACGGCGTCTTTGTACCTTAGCGAGTCTGCGGCGCGCTTCAATTGTTTTTCTCTTTTTCTTAACAGATGGTTTTTCATAAGCGCGGCGAACTTTCAGTTCTTTAAATAAGCCGCTTTTCGAGAGTTTGTTTTTCAAAATTTTTAGAGCTTTTTCTACGTCATTATCAATTACTTTTACTTCCAATGTAATTCCTCCTAATTATTATAATTTATGATCATTATTTTTGGAAACCACAGGTATAATACCCTCCGCTTTGCGGGATTGTTCAACTTACCAATTTTTACTCGTGACCTATAGGTTATACACTGCGTTATAGAAATTGGAGTTTCACAAACAAAAAAAGGGCAGTACGGCGCAGTGCAAATCACTTGCCGTAAACTACCCTGAAGATTTTCAATTAGTTCTTAATCACGCTCCTTACTTAGGGGCCGTTATGAAGTAACCATCATGCTGGTATTTGTGGCCTTCAGGTTATGGCAATCCCCTTATATTTCAACTATTACGTTACGGCCCCTTATGCCGGTTACGCTATTACAATGTTACAGCTGCTGTCGAACAACGGCTTAAGAAATCACACTTTTCAACGCTTTTAAGAAAGCAGTGTTTTCTTTACTATTTCCTACCGTAACCCGAATGCAGTCGGGCAATAGAGTAGAATTTAAGTTTTTAACTATGATGCCTTTTTCTACGAGTCGTTTGTATATGCGATCTGAATCAAAAGCGCAACTAAAAAAAATAAAATTTGCCCGGGATGGAAAAGGCCGAATTCCGTCAATATTTTGCAATCCCCGATAAAGTTCTTCGCGCCTCTTGACAATTTCCGCGACAATACCTGCAAATTCTTTCGCATAATCAAGAAAAAAACCAGCGGCAACCTGGGAAAGCGCATTAACATTATAAGGTAATCTGACCTTGTCCATTTGAGCAATCAAATCAGCGTTTCCGATCAAAAAACCAAGCCGCATTGCCGCCAAACCCACCTTAGAAAGCGTTTTTAAAATGACCAAATTATCGTATTTTTTTAAGAGCGGCAGCAAAGTTTGCCCGGCGAAGCCGGCATACGCCTCATCTACCACAACGATTCCGGATGATTTTTTCAGAATTGCCTCTATTTTGTCTCTATCAAAGCAATTACCGGTAGGGCTATTAGGATAAGCCAGATAAACAATTGCCGGAGAATTAGGCTTAATTTTACTCATCATGGCATCCAGATCCAGATCATAATTATCATCCAGAGGCACTTCGACAACTTTATTGCCGGTATTGATACCGATAATTTTGTACATAACAAAAGTGGGAACAGGAACCAGTACTCCATTGATTTTGCCATTGAGAGTCATACAGATAACTTGAATCAGTTCGTCAGATCCGTTACCCAGCATAATCATATCTTTATTCACGCCATAATAGCGGGCAAATCTCTCTCGCAACCCAAGAGCACCGGCTTCGGGATAGCGATTTAGCTCAACTTTACTAAACGCCTCCAGAAGTTTCTTTTGTAAAGGTTGCGAAAAGCCAAAAGGGCTTTCGTTGGCATCCAGCTTTACATAACCATCTAATTCCGGAGCCAAATAGCCTTTTTGCTTGAATATTTCCTTATTCACCAAATCTTGCAGTTTCATTTATTTTCAATTCCCAATTTTAAAAAGTTCTTTATTCCTACCCATGTTCCATCTTAAATCTGCATATTTTGTTATTAATTTTTTCACCAGTTCTTCTTCTGCTGATGTCAATGTTGCCTCCATGAGTTCCCTGCCCAGCATCGCCGTGAAACCTTTTTTCAAACCAGCACAAATTTCCTGATAGTCAATCGGCCGGGCAATCTCTTCATTAATTGCCGCAACAGAATCTTTCAGCTGCTGCAATTGCAAATCAGTCCGTATTGGCAATAAAAATGATGCCGTCTGAGCCGGATCAAAACCTGTCAATATTGAACCATGCTGCAGGAAACCACTACCGGATCTCATTTGAGCGCTCCCACAAATTTTACGTCCGGAAACAAGAAGTTCATTTCTCGATGGTATGGAAAAACAACATGCACTAAAATCATTATCCTGTAAAGTGCGGCCGGTTTCCGCCAGAGACGCCTCTATTCCCAGACAGGCCAACCCGCGAGCGATACAATTGCTTATTACTTTATATGTTCCTGAAATATCAGGGGGGAATAATTCTTCAGTATTGCAGGCTATTACGGAATAGGTAATTTCCGCGCAATGAAAAACGGCCTTCCCCCCGCTCGGCCTGCGGACAATATCAACCCCGGCCATACGACATTTTTCAACATTAACTTCTTTTTTTATATCCTGAAAATAACCGATAGAGACAGCCGCCGGTTGCCATCCGTAAAATCTGATCGTGGGAGATTGTTTATTTTTTATTGTTTCGCGCAAAATGGCTTCGTCAATAGCCATATTTTCAAACGCATTATACCGTTGAAAGTCTAAAACCCTCCAGGCCATAACGGGACTCAGTCCGTCTCTTCCTCTTGCATTATAAAATCCTGGTATCCTGTTGAATCAAGCAAGTCGTCCAGTTGTCCCAAGTCATCCATTTCAATTACCACAAGCCAGCCAATATCATGCGGGTCACTGTTTATTATACCAATGTCATCGTTAATATCTTCATTAACGCTGACAATAGTTCCACTGACCGGAGAAACTAAATCGATGACAGCTTTGGTAGATTCAACAGAACCAAATGTTTCGTCACGTTCAACGTACACATCAATTTCCGGAAATTCAACCGACAGGATTTCTCCCAAACGTTCCTGAGCATAATCCGTAATCCCCAAGGTAGCCATATCTCCGTCAATCCGCACCCAGATATGCTCACGGCTGTAAAGGAGATCTTCTGGAAATATTTTCATAACAGGATAACCTCTGCTTTTATTCGATAATGATGAGTTCTTTATCCATTTTTGTCAACTTTTCGCAACTATTTTTTTTCACTAAAATTGTATCCTCAATCCGGATACCCCAGCGCCCCGGCAAATAAAGCCCCGGCTCAACCGTAACGACCATTTGTGCTTCCAGAATATCTAAAGAAGCAGGAGCAAGGCGCGGAGCTTCATGAACTTCTAAACCGACACCATGACCGGTTCCGTGGGAAAAATACTTTTCATAATTTTCTCCAAAAACATCTCTTGCACAACGGTCAATTTCAGCGGCGGCAATGCCTGCTCGAACGACAGAGATTGCCTGATCATGAGCCTTTTTGACTAGCGAATAAACATTCTTTTGTTCATCTGTCAACTCCTGAAAAACAAAAGTACAAGTTTCATCAGAACAATAACCCTTATATTTAACACCGAAATCAATAACGATAAAATCTCCGCGCTTGATTTTCCTGTCGGTGGGCCCTGCATCAGGCAAAGCTGAATTTTCTCCGGAAGCTACAATTGTCTCAAAGGCAAGTTGATCTGCACCACGCTGCCTAGCAATTATCTCCAGTTGCAGGGCGATATCTTTTTCAGAAAAACCGGCCTTAATTTCCGGGATCAAAGCGGAAATTGCCGCAGATGAAATTTCTGCCGCCTTTTTCATTAAGACAATTTCTGCTTCGTCCTTATAGGCCCGGAACAATTTTAACTCATTGCCCATTGGCACTAAAACTTGATCCGGCAATTCCCGGATCAATTGATTATAAAGTTGCACGACAATTGACCCTGCTTCAAAACCAATATATTTCAGCGCTAATTGTTGGACATTCTGAACAATTGCCTTAATCTTGTCTTTGTATTCAACTATTTCTGCGTCCGCTACCTCTAATTTTGCCTGTGTTATATAGCGGCCATCAACAAGCAATAAGGTTCTACTTTCACCAATAATCAGAACACCATCACTGCCGGTAAACCCAGACAGATAACGGATGTTATTCATATTAAAAAATATCAGGCCGTCAATTTTACAAGCGGAAAACTTCTGACGCAGAAGGGATCTTCTTGCCGGCAATATATTATTATCAGATTGCATGCTTCTTTAACCCGTTAATGTTTGAAAGCCAGGAGGACAAAGTTTTTATCAGATTATTTGTTGATGCAACAGTGTCGCCGGAAGATGATTTTAGAGCAAGGGCCGCTTTCACTGTATCGAGTTTTACCCGGACTGGTACATTGGTCGGCTCTCTTTTGACTATTTCCTTAAGGATATCGAGGGCCATCTTCGAATGGCCCTGCTTGATATAGAGATCAGCCAAAGTTAGAGTATAAAATTCCGGCCCGGGACTATCGGTGGCAGTTGCTTCATCAACTTCATCGGCAAGAGGCTCTGTGTTTTTAAGCAGGGCAATTTTTTCGGCGACTTCCGGGGAATTTTCCGCAAGAGGATTGAGGGAAAGAAATTTCTGATAGCACAAAACTGCATCCTGATTACATCCCTTTTCCCTATAGGTATCAGCAGCCCGTAAATAAACAAATGCTAATCTGGCAATATCTTTTTCTAACTCTTGCAAAATATCGCGGGATTCTTCAATCCTGCCCATTGCAATCAGCACAAGATTGGCAAAAGCCCGGGCATCAATATCCGACGCCAATCGAGATAGCCTTTCTTCGGCCATGCTGAGCGCTTCCGAAAGCTTTTTATCTCGCAAAAACGTTTCCATCTGACTAACAAAAACCAGACGTTCTTCATCGATTTGATTATTTTCCATGCATCCAGCTTTATTTCGTAACGGCTCCTAAATAGCTTTTAGCTTTTTGACCATAAGAAGACTGAGGTGATAGCTTAATCACTGCCTGGAATGCTTTTCTGGCATTTTCCGTATCTCTAATTCTTAGATAGCATTCACCCAGCAGAAATGAAGCATCATAAAGCGAAGAATTTAATTCCACTGCTTTTTTCAAATGCCCGATAGCCTCGGAAATATTATTTTGATCAAGATACACAAGACCGATATTTTTTTCAATTTGCGGCCGCAAGTTAGTCATCGGCTCTCGCTGTAGAGCCTGCTGATATTTGATCAGCGCAGTCTTGTTATCTTTTTTAGAATAATAAGCCCAGCCGGCATTATAAAGCGCCATTGCCGGTGTATCATATATCGGATTGGCCAGGGCCCGATCAAATTCCTCTATGGCCTGATCCCAAAGTTCCATATCCGAATATAGTGTACCTAGGTAATTATGAGCTTCGGAATAGTCTTCCTGAAGAGAGATTGCTTCCTTAAATTCTGCGACGGCCTTGTCTCTCATTCCTTTGCCGTGATAAGCCATTCCCAGGAAATAATGAATTTTATGATCATAAGGAGAATATTTTTCAGCTTCGAGCAATTCTTTGGCGGCATTATTGAACTGCCCCATTTCAATATAGGATATTCCTTTTTTTAAAAACATCTCGGCCTGTTCTCGATGCCAGGGAGTATTGGTGCATGCGCCAAGTTGCACTATCAGGAACAAAAGAGGAATAACTATGATTTTAGATAAGGGTAGTTTCATTAATTTATGTTTTTTTCCGCACTCTCAGTAAAACCGGAACCCTGCAATATCTTCGGGGTGACAAAAATCAAAAGCTGTCTTTTTTGCTTGCTGGTGCTGTCGGATTTAAACAACCAGCCTAAAACAGGAATCTTCTGGAGCCAGGGAAGACCGCTGACAATCTTATCATCCTGCGTTTTTAATATACCACCGATTACAACTGTATCGCCGTCTTTAATTACCACCGTGGAATCCACTTCGTTCTTGCGAATGGGTGGATTCCCCTGAAGCGTGGCTGCCAGTGCATAATTGGGAACGTCATTGGAAGCTTTTATGGACATCGAAATTTTCCCTTCATCGGTAATTTTGGGTGTCACTTCCAATTTCAACAAGGCTTCTTTAAAAGTAACGGTCGGAGGAGTAGTACCGGTTCCCGGAGTTACATAAGGAACATCGTCACCTTGTTTAATTGTGGCTTTAATACCTTCCATTGTCACTATTTTGGGGGCGGAAATAATCTTACCCGATGTTGTCGATTCCAGGGCAGCCAGCTGAACTTCGAGAAAAGCAGCCGCACCACCAAAGACAACTCCCAGTGTCGGTGAGGCCGTGGTCAATGTTGAAGCGGGGAAATTAACTGCAGCCATTTGTATTGGCGTGGTAAATCCGGAGGTAATCTGGGCAGGATAAGCTTGCGCGTTTGTCCTTGTAGCTAAAGTATTGGAACCACCGGTAAGACCGAGCCCATAGTCGCCTCCCTGAACCGCTTGCTTACTTCCAAAGCCCCATTGTACGCCAAGGTTCCGGACAAAGTCCTCAGTCGCTTCGACAATTTTTGCTTCAATTAAAATCTGCTTTAACAGACCTTTGTCTGCCGCAAGTTTCTGATCTCTGGCCTTACGTTCGTCTTCCGCCTTAGTTTGAGCCGCATCGGCTGTCGCTCTGTCCGCTTCATCTTTTTTCTTTTTATCCAAGGTCATGACACTGATGATGTTACCATTTGTTTTCTTCGCTAAACCGTTTATCTCTAGTACCGTCTCCAAGGCCTGCTCCCAAGGAACATTCTTCATCGTCAAGGTAACATTTCCTTTTACATCTTCACTGGGAACTATATTAACCCCAGCCTCTTCCGCTAGGAGTCGTAAGACGTCTTTTATTTCCGCACTTTGAACATCGATAGACATTAACCTGTTTGTTTTCTTAGCGGCTTCGGAACTGGCTTTTGCAGTTTCATTTTTCTTCGCCGTTAGAGAGGCCGTTGTTTCCTTTTCCGGTAAAGCAGAGACATTAAAATCAATATAAATAATTTTACCTTCCTGTTTTACAGCATAAGGAACTGATTCTTTTATATTAACAGTTAAATAGGCCCATTGTTTGCCCTCTCGTGATTGTTGTACCGGTGTTACCCGGGCAATATTGCTTAAGGCATTTTCCCCAAAACTACGGCGCAAATTTTCCGGCACAAACATATCTTCCAATTTAACAAGCAAGCTGCCATCGGTTTGACTTTCCATACTAACAGTTGGCTGTTGAGATACAACAAGCGCAATTCTTTCTTTACCCGGCAATTTTTCCAATAAAACATTTTCCAGATACCCTGTCTCCGCAACTACGGCCTTTGCCTTACCTTGATCGGCGGCATGAGCTACTGTAAACGGAACACAGACAAACACCCATAAAGCTATTATAAGAGCAACAAATATGTTGGAGAAATATTTTTTCATGGTTTTACCTCATCTTGGGTTTTATGAAGTTTGATAATAATTCTTTTTGCCTTTTTTGTTTTATATTCTTCAACGATAACGCGATCAGGCAAAATTTCAATGACTTTCCCTTTATTGACGCCAATATGCGTTCCGACAATTAAAGGATAATGTTTTTTTGTCCCATCATCGACAACAATAGCTACCCGGCGGCTTTGGTCACCGGCAATTCCCACTAGCCGAAATTTCTCCACTTCCGTTCTTTGCAGAGGATAAATTGAACCTACGCCCTTTTTTTCTGCTTTCTTTTTTGCGGCAATTTCATCGTCCACAAAAGGCCGGAAAGGATCAGGCTTGCCCGCAGGATTGTAGCTGTATGTACTTTCCACAGGCGGTGCCACAGGTGCCGGTGGTGGCAGTTGGGGTTGCATTTGGGGTGCCTGCGGCTTTACTGGAGCAACTTTCGCCGGCAGGACGGGCATTGTTTTTTTAGCTTCAGCAGCAAAAAGGCTTTCGGTGCTTAAAAAGCCGGCAAAAAATATTAAAGTAATCAGAAGAGTTATTTTTCTCATTTTGCCTTTTCACTTGCAGGTTCTTTTTTATCTACAAACATGTAGGTTTTTATTGTGCACGCTGTATTGACAACGAAGCCTTTGCCTTTTATCTCTTTTCTCTCCATGGTAACATCGGAAATATTAACAATACGCGACAGTCTGGCTACTTTATCAAAGAAATAAACAATATTCTGGAAAGTGCCGATGACCGTCACATTAACTGGTATTTCTTCGTAAAATGGTTCTGGTTCCGATGGAGGAGCGGTTTTACCATCCGCCGGTTTGGCACCGGCTGCAGCTTTGGGATCCGCCGGCTTGGGTGGCGGCGCTCCTGCTTTGGCCTGTTTTTTATCCGGTACTTTTGGTGGCGCAACTTTGGGCTCAAACAACAAAAAATCAATACCCGCATCTTTGCCGGCTAGAGAAACGGAGTGAAAAAGTCCTGGGATTTCTTTCTGGGCGGGAAGTTTTTGCAAGGCCACATTGTAATTCTCTCTAAGTGCGGCAACATCGGCTTTATATTTGTTAAATTGCAGCACAGTTCTTTCTTTTTCCTTAATCTGGTCTTGCAATTCGGCCACCTTTTGATTCAGGGAAGTTCTCTTTTCGATTGTTGCCGATAAAAAATAAAACCAATCAAAGTAACCGATAACTACAATTACTGCGACGATAATCCCCGCCTTGGCTTTGGGAGATAATTTTTTTATGGCGTCCAGGTCAATGGCCATATATTAAAATCCTTTTTTCATAACACATGAAAAGATAAATTGCTGTAAAGTAATACCGCCAATTTCTGTCGTCTTGGAAGAAACCAAATCGACTGATTTTATTGGCTCAAATTTTTCAATAGTCTTCATAAAATCAGCCACAATTATATTGTCCCGACCAATTCCTTCAATTGTTAGCTGATTGTTTTTTTGGACGATTTTAACAAGCCAGATATTTTTAGCAGGAACAAGCGCCGCCAAATCGTCTAACGTCTTAACCGGCGCTAAACGATTTTCTTCCAATGTTTTAATAACTCCCAGTTTTTGTTCCAGCTCTTTTTTATCTTTCTTGAATTTATCCAAATCACCTATTTTTTTATTCAAATCGACCAGCTTTGCTTCCGCTACCTTGACTTGACTCTCCAAGTGACTTACCGAGGACGACAACTTAAACTGAACTAATACCAACAACAGGATGAAAAAGACAAAAGACCCACCCAAAATAGATATCTGGCGGGCAATGTTTTCTTTTTTTGCTTTTTCGCGGTAAGGTAAAAGATTAATTTTAATCATTTGTCATCCATTTTTCTCAAGCCTAAACCAATAGCTACAGCAGCAATGGGGCTGATGCTCTCCAGTGCCTTGGCGTCAATGTTTCTCTTGTTGTAACCAATCTTTAAAAAAGGATTGACTATTTCTGTTGCTATATTTAGCCTTTGCGATAAACTTTCTGCCAAACCACTAATTCTAGCCGAGCCACCGGAAAGAAAAACGTGTTTAATATCTTCACCACCGAAAGTAGAACGGAAATAATCGATTGATCTTTCAATTTCCAGGCAAATAGGCTCAGCCAAATCCAAAATGTTGTTTTGTAAATCCATATTATCCTGAGTCAGGCATTCTACTTTATTTTTTTCCGCTTCCTCGAAAGTTATTTGATATTTTCCCTGTAATGCTTCGGTAATCGAATTGCCACCTAACGTAAAATCCCGGGTAAAGATCGACATGCCGCCTTTAAGGATATTTATATTGGTAATACTAGCACCAATATTAACCATGACAGCTATTTCGTTATTTTCATATTCATAATTCGCTTCGTACATCGTCTCCAAAGCAAAGGAATCCACATCCATAATGATTATATTGAGGCCGGCGCCGACAAGAGCGTCGAGATAACTGTTGACAATATCCTTCTTGGCGGCAACGATAATAACGTCCATCTGATTGGGATTAAATTCATTATCCCCCAGAAGCTGAAAGTCATAATTAACCTCATCCATATTATCGAAAGGTAAATATTTGCCCCCTTCGTCGCGGATTAATTCCCGTAATTCCGTTTCATTCATTTGAGCAAATGTAACTTTTTTAACAATCACTGAATTTCCGGAAAGGGAAGTCGCTATCCCCCTGCGCTGTAAACCGGATTTCTGGAAAAGCTCTTTGACCTTTAAAGATAATTCCCGGGCATCAGCTAAAACACCTTCGACGATTATTCCCTTGGGCAGTGGGATCTGTAAAAATTTATTAAGAACGTAGCCCTTCGATGAGCTGACCACCTCAGCCAATTTTAAGGAGCTGGAACCGATATCTAAACCAACGATCTTTTTTGAACCGGAAAAAAAATTTAAATCTAACATTAAAACACCACCAGAAATGTTTTCCGGGAAATCCGCTCTCCTAATTATCTGGAAAGCCGGTAAACTGTATCACCTTTTTTAACCATGCCCAACTCATTACGGGCTAGTGATTCAATATAAACCAAATCACTACGCAATAAAACAATTTTCTTTTTCAATTCATTATTTTCTATAGCCACACTACTGTTCAACAATTTCAGCTGTGCTAATCTCTTACCCATTAAATAATTATCAACCAATCCACGATTACCGAATGTTGTTAAAAGCGCCATTAAAAACAAAAAAACAACCAAGTATCTGCCAACTTTCATTGAGAAGCAATCCCCCTCCACGCCCACGACAAATAATCTTCATGCATCGGTTGTCTTTTCAAAAAAGACTTCTTTGTATTGTTTTTGCAATGCTTTTGCGACTTTTAACTCTGAGTTTTTCCTCGTGGGCAAACCTTTCTCCATTTTGGCAATTGTTTGCGGGGTCAATTGCGCCTTCCTTGCCAACTCCGATACGCTCAAAGGAATTTCCTCTCGAAATTTTTTTACGCTATTTTTTCGCATATTTTCTATCTACCTTAAAGGGTTACCTCATTTGTTGTTAATAACAACAACAGATATAAATAAAAGTCAAGAAAAAATATTTGATGATCATTAAAGTTAATTAATATTGATTAATATTGATTAATAATTAGATTTCTACGGAGGGTAAAATTTGTTGCGGTTCACCAAGAACAAACTTGCCGCTTTCTATCCATTCTTTCAACGTGTTAGCTATCTGTCTGGCCTTGTAGTAGCTGGACAGGGGCGCAGTAATTATTTTTTTCCCATCAATCGTGATTGTTCCACTACGCAGTTCTTTATAACTGACTTCCGCCAGAGGCTTGGATACGTTTTTAGGATAATCCATGCTGTAATCATAAACTTGAGCATAAATGTCTTCATCCTTTACTGCCGTGAAACGTGCCATATCTTCATCCAAAATGGGAATGGGAATGCCTATCCCCACAAACAGGGAAACCCCATAACCGAGAATGCTTGCCGCAGCCAGCCACTCCGGGTTCATTTCTTTCAAATTACCCACCACAGCAATAGTACCGGCACCTTCTTTCGGAACACCATTCGGACCGCGGGAAGCGTTTGGATTATGCTGGGTACCCGGCCAGGCAACAAAGCCCTGGGCTCCCCCTAGGAATATGCGCGTACCAACGCCAATAGTCCGGTAATAGGGATCATTAAACAGTGGGCTCAATTGCCCCGCAGTTGCGTAATTGGCGTTGGCCATCCGCGGGCGCAGCATTCCCATATAGGTATAAATCGTTGTATCCGATAAGTTTACAGCGCAATTGTAATTTTGATAAGCATTGCGGGGGTTAAATAACGTTGCATCACGCAAATCGTTTATGGTAATATTTTTTTCAAATTTTCTGGCCGGATAGCAATCTGTGCCATAACCTTCGGCGCGTAATTTAATCACATTCCCGGATACCAGGTCCTCGATAACATGGCCGCCACCATAATTAAATTCTCCGGGATAAACACTGTTGAGCGGGTCTCCTTCGACGACTTCCGTGGCACCGATATAACAATCAACAGCAGCAATCCCGCCATACGCCGGCACATCATTTAACCAGACCTTGGATGCCCGAATTTTGGGAGAGGTATGACCGAAATTCAAGAATGCTCCCGATGAGCACATTGCTCCAAAAGTACCGGTTGTAACAACATCGATCTTGCGGGCAGCCTCGACTGCTCCATTATTTTCGACAATATCGATCATTTCTTCGGCAGTAACGACAACCGCCCGGCCATCTTTTATCTTCTCGTTAATTTCTCGAAATGTCTTTTTAACTTTAAATTTTTTCATAACCCGAAAATAGCAATCAACTTATTTTGTGCTTTTCCCATACCACCGTTCAGCGGCAATTGCAAAAGATTAAGAAAAGGTTATGTATGGCCAAACCCTCCGGCACCTCGGGCCGTCGAATTTAATTCTTCAACTTCCACCCAATTTACCTGGCAGACTCTTTGAATGATCATTTGAGCCAGACGCATACCCCGACTCACAATAAAAGGCTTTTCTCCATGATTAATCACAATCAAAGCGATTTCTCCGCGATAATCCGCATCAATTGTGCCCGGCGAATTCAGCAGAGTAATCCCTTCTTTAATTGCCAGTCCGCTGCGCGGCCTTATCTGTGCTTCAAAACCTTCCGGCAGAGCAATGGCAATTCCCGTTGGTATTTTTTTACGCTCGCCAGGCTTTATAATTTCGTCTTGCACCACAGCCGCAAAAATATCCATGCCTGCGGCTTGCTTAGTCATATATTGCGGCAGCGTAATATCGTCATTGCCGGCAAGCCTTTGAATGCAAACATTTATTTTTTCCATTTGATTTCCGCAGAAGAATATTAGGTGAGTGGAATATTAAGCGCTGTTCTGTATCGGTAATTATCCACCGATACAGAACAGTTTGTCCTTAACTGCTTAGTGCTTATTTATGCTATGTCGCTTCAGCATCCATTGCTTCTTTCCGGCTAAGACGGATTTTGCCCTGCTTGTCCATCTCCAGAACCTTGACCATAACTTCATCGCCTTCTTTGAGGACATCAGTAACCTTGTTTACTCTTTCTTTGGATATTTGCGAAATGTGCAACAATCCTTCGGTGCCCGGTAAAATTTCGACAAAGGCTCCAAAATCAACTATTTTCTTCACGGTGCCACGGTAAATTTTACCGACTTCCGCTTCTTCGGTAAGCCATTTAACCATAGCTACCGCACGGGCTGCCGCCTCGGCATCACTGGACGCAATCGTCACTGTGCCATCATCTTCGACGTCAATGGAAACACCAGTCTCACTAATAATCTGCCGGATATTTTTTCCACCTGATCCGATAACCGTCCGCACCTGATCTTCTTTCACCTTCACTGTGGTAATGCGCGGCGCGTAAAGCGAAATATCCGCTCGGGGCGCCGCCAGTGTTTCGCGGATTTTACCGATAATATGCACACGGCCGGCCCTTGCCTGGGCTAAAGCCTTGCGCAAAATGTCTTCAGTCAGTCCGTCTATTTTAATATCCATTTGCATAGCGGTAATGCCTTTTTCCGTACCGCACACTTTAAAATCCATGTCGCCGGCATGATCTTCGTCACCCAGAATATCCGATAAAATAACAACATTCTCCCCTTCTTTTAAAAGACCCATGGCAATACCCGCCACAACATCTTTCACCGGAACTCCGGCATCCATCAGAGCTAAAATGCCACCGCAAACTGTCGCCATAGAAGATGAGCCGTTAGAGGAAAGTATTTCCGAAACAATGCGAATTGTATAAGGGAAAACATCCGCCGCGGGTAAAACAGGAACTAATGCTTTCCGGGCCAGAGCTCCATGGCCTATTTCTCTTCTCCCGGGACTACGTAAAGATTTTGCCTCGCCAACGCTATAAGGCGGAAAGTTATAATGGAGAATAAAAGATCGCCTCTCCTCTGCTGCTATATAATCCAGGCGCTGCTCATCGGAAGACGTCCCCAGCGTTAGAGCGGCCAAAGCCTGCGTCTCGCCACGGTTAAATAAAGCCGATCCATGAGCACGGGGCAGAATTCCCGCTTCTGAGCTAATCGGTCGGATTTCGGTAGATGACCTGCCGTCAATTCTTTTTTTATCCTGAATAATCATATCGCGTAAAATGCGTCTTTCCAGTTCTTCGATAATTCCGGCCACTTTTTTACAAACCGCAGCATCATCGCCGCCTATCTCTTTAATAACTTTCGCGCGCACTTCGTCCAGCCAACCATAGCGCTCCAGTTTACGGGGCATGCTATAGCCTGCTTGTAGATCAGCCAGCGCCACGGCACTTACTTTCGCCGTCAGCTCTGCATCGGTCTCTACTTCCGCTACGGCTCTTTTTTCGTGGCCGATTTCTTTGCGCATTTTGTCCTGCAAATCAATTACGGGGCGAATTGCTTCCAAACCGAATTTAATAGCATCAACAACGATGTCTTCAGCCACTTCTTTTGCATCGCCTTCCATCATGACAAGTTCGACATCGTAGTCGTGTCCGGCTTTGCTGGGAACAACTTTTCTGCCCACCATGAAAATATTCAATTCGCTTGCCTGCATTTTCTCCGCGCTGGCATTGCAGACAAATTCGCCATTGATGCGGCCTACACGAACACCGGCAATGGGCCCCTTAAACGGAATGTTGGATATTTCCAAAGCTGCCGAAGCGCCAATCATGGCAGCGATTTCAGCATCATTTTCCTTGTCCACGGAAAGAACTGTGGCAACCAGCTGTGTTTCGGAATAGTATCCCTTGGGAAACAACGGACGGATTGACCGGTCGACAATGCGGGAGATTAATATTTCCCTTTCATTAAGACGGCCTTCCCTTTTAAAGAATCCTCCCGGAATTTTTCCGGCAGCATAGGTCATTTCCTGATAGTCAACGGTCAACGGCAGAAAATCTATCCCTGCTCGGGCCGTTTTTAAAGACACGGCTGTTACCAGTACTACTGTGTCCCCATAATAAACCAGCGCCGAGCCATCGGCCTGGGCGGCAACGTAATTCGTTTTTAATGTGATATTACGCCCGGCAAAATCTGTACTAAATATATTACTCATTTTTTCCCTCCATTTTCCTCATTTGTTCCGATACTCTGAAATTTAAGGGCGAAATGCAATAGCCGACGGCTCCCAACAGATCAACTGCTGTGGCCAATCGAATCAGCTATTGCCTTCCGCCCTTAAATACTTCCTTACTTCCTGAGTCCCAGACGTTTAATTATATTTCTGTATCGTTCGACGTCATTATCCTTAATGTAGTTGAGAAGTCTTCTTCTCTGGCCAACCAGCTTCAAAAGACCGCGACGGGAATGATGATCCTTTTTATGCGACTTAAAATGATCAGTCAGATATGAAATCCTGGCGCTGAGCAGTGCAATCTGGACTTCCGGAGATCCCGTATCTTTTTCATGAAGTCGGTATTCTCCAATAATTATTGTTCTTTTTTCGGTAGTTAACACGCTTTTTTCCTCCCTATTAATTAATTCCTCGTAATCTAAATTTTAATTATCAGTTTTGAACATTGTTAAAAACTCGCACAATCTTGGCAGCCTGACTTTTCTCGTCAATTGACGAAAAATTACTCACCGGTGTCACCATTTCTGCTATTGCCACAAGATAACCCCGGCGATTAATGAACTTTATCATATCTCCCGTTTCCAGAAAAGGGAGGACATGGGCCTTCATTGTCTCCACGGAAGGCTGAAATCCGTCACGCAACCTGCCGGCAAAAATATCTTCTATTTCTATGGAAGTCAACAAAGGTAATAGTTTTGTCATTGGCAACATCTTTGCCAGAAGTTCGCCTTTCTTTTCCTCGGGCAAACTATTCGTAAGCGGAATAGCCATATCTTCCGAAAAAAAACCGCTCCGCAGCCGGCGCAAGCTGCATAAACAGGCGCCACAACCGAGCGCATTACCGACATCGGCACATAAAGTTCGAATGTATGTTCCCTTCGAACAGGCGACCCGAAAAGTTACCCGGGGGTAAGAAATATCCTCTACGATAATGTATTGGATTTCCACTTCCCGCGGCTGAGTTTCTATAATAATACCCTTGCGTGCCCATTTGTACAAAGGCTCTCCGCAATGCTTAATTGCCGAATACGCCGGAGGGACCTGCATAATTTTCCCCACCATCCGGGATAATGCCGCCCGAATTTCTTCAACTGACGCCACCTTGTCGGACTGGCCGGTAATTTCCCCTTCCGTATCCAATGTATCCGTTTGCACACCAAGCAACATTGTGGCCAAGTATTCTTTACTGTCATCAGTCAAAAACCGGGCCAGTTTTGTCGCTTCATTCAGGCAGACAGGAAGCACTCCCGTGGCCATGGGATCAAGCGTTCCCGTATGGCCGACTTTTTTGGCGCCCAATATTTTTTTTACTTGGGCAACAACATCGTGTGATGTGATGCCCGCCGGTTTGTCGATAATAACGACGCCATCCATATATAATTATAATTCCTTAATTGCTTCCATAATCTTAGTTTTAATTGAATCAATATCGCCTTCGATTCGGCAAGCGGCAGCGTTAATGTGACCGCCACCGCCAAACTTTTTTGCTACTTTTTCTACGTTAACTTGACCTTTGGAACGCAAGCTGAGCTTAAAGCAATTGTCGTTTAACTGGGAATACAGTATCGAAATTTCAATTCCCTGTATGGCACGGGGAATATCAACAAAACCATCAGTATGCTCCATTGATGCTCCTGCTTCTTGCAGCATTTTATGGGTCACAACGAGCGAACCAACTTTCATATTCAAATCAAGGAATAGTGTCTCCAGTGTTTTGGCCAGCAATTTTAACTTCGCCGGAGGATCGCTTTCGTAAATATTTTCCGAAATCCACTGCGGGTCAGCCCCTTTTTCCACCAATGTTGCCGCCGCCCAAAGAGCACCATGACGAGTGTTGGAGTAGCGGAATCCACCGGTATCCGTAAGAATAGCCGCATACAAATTGGTACAAATATCTTTGGTCATTTGGACGCTCATTTCTTTCATCAGACGGTAAATTAATTCGCCTGTTGAGCTGGCCTGAGCATCGATTAACTTTATCTCACAAAAACCACCATTGGAAATATGATGATCAATATTAATCAGTTTTTTTATTTTACTCAATTTCTCTGCCTGGTCGCCAACTCGTTCCAATTCACTGCAATCAAGCACAAAAGCGGCATCATATTGTTCCAGATCGCCTGATGTATGAACAATGTTCTGTGCCGCCGGTAAAAACCGGTAATGTTCCGGCGTGCTATCCTGATTATAGATAACGGCCCTTTTACCTAAATCCCGGAGCATAAGATAAACAGCCAGTTCCGAACCAAGCGCATCACCATCCAGCCGAACATGGGATGTTATAAGAAAATTCTGTCCTTCATTTATGGCTGCGATAATTTCTTTAATCATTTTCTTTTTCTTCCTTGGCTATATCCGCCAGGAGCTGATCAATCCGGTTGCCATATCCAAATGACTGATCATGAACGAACATAATGTCGGGAACACAACGCAACTGCAATCTTTTGCCTAATTCCCGGCGGACAAAACTGGTGGCCTTCGCCAAGCCCGCCTTAATTTCGTCAGAACAATCGTCTTTTCCCAGTTCCACAAAAAAAATCTTGGCATTACGCAGATCGTCAGTTACCTTCACCGAGGTAATGGTTACGGCATGGACGCGGGGATCTCTGACCTGCTTGAATATTATATCAGACATCTCGGTCATAATCAGCTCGGCCACCCTGTCTGCTCTTTTAAAGTTCATCGTACTTGCCTGTATCCGAGAATGCTACAGTTTTCGCTCTACTTTCTCGGTTGTATACGCTTCAATAATATCGCCAACACGAATATCGTTAAAACCTTCAATGCCGATACCGCATTCAAAGCCCGTTTGCACTTCTTTCGCGTCGTCTTTAAAACGCCTCAATGACAGTATCTTACCATCGAAAATCACTATACTGTCCCGGACCAATTTCAGACCGGCACTGCGGGTAATTTTGCCATCGGTAACATAGCTGCCGGCAATAGTACCCACTTTGGGTACTTTAAAAGTCTCCCGAACTTCGGCACGTCCCAAAACAACTTCCTTGTATTCCGGATCCAACAGCCCTTCCATTGCCGCCCGCACATCGGCAATCACATTGTAAATAATATCATAAAGCTTTATTTCCACGCCTTCGGTTTGGGCAATTTCAACCACGCGTGCATCCGGACGAACATTAAATCCGATAATGATCGCATTGGAAGCGGAGGCCAGCATGACGTCTGTTTCACTGATGGCGCCGGTTGAACTATGAATAAGTTTCATCCGGACATCGTCGGTGGAAAGTTTGTGTAGGGCATCGGCAATAGCTTCAATCGAACCTTGCACATCACCCTTAATTATAATGTTGCAGTCTTTCACACCTTCTTTTATCTTTTGATACAATTGCTCTAAGGTGATTTTGGAAGAAGCGGAAAGTACTTTTTCTCTTGCTTTTCTCAGCCAGTAGTCCGCGATATTACGCGCCTTCTTTTCGTCCTCGACGACGAAAAATTCCGCTCCCGTTTGGGGAACATTGGAAAAACCGATAACTTCAACCGGAGTGGATGGTTTGGCTTCTTTGACGCGTCGTCCCTGATCATTATTCATAGCCCGTACACGCCCGGATTCCGTTTTCGATACAAAGGCATCTCCTTCGCGGAGAGTTCCCTGTTGGATCAGGACAGTTGCGACAGGACCGCGTCCACGATCCAATTTAGCTTCAATAATGATCCCCCGGGCAGAACGATCAGGATCGGCTTTAAGCTCTAAAACGTCAGCCTGCAACAAGATCATCTCCAACAGACTTTCGATTCCGGTCTTTTTCTTGGCGGAAACTTCACAGAAGATAGTATCACCACCCCATTGTTCGGATAACAGACCATGCTCAGTCAGGCTTTGTTTAATCTTTTCCGGTTCAGCGCCTGGTTTATCAATTTTATTGATGGCTACAATAATAGGTACTCCGGCAACTTTGGAATGATTAATCGCTTCCACGGTTTGCCCCATGACACCGTCATCAGCAGCCACAACAAGAACAACAATATCAGTTACCTGCGCACCGCGGGCACGCATAGCTGTAAATGCTTCGTGACCGGGCGTATCCAAAAAAACTATATCCCGGTTATTAATATTTACATGATAAGCACCTATGGCCTGGGTAATGCCACCTGCTTCACCGGCAATAACATTGGTTTGACGAATAACATCCAAAAGAGATGTTTTCCCATGATCGACATGTCCCATAATTGTAACAACGGGAGCACGGGGCTTGAGGCTCTCCGGGGTGATCTCTGTATTTAAAATGGCTTCGTCAAACTCGGCTTCTGCTTGTTCGACCTGAAAACTAAATTCACCAGCAATCAGTATCGCAATATCATAATCGATCGCCTGATTGATTGTAGCCATAACGCCCATTGCCATCAATTTATTGATTACTTCACTGGCCTTGACGCCCATTCTCTTGGCAAGATCGCCAACCGAAATTGTTTCGGCAATCTTAAGTCGCCGCTTAATGGCTTTGGGTACCGTAATTTCCGTTTTCCTCATCTTGACGGGAGCGGCCCTCTTATCATCCCGCGATTTGGGAAAAATTACCTCTCTGTCATCATCCTGCTTGCGTAATTTCTTTTCAATTTTTTTCTCTAAGACTTTGCGACGAGGCGCTTCTTTATCTTCCTCAATAAGCACCTCAACCGGCACCTTGCCCTTTTTCTTTGGTTTTTCAAATTCTCTCTTTATTGGTTTTTCCACCGGAGAAACAGCTGCTTTCTCACCGGGCTTTAAAGGCGCCTTCGGTGGAATTTCTTTTTTCGGTTCCGCTTGTATAATCTTGTGTCGGGAAATTACCGGTGGGCGAACGGGAATAATTTGAGGCTTTGGTTTCTCCGCTGCCGGAGCTTTAAGAGCAGATTCAGCTTCAATCTTAGCGTCAACCTTCTCCACGGTTGCTTCTTTCGCGGGATATTCTTTTTCGGAATAAACTAAAACTGACTCCGCGGCGGCGACTTCAGTATATGTGGGAACGGCTGGAGATATTTCTTTTTTCTCGTCAAGTTCCTGTTGGGCGTGTGTCTCGACGGTTATTTCTATCTCTTCCGAATCGGTAGTTTCCTCTAAAGGAGTACGGACTGCACGGCGGCGAATAACTGTTGATTTTATTCTTTGCTCTACAACTTGCCTTGGCTCACGAGCTAGCAATTCGCTCTTTATTCTTTCCACCTCATCATCTTCTAAGGAACTGGAATGAGACTTAACTATAATGCCTATTCTTTCCAGATGCGTGATCAGATCTTTATTTTCGAGGCCCAGTTCTTTGGCCAATTCATAAACTCGCTTTTTAGGCATGCACGAAACTCCCCAAATTAAATTTCACCATACTGAAGCACTAAGTTCTCTTGCTGTTTGCTTCTTTATCGAAAATTTTACCAGCATCTTCAATCCACTGCTTGGCCATTGCTTCGTCCACATCGGGAATCAAAGACAACATTTCCGGTTCAGCTGCGGCGAGCATAGCAATGCTTTTAATGCCTTTATTGAAAATCTTTTCGGCCATCGCCGGTTCAATACCAGCAATTTCCTCCAGAGCTTTATGGCCTTCTTCATCTTTAGCGGCAGCCATTGTTTCACTTTTCATATCAATTTTCCATCCGGTCAGCTTGACGGCCAGACGGACATTTTGCCCGTTTTTACCGATGGCCAGAGAAAGCTGATCATCAGGCACAATTACTAACATTGTCCGGTTTTCGTCATCAATAAATACACGGTTAACCTTAGCCGGGGATAAAGCCGAACTCACATATTTGGCGGCATCTTCCGTGTAAGGAATAATATCAATTTTTTCACCGCGCAATTCCTGCACGACACTCTGGACACGTGAGCCTCTCATACCGACGCAGGCGCCAACCGGATCAATGTCCTTGTCTTTGGCTTTAACGGAAATTTTGCCTCGTTTGCCTGGTTCTCTGACCACACTCACGATATCAATCAATCCTTCGGAAATTTCCGGGACCTCTACCTCAAAAAGTGCCTTCAAGAAGGATGGATGGGTGCGCGATAAAAGTATCTGCGATCCCTTGGAATTCTTTTTTACGTCGACGATATAAGAACGAATTCTTTCGCCGCGCTTATATGTTTCACGATGAATCTGCTCAACCGGCGGCAAAACGCCTTCCGCACGTCCCAGGTTAACAATAATACTGCCACCCTCAAATCGTTGAACAAAGCCGTTGACCAGCTCGCCTTTTCGATCCTTATATTCGTCAAAAATGTTATCGCGTTCGGCGTCTTTGACCCGTTGAATAATAATTTGCTTGGCCATTTGCACGGCAATACGGCCAAAGGAACTCGTTTCGATCTTCATTCCCAGGCTGTCACCGCACTCGGCGTCTTCATCAAGCGTACTTTTTGCTTCTTCTTTGGCAATTTGTGTTTCGCGATCAAGCACCTTATCAACGACTGTTTTGAATTGAAAAACTTCAATTTCTCCTGCCTCATCGTTATAATGGGCTTCGATATCAACATGCTGCCCCAATTTTTTGCGCGCAGCCGTAAGCATTGCCGCTTCAAGAGCTTCGGTAATGATCTGCTTATCTATACCTCTGTCCTTACCCATCTGCTCAATCAGACGTTTAAGTTCTGGAAACATTTACAAATTCCTCCCTCTTTCTTCGCTGATGTAAAAACAAAATTTCAGCCTGTCGGCATTAATTCCCAAAATATTGAACAAAACTGTCGCAATTTATTTATCCGGTGTCGGCCAGATTTGCTTTGATAATTTCCGCCTTGGGAATCCGGTATTTTTTCCCGGAAACTTCTACAACAATCACAATCCTGCCGTCTTCTTCTATAAAATCATCGAGATGACCTTGAAAATTTTTCACCCCGTCAATTTTTGCACTTGTTCTGATATTTACTAAAGAACCCCTGTATTTCAGAAAATCCTGATCGCGCGATATCGGCCGGTCAAACCCGGGAGAAGAAACCTCCAGAGTGTATTGAGTGTCAACCAGATCATTGATATCAAAGATATCTCCGAGTTGATTGCTGACGACCGCACAATCATCAAGCGTAACACCGCCTTCCTTATCCAGATAGAGCCCGATTATCCAGCGCGACTGCATTTTAAGGCATTCGACATGGATCAACTCCATTCCTTCCGCCGCAACAACCGGGCAGGCAAGCTGTCTTACTTTTTCCTTTAAATCATCAAACATAATGGCTCAGAAAATAAAAAAGTGGGCAAAAGCCCACTCAAATTTACACAGAAAGCGATGGTTTGTTGTTTAGCTAGCACACTAAAACTGGCAATGCAAGAAAAAAATGCTGCAACCATTGCCTGCCGGGCTTGTCACCACGGGTATAAATTTCAAAGCGGGCTTTGGAATTTATACGCTCCGCTGTGCGGGATAATTCGACTAACGAACATCAATTAGCTTCGCTTTTTGAAACAGGTGTCGTTAACCCCGCATGCGCGGGGTAATTCGACTTACGCACTTCATTTCGCTTCGCTCTTGAAGTGCGAGTCTCATTATTGGAGCGGGCGACCGGGCTCGAACCGGCGACGTCCAGCTTGGGAAGCTGACATTCTACCACTGAATTACGCCCGCTCAAGCAAAAGCTATCCGTCCCTGTGATTCTGAAAACGATGGAACGCAATTTGGAGAGGAATCTTATTCAACTTAGGCTATTTGTCAAGATATTTCTGGAAAGGCACCTTAATTACTGGATCCTTCGGCTCGCTCTACTCGCTCAGGATCAATTCGACTAAGGCTTTTTCCTGCGGCTTCGCCTTGAAAAAACCAAGTCTCATTGATTTGTCTTGACAGCAGACTGCGCTTTTTCTATTTTGCTTTATGCACTCGGCACAATCGGTGGGGTATCTAAAGTAATTGTTAATCTTAACTAATTTTGGATTTGTAACTTACGTATGTAATTAAGGAGGAAGATTATGAATGTTGTAGCCTTAAACGGCAGTGCCCGAAAAGACGGTAACACGGCAATCCTGCTGAACATTGTTTTAGATGAGCTAAAGAAGGAAGGCATCCAGAGTGAACTGATCCAACTGTCAGGACAATCAATAGACGGTTGCAGAGCCTGCTATAAGTGTTTTAAGAATAAGGATCGGCGTTGCGTTGTAAAAAAAGATATCCTCAACGAACTGCTGGGAAAAATGGAAAGTGCCGACGGCATACTGCTAGGTTCGCCGACCTACTTTTCCGATGTCTCCGCGGGTATGCGGGCATTTATCGAGCGCAGCGGTTTTGTCGCCCGGGCCAACGATTACATGTTCAAACGAAAAGTCGGAGCCTCAGTTGTTGCCGTCCGGCGGGCCGGAGCAATTCCCGCCTTTAATTCTCTGAACCTGTTTCTTCATTACATGCAAATGGTCATGCCGGGCGCCAGTTACTGGAGCATAGGCATCGGCCGAGACCCCGGCGACGTGCTGAAAGATGAAGAGGGCATACTGACAATGAAAACTCTGGGACAGAACATGGCCTGGCTGATGAAAAAGCTGGCTTAATGGAAATCTGTAGAGACTTTGCCGGCAAAGTCTCTACAGACAACTGCCCTATTCAGATATGCCGATCTCCAGAATACGATCAACATTAAAGCGGCGATTTTCCTGACTTGACAGGCAAAAAGCATCCAATCCCAGATAGGGGTAGCCTTTATATTCCATTGCGCCGACTCGCAGCGGACGGATCAATCTACGGGATTTTTCATCCTGCCCCTTGAGGTAGAGGATTTCGATATTTCTCTTTTCATTAATCGCTTCCTCGATGATTTGCAACTTATCTTCACGGCTGAGGGTTTTGGCAGACTGAGCGTACTGAATGCCCGTGAGAAACTTCACCACCTGCCAATCCATCATAATATGTTTTTTCGTAAGCGGCTGTTTGAGTACAATGCCACCCAGAGTGGTGCAACGCGACAGTGCTACGTACATCTGTCCGTGGGCAAACGTGCCGCGTCCCACATCAATGACGACGTTTTCAAAGGTTTTCCCCTGGCTCTTATGAATGGTCACGGCAAAAGCCAGACGTACCGGATATTGTTTGAACGAACCGACTTCTTCGGAACGCAACTCTTCATTTTTCACAAAAAACCGGTAGATTTTCCAGGTGTAGGGAGAAATGCGCGCCGTATCGCCGTTGTCCAGTTCGGCCACAATCACATCCTCGTCGTCATCATCTTTTTCAAACTTTTTTATTTTACCGATGGTGCCGTTGATCCACTGGCCTAAGGAATCATTATTGAGCAGCATGATCTGTGCTCCCTTTTTCAGATGTAAATCCACAGCAGTCGGCAGATATTCCTTGCCGAAATCGCCGACAATTTCTCCGGCGGCCTTCCAGATTTTTCCCGGCAGTTCCGCCAGACGCTTTTTGTTAATGGTGTCGGCCAGATCATTTGTACTGGTCAGCGACAGGTATAAGGAACCGGGAGGCGTTTCAAACTGCGGATCACAACGGGAGTTGAATTTGGCCAGATCGTCGTCAGTTGCACTCCGGTTGCGGATTGTATTGAGCAAACGGACAAATTCATCATCCTTCTGGCGATAGACTTTTTCCAGCTCCAGAAATTCTATATTTAGTTGGTCAAAAACCTTGGCGCTGAAAAAATAAGGACTAGAGTAATGGGTCTTGAAAATATCACGCTCGGAGGTAGTGACTACCGGGGGCAACTGATACAAATCACCGATAAAAATCATCTGCACACCGCCGAATGGCTGCTTTTCCGTAGGACCGTTAAGGCGGAGAAATTTGTCGACGCAGTCGAGCAGATCGGCACGCACCATCGATACTTCGTCAATTACAATTGTAGTTAGCTTTTTATAAATTGTTGTCTTTTCTTTTCCGGCGCTCTTTTTCTTTTTGATTGATGCCGGTGTTACACTGGGCTTGAAATGAAAAAAGGAATGAATTGTCTGGCCGGAAACATTGACCGCCGCCACGCCTGTTGGCGCAAGAATCACCGCTTTCTTTTTAGTGTGATCGCGGAAATAAGTCAGCAGCGTTGATTTCCCTGTTCCCGCGCGACCGGTAATCAGAATATTTCTTTGCGAGTCTTCCAGAAGCGTAAGCGCCCGCTGGAATTCGGGATTGAAATCTATTGCGACAGATTTGGATTTTGCAGTCATGATTTTTTCCTGTAGGGCATGCATAAGCATACTTAACGCCTACATTCAAGAACAATGAATTGCATTTATTCACATATAATTGTATTAATTACACAATTTAATTATGCATTCCCCGAGAATTGCTAAACACAACACAGATGATTAGGATTTCCAAGGGGAATATTACGTTCAGTCTTCAAAATTCAACCGGCATTATGAGGTCGATGCGCCATATATGGATTATCGAAAACAATATATGGTGCATGATGATGGTGATCGAGAAGCGCTTTAATGATTTTTCATGTGATACAGAAACCTTACAAGCCCGATGAGTTTATGGTGTTTATCTTGCATAATATAAACAGCTTGTATTAATGTCATGTTTATTGCGACACAAATGAGTAAGGGCTATTCAATACTGAAAGTCATAAAACTCGAAAGATATAAAAACATAACAATAAGGAGGTAAGCAAAAGAAATGGCAAATTTAAAGGATGTAGTGATTGTTTCAGCTTGTCGAACCGCCATTGGAGATTTTTTAGGTTCTCTCAAAGACGTATCAATGACTGACATGGCAGTGGCTTGTTTAAAGGAAGCAGTTAACCGGGTCAGCCTGGACACCAAACTGATCGATGACGTCATTTTAGGAGTAACAGGTTACGATTCCGCCCAGAACAATGTTGGCCGGGTGGCTGCACTGAAGGCCGGGTTTCCTCCCACAGTTCCCGGCATGACCATTAACCGGGTTTGCCCGTCATCGATGGAAGCCATAGATATAGCTGCCGCACACATTAAACTTGGCGACATGGATGTGGTTTTGGCCGGGGGAACCGACAACATGACCCAGGCGCCCTTTGTATTGAAAAAACACCGTATGGGTTGCAGAATGCAAAATGATGTGCTGGTCGATAGTTTGTGGGAAGGTATGAGCGGGGGGGGCAACATCATCATGGGGTTGACCGCGGAAAATCTGGCTGAAAAATATAACATTTCCCGTGAAGAACAGGATGCGTATGCCTTGCGCAGCCATCAATGCGCCCAGAACGCTACAGAGAAAGGCTGGTTTGCCGAAGAAATCGTTCCGATAACTGTTCCCAAGGGAAGAGGAAAATTTGAGGAATTCAAAGTTGACGAGCATATTCGATTCAATCTGAAGATAGAAGATCTTGCCAGGTTACAGCCGGCATTTAAGAAGGGTGGCACGGTTACCGCCGGCAATGCTTCGGGCTTAAACGATGGAGCCTCAGCAGTGTTGCTGATGTCCTTGGATAAAGCTAAAGAGTTGGGCATTAAACCTCTGGCTAAAATCATCGGCGGGGCGCTGGCCGCGGTTGAACCGGAACTTATGGGTTATGGACCAGTTCCTGCTACGCAAAAATTGCTGGCCAAGACCGGCATAAAGCTTTCCGATATCGGGTTAATTGAGGTTAATGAAGCGTTTGCCGCCCAATATCTGGCCGTAGAAAAAGCTCTCGGCCTGAATAGAGAAATAACCAACGTGAACGGTTCGGGTATTGCACTGGGCCATCCGGGTGGTCCTACCGGAGCCAGACTGGTTATTACATTGATGCATGAGATGAGAAGAAGAGGCGTTAATCTGGGCTTGGCCTCTCTCTGTGGAGGAAATGGTCCCGCCCGTTCAGTAATTATTGAAGCAATGTAATCATTTTGAACAACTTAAAATATAAACGCTTTTCTTTGGGTATGCACACCTAGAGCTGTGCATACCCGGAGGAAATCCCAAATACTTATCTCCCTTGCCCTCTGACAGAACTCTTGTCTTAACTTGCCTGCTCTTAAAGATGGCATTTTCCTTATAACTGATTTCAGCGACACGAACACCGCGGCGAAACAACCATTACCGATGCTGTCCTTGATCCTCTCCTTTACAATCAGCAGAAAATACCATAACAAAAGAACTAAAAGATAAATTTCATAGCTTGCAATGAAAAAATATATTGTGAGAAAATAACTACAGCAATCAGACAAAGGATGACATATTAAATCTTAAACAAAAATTGGAGAAGAGTATATGAATGATGAAATGAGCCAGATTCTCAAAGGCTGGCGAGATATTTATCCGGAGAAGTTTGCGCCGGAGGAGAAAGTATTCAGCCGGATTCGTCGGGGAAACCGGATTTTTATTTCTACAGGCTGTGGTGAACCCCAGTATCTGGTGCGCGCCCTCATCAATTATGTGGAATCCAACCCCACGGCCTTCTTCGATGCAGAAGTTCTCCATGTCTGGACATTGGGTGTAGCTCCCTACACAAATGTAAAATTCAAGGCAAACTTCCGTCATAATTCCTTTTTTGTCGGCCATCCGACCCGGGAAGCCGTCAATGGGGGGCTAGCCGACTACACACCGGTTTTTCTCTCCCAAGTGCCCAATCTCCTGCGCCGGGGGATGGTTCCGATTGATGTGGCCTTAATCCAGACAGCGCCGCCGGACAAACACGGCTGGATGAGTCTGGGCGTCAGTGTGGATATTGTTAAGGCTGCTACGGAATCTGCGGGCATTGTCATAGCTCAGGTCAACCAACAGATGCCGCGAGTCCACGGCGACGGCTTTATCCGCATAGAGGACACCGATTTTATCATCCCCTACGACGAACCCCTGCTGGAATACGATGCAGGAGAGAATTTCGATGCTGCCGAGCAGATCGGCCATTATGTTGCCGAACTCATCCGGGATGGAGACACAATACAGGTCGGCTACGGGATAATCCCGAATGCCCTCTTTTCCAGTCTGTCGCAGAAAAAACACCTGGGTGTCCATACAGAGTTATTGTCCGACGGCATTGTCGAGCTGATGAAAAAAGGAGTTATAGACAACGCCCGCAAGACCATCAACCGGGGAAAGACGATTGCCTCCTTCTGCATGGGAAAACGTGAGACCTATGAATATATTGATGACAATCCATTTATTGAGTTCAAAACCATCGACTATACAAACAATCCTCTGATCATCGCCCAGAATGAAAATATGACAGCCATCAATACCGGACTGGAGATTGACCTGACCGGTCAAGCTACGGCAGAGTCCCTGGGTAAGACCTTCTACAGCGGAATCGGCGGTCAAGCGGACTTCATGCGCGGGACGGTGCTTGCCCGCAACGGCCGGACTATCCTGGCCATTCTATCCACAGCCGACCATGGCAGAGTTTCCCGAATTGTACCCTTTCTCCGGGAAGGAGCGGGAACTTCCCTGATCCGGGGAGACATCCATTATGTTGTCACGGAATATGGTATCGCCTATCTGCATGGGAAAAATATCCGGGAGCGGGCCATGGAACTCATCGCCATTGCCCACCCTGATTTCCGGCCCGGTCTCATTGAAGAGGCGCGGCAGGGCGGATTAATCTACCGGGATCAGAAGTTCGTCCCGGGACAAAGCGGAGAATACCGGAAAGACCTTGAGACCTACCGGACAACAAAGAGTGGAGCAGAGATTTTCTTCCGTCCGGTCAAAATCAGTGACGAACCTCTGCTCAAAGAATTTATCTATTCACTTTCTGACCGGAGCATGCACCGCCGATTTATTTCGCTGCGCAAGGACATGCATCACGACCGGCTTCAGGAGTTCGTGATCATCGACCACACAAAAAAGACTGTGATTCTGGCAATGAGCCAACAAGGAGCAAAAAACATACTAGTCGGAGTGGGCGAATACGTAATTAAAGAGGAGGCGCACACGGCGGATGTAGCCTTTATGGTCCGGGACGAATACCAGAACAGGGGAATAGGGACAGAATTGCTGCATTATCTGACGTATCTGGCCAAACGGCAAGGCCTTTTGGGCTTCACGGCTTCAGTTATCATGGAAAACGAGCCCATGCTCCATGTCTTTCGGAAATTGGGGGCGGATATTGAAACCACCATTGAAACAGGCTTTCTAGAATTGAAGATGATGTTTTTGGAGAAGAACTTGCATTCAGGAGAAGATAATTAGTCATTGCAAGTCCGTCACGGGGGAGATTCTTACCTCATCCGGATAGCTTTTCATAACCGGAAATTGATTCCTCTTCGCCCTCAAGGGATCGCAATTTTCAATCGTTTGTGAAGAGAATCAGCAGTGCTGATCGAGCCATTGAATTACATCAGCGGTAACAATATCTCTGTTTATTTCATTGAGCATTTCGTGGCGGCCATCTTCGTAAAACTTAAAGCTCAAGTCGGCGATGCCGAGTTTTTGATATATTTGAATTAATTTTTTAACTCCTGCGGTATTCGCTCCGACCGGATCTTTTCCACCGGAAAAAAAATACAGAGGCAAGTTTTTGGGAATCTTGAGCAACTGATCCGGATTATTAATCTGCCGCAAAAATTTTACTAGATCAAAGAAAAAGGCCGCCGGGAAAATCCCGCCGCAAAAGGGATCGGCAATATATTTGTCAACTTCTTTTTCATCACGGCTCAACCAGTCAAAATCAGTGCGGGCCGGCTGAAATTGTTTATTAAAACTGCCGAAGCTCAGGGTGTTCAGAAGATTGCTTCTTCCAGTTTTCCCAACCCGTAATTTTTCGAGATATGCCACACCCTGACCAATAAAAGTCATGAGATCAGCGGGGCCCGCCGCCCCTGATAATATTGCCCCTTTTAATTGGCCGCCCCAGCGGGCAATATATCCTTGTGCTAAAAAAGAACCCATACTGTGTCCGAGAAAAAAAACTGGAGCAGCCGGATTTTCTTCTTTTATAATTCCCGACAACTGGCGAAGATCGCCCAGCATCCGGTTGAATGTGTCTGGTCCGGTTTCGCCGGCATGCGCCGGATCTTTGATGGTCTTACCGTGACCACGTTGATCGGCGGCATAAACCGCATAGCCATTTTTTGTTAATATGGAGGCAAAGCGTTCATAACGGCCGGCGGTTTCCGCCATCCCGTGGCATATATTGATTGCTGCTTTTATTTTATTTTCCGGCCGCCATTGATAAACGTATATTTCTGTTGTGTCCGGAGCACGAAATGTAAAGTCCTTCTGGATCATGCCTTCCCCCCGCAAAAAGCCGCACGATTCATGTATCTGCCACAGATTTCATCAACTGGCTCCAGACAGAGACATTTTAAATATGCTTTAATAAAGCCTCGGAGAAAAACTGCTGCCGGTAATGTCTGCGCATCATCTTCTTCGATCCCCTGTAAATAATCAATGCGTATCTTTGTTTCCTGGGCGATGTGTTCCAAGGGCACTGCCAGTTCATTTCTAATCATCTGGAGATCAGGGCCGCTTACTTCCTCACGGGAAAGTATTTCGCTGATAAATTGATTTTCAATAACTTTTGCCCGCAAGGCAACAGTGGCATTTTTCAGAGTTCCGGTCTTGCCCTGCGCCCGGTTAATATCAAAAATACTCACCGGTGTCTTAACAATTGGTTTCTTTGCTGACTCATCGAGAAGCCCCAACCGGATGAGTTCATCATCGTAGTCTTGTCTTTTCTTTTCATTAATCAGTGTAATGTAAGCGTTTTCCAGCAGACCAAGTATTTCTTGTCTTTCATCCGGGGAAAAAAAAGAATAACTAATCAGAGAATCTGTTTGATATAGATGCAAAGCAGCATTATAGGCATGACGAATTTCAAACAATGTGGCATCCGGTTTTAAATCCAGCATTTCATAATAATTCTGCCGGCCAAATTTTTTGTCCATTTCCACTCCCTGGTACTTTTTCCCGTAACTTTTTTTACCACCGGGAAAATATTTAAGAATAGTTGATCATCAACTGATCGCCGGCGGAATAAATAATGTGCTTGCTGAGATCACGCAAATCACCCGCTGTCTTGGTATAAGGATAGCGATCGGCAAATGAAACCCGCTGACAGATGGCATCATGGACATGTTCATCGTAAGCAATGTTCCCGGAAAAATCGATCTTGAGTCCAAGATGTTTTTCAATGAGCTTGCAAATCAGCGGGCCTAATCCCGCATCATCCTGTTTACGCAGTTGATTAAGAACGAGCTTAAATTTATAATTGGCAAAATCATTATCCAGTTTAATAACTGTTTCCGGATATTGTTTTTCAACCATTTGCATTATACATTCCGGCTTGTTGTAAGCACCACTGCCAAATAAATGAACAGCTTGTTCTTCCAGCCCTTTAAAATCCGACACGGTAAAATATTGACGGATCCGGCGGAAATAAATAGATCGGATCAGTCTGTAAACATTTTCAATAGAAGTAGGTTCCGGCGTGGTTACAAAAATACCGTTCTGTGAGATCAGAAAAAAATCAAGAGTGTTGAAAGAAGTCCCTGCACCAAGATCGAGCAAAATACAGTCAAAGTTCAACTTCGCGATGGCCCTCATAGTTTTTATTTTTTGTTCATAAGGAAGATTGGCAATATCCATGGTGTCATTAGCGCCGCTGATCAGGAAAAGATTAGTTACAGGCGTTTCCAGAACAATACTGTCGAGAGTGGGATATTTTTTTCGAATGAAATCGGAAAGGCTTTTAACAGGATAAGAAACGTTCAGCAAGGTGTGAAGATTTGCCGCACCCAGGTCAAGATCAATCAGGAGAGTCTTTTTACCTAATCCAGCCAAAAGGCGTCCCAAGGCACAAGTTAAAAAACTTTTACCCGAACCGCCTTTACCACCACCAATTGGCCAGATATGAGCCATAAGCCATCCGCCCTGTATTTTTATAATTTCATACATGATAAATTAATAATATTCAAGCATTATGTTAAATTCAGACAACGGAATATTGAGGATTGATAACTTTCTTGACATCTGCATATTTTCTCCATACAAATACAGGCAATCAAATTTATATAATGCGGATTTGCCATGATTGATCGTGAACCGGAAATTAAAGTCGCTCTGTTGCAGAATTATCGCGAATCTACAATAACTTTAAATGGGAACTTTTATCTTTCCAAAAATAAGACTGTCACAGATGTTCTTAGCGTTGCGAGCAGCGCCGGAAAGGTTATTCTGAGCAATGCATCGGGAGATAAATTAGCCTCGCGAAAAAAAATATTTCTTAAGGCGGGCGAGAATTCAACCTTCACTTTGGATGTAAAAATAGGCATTGGCTTTCACTGGCAGCGCATTTGCCGGCAGACATTTTGCGGCAACATAATTTTGCTCAGCAATCCCGATTTCTCTTTCCATATTATCAATATTATCCCGCTGGAAGATTATCTCACCTCTGTCATTTCCTCGGAAATGTCGGCACAGGCCCCGCTGGAGTTTTTAAAAGCTCAGGCTATTACAGCCCGTAGTTGGCTTGTCGCCATGCTTACACGAAAAAAAGGAAAAGCCAATTCTAATTCTCTCCCTAATTACCAAACAGACGATAAGGGAATAATCCGCTGGCACGATACTAACGACCATGCTTTTTTCGATGTCTGCGCCGATGACCATTGTCAGCGTTACCAAGGAATCTCACAGATTACCTCCGCCGATGTAGAGACGGCTATTGGGTCAACACGAGGCGTTTATTTAGTTGCTAATAATAAAATTTGTGATGCCCGCTATTATAAGGCCTGCGGCGGGCGAACAGAAATTTTCGCATCAGCCTGGGAAGACAAGACATTTACTTATCTCCAAAGCGTGACTGATTATTCCACCGATTATCCTGCTATTGCTTCTGAGGATAATGCAGGAATTTGGTTGAGGGACAAACCGGCGGCTTACTGTAATACTCAGGATAAAGAGTTGCTTGGTAAAATCTTGCCTTCCTTTGATCAGGAAACAATGAATTTTTACCGCTGGCAGGTCAGCTACTCCCGGAAAGAATTAGAAGAAATTATTCAGAAAAAATCCGGCATTGATTTCGGCACATTGCGCAATCTTACCCCGGTAAAACGCGGCCCTTCCGGTAGAATAAGTAAATTAAAAATTGAAGGCACAAAACGAACCGTCATAGTTGGCAAGGAATTGGAAATCCGCAGCTGGCTGTCGCCTAGCCACCTTTTAAGCAGCGCGTTTGTGGTTACGGCAGAGCATTCTCCGGATGGCGCAGCTGAGCGTTTTATTCTGGATGGCGGCGGGTGGGGGCATGGCGTCGGTCTATGCCAGATTGGAGCAGCCGTAATGGCGGCAAAGGGATTTTGCGCCGAAGATATTCTTGCTCATTACTTTTCCGGCGCCAAACTGCAGAAACTCTATAAATAATTATGCAGAAACAGTTGTTGCAAAAAATACAAATAGTTTTTGTTCTGGCGCTTATTCTGGTCATTGCCGCCTGCTCGGCGCAGAGGCAGCAGACTCTACGCAACGAAAGAGACTATCAGGAAGCTTTCAACAAGGTTTATTTTGGCGGCCGAGCTCAAATGGAAGTACCGGTAAAATACGGCCGGGTTGATCTTTTAACCGATGATTATGCCATTGAGGTGGACAGGCTGGAAAAATTCCACGAAGCAATCGGCCAGGCTCTGCACTATGCCCGAGAAACCGGCCGGAATCCGGCCGTCGCCATCTTTATTATGGATCATGAACCGGGCGACAAGGAAAAGTTGAAATACGTGAGGTGGCTTTGCGATTATTATAAAATCAAATTCTGGTATATCAACGAAGAACTGAAAAAATCAAAAAAGAAATAAAGTTTGATTGCCAATAGGCGTTGATTAAGGACTTTCATGCCAACATCCAACGATAAAACAACAACGAATCGAAATCCCTGGGCCTGGGTGCCTTCCATCTACATCGCAGAAGGCATTCCCTACATGATTGCCATGACCGTTAGCGTCATGCTTTATAAAGACCTGGGGTTGACGAACACCGATATCGCCTTTTACACCAGCTGGCTTTATCTGCCCTGGGTGATTAAACCTCTTTGGAGTCCCTTTGTCGATCTTTTTCGCACCAAGCGTTTTTGGATTGTCCTCATGCAACTGGCCATCGGTGCATCATTTGCCAGCGTTGCCTTGACGCTGCCCGCGTCAGATTTTGTCCGCTACACACTGGCGATGTTCTGGATAATGGCCTTTTCTTCCGCCACGCATGATATTGCCGCCGACGGTTTTTACATGTTGGGGCTCGATACGCCTCAACAGGCGGCGTTTGTCGGTGTACGCACGGTTTTTTACCGTGTCGCCACCATTGCTTCCAAAGGGGGCCTGGTTATCCTTGCCGGGAGTTTGCAAATGTCCGGCTATCCGGTGACTTCCGCCTGGTCGATCACATTTCTGGTTGCCGCCTCAGTTTTTCTGGCTCTTTGTCTGTACCACTTCTTTGTCCTGCCTTATCCCGCAGCTGATCACCGAGCACGGCTGGACAAGGGTAAGGGATTTCTGGCGGAGTACTTCCGGATCATTTCCTTGTTTTTCCGGCAAAAAGATATCATCATTATTATCTGCTTTTTTTTATTTTACCGGTTGGCCGAAGCGCAGCTGGTAAAGATGGTTGTTCCCTTTCTGCGCGACTCCCGAAACATCGGCGGCCTGGGTTTACCCACTGCGGAAATCGGCTGGATTTACGGCACGGTGGGTGTGGTAGCCCTCATGCTGGGCGGACTGTTGGGTGGCTTTGTTATTTACCGCAACGGTTTGAAATTCTGGCTCTGGCCCATGGTTATTATCATGCATGTGCCCGATCTGATTTTTGTCTATCTGGCGTACGCGCAGCCGGAAAATGTTTGGCTGATCTGCTCCGCTGTGGCAGTGGAGCAAGCAGGCTACGGTTTCGGCTTTACCGCTTACACGATGTACATGATCATGGTCTCGCAGGGTGAATACAAAACGGTCTTTTACGCGATGGGCACCGGTATCATGGCCCTCGGTATGATGCTGCCCGCAATGGCCAGCGGCTGGATTCAGGATCATCTGGGATATATAAATTTCTATTACTGGATTTTATTTACCACCATCCCCGGCTTTATCGTCGCCGCGCTGGTGAAGATTGATCCAGAGTATGGGAAAAAATAATATTATCAACAACCAAAACAATATAGAGGAGGTGTTCAATGTTTAAAACTGCAATTACGGAAATGTTCGGCATTAAGTATCCCATAATCTGTGGAGCGATGATGTGGCTGTGTAAACCGCGTTTTTGCGCTGCTGTTTCCAACGCCGGGGGCATGGGTAATCTGACTGCGGGCAATTATGAAACAGCCGATGAATTTCGCGCGGCGATCCGCGAGACCCGCAAGCTTACGGATAAACCCTTTATGATAGCGATTACGCTCCTGCCTTCCGTCCGGATTACGCCGGAACATCATAAAATGTATATTACCGTCTGCGCGGAAGAAAAAGTCGCGGGCATCGAGTTTTCCGGTACGCCGGTGGATAAAGTCGCAGGCATGGGAGCCGTCGAAATGTTGCAAAAAGCGGAAGTAAAGATGTTCCATAAAGTCGGAGCACTACGCCATGCGTTGCATGCCGAAAAGATCGGCTTCGATGGTATCTATGCGGCGGGCATTGAAGAAGGGGGACATCCGTTAAATGATGATGTAACTTCCATGATACTGACGCCCAAAATTGCGCAAACTGTGAAAATTCCGGTAGTAACTGTCGGCGGCATTGCCGATGGCCGGACCATGGCGGCAGCGCTTGCTTTAGGAGCGCAGGGTGTCATGATGGCCAGCCGCTTTATCGCCACAAAAGAATGTGAAGTGCATAACAACATCAAACAGGAGTTAATTCGCCGGCAGGAATTCGATACGGTGATCTATGGAAAATCAATCGGGCTGCAGGGGCGCGGATTGAAGTCCAAAGTCCTGGAAGAAGTCCTGGCAATTGAAGAAAGGCACGGCGGTTTTGAAGAGCTGATTCCCCTGCTGGCCGGTCAGAAAGTCAAAGAAGCTTGGGAAAATGGTGATGTGAACTACGCGCCGCTCATGGTCGGTCAGTCCATCGGCCTGATTAATGACATTCCGTCCTGTAAAGAATTACTGGAGAGAATGGCAGTGGAGGCGAAGGATAGTTTATCTCGGGCAAGCAACATCTGCAATGCTTAATAACTGATAGCCTTTGTAACATTTGTAATTTCAGGTCGCGATAATCCAGGAATCGGAGCATCGCATTCCCGTCAATGCCTGATGATATAGAGACCAAATTTTATTGACATATCAGAACGGGGCAAATATAGTTTATGCATGATTGAACTAAACACCGTAACCAAACAATATGGTTCCCTTGCGGCTGTGGACAATGTCTCCTTTTCCGTGAAGACTGGCGAATATTTTGCCCTTCTCGGCCCAAATGGTGCAGGAAAGACAACCATAGTCAAGATGCTGCTGGACTTTACACAGCCGACAGCGGGCAGCTTGTCGATAAACGGTCTTCCCTCCACGGATGTGGTCTGCCGTACCACAGTCGGTTATCTTGCGGAAAACCATCATATTCCGCCGCATCTTTCCGGATGGCAATATCTGCAACGGTGCACCGAGCTATTGGGTATCAGCCAAAACGATGCGCCGGAGCAATGCCGGCGCATCGTCGAGCAAATCGGTATGCAAGGCCGGGAACACACTCAAGCAAGCACTTATTCCAAGGGTATGATTCAAAGGTTTGGACTCGGCGCCGCACTAATCGGCAGGCCGCAACTGCTCATTCTCGATGAGCCCACCTCCGGCCTTGATCCCATCGGAATTCGCGAAATACGCCAGCTATTAGAATCGTTGAAAAATCAGGGAATGACAATCTTCCTCAATTCTCACCTGTTGTCGGAAGTGGAAAAAATATGCGATAACGCCGCCATCATCAATCGCGGCAGGCTTCTGGTGAAGGACAAAATTTCCGTACTGGTCAAAGATGGCGAAACGCTGGAAGATGTGTTTGTCCGGTTGGTGAAAGGTTGATGAAAATGCCAAATGCACGTTCTCCCATCATGCGAATTGCGCAATATACGCTTCTGGATGAAGTGAGGCAAAAGAGCTTCATCATCATGTTCGGTATCTGCGCCCTGGCGATATTGCTGGTGCGCAGTTGCTCTCAGGGCAATTTCATGGTGAACGGGCAGGCGCTGGATGACGATACTGTTGTCCGATTAGCGTCCAAATCGATATTCCATATTATTGCCTTAGGTGCAATGCTGCTTACGGCACTGCTTTCGATGCGCGTATTGAAGCGCGACCGGGAACAAGGAATGCAATCGTGTATCCTGTCCAAACCGATAGCACGCTGGCAGTATGTGGCCGGTAAGATTATGGGTTTGTGGGCCTTAGCGAGTATCTTCATGTTCATCCTGCACGGCATTATATTCATTATTGCGTCTATCAATTTACAGGTTGTTTTACCGGAATATCTCCTGGCCTCGCTGATCTGCTGTATTAACCTGCTTTTTGTGGTTGTTGCCGTGCTTCTTTTTTCGCTGCTCATGTCCGACATCATTGCTTTTCTGAGCGTGCTGGGTATCGGCATAGTCAGTTTTATGGCTGACGGAATATTCGCCATGAGCCAAAGTCCCATGGGACAGGCGATGATGCAGCAATCTGGCTCATCATCTGATTTTTCCGGGTGGAAAGTTTTTTACTATTTATGGCCGAAAATTTCCGGCGTCCAACAGTTTGCCTCTGCGCTGATTGGCGGCGAAGGCTTCCAGGGATTTATATCCATCTATCCCTTCATCAACATTCTTATCTACGTCCTTATTCTCGGCACGCTCCTGTTCCGGCTTTTCCGGAAGGAAGACATCGTCTGATCGTCTACAACAAGTGCGTGTAGTCGTTGCGTCCCATAATCATAACGTACATTATTAGGCGGACATTAAGTTTCTTATAAAACTTAATATGACTGAATAGACGGATTGTTTGTTATTTTGTATTTACTGACTGCGATCAGGAAGAAGTAAAGCGTCGATATCCATCATGCCATGCAAAACCCTGATAATCTTAATGCCACTGTTAATCGGCATATAGAAAATCAGGTACTTGCCAACCGGAAAACTTTGCAAACCGGGATAGAGTTCGTCCCGGTTTCTACCCATGCTCTTGAACCGAGCGAGTTTCCGACATATTGCCTCGATTTCGTCAATGAATTTGTCCGCATGACCAAGGTTGTCTTGGGCTATATACCACCATATTTCATCAAGATCGTTTTCAGCCTCGGGGCTCTTGTGGGTTCTCAACATCAACCGCTCGCCTTGTTTTGTTGTGCATCAAGGCGTTTACGGCCTCGTGCCTTGATGGCCCCCACGTCTAAAGGCGTTGGCTCGCCACTATCCAATCCTTTTTTTATTTCAGCCCTAAGTTCTTCAACGCGCAAGAAATGTCTCCGATCTCGTTCTTCAAGAAGGCGCAACGCATCACGCATAACTTCGCTTGCGGAACCATAAAGCCCGCTCTCCACCTTATTTTTCACCAGTGTTTCAAGTTGTGGTGTAAGAGAAATGTTCATTATTTTATCTCCTTTTTGACTTGTACGATAACATAGAATAACAAACATTGCTATAAAAAAGTGTGCTTATTCTGGGGATAATACCTATTTCAGCAACATTTACAGTTATTTCTGGAATCCCTTGTCACCAGACATACGGGACTGTGTCGCAATAGCAAATTGTCATTGCGAACGCACGACAGTGCGTGTGGCAATCTAAATATTATCAATTGCTTAAGAGATTGCGACACAGTCTCATTCGCGAAGGAATGACACAAGAGGTAATTACGACGTAGTCTTACCAACCAGGTGCAGGAAAAGATTACCACCGACAGATCTTCTATAGATAGCGTCAGCCTGCACATGAAAGGAAACTGCTGATTAATCTATTTTCCTTCACGCACCGGGAGGGCGCGCATTGCCCGGGATTTGGTCTGGGGTATCCAATACGAGGTGCCATAATTGGGGTAGAATATGGAGGCATCGGAGTTTCGTGTTTCCGATGACCACATTGCCTTGCCGGACAGTTTTATGATGGTTCCATATGCTCCGCCATTATGAATCACCCCCATTTCGGCAATTGTCGGCATCCGCCAGCCGGTTTTTCCCCCTCCGCTATATGTTTCGCAATAGCTTTTAGCGCCTGCCCAGTCAGCATCAATGCTGTTGTCCTTATCCGCCCACATCATACCGGTTTGCGTGTCCGAAATTGTGCCGTCATTGTTGTTTACGAAACGCGCTGCCACCGCAAGTTCTGCAGAAACAAAAGTTCCCAAAAACAATGCCAGACAAACCAAAACCAGAATTCTTTTCATAATGCTCACTCCTTTTCTTTATTACCTTTGCTACTGGATCATAAATATCAGCAATCGCTATGCAATTTACTAATAAACAGTATTTAAGAGAGATAATTACAAAACGGTCTTATCACTCAAACGCAATAGAAGATTACCGCAGACAGTTCGGCGGTAGGCCGCTTCCGCCCGCACATCATCAATCGGGGATACCTCTTGCCGAATCATTCCGGCTGCGGTTGCCAATGTCGCGCCTGTCAGCTTTTTTCCGATTAATAATTCTTCGCAGGCCTTTGATGTGACGACTGCCGGGCCGATGCTGCCCCAGGCCAAACGGGCGGACTCGATTATTCCTTCCGGAGACACATTCAACAAGGTGGCCAGGCTAACAATGCTGCAGGCCAAGGATTTACGCAATCCCACCTTTTCAAAATGATGAAGATTATAGGCAGGCGTTTTTTGCACAATTATGGCCGATACAATTTCTCCCTCACGCAATTTCGTCTGCCGCAGGCCGCAGATGAATTCGGCGATGGGTAATGTTCTCAAGGATTGAGCGCTCTTCAGTTCAACTTCCGCTTGCAGGATGTAAAGCGGCGGCAGAGTGTCACCGGCAGGCGAGGCATTGCAGATATTACCGCCGATTGTCCCCATCTGCCGGATCAAGGGGGAACCCAATACTTGCAGGGATTTAATCAAGACGGGAAAATATTTTTGTACAACGGGATGATCAAGCAGACAGGCCAGTGACGTACAGGCTCCCAGCCTTATGCCGGTTGGCGATTCTTCCACACCCTTTAATTCCGCCAGCCTCTCCAGACAAATCAAGGCCGGAGGATCAATATTTCCGGTGCGCATATTGACCAGCAGGTCTGTACCGCCCGCATACAGCCGCGCCAGGGGATTTTCCGCCAGGCATTGCCACAGTTCAGCAAGAGTCAGGGGAAGATAAACAGGCCTCATGGAGTTGCCTCTCGGGATATTTTCACGGCGGCCGTCTCAACGGCATTGACAATTTTCTGATACCCCGTGCAACGGCAGAGATTGCCGCTCAGCCCTTCCCGTATTTGCGCCCGGCTGGGATCAGGATTTTTCTTGAGCAGCGCGACCGAAGTCAGAAGCATGCCGGGTGTGCAAAAACCGCATTGCACGGCGCCGCTCTGGACAAAAGCCTGCTGGAGAGGATGCAGGCAGCCGTCAGCTGCCAACCCCTCGACCGTGGTAATCTCCAACCCCTCCAATTGGGCAGCCAGCATCAGACATGATAGCCTGGTTTCAAAGCCTACGAGAATAGTACAGGCCCCGCATTCTCCGGCGCCGCAACCTTCTTTTGTCCCCGTCAATCCGAGATCTTCCCGCAAAATGTCCACCACGCGGCGATCAGCTGCCGCATCAATCTCTGTTTTTTTACCGTTGAGGGTGAATTTGATTTTCATGATCGCTCTCCCTTAGCTGATGTTTCCCGGCGGTGCAGGCAGGAAAGTACGTAACCGGCAGTCAGCGGCGAGCAGACCGGATTGATCCCGCAGGCATCGGCTAGCGCATTGGCAATGGCCGGAAGCGGCCCGTTGGTTCCTACTTCACCCACGCCCTTCATGCCGTAAGGACCGGAAGGTTCATATGTTTCCACAGGTACGGAAGTTATCTCCGGGATATCGGGGGCGGTGGGAATGATATAGGTGGCAAAATTAGGATTAAGAATACGGCCTTCCTTTAAGATAACCTGTTCGGATAAGGCATAACCGATCCCTTGGGCAATGGCGCCCTGGACCTGCTGTTCAAAAGACTGGGGGTTGATGACCCGTCCGGCTTCCGTTGCCGCCAGATAATCTTTGACCTCCACAGCTCCCGTCAATTCATCTACCTCTACATAAACTAAATGAGCTGCATGGGAAAACAGCAGATGTGGGAAACCGATGGTAAACTCTTTACCCGTATCCGGGACGCCCCGCACGACCGGCATAATGAACTGGCTGGTGCAGATGCGCTCCTGCTCGTTCATCATGGCGGCAAGTTGTTTTAGCGATACTTCTCTTCCCGACGGCAGATGACGAACGCAGCCCGGCAGCAACTCCAGATCCTGTGTGGTATCTGCCATCAGTACCAAAGCGGTAAAGCCGATCAGTTTCTGCCGAAGAATTTCGCAAGCCTTAATCAGGGCATTGCCGTAGGTATAGGTTGTCCGACTGGCGGACGCGGAACCGGAGGGCAGAGTCCTCGCCGTATCCGGCTGAACGAGCTCGAGGGCGGTATTTTCCTGGCAGAGAATCTGACCGGCAATCTGGACGAAAGCCGTGGCGTTGCCCTGCCCCATGTCGGAGACGCCGTTGTAAACGCGAATGTGGCCGTCAAGTGTCAGCTCCACCTTGGCAATGGCCGAATCGGGCAGCCCCCGGCCATACCCCATGGCATTAAATACCGCCGCCACACCCACTCCTCTTTTTTTAAAGGACCCAGCCTGAGATTTCCAGGCCGTTTTCTGCTGCCAGAGGGGATGTCTTTTAATCTCCTCCAGGCAGGCTGCAATGCCTGTGGGTTGAGTCATTACGACGCCGGCGCAGTTTTTGTCCCCGCGCTGCAGAGCGTTTTTCAGGCGAAGATCGAGGGGATCAATTCCCAGTTTGTCCGAAAGCTTATCCATCATCCGCTCAAAAGCAAAGCTGACCTGGACAACACCGAAGCCCCGCATGGCTCCGGCAATGGGATTATTTGTATAAAGGCACCAGCCTTCAATCAGCGTATGGGGAATGCGATAAGGACCCCCGGCATGCTCCATGCCCAGGGCCATGACTTCCGCGCCGAGGTGGGCGTAGGCACCGGTATCGTAATAGAGGCGGCAATGCAGAGCCTTTAGCGTTCCGTCAGACTTTGCACCCAGACGGTAATACATCCTTGCAGCGTGGCGTTTGTATCCGGCAATCAGATTTTCTTCGCGGCTCCACCACATTTTGACGCGGCGTCCTCCCGCGTGCATTGCGGCAAGGGCAAGCAGGCACTGGACTGTAGCGCCGTCCTTGCCGCCGAAAGCTCCGCCCAAATACGGGCCGATAATCCGAATATTGTTCATAGGAATGCCCAGGGCATGGCTGATTTCGAAGCGATCCCGAAACGGCGCCTGGGTGGAAACAACCATAACGATGTTTCCGTCCGGTGTTTGCCAGGCGACCCCATTTTCGGTTTCGATAAAGGCATGTGCCTGAACGGGTACGGCAAAATTTTCTTCCAGAACAACATCGCAGCAAGGCCATGCTTCCTGCACATTACCGGAATCGACCGTTGCTTTAAGCAGGATGTTTCCGGTGACATGCTCCTCATGAACGACAGGAGCGCCGGATTTCAGGGCATCGTCTATTCCGAAGATGCCGGGCAGTGGTTCAATATCGACTTCAATCAAGGCAATGGCTTTTTGCAGGATATCTTTATCTTCCGCCAGCACCAGAGCAACCGCATCACCACAGTGGCGGACTTTGTCGGCGGCAATCACCGGCTGATCCTTGTGCACGATCCCCTGACGGTTGGTTCCGGGAACATCGCGACCGGTGAGAACGGCAAGAACACCGGGCAGATTTTTGGCTCTATCCGTCTTTACCTCACGGATAAGTCCATGGGCGATTCCCGCCCTTTTTACACCGGCCCAGAGCAGGTCGTCACCGTAATAGTCCGCAGCGTATTTTTCCGCACCG
>CAZYIE010000005.1:61949-75105 GCA_964646755.1 uncultured Smithella sp.
GCGGGGAGTGGCATTACCGATACCCGGTATATATGGTTTTTGCATTTTTCTTTCTCATCCGGTCGAGTTGACATTCAACTCTGCAAGTTGGGCCGCAACAGACAAAATGAAACGGCATGATTTTAGATTTATTATGTGCTATAAAGACGCGAAATTTATAGCACAAGGAAACTTGTCTTTCAACGAATAAACTTCAGAAAGTATAATCATGACCCAAACAGATTCATTGCGGCATCCCCTTCAACTTTACCGCCATATCCGGGAATGCCTGGCACGCCAGGAAAGCATATCACTGGCAACGGTCATCGCGCGATGCGGTTCGGGGCCGCGGGAGGCAGGGGCAGCAATGGTCTTGACTCCAACCGGCCAAACGCTGGGAACCGTTGGCGGCGGTATTCTCGAAGCAAAGACGCTCGAAATGGCGGCAGCTGCAATCCACAATCGGCAGCCGGCCTGCCGGACTTTTTTGCTTACCGACAGTGAAGCTTCCGCAAGCGGCATGATTTGCGGCGGACAGGTGGAGATCCTGGTGGACTATCTAGATGCAGGCAACCCGGTATGTAGGGAAATATTCGAAGCGTTGTTGCAGCACCAAAAAACCGGCAGCCCCTGCTGGCTGATTCGATCTATCCGTACAGCGGGGAAAACCGGTACGCTGGAAACAGGGCTTGGTCTGATGGATGAAGCAGATTGCCAAAGCGGTTCCCTACACACAACCGATATGGCATTGGAGAATCTCCTGGCCCAATGCCGGAAAAAAGAGCCGACGCTCAGCCGGCATGATAATGCCCGTTATTTTGTTCAGCAGATAGATATTCCGGAAACAGTCTTCATCTGCGGGGCAGGCCATGTGGGCCAGGAACTGGCAACTATCTGCACTTTTGCCGGGTTTCGCACAGTCGTGATTGATGACCGGCAGGAATTTGCCAATGAGCTGCGCTTCCCCACCGCCGATGAAATTCTCGTCCTGAATTCTTTTGCCGATTGCTTTTCCTCTCTGACTGTTAATACGCAGACCTATGTTGTTATTGCCACCCGCGGCCATGCCTTTGATCAGTGCGTGTTAGCGAAAGCACTCAAAACATCGGCCGGGTATATCGGTATGATCGCCAGCCGCCGGAAAAGGGAAATAATTTTTCAGACCTTGCGAGCCGAAGGCGTCGCAAGCGAAGATCTGGTGGTAGTGCACAGCCCTATCGGCATAGACATTGGTGCACACACGCCAGCCGAAATCGCCGTCAGTATTGTGGCCGAACTGATTGCAGTGCGGGCCGGCCGCGAAAAAAGAAGGATCGGTCCAAGGGAATGATCAAAAGCAAAGATATTGCGGCATTGATTCTCTGTGCCGGACGCTCTTCGCGCATGGGAGATTTTAAGCCACTGTTGCCGCTGGGCCGGGATAACTTTATTGAACGGGTCGTCAACCTTTACCGGAGCGTGGACATCGAAAATATTGTAGTGGTTTGCGGCCACGAAGCACAGCGGATCATACCAGAACTAACAAGACTCGGGGTAAGCTGGGCGCTAAATGAGCATTACGACCAGGGCATGTTTTCCTCCATTCAAAAGGGTGTTGCCCAGCTTCACGGCCAAGGCCGCGCTTTTTTTCTCCAACCGGCGGATATTCCCTTTGTCCGACCCGACACACTGCAAGCTCTGATCGCCGCGTTTTCGACCGGGGAAATGGATATTTGCCGTCCCTGTTACCAGGGCAAACACGGTCATCCGCCGCTCATTTCCCTGTCGCTGGCTGCGGCAATTCGCGAATTTAATGATGAGGGGGGCATGCGAGCACTGCTGGCACGATATGCCGAAAAAACCCGGGATGTTCATTGTAATGATCCCGGCATATTGCTGGACATAGATACTCCGGAAGATTATGAAAAGGAGTTACAGACATTTTCAAAATTATGAAATTGATCGGCTGATTTAATACTTTTGACTATGCAACGGCTTTGCTTTATAGTTCTTACTCGAAATTAATACGCGTAAAGGAATTTCGTTATGGATAAAGACAAAATGCGCACATTGACTCTAGGAATCAGCGCCCGGACTACGTATATGCCTGTTGTCACTTCGTTTGTGGAATCGGCAGCAATTGTTTTCGGGATGAAGAAGGATGAATATCTGAGGCTAGGTCTGGCCACTGAAGAGATTTTTCTGTACCTGAGTAATTTTGTCTGCCCGGGCAAAGACTTGGAAGTACAGTGTTTTAACGGATTTTATTATACCCGCGTCCTTTTCCGTTTTTCGGCGGTGGAACTGAATTTAAGCGGTCTCAATATCGCTTCCACCATTGCCCCTGATCGTGAGCCCGATCTTGATGCTATGGGTCTTCTGATCGCTTCCCGTTCTGTGGATCACCTCAATATAGTCGTGGAAAAAAACAACCGGATTTGCCTCACGATTACTAAAGAGAAGGCTTACCCGGAGTCTTCGGAAAAACTTCCCTTGCCGCAATCGGCAGATAATATATTTTCGGAGGTACCGGATGCCGAGCGGCTGAAGATATTTGCCACCTTCACCGCGCAAACCTATACCTTATTCCACCGGCCTTCTTTTTTTACTTATCCCGGCAAGCTTGTGGACATGGTTGCCGGGGGGGAATACAGCGCTATTGTGGCGCTAAACCAGAAGAAAGAAATCGTTGGCGGCATCGTGTTTTGTTATCGCACGGAAAAGAACGTCCAGTGTTTTGGTCCTTATTGCTTCGCCCAGGAGCAGGAAAAAATGATCTGTGAGACTTTGCTTTCGGCCTGTCTCAGCAATATAGCGAGGAGCCGCGCACTAGGGCTGCTCAGTCTGTCCGGACTTCCCGTCTCGGTCCAGAACAATTTTGAGAAACTCGGTTCTCTGCGTTATTATGAAGAAGGCAAAATTCCTGTTGAAGAGTATTCCTTTTACCGACTGCTGCATGAAGACCCGGGTTTTGAGGTCTGGTCCGCAGGCGCTCTCACCGATTATCTGCAGCGGGAATACAGTCGGCTGGCTCTGGCCAGGGAAATCAGGACCGTACAGAACATGGGAGAGACGCGTTCCGGCGCCTCACTTTTTACGGCGGAAGTTCACCGGGACAGACAGGCAGTCACCCTGCGCCCCCTCTGGCCGGGAGATGATTTTTCGGCCAACATTGAAAGGCACATCCATTTTCTCCGCAACGACGGTTTTCTTAATTTATATTTTGAGCTGGATCTGGGCGTACCATGGCATGCGGAGCTTATTCCCCTGCTTATGGCCCAGCAGTTTAAACCGGGAATTATTCTGCCTTTTGCCGGAAAGTCTGATATCGTGATATTCGAGCATAATGATGAAACCAAATCTTGATATCCTTGTCCCTGCCTATGTCCGGGAATTTGAACCCTATATACCCAGCAAACCGGACGCGGAGCTCATGAAACTCTATGGCTGCGCCAAACTCTTCCGCCTGAATAACAACGAAAATCCCCTTGGTCCGCCGCCCGCCGCCCAGGAAGTGATCCGGCGGTTTCCTCCCCCGAAAGGAGCCGTCTATCCAAGCGGCGATTCGTACTGCCTGCGCCGGGAGATTGCCGCACTGCATAATATCGATCCTGAGCAGATCCTCGTCGGCAACGGCGCCAATGAAGTCATATCATTTGTAATTAAGGCCTTTTGTGAAAAAGGGGACAACATTATCACCGCCGACAAGACCTTCGCCGTATACGAGTGGGTGGCTACTTTTTCCGGAATCGAGGCCCGCGTTATCCCACTGATCCGCGAAGGATTTGACGATCAAATGATGTTGCGCGCTATTGACGACCATACCAAGATACTCTTTGTCTGCAATCCGAACAACCCCACGGGAACCTACTGGTCCAAGGAGACTCTCACGAATTTTCTCGACACTGTGAACGGAAAACAGATCGTGGTCATCGACGAGGCCTACTTTGAATTTGTCGAGGCGGCGGATTTTCCGAACGGGATGACGCTGCTCGATCAATATCCGAATGTTGTTGTCTTCCGGACATTTTCCAAAATGTATGGCCTGGCGGGCTTGCGCATCGGCTACCTCGCCGGCGATCTGAATATTGTCGACATGATCCGCCGCACCTGCGTGGTCTATTCGGTAAACGGTATTGCCCAGGAAGCGGCCTGTGCGGCGCTCTCCGATGACACAAACCATATCCGGCGGACCCGCGACCTGATCAGGGAAAGCAAAGCGTTTCTCTGTGAGGAACTGTCCCGAATGGGGCTGCCCCTCATTGTCGGAGAAGGGAATTTCCTCATTGCCCGGCTGCCGGGAAGCGATACACTGGCCTATCGCCGGCTCATGCACGAAGGGGTAATGATCCGGCCCATGACCGGTTTTCGCTATCCTAATCACATCCGCATCACTCTGGCGCAAATGGAGGCCATGGAGGCCTTTATCGGCGCACTGAAAATAATCCTGCAGTGAAAGAGAACATCCTTGCGTGAACTGACCGAATCCCCGAAGCTGTTCTCCTTTGAATTTCTCGCCCTTTGCCTGATCCTGGCTGCGGCATTCGCTAACGTTTCCGTGTTTTACGGCTTTTATCATTATCTGGGCGTAATCGGCATCCCGGTCGTCTGGCGGGGTTTTCTGGTCGGTCTGGAACCGATGACGGCATTTGCGCTGCGTCTTTTCGTGATCCCCTGGATCCATACGCGCAATGCCGTTACCGTCCTTATGGCCTCGCTTATCCTCATGATCGGAGCATCCTGTTCATACCTGTTCGTCTTCACCGTGCCGGCGATGATCGTAGTGCGCATAATTCACGGCGCCGCCTTTGTTCTCCTCACGTCGGCGGTTATCGCCCTGATCGTCCAGTTCATTCCCCAAGAAAAAAGCGGGCAGGGATTCAGCATCGTCAGCATCTCCACGATGATTCCCTACGCGGTGATCCCAACTTTGACGGAAATATTGCTTCCCTTTGTGCACAGTGAGGCTGTTATCTATGCGGGTGTTTCCGTTTTCTCCGTGATTTCAATTATTCTGCTTTTTGCTCTGAGAAAACGTCTGGACAACGTTATCGGCAACCTGGACGCCGCCCTGGCTCGCCGTCCCCGCATCGACGAAATCCGGGAGAATTTCCGGCAGCACTCCGTGGTGCTGCTGCTGAGCACGGCCTTCCTTGTTTATCTTGCTCATGCCGCTGTCTTCTACTTTACGAAGGACCTCTCCCTGCAGACCGCCATCGGCGACATGGGTCCCTTTTTCACCATATCCATGGTAACGATGATTGCCGTGCGCGCCTTGGGCAGTGCGATATTGGACCGGACCAATAAATTGTACGTATTTCAGGCGGGGCTCGTGTTCCTGATTCTGTGTCTTGTTTTGCTTCCTCAAGCCGACACACGCCTGTCCTTCTATCTTCTCGCCGGATTGTACGGAACTTGTATGGGTATTATTCTGCCTCTGCTGAACGCCCTGCTTTTTTCAGCGTCTGCACCGCCGCTGCGCGGGCTCAATACCAATCTGACCATGTTCACCATGGATGCGGGCTATTTTCTCATGCCCTACCTGGGTGGAATCATTATTGCGTTCGGCGCCGGATTTGATATACTATTTTACGTCAGCGCCGGATTTATTCTCCTTTCCCTGTCACTCGTTGTGCTCTTGACACGCCTTCAGAGGAAGGAGTAGGCTGGAAAACGGAAACACCCTGCAGGAAAAGGAATTCCAAAGAAATGGAAAGCAATCGGACGGTTAAGCCGGAAACGGCAATAGAGAATTTCGAAGTAGGATGTTTCCGACCCGAAGACGCCGTAGGTATGGTCAGCCTGTTTAGGGCTGTTTACGGAGAACATTATCCTATCCGGCTTTTTTACGATCAGGAAGCCATCATTGCCGCTAACCGGGACAGCCGGTATTATTCTTCTGTCGCCCGAACCCACAGCGGTAAGGTTATTGGCGCCAGTCATCTCTATCGTTCAGCGCCCTATTCTGGTCTGTATGAGAACGGCGTTTCGCTGGTCTTAAAAGAGTATCGGAACACGAAAGCCTTTAAAGAACTTTTGTCCTACCATCTCAATAAGTATGTTCCCCAAAATCCACATATCGAGGAAATATGGGGCGAGGCGGTCTGCAACCACATCATTTCACAGAAGATGATGGCGCCCTTCATGGTCATCGAGACAGCTCTCGAAGTGGCCCTCATGCCCGCTGAAGCTTACACCCAGGAAAAAAGCGCGACGGGCCGGGTGGCAACATTGGATGCTTTCCGCTGCTATGTTCCAAAACCGCACCGCATATTTATCCCGAGAATCTACGAAGAAATATCGCGACGCATTTATGCGCGCCTTGATGATGAACGCGATATCGTCCTGTCCGATGGGGTCTTGCCAGACGCTATGGCTACAAAAGCAGACATTACCATCTTCGATTTCGCCCGCGTGGCCCGTATTGCGGTCCCGCAACTTGGAAACGATTTCGTCTCACGCTTTGACGAACTGGAAGAGCAGGCACGTTCGAAAAACGTTATCGTCTTTCAGGTCTGGCTCAACCTTACCGAACCCTGGGTGGGCCGTGCCGTTGATATTTTGCGCTATCGGGGATATTTTTTCGGCGGTGCGCTGCCGCGGTGGTTTGACGGGGACGGTTTGCTCATGCAGAAACTGGAATGCCCGCCGGATTTCGATAACATCGTCCTCCTGAGTGATTTTTCCAAAGAACTGCTCAAGTATATCCGGAAAGACCGAGAGCGGAGTGCATAATGGCATGCCCGTCGGATGATTGTATTCATAACCCGGGGTGGTAAGCAAGAAAGCAACATTAAAAGGAGAATGCATGGTGTTTCAAGAAGACGAAAAGACAACTCAACCGGAGGCAGAATCTTTTTATGTGGACGAGTTTCGGCCAGAAGACGCCGGGGGCATTGTCCATTTGTTCCGTTCTGTTTATGGGGAAGGATATCCCGTCCGGCTTTTTTACGATCCCCAGGCGATTATTGCCGCCAATGAAAATGGTGACTACTACTCTATCGTTGCCCGTACGCCATCCGGCAATGTCATCGGCGTGAGCCATTTGTTTCGCTCGGCGCCCTTCCGTTCTCTGTACGAATGGGGTGTTGGTCTGGTTTTAAAGGAATACCGCAATCTGCAGATTAACAATCGCCTGGCCGACTTCATCCATGATAATTTTGTCCCCGGAAACCCTGAGATCGAAGAACTCTTCGGCGAAGCGGTCTGCAATCATGTTTTCATGCAAAAGTCTGTGACAAGATATCAGTATCGGGAAACGGCTCTGGAAATAGCCCTGATGCCCGCAGCCGCCTATGCAAAAGAAAAGAGCGCACCGGGCCGGGTGGCAACCCTTTCCGGTTTCCGCTGCTACAAACCGCAGCCCCACCGCATCTACGTCCCCACGTCTTATGAACAGGAACTGCGCTGGATTTATTCCCGCCTTGATGATACCCGGGACATCTTGCCGTCCACAGGTCAGGCGCCGGCAGGATCGGCCTCCCGCATAGAAATGGAATATTTTGCTTTCGCCCAGGTGGCCAGGTTTGCGGTGCACGAGATCGGAGACGATTTCCGTGCCGTTATGGACAACGTCGAGATGCAGGCCGTTGCCGGAAAGGCCCTGGTCCTCCAGGCCTGGCTTAATCTGACCACCCCCTGGGTCGGATCTACCGTCCAAACACTCCGGGATCAAGGATATTTTTTCGGCGGCGCACTGCCCCGCTGGTTTGACGGCGACGGATTGCTCATGCAGAAGCTCCTGTGTCCGCCCGATTTTGACAGCATCGTTCTATTCTCTGACGAAGCCAAACAACTGCTGGGAATTATCCGGCGGGATTGGGAACGAGCAACGGCGCAACGCACCTGATAACAACCGCGGCTCCCGATTACGCCCAATACATGAACCAAAGGAGAGCATCATTTTTAGCTACTAAATTTTAATCAACCACCTCGCGAGCCCGCTGTCGAGGTATGAAGTGAAAATCGTTATATCGCAGCTAGCTGCGGCGAATTAACGCTCGTCCCGCAACAGCGGGATTAAAATTACAGGAGGGAAAAATGATCCACGAATCAAATAAAACTAAATTAGCGGTTTGCTTATCCGACGGAACAACGATTAAGGGCACTTTAAATATTCGTAAATACAACCGGTTATCCGATTATCTCAATTCTCAGGAAGCCGACCATTTTCTGACCATCTATGATGCTGCGTTGCCCGGATCAAAAGACAAAGTGGTCGTTATTAATCGCGAGCATATTGTCTGGGCAACACCGGAAAAATAGAACAGTGAAGCTTGCCAACAGCAGGGTTTTCTGAGAGCATATCAAGATAGCGTGAATGATTATTTTGGCAGCACTTCACCGAAGAGCTTTTTGTAATCGACTCCAAAATCTTTCGGTTTGTCGTTGCAATAAATCCAATAGGCGGCGATCTCTCTAATTTTCTTGATGTCAATATAGCTGCAGGCCAGCATAAGTTTAAGAAGTTCAAGCGTCTTAAAGGTTTTGATGTTGTATGCTCCCGCCGCTATCCGCATTTCCTCATCATCCGTGACAACCGGTATACAGAGTTGCTCAGCATGAGCAAGGCATAGAACATCAACTTTGGATACACCAGGATGAACGTTGCGCACATAGTCGAGAATGAAGTCGTAGGCTCTTTTGATTTCCAGCTTTTCTTCTCTCGTTATCTTCAGCAGATGAGAACGATTCTTCACATATTCCTGATCATTTACCCACGAAAAGGCATTTTTTAAACGAGAGCTTTTATTATATTCATCCTGAAGCTCTTTGAGGCAATACAGACAATAGCGTTTATCGCCGAATTCCACGTTTAAAAGCGGATGAATGCTTTGCGCCAATCGAAAATAAGCGTTGGAATCTACGAGAATCCGGCTTTGGACCATTAACGAAGCTCCTTGTACACGTTTTGTGCATCAAGGAGCGGTATGTTAAGAAGGCTTTGAATAAAGCTTGTCGATTTATGATGTTCGATCAAATATTTACCAAGGATATCAAAGAAAGGACTGCTAAACTGTTCCTTCGCACTGGCAATATAGCGAGAAGGCGTAGGGGATTTCGTACCAAAGAGACCTTCGCTGACCTGCTGGAACTGTTTGTTAAAATTAGTTGTGGCCTGATAGATCGCTTTACTGGATTCCAGATCAACTTTGGATTTCCCGCTATAATCAGCATATTTGTTGATTTGATAATAAACAGTGAGTGGTGAAACGACAAGCTTTTCCGCAAGCGACTTGATATGATTAATCTGAGACCAAATATCGCCAAGATTTTGCAACGCCTCATACTCGCTTTTTGCAAAATCATGCGGAAATAACAACGCACCCGCAAAAGCATCGGCAAAGTCTTCTCCAGCCTCACCTTGCAGAGTTGGGGCATGAATGTGACCCAGTTCGTGGGCCATCCAAAATTTGAAATCATGTATCCGGCAATCAAGATTTAGGTAAATCCACGTAGTCATTGATTCGGGCAGATAAATGTGCAGCGCATTTTCATGATTCTCTTTATTACCCCAGAGAACGGGGATAATAACCGCCTGCAGCGCATTGAAAAATCTGATCAGATTATCGAAGCGGATTTCGTCACCTTCATTAACGCTGATAGTTTCTCTGACCCGATTCGCAACTTTCCGGACATAGTCATAATTGACGGAAGGCGACTTCAGAATGGCCGGTTGGGAAAGATCGTCAAATGGGAGGTATGGCACTAATTCTTGCAGTATCATTCCCATGTCTTTGGCCTGGTCAATATAGTCAGGCGTGATCTTATGAGCGCCTTTTTTGCGGAAGGCAATAACCGGCTCGTTTGGCGCTGACACTTTATAGACCATTTCGCTAAAGCTCAAATTCAGCAGGCGCGCCAGTTTCAAAAGCTTGTCGGGTCGGGGATATTTCTCATTGCGCAGCCATTTGGATACGGCTTCCTTGGACACCTGCATTTTCTTGGCAAGTGCCGTTTGGTTCAAGCCAAGCTTCTGCACTTTTTGCTCTATATTCTTGGTATTTAATTTATTTTTCATGACACCACATTGCACACTGTGTCAACATTTGTCAACTTTTATTTGAGGCTTCCGTTAAATGTCGATTTATTGGCCTCTTTAAACTTCAATCGGATATTCACGTTTTATTGTTTCAGCCAAAGTTTTCATGTTTGCGTAACCGGGTTCGCCAGACAAAAGAGATATATCCCACTTTTGGGCGATGCGTACATCTTCCAGCGACAAATAATTGCCATGGACAAAGACTTCGCGAATTTGGCTCTCATCATCCACAAATTCGCGATTGTCGGGGTCATGATTGCTTAATAAAAAATCCCGATAGGCCTTTTCAATGATCGGCGCTGATTTTTTCTGGATGGTTTCCACGCACAACAACATTTCATCAATTTGTGCATCAAGACTTTCTTGATGTTTGTAAAAGATATTGCCGTTGGAGTGTGCGGTGTTGTTTCTTTCTCTTACAATCTTGGTGAAGCATCCGATATCCGAATTATCCAAACCGATCAGCTTCAAGAAACGGAAGACACTGCTTTCATTAACCTGCCATAGAGCAAAAGGCGTTTGGGCATCCAGAAGATCTTTTTCCGTATCTTTGTTGAAACCAACCATGGCCTTTTGAAAATCATCGGAACAGTTTTCTCTGATTTGCCAGATTTCGAAATAGACAAAGCACATAAAAAGCATGTGATAGGCAAGAAAGGCAAAAGGATATTTTTCGGCCTGATAATTCGTGACAAAGGCATCCCAGAGAAATTCCACATATTCTTTTTCCGTCGGATTCTTGTAGGAAACCGGAAGGTAGTCGAAAATTCTCTGGGCTTCTTCCATGGCTTACTCGTCCCATACTTTATCAATGACTCGTTTAATCTTGGCTTCATAAATGGCGACTAATTCGCGGCAGCCATCCACCGCCTTGCGCTCGGCTTCTATTTTGGCGACGATTTCACGTTGGACTTCTATTTGTGGGAGCGGAATTGTCGCTTCGTTGATTTTTGTGAGAGTCAAACGGGTTATTGCTACGCCACCAACAAGTGAAAGCATTCGCGCTTTCCCTTCGGCTGAATTCAAATAGAAGCATAGGTATCCATTTTCTAATTTGTTCTTTTCGCCACGTAAAACCGCCACACTTGAAAGCAAAGAGAATTGCTGTTTGAGTGTGTTAATCGTCGCAATCCCGGCTGTAGCACCGTCCTTTATATAAAGAACATCCCCATGAATTACCGGACACCTTTTATATATATCCTCATGAGCTTTGTTTGTTATGTAAGAAATATTAGATAAATCAATGCCATTTTCTTTTATGTTTTTGGCTGTTATATATAGCTGATCCCCTGTCTCAATATTTGACGGTGAAAAATGAGTGCCATCCATGATTCTCTCACACACATCCCTCAGCTTCAACATTGGCCACGATCGGTCAATGTCAATTTTCGGTTTCCAGTTTTCGACAACCTGACGCGAGCCGTCGATGAGTTTCTGGTAGCCTTCAATCTCCGCCACAATCTCACGCTGAACTTCAAGCGGCGGGAGAGGGATAACAATGGATTTTAAATCCGAAGTTTTAATGCTTGCTTGATTAACTGCTTTTTGTGCAAAGCTCCTTGCTTTTTCTATAAATCGTATTGATTTAAATATCCGTGCTACAAAATGGGGATTAACACGACTAACGTCTGGTCGAAAGCGAATCAGATTAATGCCATGCACCACTTTACAATGAATGTTGGTAAAAATTGCAGATTTGGCAAGATGATCAATGCTATTGATGTGACTGAGTAAAATATCACCTTCCTGAAGAATCTTTGATTCGTCAACATCGTCATTTGTCCATTTCGTTTTATTGAGATCTATGGACCCATCAGAAATAGTTTGTATTCTAGAAACACGATACTTCCCAATATCATCAAACTGCTCTACATTTTTCCCATTTTTAATTTCAAAAAATAAATCATCAATCCGAACCATCGGCCATTTTTGATGAGCTCTGTGTTTACTGATCCGGTAACGTTCGCCGGTCAAATTATACTCGCCGTTTTCCGCAAGTTTTCCCTTCTCCACCAGCATTGCGCAGCAAGGTTTGTCAGTTACATTAAAAGATTTCTCCTCACTGTGTTCGTCGAAATGACATGCCCCTGAACGAACGGCTTTAATATAATCAGCAATAACGTTGGCTGCATCCGGTAAATCGCTGCCAACCTGTTCACGCCTCTGTGCGCCCAGACCAAAGCCGTCATTTTCAATTTTTACAAACAGAATTGAATCAGCTTTCTTGGCCAGTTGCGCGTCCAAAAAGATAATGGAGGTTTTCACGCCGGAATAGGGATTGAAAACACCCGCAGGCAGCGAGACAACGGCATAAAGATATTTTTCCACCAGCATTTTTCGTAATTGCTTGTAAGCTCCGGCGGACTGGAAGATGATGCCTTCCGGCACAATGACAGCCGCCCGTCCGGTGGGGCGCAGATGCTCGGCGATGTAATCGACAAACAAAACTTCACTGCGATTGCTTTGCACGGAAAACTTCTTGTGCGGCTTGATGCCGCCTTTCGGCGACATGAAAGGTGGATTGGCCATAATCACATCGGCGTATTCGTTCCAACGCTCTTCTGAAGTTAATGTGTCATACTCCAGAATCTGTGGCTGGACAAAGCCGTGCAGGTAGAGATTGACGAGCGACAGCCGCACCATGTCCGGAGAGATGTCATAGCCTTTGAAGTTGCTCAAAAGTTTTTTGCGTTCGTCGGGTTTTAAAAGATCACCCAGGTTATTACCATTTTCCGACCGATGTTTGGCCGACGTATTGGCTCTGACAATGTGCTTATAAGCGGAAATCAAAAATCCGGCGGTGCCGCAGGCCGGGTCGAGAATGGCGTCGTTTTTCCGGGGATCGACAACCTGCACCATAAAATCGATAATATGGCGCGGCGTGCGAAACTGCCCGGCGTCGCCTTGAGAGCCCAAAACGGACAACAGGTATTCAAAAGCATCACCCAGCTTTTCGGAATGGTCATAGTTAAATTCGTTGATGGTCTTTAAAAACAGTTTGAGGGTTTCCGGGTCGCGATACGGCAGGTAGGCATTCTTAAAAATGTCCCGGAAGAGCTGCGGAAGACTCGGATTCTGAGACATGCGGGTGATGGCGTCGGTATAAAGCGCCAGCATCTCAAAGCCGCCCAACTGCGGCGCGAAGATTTTCGACCA
>CAZYIE010000005.1:75115-76454 GCA_964646755.1 uncultured Smithella sp.
CCAGGCATATTTTTGATAGTCGCCGACAAAGAAGCTGGCCTTGCCGCCCATATCGACGGCTTCTTTGTCCATATCGTCCATGAATTTGTAAATCAGCGCGATGGTGATTTGTTCGACCTGGCTTTTGGGATCGGGAACTTTGCCGACCAGGACATCTCGCGCGGTGTCGATGCGGCGTTTGGTTTCGTTATCCAGCACTATTTCAACCTCATCCTTCAATTTGTCTTGCAGGGCGTGCTCCACGAGCACGCCAAGTGACGCAGATTAGCGTTTGAGGAACACCCCTACGATCACGTAGTAAATCACGTTTGACTTTTAATTATGGCGAATTTGCCATAATTAAAAGCGTAACCTTTCACTTCGATCTTTCTTGTGGTCATGTTGCGTGGCGCCTTTCTATGCGGCAAATTTGTTCAGCGCCACAAAATCCTTGATATGTTCGGTGATGGCCCGGCGCAATTCCGGGGTCAGCTTTTTAAAGGCTTCGCCGTAGGGCGATACGTTGAGATAAGCAAAGTTCCCCTTGTCCACAATGTTCCGGAAGTCAGTATCGATGATGTATGCCTTAAAAACAGTTTTGGCGTAAGAGAAATATTCTTCCTTGGGCAGATAACGACTGTCAAACTTGTCAAACTCCTCATCCAGCAGTTCATTCCTGGTTTTGAAATAAGGGATCATGCCGAATATTTTCTCGATCATCTCGCGCAAGCTGATGCGCCGGTCAACGTGGACGGACGATCGAAGCTTTTCCAGCGTAAAGAAATCTTCGGGCTTATCCAGAATATATTTTTCGACATAGTCCAGCAACTCTTCCCAGTGCCCTGCTTCGGCCTGCTCTTTCAAGGCCGGATGTTCTATAATCGTCTTTTCAAACTTCTGAAAATACATGCGGTCAATTTTCATGCCCTCGGGCCCGATTGCCGCCTCTTGCAGTTTGGTCAGGTAATCGTTACGGGCGCTGTCATAAATGCCGGATGTTCCGCCACCTTCACCCCCGCCTGCGGCTTCCTGATAACCTTTTACAGGCAATTTCAAAACTTCATCGTAGTTGAACTTTTCCTCAAAGTATTCGCAGTTGGCAAAGAAGTCGAATATTTTAAAGTTATCCTTTGGCTTTTCGCCCGCTTGCTCCTTCATTGGCACGTCGATGATATCGACTGCGAAATTGTACTTCCTTGTGCCGCGTCCTTTGATTTGAATGAAATCCGTGGGCGAAAAGATGGGCCGCATCAGGCACAAATTGAGGATATCGGGACAGTCATAGCCTGTGGTCATCATTCCCACTGTCACACAAATGCGGGTTTTGCTTGTTTTGTATGACGGATTAAAGTTGCCGGTA
>CAZYIE010000005.1:76464-86126 GCA_964646755.1 uncultured Smithella sp.
ACAGTTAACAGCAGTAAAATATGCTGTTGTTGGTAAAGTTAATGGTAAATTGCTGGGCATCGGCAATCCGGGAAGTTACCTGGATAGCGAAGTCCGAATTGTATTTTCCGGGAAACAGCCGGTGCGCATATTCATTCAGGGTCTGCGTGATTTTGGCCGCATGATTTTGCGAGACGCAAAAGACAATGGTCTTGCCTATCTCGGAGGTCACGGGATCACGCAGGGCATTTTCTATAAAGGATCGACAAAATACGTCGTTGGTGTTGTCCGAAAAGAACTTTTTTTCAAAATCCCTTTGAATAAATGTTTCTTGATCTTCCGAACCGTCATCATTTTGTATGGTGATTGTATATCCTTCATCGGAAAGTAGTTGCGTTGTAATCTCCGTGCGTGCATCGACAACAATCGGATTAACAAGGTATTTCTCCTTGACGCCATCAATCAACGAATATCGGAAAGTCGGCTCGCCTTCGTCACATCCGAAAGTTTTATAGCTGTCCAGCAGCAGACGCCGTTCCAGTTCGCGGGGATCATTTTCGCCCAGTCGGGAGGTGTCGATATGCGTGAGATAATCCTTCGGCGTTGCCGTAAGCCCCAGTTTGTATCCGATAAAATATTCAAATACCGCCCGGCTGTTCCCGCCGATACTGCGATGCGCTTCATCGGATATAACCAGATCAAAATCATCGGGCACAAAAAGACGCTTGTATCGGTTTTTAGACAAAAAGGTTTGAATGGTGGATACGACAATTTCCGCTTTTCTCCAGTCATCACGGTTTTCTTTGTAGATAACCGTTGTGTAATCATTTTTCAGATAGGCCACAAAAGCCCGATAGGCCTGGTCTTCTAATTCCAATCGGTCAACCAAAAAAAGAATGCGCCGGGCATTGCTGGTACGCAAAAACAGCTTAATAACGGCTGCGGCAACCAGTGTCTTGCCGGTGCCGGTGGCCATCTCAAAAAGAAAGCGGTCGCATCCATTGCCAACGGCTTTTTGAAGCGCGTGGACGGCTTGAAGCTGATACTTTCTTAAAAAGCGGAGCTTATGAATTTCAATGTATGATTGTCTTGTGGATTCGCCTTGGTAGGCAGGATCGGCTTTGTAATCCGGCTTCTGGGTTAAAACGACATAATCCTGTTTTGCATCTTCCACAATCAAGCCGTCACGATCCGGTTTAAAGCTGTTATAGCCTTTTACCGTTTCCGGCGACGGGAAACAGCTGATGATGTGAGGATTCCCTCTTTCCAAATCCCAGAAATAATGAATATTGCCATTGGATAGAATAACAAAGCGGCAATTTTGAGCCGTTGCATATTTCCTGGCTTGCTCTTTTCCGAAAAGCGGATTTTTATCTTCTGACTTTGCTTCCAATACAATAAATGGAAATCCCTGTGCATCCAGCAAAAGAAAATCAATGTATCCGTCGGTTGTTTTTTGGAAATCCTCACCAAGATCATCGAGTGATTCGTCAGACAACTTGACATTATTTTCCAAAAGAACATTGGCTTTACCTTCTTTGGAGTCGAAGAAACGCCATCCGGATTCCTCCAGAAGTTTATTGATCTTGATTCTTGCCTTTGCTTCCTTTTCAGCCATGTGTATTGAACCCGAGGGGGGAGATAATTATTCATTAAGAAACAAACACTGGAATATAGTCTGTTCCGATCTTAACAAATGAATTATCCTGATTCCAGCTAGTGCATAATGTTGTCGTGCATCATACAACTTCTTGGAAACATTTCAAGAATAAAAACCAGGAACAAGGTTAGGTGTACATAACTTCTTGCCAATTGGCATCAGATATTAAACCGGAAGGTGATAATATCACCGTCTTTAACAATATATTCTTTGCCCTCGAGGCGCATGCGGCCGGCTGATTTAACTGCCGCTTCCGTCTTGCCGCAGGCGATAAAATCATCAAAGGACATTACTTCGGCCTTAATGAATCCTCGTTCAAAATCGTTATGGATTGCTCCGGCGGCTTTGGGCGCTTTGCTTCCCTGCGGAATGACCCAGGCCTTCACTTCATCTTTACCGGTTGTAAAAAAGGAAATGCGTCCCAGAAGAGAAAAGGCCCCCCGGATAATCCGGCCGAAAGCAGGTTCGGCAATTCCCAGAGAAGCCAGAAATTCTTTTTGATCGGCGGCATCGAGCGAGGCCAACTCCGCTTCGACCTTGCAGCAAATGCCCATTACCGGTTCGGTCAAGTTTGCCGCCTTGGCAAAGTCATTCGCAAGAGTAATATTATCTTCGGCAACATTGATCACAACCAGTTCGGGTTTAATCGACCAAAAAGAAAAGCTGCGCAAAGTAAAAACTTCCGCCTCCGTCAGGCCCGCAGCCCGCAGCGGTTTGCCTGCGTCCAGAATATCTTTTAATTTCGGCAGAATTTCCACCTGGGCAATGTCCTGCGGGGTTAGTGCTTTTTTGGACATTTTAGTCAGACGTTCCAGCTTTTTTTCAATAATCAAAAGATCAGAAAGGATCAATTCATCTTCCAGTTTGCGATAGGAATCAATGCACAACTGGACATCAGGCAGAGAAAAACCATCCACAACATGCAAAATAGCGTCTGTACCGCTTAAGTTCTGCCGGACAGATTCCCAGGGATGTTCGCCTACGGCATGAACATCAACAAACGGAACTTTCGCGGGGGATACTTTCACCGGCTGATATATCTCCACCAGCTGATCAAAACGTTCATCCGGAACGGCGGCCTGCCCGCGCACACATGTTTCGGTATGTGAAGCGCTGCTTTTTGTGCCGGTCATTATTTCAAACAGGGTGCTTTTTCCGCTCTGCGGCAGCCCCAATATGCCCATTTCCATTTATTTAATCCTTTTTACTTCTAAATCATTCCGCCATTATTGGATAACGCCGCAAAAGGCTCTGGAGGCAAGGCGCACGAAGCTTTAGGAGTGAGACCTACTTTTTCGCGCGTGACCTTCAGGTTATAGGTCGCAACGACTAAAGCTGAAATGCATCCGGCATGCGCCGGATTCTCTCCCCATACACGCAGCCCGGCGAATGCCGGGGACCTTTTCCGGTGTTATCCGGCAAATTCCTTTTCTATTCTCGCCATTGCCTCTGCCAGCCGATCATCCGGAACTGTCAGCGATATGCGCACGAAGCCTTCGCCATATTGGCCATAGGCAGTACCGGAAGCGACAACAACGGCGGTTTTATCAAACAAGCGGTTGGTAAATTCCAGTGAGGTCATGCCCTGGGGCACCGGCACCCAGAGATAAAACGTCCCGCGGGGCGGATTAAAGTCAATGCCGATTTTCTTCAGCGTCTGGAGCACCAGCTCGCGGCGCTGGCCATAAACCGCCAGCATTTTTTCCACAAAGGGCGCCTCATTGCGCAAAGCTTGAATACCCGCATATTGAATGGGATTAAAAATTCCGGAATCGGTGTTTTCTTTAACCTTGCTGATTGCCGCAATCAAATCGGGATTGCCGCAGGCGATTCCTATCCGCCAACCGCACATATTAAACGGTTTGGATAATGAATTGAGCTCGATACCCACATCTTTGGCCCCTTTGGCCATCAGAAAACTGATGCGGGGCTGTCCGGAGAACAATATTTCGCTGTAGGGATTATCGTAACAAATGGCAATGTCCGACTCGCGGGCAAAAGCCACCAGTTTATCTAAAAATTCCAAAGTCGCGCAGGCGCCGGTCGGATTATTCGGATAATTAAGAAACATCGCCGTGGCCTTTTTGACAATATCCGTGGGGATATCTTCCAATACCGGAAGATAATTATTTTGCGGAAGGATCGGCACATTGTAAGGAACGCCCTCACCCATAAGAATACTGGACCGGTAAGCCGGATAGCCGGGATCGGTCATCAATACAGTATCCCCTGGATTGACGCGCGCCATAACAAAATGATGGCAGCCTTCTTTTGATCCGATTAAGCCCAGAATTTCATTTTCCGGATTTAAGCTGACACCGTATCTTGTTTGATACCAGACGGCGATCTCCTGACGATAAAGGAGCATTCCTTTTTCTTCATCCGTCGGATATCGGTGATTTAAAGGATTCCGTGCTGTTACACATAATTCATCGATAATGGAATCCGGTGTTGCTTCTATGGGATCGCCAATCGCCAGAGAAATAACATCAACTCCATCGGCCTTGGCCTTATTAATTTTTTTTCGAAGTTCCATGAACAAATATGGCGGAATCTTCGCCAAACGCTCCGCAATCTGCAAGGTAAACCTCCTCAATTATAATTATTTGTATGCTTCGTCAAAAAGAAGACCCTGATAGACCATTTTTACTTTGCCTTCAAGATAAATTTCGGCAAAGCCGTCATCTTTCCGGGCAAAATAAATACGCAGTATCTCCCCGCTTTGCACTAAAACATCAACCGGTGATTCCGCCAGGCCTCTCTGGGCCGCCGCCAGGACTGCCGCCACCATTCCGGTACCGCAGGCCAGCGTCTCATCCTCCACACCACGCTCATAAGTGCGTAATTGAATTTTATGCTTCGAGAGAATAGCGGCAAAGTCCGCATTTGTTCCTTTCGGCGCATAATGTTCGTGAAAGCGTATTTTACATCCCCACTTGGCCACGTCAAATGATTCCAGATTATCCACAAAGGCCACAGCATGGGGAACGCCGGTATTGACGCTATCGAGAATAAAAATCCGGTCATCCACAGCAACTTTTTCTTCTAAAGTTACAGGGGAAGGGTCGGTCAATTTCACTTTTACCAGATCATCGTTAACTTCCGCGCTGATTATCCCGGCTATCGTTTCAAATGACATTTTCTTTGCGGCAATGCCCCGGTGATAAGCGTAACGCGCCACACAACGGCTGCCATTGCCGCACATTTCGGCCGTGCTGCCGTCCGAGTTAAAAAATTGCCATTTAAAGTCGGCGCGGGTGGAAGGTTCAATCAAAAACAAGCCGTCTGCCCCGACGGATAATTTGTGCCGACAAACCTTTTGCACAAACTGCCGAATATCTCCCACGCTTAAAGATAAATCGCGATTATCGATGATAATAAAATCATTGCCACTGCCGCTCATTTTATAGAATTCAATCATTCTTGCTTCCATTTATTTCAGATGACGAGGTTGTCATTTCAGCAACGCCTGGATCTGCAAATCCTTTTCCTGCCATAACTGCTGTACCCATTGTTGAAATTCAGCTCGATAGGCCTCATCGCCCTCGTAATCACCATGCATAAGCTTTTGCGGTATTTCTACCTGCTCCATGCGCACTATGATCTTTTTGACTTTACCGCAGAGAAAATCCCATAAAGTCGGGATACCATCGGGGTAAACGATGGTGATGTTCAGCAGACAATGAAACTTGTCGCCCAGCGCATCGAGCGCCAGGGCTATACCACCGGCTTTCGGGCGCAGCAGATAGCGGTAAGGCGATTTCTGACGGGCGTGTTTTGCCGGAGTAATGCGCGTACCTTCCAGAAAATTCATCACACCGGTCGGTCTATGGGCAAACTTTGCGCAAGCCTTACGCGTTATTTCTAAATCTTTACCCTTCTGTTCGGGATGCTTTTTCAAGTATTCAGAGCTATGCCGGTGCAGAAAAGGAAAATCCAGCGCCCACCAGGCAACACCCATAATCGGCACCCAAATCAGCTCACTTTTCATGAAAAATTTCATAAAAGGAGCACGACGATTGAGCAAATGCTGCATCACAAAAATGTCCACCCACGACTGGTGATTGCTGCTAATCAGATACCAACCGTTATAATTCAACCCTTTTACTCCCTCGACATCCCAGTGAGTTTTTTGGGTCAGGTTCATCCAGGCACTGTTGCAGGCGATCCAGTTTTCCGCAAACCACAGCAAAATCACGTCAAAGACACGACGCAAAGGCGGCAGCGGCAGCAGAAACTTGAGAATAGAAACCACGAACAACAGAGTCGGCCAGAACAGAACATTCAAAACCAAAAGCGAGAAAGCAATAATTCCAACCATCAAGGAGGGCAAAAAATTTAACATGTTTATTCCTATTTTATCTTTATTGTTATGTCGTTTCATAATTTTCTCTCACATTTTAGTCAAGCATTCTTTTGTTTAGCACAAAATTGTTCCAACCTATGCAGACCATTTAACACTAAATAGCCTGTTAATACATATTGTTGGCGAGCATCAGCCGGACTGGCATCATCCTTGCTCTACAGAAGAGCGAAAGTAAATATTTTTTATATAAGGAGGCAATAATATGAATTCGGGAGATACAGCGTGGGTTTTGATGTCCACGGCATTAGTATTGTTAATGACGCTGCCTGGTCTGGCATTCTTTTATGGCGGACTGGTGCGGAGGAAAAATGTTCTGTCTATCTTAATGCAGTGTTTGGTTATTTTGTGCGTGATCAGCCTGCAATGGGTATTGTTCGGTTATTCACTGTCGTTTGGTCCAGATTTTCATGGAATCATCGGCAAGCTGGATTGGGCGGGCCTGCGCGGTGTAGGGTCTCTGCCTAACGCCGATTATGCCGCAACCATACCACATAGCGCCTTTATGATTTTTCAGGCAATGTTTGCCGTTATTACACCGGCCCTGATCATTGGCGCCTATGCCGAAAGAGTCAAGTTTTCTGCTTTTCTGGTCTTCACTTTGCTTTGGGCTACTTTTGTTTATGACCCTCTGGCACACTGGGTGTGGGGAACAGGCGGCTGGCTGAAGGCTATGGGTGCCCTTGATTTTGCCGGAGGTATTGTTGTTCACGTCAGTTCCGGTATATCGGCACTGGTCTTGGCCGTCATGCTGGGCAAAAGAATTGGTTATAATCATCGGCCCATCCGTCCGCATAATTTACCATTTACAGTTCTGGGAGCTGCTCTTTTGTGGTTTGGCTGGTTTGGTTTCAATGCCGGAAGCGCACTCGCCGCAGACGGTCTTGCCGTCAATGCATTCATCACTACCAACACGGCAACCGCCGCCGCCGGGTTAACCTGGGCGATGATCGAATGGTGGCATAATGGAACACCGACAATTCTGGGCGCCGCAACGGGAGCAGTGGCCGGCCTTGTCGCTATTACCCCGGCTTGCGGATTTGTTAATCCCATGAATGCCATTTTTATCGGAATGATTGTTGCCTTGATCTGCTACGTGGCCATTGCCGTAGTCAAAGCAAAACTGGGCTATGATGATTCCCTGGATGCCTTCGGTGTCCATGGTGTCGGCGGAATATGGGGTACTATTGCTACCGGTCTTTTTGCAGAAAAGGCCGTAAATGCAGCAGGCAACAACGGTCTTTTTTTCGGAAACAGCCATCAATTGCTGGTTCAGGCAGGGCTGGTAATTGTTACAATTTCTTTTGCCGCCATTATGACCTGGATTATCTTCAAAATCGTCGATGCCCTAATCGGCATGAGGGTCGAGGAAAAGAGTGAGATCGTGGGATTAGACTTAACCCAGCAGAGCGAAGCTGCATACACAGTTATTGAATAGGAGGATAGAATAATGAAACTGATAGTCGCAATCATTCAGCCGCATAAACTTGATGTAGTAAAAACTGCCCTGGAAGGTGTTGATGTACACCTGATGACTGTAACAGAAGTTCTGGGGCAAGGAAGGCAAAAAGGATTTACCGAAGTTTATCGTGGCGCTAAAGAGGCGGGCGGGCTTTTGAAGAAAATTCGGCTGGATATCGCCGTAAATGATAATTTTGTGGAACCGGCAGTAACTGCAATTACTAAAAGCGCTCATACCGGTGAAGTTGGTGACGGCAAGATATTTGTCCTGGATCTGGCGGAATGTATTCGCATCAGCAGCGGCGAACGCGGTGGAACAGCCATCGGATAATTTATTGGTTAAAAGGAAATGATAGTTGTAATAAAGATTTGTAGCAGCGGCGGCATACCGGACGATTGAACGACCTGGCATTGCAGGCATCCAGATCAATAAAATAGCCGTACTTTGCACACCAGTTGCTTTCCCTGGCCTGCGGGGTATTAGCGTCAGATAAATATTCGCCATCATGATCTGGAATTACTATTTTTTTCATCGGGGGAAATATAAGAACTAACTGCTGCAAAAGTCAACAGAAGAATAGTAATTGTCTTTCCAATAAGAAGAGAGCCCCCACATTCCGGGGGCTCTCTTTAATGGTAAATTATTTCTTTGCTGCTTTTTTGGCTACTTTCTTTTTTGCTACCGGTTTGGCAACCACTTTCTTTTTCGCAACGGGCTTTTTAGCAACCGGCTTGGCCGCTTTCTTTTTGGCTTCCGGCTTTACTTTTTTTACAGCTGTCTTCTTTTTGGGGGCCGCCACGGCAACCGCTTTTTTCTTTGGTGCTACAGGTCCTCTATTCATCATGGGTTCTTCGCAGCAAATAATTTCCGTCACGGCACAACCACACTCTTCGTCAACAATTACGGTCAGCCCACATACTTCACAATTCAATGTATCTCCGGTTTTTACCCTAGACATTTTCATCCTCCTCGTTATTGATGGATTTGAATATTTGCCCTGCCCTATATATTATGAAATTATTTAATTTACTCTAAATAAAAATTCAACAATTTTCAAGCATTGATTAAGTTATTGATTAAATTATTTCTTGATATTATACTTCGCGCCAATAAGGAAATCATTTTTCTACATCTTTTACAATATTCTAAGAATGGAACTGCATGGAAAAAGCCCTGTTGATTATATTTTTGATTTTATTTGCCGGAAGGTTTTGCTTACGTTATGTTTTGCAGCAGCTTAATATCCGCAATTTACTAAAACACGACAAAGAGATACCGCCTGTCTTTCAGGGAGCCATTGATGAGGGTACATTGACTAAAATGGTGAATTACACAGTGGACAATACCCGTTTAGCATCCAAGGAGAATCTTGTTGATGATTTAGTAGAACTGGCCATTGTACTTCTTTTTTTACCTTTGATCGTCACCCTGATTATGAGTTGGAAAATCACCTTTATCGTACAGGCGCTGATATTTTTCGGCGTGCTGGCCGCAATCGGCGGAGTCACCGAAATGCCTTTTGATCTTTATTCCACTTTTATTCTGGAAAAAAAATACGGATTTTCGACTATCACCTGGCGGCTGTGGCTTACCGACCTGGGCAAGTCTTTGATCCTGTCTATAGTTCTTATGGGTATTTTAATAAGCGCCTTTATGGCGTTTATCGTTTACCTGCCTGATACCTGGTGGTTCTGGGCATGGATATTTTTTACGTTGTTTCAAATTTTACTGCTCTGGATTTATCCGGTCGTAATTGCCCCGTTATTTAACAAATATGAACCAATAAAGGATGAAACACTAAAAGAGCAAATTGCGTTGTTGATGGCAAAAGTAGGCCTGAAAGCTCAAGGCATTTATTCGGTGGACGAAGGCCGCCGCTCCCGGCATACAAATGCCTATTTTACCGGCATCGGCAAAACCAAGCGTATTGTTTTGTTTGACACGCTGCTGGCATCTCATACCCCCGAAGAGGTATTATCCGTTTTGGCACATGAAATCGGTCATTGGAAAAAGAAACATATTTTAAAACAATTAGTTTTTATGATTGCCGCCTCGCTCGCAGGGCTCTATTTTGTTTATTGTGTCGCTTCTGCTCCTGTTCTCTACCGTGCCTTCGGTGTAACGGGCACGCCCCTTTATGCCGGCCTTTTTCTGGTATCGCTTTATCTTAGTTGCATCGGATTTTTCTTGAGCCCGGC
>CAZYIE010000005.1:86136-92368 GCA_964646755.1 uncultured Smithella sp.
TTATGCGCCGTTATGAACGGGAAGCCGATAGAACCGCAGTGGAATTGACCGGAACATCCGCACATATGATCAGCGCCCTCAAAAGGCTGGCTTGCGACAATCTGGCTAATTTGCATCCGCATCCTTTGTATGTCTGGTTTTATTATTCACATCCACCACTTTTGGAACGAATTGCCAGTTTACAGGCCATGAAATTAACAAAGGAGAATCTCCATGAAATTATCTAAAGATCAGTTGAGAAAAAAGATGACGGTTAAAGTTTGGCTGGTTCTTTATGTATTGGTTTTTTTCTTGAGTTCCTGCATGTTATCATCCGTCAAGCTCAATCCGCTGCCCCAGCCATCGCCAACGGCCAAACTACGAATTCTCGTTGTTGCGGTTACGTCGGGCAATCCTCCGGGTAACTTCTGGAAAGTGTCTCAGGAGGAATATGCAAACAACATGGCCAGACAAACGGCACGAATGTTAAAAAATCGGGGTGTATATGAAGTAGTTCCTACCTCTGATATCCAAACGGTTCTGGGCGAGCGAAAAATCGCTAACTGGGAATGGATGGGTAACAATTGGGCGTTGGCCAAAGAGGCCGGCAGGGCTTTGCATACCGACTATGTTCTGTGTATTGAGCGCAGTTTTAAAGTGAATCTACAACAAGACATGAGCCTTATTAATTTGCGTACCGGCGAAAAGTTCAATGTTTCCAATTATCTTCCTAAACGCCTGGCCAACGATCAAGCAACCACGGCAATGATCCTGGTGAATTACCGTACGATCTTTAAAAGCGCCCAAAGCGACTTGTTGAAAACAGCATTAAACAAAGGGAAAGCAGCATCGGAAAAAATGAAACCCTTAGCTTCCGGGAAGAGAGAAGGTGACGTTACACAGCCAGTAGACGAACAACCAATAGTTACCGCGAAAAAGGAAATTGCGGAAGAACCCCAGGAAATTATTGTTAGTGCCAAAGCAAAACCACAAGAGAAGCAATTGACAGCTGAGGAAAAACAAATAGCATTCGAAAAAGAAATGGAAGCAGTGTTAACTGCTCAGACCACAAAACAGTATGGGTCACACATTGTCGTTTATGACTTTGATTCCGCAGAGAGCTTGCGGATCGTTGGATTAATTCTTACCGAATCGTTACGGGAGGAGCTGTATAAACTGGGTGGGTTTGTTCTGATAAACAGAGAAAACATGGCACAAGTTATGGATGAGCTTAAATTGCAGCAATCCGGATTGGTTAATGAAAAGCAGGCGATTAAACTTGGTCAGTGGATGGCCGCCAATGAGGCAGTAACAGGAAATTTTGCTTCTTTAGGATCATTGAGTGTATTACAGGCAAAGCGCATTGACATAAAAACTATGGGGACGATATCGCTGAGTTCCCTGAAATGCAAAGCCGGTGCAGAGGATGAATTGCTCACCAACATGCCCGAACTCGCACGAAAACTGACACAGTTGCAGAAAAAATAGTATGGAGTTAAACAATGACCGTGCCACTTACAGGTTTAAGAATTCTTGATTTTACACACCTCATTCCCGGTCCGCTGGCAACGCTGCATTTAGCCGATATGGGTGCCCAGGTCTTGAAAATTGTTTCCAAGGGGCGACCCGATGCCAACACCCTGCAGCCGCCTTTTCTTCCCGGCAATAACGTTTCCGCCTTGGCTGCTTATCTGGGACGTAATAAACGCAGCATGTATTTGAATTTAAAAGATTTACGGGCACAGAAAATAGTGCAAAAACTGATTATGCATTATGATATTGTCATCGAGCAATTCCGGCCGGGCACGATGGCCAGGCTGGGTCTCGACTATGAAACGCTCCGCCAGGTTAATCCCGGTCTTATTTATTGCTCCATCTCCAGCTATGGCCAGACGGGGCCGATGGCCGGGAAGGCCGGGTACGATATTAATTACCTGGCGCGCTCCGGAATAATGTCTTCTTCGTGCCCCAGGTGCGAAATACCGGTGTCTTCCGGCACCTTTGTCGCTGAAGCGGCCTCCGGCAACACTAATGCAATCATCGGGATACTGGCAGCGGTAATAGGCCGCAACAAAACCGGCCAGGGCCAGTATATTGATATTTCCATAACCGACGGCATGATTGCTTTAAACAACGTGCATGCCGCCGCCTCGTTAATTGACGGCAAAAACCCGGATTATGAAAGCACACTATTGAACGACTGTTCTCTTTATGGTTATTATGCAACAAAAGATGGAAAATATATGAGCGTCGGCGCCCTGGAGCCTCGGTTCAGCTCCGTTTTTTTTGAGACTATCGGCCGGCCGGACTTAATATCTCCCGCCGGCATAATGCCCGCAAATTTAGCCGAAGTTAAAAAGCAAATCCGGGAAATTTTCCTGGGCAAAACAAGGGATGAATGGACGGAAATCTTCCGCCGGGTTGACGTCTGTGTGGAACCGGTATTAACGGTGCAGGAAGCTCTGAATAATCAACAAAGCAAAGAGCGGGAAATGGTTGCAGAGATTGATTTGCCGCAAGGCGGCACCATTCGTCAACCGGCCTTGCCCCTCAAGTTTTCCACCTATCAACCGCAATATAAAAAAATCGGCGTACCCGCCGGAGCCGACACCAATGCCGTTTTGCAGGAGCTTGGTTTCAACAAAGAGCAGATTGCCGAGATGGAAAAAACCGGCCTTTTTGATTAATACGCTAATTGGCCGGCCGCAGATTTCCATTGACGAATCCTTTCTATCAAGCTAGAAACACAAAGCTTAATATCAGGTGTTTTATGAAATCCCGTATTTTAGTAATTGATGACGACGCCGTTGCCTGCGAGTTTCTGCAGGAAGCGCTCTCGCGTGAAGGCTATGCGGTGGTCACTTATACATCCGCGCTGGAAGCCTTGCAGCAGGATCTTTCGAGCTATGATTTGCTGATGTCGGATATCCGTATGCCCGGCATGGACGGATTGCAATTCCTGGGCGAAGTACAAAAAAAATGGCCGAATTTACCGGTAATTCTGATGACGGCCTATGGATCGCTCGAAACCACAATGGAAGCGATAAGTCTGGGCGCCTGGGATTATATCAGCAAACCATTTTCTCCGGATGCATGCCGGGCCATTGTCAAAAAGGTTCTCGAGGTCCGGGAATTGCGGGAGCGACGGCTGAAATTGGATTTACCGGAAGCAGGTGAAGTACCGAAGTTGATCGGTTCCTCGGCAGCAATGGTTGAATTTTACAAGCAGATTGCCCGTGTTGCCGATTCGCCGGCCAGTGTTTTGATTGAAGGCGAAAGCGGTACCGGCAAAGAATTAACTGCGCGATCTCTGCACAGCATGTCGTCACGCCGGGATAAACAGTTTGTCGTTGTCCACTGCGGGGCAATTCCTGATAATCTGCTGGAATCAGAACTATTCGGCTATGAAAAAGGCTCATTTACCGGCGCTGATCATCAGCACATAGGATTACTGGAATCGGCCCAGGGCGGCACTATTTTTCTCGATGAAATCACCGAAATGTCCACAGCACTGCAAGGCAAGTTTTTGCGTTTCATGCAGGATGGCGAAGTAAGAAGAATCGGCGGCCACGAAGTGCGCCATGCCGCCGTCCGGGTAGTGGCGGCAGCCAATAAAAATATCGATGAAGAAGTGAACCAGGGATGTTTCCGGCTTGATTTGCTCTACCGGTTTATTGTGCGGCTGCGGATTCCGCCCTTGCGCGAGCATACGGAAGATCTGCCGCTCCTCATCGAGTCCATGTTGAAAAAATTTGGTTATCCCGGAGTGCGCATTTCTGTCGAGGCCATGGAATTATTGATGGCGTATAGCTGGCCGGGCAATGTCCGTGAAGTGCAAAACGTTCTGCAACAGACTCTGCTTCTTTCACCTTTTGTGGTAATTTTGCCGGAAAATTTGCCGGAGCGATTTCAGCGCCAAACAGCAAATAAGGAAAACATAGACCTGCCCGACATGACTCCGCTGGAACAGGCCGAAAGGGATAAGATTCTGCAAACACTCAAGGAAGCCTCGTGGAATCAAACTAAAGCGGCGCAGCTTCTGGGTATTGACCGCAAAACATTGCGCCTGAAAATTCGGCGCTACGGTTTGTTCGATGAAAGTCAGTCGTGAATCCCGGCAATTGCCAAAGCCAGCTTCTTTTTCTCTTCAAGATTCCCCTGGCGGGAAATCATGATCCGCTGCGCTTGAGGAGAACCGGCGCCATGCATGGATTCCGTACGATATCCGACTGCGGCAGTTCCGAGAGTGATATTTTCAATCAAGCGCAAAATCCGCAGGCGATGCTCTGTGGGAACTGACGCTACTCCCTGGAAGTATTTTTCAACCACGCGGCCTATCTCGGGATGGCGCAAATCCTTTTCCGAGGCCATCGTAACCATTAATCCACCGGCAATATCTTCCGCCAGCCGTGCAATTTCATAGGGCAGCCTTGTCACATTCTGCTTGCAAACATTGGCCAGCAACAAATTGATCAGATAATTTCCCGAAGCGGTTGGCTCACCTTCCGCCGAACAGGCAATCCCGCAGGCGTAAAGGGTTTCATTGAGATGGATCATTTCAATCAGCTTGTCTTTAATATGAGATGCTTTTGCCGCACCATTGTAATCGGCGGCCAGAGCCGCCGCGCCGATCAGGACATCGCCGACGCCGACTTTGCAGCCGCCGTAGCTTTGGCGATGGTATCCGGCAAAACGTTCCACCAGGGTGCCGGAAAATTCATACTCGCCACACATCAGCACATTTTCCCAGGGCACGAATAAATTGTCAAAAACCATCAGCGCTTCATGGCCGCCGAAGTGATGATTGCCGACATCAATATTCCCGCCTTCAAGTTTTCGCGTATCACAGGATTGGCGTCCGTAGATATAGGAGATGCCTTCCGCATCGGCAGGCGCCACAAACGAAAGAGCATAGTCACTATCCTCTTTAGTCATGGCGATTGTCGGCATCACCAGAATCCAGTGCGAATTGATAGCACCTGTTTGATGGGCCTTGGCGCCCCGGACGACAATGCCATCCTTCCTCTTTTCTACTACATGCGTATAAAGATCGGGATCAGCCTGACGCGAAGGAGGCAGGCTACGGTCTCCTTTGGGATCGGTCATGGCGCCATCCACCGTCAGATCATCGTCCTGCATTTTGAGTAGGAAATTCAGAAATCTTTTATGATATTCAGTACCGAGTTTTTTATCCATTTCAAAGGTGACACTGTCCACGGCATTGATGGCGTCCATTCCCACACACCGCTGAAAGCACGCACCGGTTTTCTGGCCCAGCAGCCGCTGCATTTTAACTTTCTTGATCAGGTCGTCGGTGTTTTGGTGTAAATGACAGAACCGGTTGACCTTGTGTCCGGTCAGGTGTGACGTTGCCGTCAGGAGATCAGCATGCTGCGGATTGTGCGCCAGGGCGTAAGTCATTTTTACGGAATTCAGGGAAGGCCGAATAATAGGATGATCCACCGGATTTTCCACCAGTTCACCCAGCAGATAGACTTTAAGATTAAGTTTGCGCAGACTTGCCTCATATTGTGCCGCAGTTTTCAGTGCCATTGCAAAAGACCTCCTCTAATTGTCCTGCCCTGTTTTCTCCAATTAATTCCTTTTACTTCAAGAACGCTCCCCGTCGTCCGATACCGGCAAATAAAGAGTAATGGAAGTTCCCTCTGACTGCGAGCTTTTAATTTCCATCTTACCGCCATGTGCCTTGACAATATCCCGGACAATCGCCAGCCCCAGTCCGCGCATACCCTCATCCTTGTGTGAACTGTAAAATGGCTCGCAGGCTTTAGCCAGCATTTCCTGCGACATGCCAGAACCTGTATCCCGGATTGTTATTGATACCATCCGTTCCCGAGGTATGGCCTTTGCGACAATAGATATGCCCCCTCCGGCAGGCATTGCTTCAAGAGAATTTTGAATAATATTAAACAGAGCCGTCTGAATGCGGTAGCGATCCAGATATAATGGCGTAATTCCGGCATCAATATCTACATTCATAGTAATATTGTTTTTCTGCATCAGCGGTTCGACTAATGGTAATGTTTCATTTAAAATTTTCTGAATGGTCAAAATCTCAAAGCTGGGTTCCGGCAGTCTCGTCGCCCGGCGAACATTCTGGATGACATTATCAAGCCTTTGAGTCTGCTGAACAATAAGTTGCAGCTTGTGGGCCACATCCGGCGGCCAGCCTTCCCTTTCCAGCAGAAGATTGGCAAGACCTCCGATGGAATGAAGAGGCGTACCTAAATCG
>CAZYIE010000005.1:92378-93561 GCA_964646755.1 uncultured Smithella sp.
GGGCGAGATTAGCCGTTAAATGCCCGAGGGCTGTTAATTGTTTTAAATCGTCCACTTGTTTCTGCAGCTGGACTACCTTGAGTGTTTCTTCTTTAACGCGGTCTTCCAGATGTCTTGTCAAATCCAGATTGCTGGCCATTACTTGTTGGATTTCCGTAGCCATTATATTGAAATGATCCGCTAACTGCCCCCATTCATCCCGTCGCACAATCGGAATCCGTTTGATGTATTGTCCCTTTTGGGATTCATCTATTGTATCAATGATAAGAGTCAGCGGCCTGCCGATAATCCAACCATAACTTAAGCCCAGTACCAGCAAGATAAGCAGCAATAAACCGGCGCTGCTCAATATCAACAGATAGTTGGCGCGGGCCATAATTTCGGCATTGGCGCGGGAAAAGCCAATGATGGCCACAACAATGCGGGAATCCTTCGTTTCCCCCGATACCGGATATATCAGACCCAGCGCCGGTCCGCTTTCGGTTGTTATTTTAACATAACGCGGGGTATTCTTCTCCGTGACTTGGGCAATGACGGTATCCGGCCATTCATATTGAACTCGGCTGGCCCCGGCAATATAATCAACATTGCCGCGACTGGTATCAAAAATGTCTATCCGGGCCAGACGCACATCGGATTGTACATGATCTTTCATTGCCGAATCGAGAGCGGCAAGCCCCCTTCTGGTAGGGAAATTCGAATAAAAAGTGTTCACTGTTTCGGCTACGCCTTCCAGCCTCTTTACCTGCTGTTCGACAAGGATTCTATCGAGTGCCGTCAGTTGAATAAATCCCCAGATGGCCATAGTAAAGGCCAGGCCGGCGATGGTTACCGTGATTAATCTTGCCCGTACGGTAAAGTTATCATTATAGGCAATTATGCTGTGGAGAAGTTTTTTAATCATGACGGGATGTAATATAGCAGAAAGGGGTAAAATTAACTAGCAGGGCTTAAAAAAAAGGACAGGGGTTACCTGTCCTTTTTTCACTTTGCATAAGCTTGTAATAAACTTATTTTGCGGCCGGTGCTTTCTCGTCAGCTTTCTTCTCGTCAGCTTTCTTTTCAGCTTTCTTTGCTTTCTTTACTTTCTTTGCTTTCTTTGCTTTCTTTATTTTCTTTCTTTTCTTTCTTTTCTTTTTTTTCTTTTTTTTTTTTCTTTTTTTCTCTCTTTTCTCTCATATCT
>CAZYIE010000005.1:93571-99594 GCA_964646755.1 uncultured Smithella sp.
TTCTTTGGTGCTTTCTTTTTCTTGTCTTTCTTGTCTACTTTCTGACTGTCAGCGGCTTTCTCTACCTTTGCGGGCTCGCCAGCTGCGGGGGCTGCGGGTTTGTCAGCGGCCATAACGGTGGTGCTCAATGCAAAAACCAATGCTACAACTAATAATGCTAAACGCTTCATCTTAAAATCCTCCTTCTAAATTTGTTTTTTTAATACTACCCTTAATAATATTTTAAGGGATTCCACATTAATTAAGCTACCAATAAAAACACTACTTTTTCACAGGTACCGTTTTCTCGGTAACAATTTCTTTTTTCCCTGCTTTTTTAGGAATTATCTTGGCCACACGGGAAGCCAGTAAATTACCATCTTTTTCAATATAGGCTATCTTCACTGCATCATTGACAGCAATATTTTCTGTGGGCTTGTCGAGAGCAAATTGCATAGTTTCCACATTATTCTTAACCGTGCGTTCAATCTTAATTGTTTTATCCGTAATTTCGACAACTTTTCCCGTGGCATTCATTTTAGCAATTCTTACGGGACTGACTTTAGCCTGATCAGCAGCGGCCGCAGGGGAAGCGGGTTTATCAGCAGCAAATGCTATTGCTGATAATAAAAAAGCTGCGCAAGTTATATATACTAAAGCTTTTTTCATTCTCTGCCTCCTCCGTCAATTTCAGGATGGTACTAGCAACCTGTATGCCAACCTGACAAATGTTTTCAATGCCTCTTATGTTGTTGAAATTACTGGCTATAATATTTTATGGTATTTTATTAGCTTTTTTCCCGGGCACCAACAGGGGAATTACTCCCCAACTGGTGGGAGATTATTCAACAGCAGGGCAATGCGTTATTCGTATCTTGTAATTTGCACTTCACGCTTCACGAGATACGAATATATTGAATCGATTGACCGGATTAACCTTTCTTGGTAATGAAAATAAATGCAGCAAAAAAATAACATGGCTTTTGATATCATTGTCGTGGGCGGTGGCGCAGCAGGCCTGATGGCTGCGGGCAGGGCCGGGGAGCTCGGGACAAAAGTACTGCTTCTGGAAAAGACGGATGGTTACGGCAAAAAAATTCTGGTTTCCGGCAAAACGCGCTGCAATTTGACTAACGAAGCGGAATTGAAGAATTTCATTGCCATGTATGGTGTCAATGGTCGCTTTCTCTACAATGCTTTTCATCATTTCTTCCGTCCCGAGCTACTGAGCTTTTTTGCGCAATATGGCGTAGCCACAAAGCTGGAAAGAGGCGGCCGCGTTTTTCCTGTCTCCGATGATGCCCGTGATGTTCTGCGCGCCCTGGAACAATATCTTAACGACCATAAAGTGCATACGGAATTAAGCACTAAAGTGAACACAATTAGCAAGGGGAAAAGTGGATCTTTTGCCGTTCAAACCTCCTGGGGCGATTACTCGGCCAATGCCGTAATTTTAGCAACCGGGGGAGCTTCCTGGCCGCAAACAGGTTCGACAGGCGATGGTTACAAAATCAGCGCTGAACTGGGGCATAGCATAGTCAAGCTTAAGCCGGCGCTCGTGCCGTTGATCGTGGAGGAAATAGATCTGGCCAAATCCATGCAGGGGGTAAGTTTGCGGAATGTCCGGGCCACAGCTTTCCGGGGCAAAGCACAGGAGATTGATGCCACATTAACGCCGCCGGTCAATTACGGGCGGGGCGAAAAAAAAACGTCCCATCCCCCGGTCATTGAAAGCCGTTTCGGTGAAATGCTTTTTACTCATTTTGGCCTGGGTGGCCCGATTATTTTGTTGATGAGCCTCGCCGTCGTGGAAGCGCTCGAAAATGGTCCGGTCTCCATATTGATTGATTTAAAACCAGCCCTATCGCGCGAGCAGCTCCGAGCACGCCTGCAAAAAGATTTTAACAATTACGGTAAAAGAAAAATCAGCGGTATCATCAAAGAATATCTGCCCGGCAAAATGATTGAGTCTTTTGTTGCTCTCGCCGGTATTGACCCGGAAAAGCAGGCTCACCAGATTAACGCACCCGAAAAAGAGAAAATTATCGAACTGCTGAAGGCTTTGCGGTTTAATATAAAAGCAACTCTGCCTTTGGCCCGCGCCATAGTCACCGCCGGTGGTGTGACGCTGAGCGAAATTGATCCCCGGACAATGGCATCCAAAAAGGTGGAGGGGCTTTATTTTTGCGGTGAAATCATGGATATTGACGCCGATACCGGCGGGTACAATTTGCAGGCCGCTTTTTCGACCGGATATGTAGCCGGTGAAAGCGCCGCTATATATAACCACGCTATCTCGCGGAGGAGTGAAGTCTAAATAATCAAAGCACCAAACGACCAAATAACCTATTTGTAGGAGCACACGGACGGAGTTGAAGTTGGACTGGCAATTCCAGTACCGAGTGGCGTCGTTGACCGGATTTTTCAGCGGCCCGGAACTGTATAAGCTTCTGTCGCTGCCGGCAGTGAAGATGGATTGATCAAAGCAAATAAAGACAGGACAAGGACAATTCTACTAAAAATCGATCGCATAATAGTACACCACGCTATCTTTTTAAACAAATTCGACTATTTATGGTGAATTAAAATCAATTCTTATAACTTTTCCAAGTACTTTGTATATTCATCTACAGTAATATCTACATCTTTTAAAATATCTCTGATTAATGGACGGGAAAGCATTCTTCCTTTGTGGTGAGGCAGAGTAGTGGTTCTGCCATCAGGGTGTCTATAAAAAACATGACTTCCCTTTTGCCTCTTCTTGATAAAACCAATAAGAAACAGAAGTTTCTCTATGGTTATTGCATCAACAAGCGGAAGCTTACTCAAACGGCCACCTCAATTTGTTGTATTCCAAAAAATTCAGGTAACTGGCTTTTCGTTTCAGTATCCATTTCTTCCAGGCACAGTTCAACAACTTCGACTAAATTTTTCTGAAGCTCATCTAGGGTTGCAGCTTGCGTATGTGCACCCGGAATGCCCGGCACTACTGCAACATAAAGCCCGGTTTCGTGGTCTTTTTCAATATATGCAGCTGTCCGATACATTTATAACCCCCTAAAAAATATTTTATGAAATTATAGCAAAGTATAATCTTTCGGGAAAGACATATTCTCCTCATGGAAAATATGGCCTTTTACTCAAAGTAGTGGTGCAAAAATTTCACTCAATGTCGGATGAGGGATAACCCAGGCTTGCAGTTGCTTTCTGGTTAACTCAGTGGATACCGCAAGGCTCAACGGAACGATGAGTTCTGCGGCGTTATCACCGGCAATAGTTGCACCGATAATTTTATCCTGGGAAAAAACGGCTTTGACAAAACCCTGCCTCAGCAGTTCGGTACGAGCAATAATATTAGCGCTGTAAATGGATTTAACAACTTCCACGGACAGACCTTCGGACTCGGCTAGCTTTGCTGTCAGTCCCACACGCGCAATTTGCGGATGGCTATAGACGACGGAAGGAATAAATTTCTCATCATACGGCGGGGCATCATATCGGCAAATATTTGCGGCGGCAACCTTCCCCTGCTGTGCGGCCCGATGGGCAAGCATCATACCGCCGGTAACATCTCCTATTGCATAAATTCCCGGCACATTGGTCATCATATTTTTATTAACTTTGATCCCGGCACGATCGTAAGAGATACCGCAATTGATCAACTCTGATTCATTCAATTGCGGCTTCCGGCCGGTACAAAGCAAAACATAATCAGCATTCCATTCGAGTTGCTCAGAATTTTTTTGTGCCTGGATGGCGACGCCGCCATCTGTTTCTTTCAAGCCGGTCAGTTGTGTGGAATTGTATACAGCAATGCCGGCGCGGGTTAATTCCTGCTTTAAGAAGTCGGAGGCTTCTTCGTCTTCTAGCGGCAAAATACGCTCCAATAACTCTATTAAAGTTACTTTTACACCTAATTCTGCAAATAATGTTGCAAATTCGATCCCGATGAAACTGCCGCCGACAATGACAATGCTTGCAGGCATGGCTTCTAAATTCAGAATTCCATCGGACGTGAGAATACGGTCGGATAAATTTATGCCTGGTAAAATCTGCGGTTGCGAACCCCAGGCGATAACGATGTTGCCGGCAGAGATACTTTCGGCCTGGCCGGACTGATCCGTAAATTTCACTTCTTCCGGAGAAATAATTTCGCCTGTACCCGCTTTTATTTCCACGCCGGCATCTTCCAGCATTTTTTGAGCACCGAGGGCCGCCACTTTTACTATCTGCTGCTGATGCTTTTTCATCGCGGAAAAATCAAAAGTGACGGAAGCGAGGTTGATTCCTAATCTTTTGAGTTTTTTTAAGTCCGCATAATATTTGCTGCAGGTGAGCAGGGCTTTGGTGGGGATACATCCGCGATGTGTGCAGGTGCCACCCCAACCGGTTTTCTCAATAATCAGCACCCGCTTGCCTGCTTTCGCCGTCAGTGTTGCTGCTTCCAGCCCTCCCGGCCCTCCACCGACAACAATTAAATCATATTTATCCGGCATGCCTTACTCCCCCTGATTTATTCATTATTATTAATAACACTACAACATTACCACCAAATATACAATAATTACCGGAGACTTAATCGGCAGATGCATTAAACTGTCAGCGGCCCGAAGCATTTAAGATGCACTTTTCATAGCAACCTCAGCCTGATATCGGATTGACACACAAGGCTGTTGCAGATATACATCTTTGCAAAAATATTTGTAAAAATCACCGTCACAGGAGACAGGGCAAGATGAGCTTGTTTGGAAAACCGAAAGGGAAAAAATATCACACGAGAACTATCGAGGTGAATACATACGAGTATGATGAACAGAGATTAGTTGTGGAAGGATGTCTAACAGATCATCGATTGCAGGCATATTATAAGGTTACTGGCGAAAAGAGATCGCCGGGCATATTGCATCAGATGATCATTCATTTGCTCGTTAACAAAACAAATCTGGAGATCGAGGACATCCACGTGGAAATGCCCTGTGTTCCCAATCAAGAATGCCCGAAGACCACCAACAGTCTGGAGCATGTCAGGGGATTAAGAATTGCAGGCGGCTTTACCTTGAAAGTAAAGGCACTGGTTGGCCGCGGCCAGGGATGTAGTCATCTGGTGGCGCTTCTAACAGCAATGGGTTCCTCAGCCATACAGGGATACGCTGCCCACAAACTGCAGGAACCTTCCGGATTTACACCGGATATGATCCATATGCTTGCGGACAACTGTTGGGCATGGCGCGCCGACGGACCTCTCATCAATGCTGTTAGTAAAACAAAAAATGAAGAGTAACCGCGCACCAACGTTATAACGTAATCTCCAGACCCTCGTACGCTATGCAGACCGGAAGCGCGGTTATTGCGTTCATCTGTTTTTGAATGTCATCCAGCTCGTCGTCGCTGCGGAGCGGTTCGTGATGAGTGAGATAGAGCGCCTTGGCGCCGATGTCCTTCGCCAAATCAACGCAGGAATTGTAAGTTCCGTGCCCCCACCCCTTTTTTGCCGGATATTCCTGTTCGGTATAGGCAGAGTCGGCGATCAGGACATCCACTCCCCGGATAAAATCGGCAAGCAGGGAATTTTTCCTGGAGATTTGATTTTCGTATTCTGAATAGTAATCGTCGCCGGGTTGATAAATATTATACAACTTTTCGTTATCTCCGGTGAAAAAGATACTCTTTCCATTGCAATCGATCCGGTAGCCGAAATTGAGCACCGGGTGATTCATGAAGATGCTCGTAATCCTTGCTGACCCTATGTCTACTATTTGCTTTTCGTGGAGAGAATTATACTGTATGTCCGCTTTCAGTTCTGCTTCCCGGACAGGGAAATAGCAATACTCCATCTGACGGCTCAGAACATCTCCGATATCTTTCTGCAGGACAGGATCAAAGGCACCGTAAATACGTATGTGGTTGCCGGGAATGAAAATGGGAACAAAAAACGGCAGACCCTGAATATGATCCCAGTGGGTATGGGTAATGAAGATCGAGCAAGACAGGGGCAGCTTTTTCAGCAGGCTTTGGGAAAGAGGATGGATGCCGGTGCCGGCGTC
>CAZYIE010000005.1:99604-106250 GCA_964646755.1 uncultured Smithella sp.
GGATCACGCGGTTGATCACGGTATGCCCGACCAGGATGATCGTCTCTCCGGCGTCGGTTTCTACCTCAATGCATGTAGTATTGCCGCCGTAGCGTACTGTTTTGCGTCCCGGCGAAGGGATTGAACCACGGACACCCCAGAATCGTATCTTCAAACCGCAACCCCCCAAATTATTTATTTCTGGATAAATACCAATGCCTTTTCCGTTTCTGCATGAATGTCGCCCAGAGAATCGATGACCGCCTGTAAGTTGGCTCCAAAACGATCCATTATTCCATCGGGAATCATTTCAATCCGCTTTTCACCGCCGAATCCGATTTTCAGCTCTTTGCTGATCTGATCGGCAGCTGAGACTACGTCTATGATCAGCGATTCCTTGCGGTCATGGCGGTGGTGATCCTTGATACATGTGATCAGGTGAGTTGGAAGGTTCCATTTTTCCCCGAGCAAAGAACCGATTTGCGCGTGATCGGCAGTGAAAATTTTCTGTTCCGCTTCATAAAGGGTCAGACCGTCCTCTTTTACCATTTGCAGTGCTTGCTTAAATTCGTTGGGCAAAAAGTGGGCAAAAACTATCTTGCCGAAATCGTGTAAAAGCCCTGATAGGAAGAAGTCGAAGGCATCCCTTTCCTGAATCTTCAATCTCCTGGCAAAAAGCCTGGCGATTGTGGCGGTAGATAACGAATGCAAAAGAAACGCATCCATGTCGAATCCCGCATTATTCGTGCGGGGAAGTACGCCGAGGGTAGCTGTGCTCAAGGCCAGATTTTTAACCGTGTTGATTCCCATGTAAACCACGGCGTGGTTAACGGAAGTGATTTTCTGGGCAAGGCCGAAGTAGGGGGAATTTACCATTTTGAGAATCTTGGTAATCAGAATGGGATCGTGTTCGATGACTTTCACCAGGTCCCTGGGATCCGAATTGATGTCGGAGGTCAGCTCCATTACCCGATGCACACTCTGGGGAAAGGCGGGCATCTTCTCGACTGATTGCAGAAGGTCTTTTCTTATAGTATCCATAACCGACCCTTTTGTTTCAGACTAATTATGTGCGCTTGCTTGGAATATACAGATAATCCGGAAAATGTAAAGCGAGCAATCACCTCAGTGAATAATCGCCTTCATGCTTCACGGCAAAATTGATGGTTGTAATTTGATTACAATACCGAGGATTGTATGTCAAAAAAAGCTTATATCTGATTATGCCTTTACGGCATCAATTCTGCTTATTATAGATTTGAACAGACCAATAAGTGGATTAATCCGACCGGAGCAATCCCCCGTTGTCTGGATTCTTGAAGACATGAAGACTTCAGCAATCAGGTATCCGGTTCGTTAAAACCAGTACGTATGGATTGCAATGTCCTGAACTACAGTTGAGTTGGAAGATGAAAAACCCATTAAATTAGCGGGTACTATCTTGAAGAGGTTGCAATGGATCGGCCCTGCCGAATGTGAATTTTTGAAAGATGAAAAAGGCAATTATTCTCTGATGGAAATTAACAGTCGCTTCCCTTCCTGGCTTTATCTTGCCTGTGCGGCCGGCCAAAACCTTCCCTTGCTGACAGTGCAACTAGCTCTTAATATACCCGTGCAACCCTTGACTTCTTATACTGCGGGCAAACTATTTATCCGCACAGTTACTGATACTTTTATAGATGCGCAGCAACTTCTAGCGCTGACCGCTGCCGGGGAGGTAAGTCTGTGATCATTGCGGTAACAGGTATGAATACGGCCAGTTCACCCGAAGCGGGTTTTGGTGTTTTGCAATCATTAAGGGGCAACAGAAATTATCATCTGATCGGTCTGGCCTATCAACCATTGGATACGGGATTGTTTCATGCGGGACTGATGAATAAAGCGTTTATTGTACCATTGCCCGGAGCGGATCAAGAAATCTTCCTTCAAAAAATCAAACAAATTAAAAATGAATCGGGCCTGGATATAATTATACCAACTATTGAGGAAGAGACTAATCTCTTTATCGATATGGAAGCCCAATTACGCGCAACAGGCGTTGCGATATTGCTTCCAGCCAGGAGATCTCTGCGGGAACTAAAGAGCGAAGTGAACAGGCAACTGGAAAAACAAAAAGATCTATCTGTAAAAGATGATAATAAAGATCCTATTGTCCTTCCGCCGTCGCTGACCAAGAATCCTGTCTCTGATCAGACTGCGTTTAACTCCGCGTCAATGCCGGATTTTTTTGCGGTAACTTTAATTGCCAACAGTAATAGTAAAATAGTGGCAATATCATCAATTAAAAAACTAATGCTTTCCCGCTATGGCGGCACATGGATGGCGCTGACGGTAGATAATGAAGAATTTATCCGTTTAGCTGAAGAAATCGTCCAAAATACCGTTTGGCATGGAACTCTAACTATTGAAATCACCCGTAATCAGCAAGGAGAACAATTTGTCTCCGGTTTCCGTCAGTCCTTTCCCGACTGGATAAGCCTTACGCCCAGGGCCGGGGCCAATCTGCCGGCGATTCTCATTGATGTTATCTCGGGGAAAAGAATAAAGGGTATTGCCCAAACCGTACCGGGCAAAATACTTATTAGATCATCGATAGACGTAGTGACCGATTTGAATCATTTTGGCAATATTTCCCTCAATGGAGAAATTACCTATGATCAAAAATAAAGAAAAAAGGCCTTATGTGAAGCCGGTAATAAAACAAGTTTCTTTTGCTGACACCGGCAAATTCAAAAGCGAGCACCTGAAAATTTCCTCAATAACAAAAATTGAAGGCTTATCAGTTCAAAACTTAATCAGCGATTACGGTTCTCCCCTGTATATTGTTTCGGAAAGTAAGCTGCGGCGCTGCTATAGTGATGTGGCACAGGCATTCACCAAGCGCTATCCCCGGACAACAATCGCTTACTCTTACAAGACCAACTATTTGAGCGGTATTTGCGCTATACTCCATCAGGAAGGAGCATGGGCTGAGGTTGTTTCCGGCTTGGAATACGAGATGGCGAGGCAATTAGGCGTTGCCGGACAAATGATCGTCTTTAATGGTCCGTACAAAAATCCGGAGGAAATGAAAAGAGCATTTCTTGAAGGGTCTGCTGTTAACCTGGATTCTGCTGATGAGCTGAAAACAGCGGGCGAAGTAGCACAAATGATTGGCCGCAAAGTCAAGGTCGGTATTCGCGTCAATATGCAGCTTAACTATCCGGCCTGGGATAAATTCGGATTCAGTTATGAACAGGGAGAAGCGCTCGAGGTATGCAGGCAGATAAAGAAACACCGTTATTTGCAGCTTACTGGTTTGCACTGTCATGCAGGGACTTACATAATTGATCTGGGAATATATCGCCGGTTGATTGAAAATCTAACCGGTCTGGCATTGGATATTAAAAAGGAACTGGGAGTGGAAGTGGAATATCTGGACATTGGCGGCGGTTTCCCTTCCAGTAATAGTTTGCACACTCAGCTTATGCCGGGCGACACCATTGCTCCACCGATTGAACAATATGCCGAAACGGTCTGCGCAGTTATTAATAAAAAACTGCCTAATTTCAAAAATGCCCCGCGTCTGATTCTGGAACCCGGACGATCTGTAGTAGATGAATGCATGTATCTGTTAGCAAAAGTTGTATCGGTCAAAGAAAGACTCAACAATAAGCGGGTGATTATTGTTGATGCCGGTATTAATCTTCTGCCTGTCGCCAATTTCTATCGTTATGAGATGGCATCTGACCGGGATTCCGCCGAAGATATGGAAGAAGTTGATATCTATGGGGCTCTTTGCATGCAAATAGACGTTCTGCGAAAAGCGGTGCGGTTGCCTGTGGTAAAAACCGGTGATATAATCACCATCAGCAAAGTGGGGGCATATAATTTTACTCAATCCATGCAGTTTATCTATCCCCGCCCGGCTGTCTTGCTACTCAATGAGGGCAATGCGGCAATTATCCGCAGGAAGGAAAAATATGAAGACATCAAAGGCCCGGAAGTTGTACCAGCCAGATTGCTAAAAAATGTTCCTGCAAATCATAAATAAACTAAACCAAATCCAGGAAAAAACGACTGTCGGGTGGCAGAATCTATGTGCCAGTTCGTGGATTTTGCAGCTTATAGATATTCTGCTGCGCTCGTACGGCCAGGTTTTGTTCGCGGACAACATCGCCACCGGTCTTTTTCTGCTTATTGCCCTGATGTTGATCTCCGGCAGTACGGTATTATTTTCGCTGATCGGCATTACTATTACGTCGCTTACAGCATATTTCTGCAAAGAGGAAAAGATTTTTATCCGGCACGGCATCTTTGGTTTCAATGGCGCAGTTTTCGGTTTTTTCTGGAGCTGGTATTTTTCCCTCTCCCTGCTCTCTCTGATGATCTTTATGCTGATGGCGATAATTGTTGTCCGGTTGCAATCAACCCTGATGAAAAAACTATCACTGGGACAGTTCAACTTACCGGTAATGAGCCTGCCCGCCGTTATTGTCATGCTTGGGTCTCTTGTTATGGTATACTGGTTTGTTTATAGTGCCTGGCTTTTTCCGCCATATGCCATTTATATTGCCAATGGTCTTTCATCTGAACCACTTATTAACATTGTGCAATCCGGCAGCAATTCCGTTATGCATTTCAATTTTTCCCAGCAGTCAATGATCTGGCTATTGATCTTCAGCGGCATTTTGATTAATTCGCGCATCAGTGCTCTTGCCGCCGGGCTGGGCGCCCTTGCCGGCTACTTAATCGTCAAGATTTTCCCTGCGGTCGCCGGAGTTGGTTATGCCCCGGACATATTCATTGGATTCAATGCAATACCTCTGGCCATCGGCCTGTTTGGTGTTTTTTTAGTCGCCAATTTACGAACTTTTTTCTTCACCTGTGCCGGTATCACCTTCTGCACTGTTTTCTGGCTCCTACTGGTTAAGGTTTGCGGAATATTCAATTTTCCTTTTCTGACGCTGCCTTTCAATTTAACTGTTCTGATGGTTCTGATAATATTGAAAAAGAGTAATGCTCAAGTTGCCGGGCTTTACCCTGTGCCGCTAGATGTCATTACTACACCGGAAGATATAATTGCCTGGCATAGAGAAAATGTATTGCCGCGTGCTTCGATAAAAGCTTACGAGCATATCGTCCGGTTGCTGAAGAATCCATACCGTATATTCAAGCCCGACAGCGAGGAAATTACTAAATTCCTGAAAATCGTTAACCGTTCCGATAAAATTTCCATTCTTTCCGGTGCAGGCACCAGTACCGAGTCCGGCATCCCGGATTTTCGCAGCAATTACAATTTCTGGAGAAAATTCGGTGCGGAAGATTTCACTTATCAGAACTTCCTGCACCGGGCAGACGTCCGGGCCCGCTATTGGGTCATGGAGCGCCAATTTTATAATATTATTATGCGTTCGAAGATTAATCCCACCCACATGGCGACAAAATGGCTGGCTAATCAAAACAAGCTTGCCTGTGTTATTACACAGAATGTCGATGGTCTTTTTCAGCGAGCAGGTGTGGATCAGGCAAAGGTTATTGAGATTCATGGAACAGCGCATAAAGTAAAATGTTTGAACTGCGGAATGTGCAGCAGCAGGCAGGATATTGAAGCCATGTTCGAGGCCGGAATTTATATTCCTTACTGCGGCAAATGCAATGGTTTGCTCAAACCTGCAACGGTACTGATGGGCGAAGAACTAGACAAAGCATTATTTGAGCAGGCGCTATCTAATATTCTTGCCTCGGATTTACTTATTGTCATGGGGACCAGCCTGCAGGTTGATCCGGTAGCTTCCATTCCGGATATCGCCTGGCAGAAGGGTATTCCTATTATTATTATCAACTCCACTGTCACGCCCCGGGATCATCTGGCGAAGATGTTTGTCAATTGTTCGACGGGGACATTTTTCAAAAAACTACTTGCGCAGATAAAAAAGGCTGAACAATGAACCTTTAACTATTGTTTGTTTTCGCATCCGAAGCAGGCTTCTCAATCTTAGCCATAGTTATGGCATTCATCGGGCAATTTGCTGCGCAAAGCCCGCAGCCTACACATTTGGCAAAATTGATTTCGGCGTAAGCATTCATATCGCCTTTGAAGCCGGGTTCCGATATTGTAATTACGTCTGCCCGGCAAAACTCACTGCACATAAAACACGCCGAACAATCTTGTTTGTTTACTATAGGTTTAAGGCGATCTGCAATTTTAACACGCATTACTGCCTTGCCGTTTTGATCGAGTACCGCGCCTTTAGTGCAGGTCATTCCGCAAACCGAGCAATCAATACACTTTACGGTGTCAATATAATGAATGGCTTTTGGTTCGCCGGTGATAGCGAAAACCGGACACACCTTTTTGCATGCACTACATCCGATACAAGTTTCTGTTATTTTATGTGCCATATCTCTCTACCCTTTTCCTGATTGATTATTTATACAAATTATAATAGGTATCTCGCCTTTAACGTTGCTTATTTGTGGTTGAACTATAGGAAGTTCGGTCCTGTATGTCAAGGAAATCGTAAACACAAAAGGAACTCAGTTTAAATGACCATACCGTCATACATGGATCTGTTTGCCCGAAATTATGGAATTTTTTCTGAGGTCGAGCAGGAAAGGCTACGCCACGCCACGATCCTTATCGTAGGATGCGGCGGCATTGGCGGTACCGTAGCGATCATACTTG
>CAZYIE010000005.1:106260-112363 GCA_964646755.1 uncultured Smithella sp.
TGCCCGCTCCGGTGTGGGCCGTTTTGTTTTAGTGGATTTCGACCGGTACGAACCGACAAACATGAACCGGCAGATCGCCTGCTTTGCCGACACTCTTGGCCGCAACAAAGCCGAGGTTATTGGAGAACAGATTCTGAAGATTAATCCCGAGGCCGAAGTCGAGATTCAAGACCGGTTCTTGAACCACGCCGAGATCGCCGCCTTGATCCCCGGTGCGGATATTGTTTTTCCCGCCGCCGATGATTTCGCCTTCAGTATCATGATCTTCAGAGATGCAAAGCGGCTAGGTAAAACGTCCCTGTTGGCCGTGCCATCCGGGACATGGGCCAATGTCTGTCTTCTCTCTCCGCACGGACCACCGGTCGAGGATATTGGCGGCGTACCGAAGCTGGAGACCTACGAGGAGCTGCAGCGGTTGTTCCAGACCCGGAAGTATAAGTTTGGCACCTACGATTACCCGCTTAGGGCGGATTGGCGGATCGATTATTACCGAGGGTTTATCGAGGAGAACCTGCCTCCCGCCCAGCTATGTTCCTCCGTCTGGCTTTGCTCATCCCTGGCTGCCCTGGAGGTCGTCAAGCACTTAACCGGCCGGTGGAAGCCTGTCTTTGCGCCACGATACTGGATGATGACAAAAAACAAGATCAGTATTCAGCGGATCAACGGTCTGTCCGTGCAGACTTTGCTTGTCTGGCAGAGAAAACTTCTCGGGTACGTCTTTCAGACACGTTTCGGCGTTGGCCTGGAAATTTTACAGAATCTGTGGTGGCGACTATTCTACCGCTGGATGAAATATCTTCAGAAATGAACCGCAGGAGATACATGCAGCCGGCAACGCCCCTCAACTATTTAACCCTTTTCCAAAGAAACTTCGGCATCTTCTCTGCAGACGAGCAGGAACTGCTCAGAAAGACACGAATCCTCATTATCGGCGACAGTGGTGTGGGCGAAACGCTGGCTACACTGCTGGCCCGTTCCGGTTGCGAACATTTTGTTCTGGTCGGTCAGGATGCTTATGAACCGGCCGACGTGAACCGTCAGCAGTGCTGCTTTGCTGATACCATCGGTCGGAGCAAATTATCAGTGATCTCCGACTGTCTGATGTCCATCAATCCGGAGATCGCAATTGATATCCACCAAGCACTTCCTGGGCATGCGGACATCGACGCGTTGGTTAAACAGGCGGACATTGTTATCCCGGCCGTTGATGATCTGGCTTACAGCGTCCTGTTGTTCCGCTCGGCGAGAAAAAACGGGAAAACAGCGATTCTGTGCATGCCCTCCGGAGCCATGGGCTGGGTCAGTGTTTTTATGCCCGGAACACCCACCTTGGAAGACTGTTTCGGCATCCCCGATCTTGATTACGAAGGTCTCGCCAAAATCGTGCGCACACCGGAGTTCAAATGCGCTCAGTACAATTACATAACCGCCGGCAGTTGGCGGGTGGATTGGTATCGGGATTACTTTCGGGGCAAGCGCCCACTGGCCCAGATCTGCGCCGTGGAGTGGTTAGCGGCGGGATTAGCCGCTATGGAGACGCTCAAAGTCGCCTCGGGGAAGTGGCCTCCCACCAAGGCGCCGGGGTGCTGGTCCATAAAACGAGGCAATGTGTCCCGTTCCCGTTTCAGCAGTTTCGTGAAGTATCACCGTAAACTGGGCTGGTTGATCTTCGGTCACCCTTGGGGCCGGCCGCTGCATCGCTGGACTCACCTGTTCTGGCACATATTTTTCCGCTATCTGGAGACCCGTCAGCATCGCTCCGGATGATTCAAGAAAACCGGATGTCTTCCAAATCCAGGCTTTGCAAGGTTTTGGCGGTCGGCACGCCATGTTGATCCCAGCCTCGAAGTTTATAGTACTTCGGCAGCATCTTGCCCAACGGGACTTTGGTTTTTTTGTTTCCCGGAATCTGCTCCTCATCGGTAAATCGTGCCGGCAGGGTGTCGTCCTTGGCGCTGAAGCCTTCCCGCAGATTATAAAGTTTTTCCAGCGTGTAGCCTCGTGCGCCCATGCGCATAAATTTTCCAAAATCCATCTTCATTCCCGTTGCCTGTTCAATCGCCTTGGTGTGGGGCAGCATGGGCAGGTGGAACTTCATCATTACCGGAGGCAAGCCCAGCATCAAGTCAACGGAGAGCCACGAGTAGGTCAATACTTGCGTGGTAATCCAGCTGGCTATTTTTGATTCGGGTATTTTAAAGAGGATTGCCGGCAGGAAAGTCCACGAGGTGAACAGGCAGTTTCCGCCGGCGCTGATTGCCGACAGCAGGTTTTGATCAAGAACGGTGTAGCTTGGCTTTGATCGGTAATTGAGAGGATCGAGAATAGCCGGACCAGTGGCCTCGAAATAAATCATATAACCGCCGTCGAGATGACAGGCGCCGCGGTTTGCTGTTGCATATCCCAGCCCGTGGCCTACAGCTCCGCGCGGCTCGTAGGCCGCGAATTCCATCCCCTTGACATGGGGAGCAAAGGCCTTCCCCCCGTATTTTTCGGACAGATAACGGACACCCTCCGCCAAGTCGTTCCCGACGCCCTCACGGAAGGCAATGGCCCGCAGTATCTGGGAGATATTGTCCTTTTTCCCGAACTCAACGCCGCTGTCCCACAATCCCTTTTCATGCAATTCCGCGGCAAAGCCCATCACGCTCCCGGCAGAAATCGTGTCGATCCCCAGTAGGTCCAGCTCGTAATTCCACTGGATTATGGCGTCCATGTCGTTAATGAGCATGTTGGACCCTAGCAGGCACAGAATCTCGTACTCCGGTCCCTTGACTTCGTGGCCGTTAATATTGACTACCCGGGCACAGCGGATCGGACAGGAAACACACCCGGAGTTCTTCACGAGCCGCGTTTCCGCCAGCGTTTGTCCCGTAATCATCTGGGAGTCCCTATAAGTTCCGGAGGAAAAGTTCTTCGTTGGCAGGGCATTATGATCGGACAGCGTATTTAAGAACCCCGATGTTCCGTATTTGGGGGCCATCTCACCGGTTGCCGGATGTGCCTTCAGCATTTTGATCCATTTCCGGATCGTTTTTTTGAATCCTTCCGGGTCGGCAAGCTCGATTTTCTTGCTCCCTTTAGCCGTGATGCCCTTGAGGTTCTTGGAACCCATCACGGCGCCCATCCCCGATCGGCCATGAACGCGTTCCTGGGAGACGATGATCGAGTACTTGACAAGGTTTTCCCCGGCAGGGCCAATCACGAGCTTTCCCACCTTCTTCTCACCCATTGCCTGCTGCGCCTCCTCCGTGTTCATCCCCCAGAGGCCGGCTGCATCCAGAATCTGCACCGTATCGTCCGTGATGTCGATATAGACGGGGCGAGCGGCTTTGCCGCGGATAAGAACGCCATCCCATCCCGCCCGCTTCAGGTGCATACCGAAATTCCCGCCGCTGTTAGAATGGCCGATGGCACCTGTTTGCGGGCTCTTCGCCGAGATATCGAAGCGACTGGTCGAAGGGGCTCCCGTTCCGGTGAGCGGTGAGGTCATGACCACCAGGATATTGTCCGGCGACAGGGGATCGATCCCGGCCTTCAGTTCATCCAGGAGAATTTTGGTTGTCAGAAACCGTCCCCCGATAAACCTCTCCCGGTCACGGTCGGAAATATCATACGTTCCGATACTCCCCGTCGTCAGATTGATATCCAGCACCTTTCCCATGTATCCTTTATACTTGCTTGCCATATTATGATCTCCAATTTGTTCTTTGTGAGTGTATGAAACGTGAGACATCTCTTAATACCATTTTGCCCGTAAGTTACAAGCTTTGCAAGTCATAATTACTGACTAAAGTGATATAAGAAGGACACGGATGTTCGTCAAGCTTTTATTTAAGGCATATGTCCCCAATAATGATAGTTCAAAAAGATGTTTATGCCCGGAGGGTGCGCAAGCAGGCTGTCCTTGCAGGCCTCACCGAAATACTGTAACGCGTTCCGGAAGAAGAGCCTTGAACTATTTATTTTTTTCATTTTGCTACGGGATTAATTATGTGCTATATGGCTGCCTCGCAATTTTAAGTTACAATATGCGCCCATGGCTCAGCTGGATAGAGCGCCAGACTACGAATCTGGATGTCGCAAGTTCGAATCTTGCTGGGCGCACCAGAAAAAAGGGATTGGATTTTTTCCAATCCCTTTTTTTCTGGAATAGAGCTTACATGGCAACAAGAGGTGTTTGCCGGCTTTTAGCCTCTCTAAGGTTACCATGGCGCTACGGAACTGTAATCACTGGCGATTTATTTGACAAAGCGGATTAATCTATATATCATTTAACCAGATAATATTTTTATGGATGCAGATTCATTTATGAAACGGTTGGAGTGAAATCGGCATGATTCCTTCGCTTACGCCCGGACAGGCACAAAAAGAGGCAAGACGGATAGAAGATTTCTTGAATCAGCATCTTAATTCTGATGATAAGGCGGTAGTCGGCCTCTCCGGCGGTATTGATGCCGACGTGGTTGCCCGGTTGACTTGCCGGGCAATTGGCCCTGATCGTCTCAAGTTGTTTATTGTTATTCAGGAACATCTGGAAAATAAGTTTATTATTCACGCTAGGAACACAGCCGTTTCATTGGGAGTTCCACTCGTAGAAATCGATCTTTCCCATTTATCATTGCCCCTGCTTTCTGCTATTGCCGCAGCCGATCCTAGCGAGAGATTCCGCATTGACGGCTTGCTGGATCCGGCGCGAATTAAAAGTTCACTGCGCACTTCCGTTTTTTCTACTTACGTGGAGAGGGGCTATGTAGTCATTGGAACTTCCAACAGAACGGAATATGAGCTTGGCTTCTTTCTTCCCTTGGGCGATGGTGCCTGGCACTTGGGACCGATCGCTCATCTTTATAAAAGCCAAGTCTTCGCAATGGCGCGCTATCTGAATTGCGCAAAAGAAGTTATATCACAGCCGCCGTCAGGCGGTTTCTGGAGTGGTGAAACCGATCTGGAGGATTTATCTTTCTGGCTTGTGCATGGCGCACCCGTCCGGGAGGACAGGAATTGGAGCGCGGAAGATATGCTCAGTTTTACCCGTATTCACCGTATTCTGACCTTTTCCAATATCGACTCTGTCTTGTCGCAATTATCAACACAGCAGGATGATCAACTAATTGGTTATAGTGCCGAAATCCCTGTGGATATAGTGTCACGAATACGCAATCTTGCGCTGAAAGCCGGGCAGATTAAAACACGTCCATTACGTGTGTCTCTGGTTTAGCTTTTCGAGAATCCGGCCAGAAAAAACCCCCTTAAAGTTTTAAGTTTTAAGGGGGTTTTTGTTCTATATAAACAGATCATGTTTTTTGTTTGGGAAGGTTAAGCATCCTTCCTTTGTTTCCAGGCTTCCTGATAGAGCCTCATAACGCTAAGGAAAATGGCCAGAAAGAATAAACCCAGCATGAAGTTCGGCGCAGTTCCCAGGATTCCGTCGAGTAAGTGGCCGACATAGAGGAACAGGAAAGAAGCAATTACCATCGCGAAACCCCAAGCCGACAACATCAAGATCGAACCAAAGTTATTTAACTGTTCCTGGTGTGTTTTGTGTGTTGCTAACATTGTCCATTCCTCCTTTCGCCTCAGCGTTCTATTTAGTGAGCCTGCTTCTTAGCTAACGATGTTCTTTACAGCTTCGATCACCGGATTGGTGAAAAGTGCCATCAGGATTGTGTAAAGGGCAAAGGCGCCAACTACTTCTGTCGTGTACAGCTTTTCGAATTTTTTCTTTAAAGAAACCATGATCAACCCGCCGACTATTAAGCATCCGAGCTGGAAATAGGGGAAGTTAGTTGTTCCTGCTGCTGCATATTCGGCAAAGCCGAAAGTTGCTGTTAAAAGGACCACCGCTGCCGTTACCATCATTGTTCCTAAAGTTTTTTTCATGATCTGTTACCTCCTGTGGGTTTGTCTGTTTTGCCTTATTCTATTGGAAGTATCGTGCCAAAAATAAAATATTAGAATATTTATTTATAACATCATGATAATACAGGATAATAATTACAGGGCAGCAGTTCGGGCAAACATAATCCGGCCTCATTTGCTCTGTTTCTTTCAATGAAATGTTCAAATGAGTTTAACGAAATATGAAAATAATGAAAAAAGA
>CAZYIE010000006.1:0-67053 GCA_964646755.1 uncultured Smithella sp.
TAATGTCTTTGCGAGCGAATGCAATGAGCGAAGCAATCTCTTAAGCCACTGATAATATTTAGATTGCCTCACGCACTGTCGTGCGTTCGCAATGACAATTTGCTATTGCGACACAGTCTCGAATGCCTGGGCATGCCGGGGGAGTTTTTCAACAGTCTCCTAGAGGAATTTGAAGAGGCGTCTTCGCAGTACTTCCATTTCCGCTCTGTTCTCGGCAAGCGTATAGGCAGTTTCTTTCTTTCCGCCTTTTTCTTCTTTAATTATGGAAGTAATAAGTTCCGCGTCATCCAGAAACCGGATAACATTTGTATAATTAGACTGCGAAAGAGACTCCGCCCGCCGAACTTCTCCCTTGCGGTACATTCTATCACCCAGAGTCCGTATTTTCTTTAACCAATCTTTTTCCGTATGGGAAGTTTTCTTTAAATACAGGCAGCTCCTAAGAACAATCCAGCATGATTCCAAATAATTATGGATCAATCCGGCAAACGGTTTGAGCTTTATTTTACCCTTTCCCTTGACTTCAATCCAGACCTGGCCTTCCCGTTCGAAGGGAAGAATCATTTTCCGGTTGTGCAGATAGACCAGCACGTCGTTGACTTCATCGACATCGTCTTTGCGTTCATCAAAAATAAATTCATTCCATAAAAGACGCTTCAGGAATTTATAATCACCCATAATCCTGGTGAGCGACATGACATCTTCACTGCTGTTCACCATTGAAGTGGCGACAAAACACAAGGGAACAAAGAAATGTAAAATGTTGTTTTTGTAGTATTCCAAATTGAGTCGTTTGTCATCTTCCAGCGAATAAACAACTTCCTGCATTTCTTCTACTTCCTCTTCATCCGCTTCAATTTTGGAGATTACTTTAGACTGCGCGAAGATATTAAGAGCATCGGCAACGGCTTTTTCCTGATGAGCAAAGGTCGCCGCAAATTTTACTTTCCTCGTAAACAGGTACTCATAAAATTCATTTAAAACATCTGTTAAATCTTCATGTGATATCCCCCGGCGATCATGGCTCAGAAGGCCGGAAGCCACCATAGAAAAGGGTGTAACAACGGAGACATTATTAATTTCCAGAACAATTTCATAACCGATTTTCCGGTACAGGCTTTGTCTTTCTTCCAAATTCATCTGGTCAATTTGTTTTTCCCCTGTCGCCAAATAGTCCTTCATAATAATCGGATCACCGATATTGACATAAACCTTTCCATAACGTTTGCGCAATATATTGCCACTTTTAATCATATCTGCCGTGTTTTCCTTAACCTTGGGGGCTCCGCTAAGCTCTTTCAGATATGATTTTTCCTCGACTACCCGGTCGTAACCGATATAAACGGGAATAGCGGCAAAATTATCGCAGTATTTTTCCTGATAGGACTGCAAAACCATGGAAAGAAGCCCGTATTTGGGTATTACCATTTTTCCGGTGCGGCTGCGGCCGCCTTCAATGAAGAATTCCAGAGGCAAGCCTTCTTTTAGAAGAATGGCAATATACTTGGCAAATACCTCCGAATAAAGAGCATTGCCCCGGAAGCTCCTACGCAGAAAAAAAGCGCCGGACTTGCGGAAAATATACCCCAGAGGGAAAAAAGACAAATTTGCCCCGGCAGCTATGAAGGGCATCTGAACATTATGCTTATAGAAAAGATAGGACAACAAAAGATAATCGATATGGCTGCGATGGCAGGGAATAATTACGAAAGGCATCTTTTTGGAAACGTTTCTGATCTTGGCAAAGCCTTCCATGTCTAGGAGCACACCGTCATAGACAGTATTCCAAAGCCAGGTCAGTACCTTATCCCAGAGTTCAACAAACGTTTCATTGTAATCAGCTGCAATTTCATATAGGTAGCGACGGGCATCTTTTTCCACTGCTGCCCGATCCTTTTTCTCTTTTACTGCATAATCAGCAATAAATTGTCTGACGCTCCCATCACTCAAGACCATGCCTATCAGTTCTTCCCTGGATTTTAAAGCGGGACCTACAATGCTCGTCTTTTCCTCTTCAATCCGATCAATTAATTCCCCACGAAGATCGCGAATCATAATCTCCGCAGGAACATCTTTATTTTCATTTAAATAATGAGACATGTTGATCGGCTCTGCCGGAACAACGAAGGCCTTGTTGGAATAGCGCATAAAAGTAATCAAGCGACGCAGGGGCCCTGTATGTTCCGATTGGCCGAAAAGTATGTTAACCAGGCTTTCGTTTTCCTTTTCCCGGCGACGCCCATAAGCGACAAGTACCGGTACGATAAAAATCGGAAAATCTACTTTTGCCTGTACTTTGCTTAAGGCAATAATGGCCTCCGCCGATGATCTGCTTTCAATGAATTCTGATTCACCCAGATGAATAATAATGCTCTTTCCCCCGGCAGCTTCCCGCTCTAAAAAAGCCAATTTCCCGGATAGCGCTTTTTGCTTTTTCCCTAATCGCCGCAGGAAAGAGGACCAGAGAAACTTTATCATCATGGGCAGGGGCTGCCAGAAAGACATATTCATTCCATGACAGTAGGATGGCTTTGGTAAGTCTTTTCGCGAGGCAAGTTCATGAATTATGAGGCTGTTGAGCTTGCTTCTTTGTTTTATCGCGTAAACGACGAGACCTTCGGATGCCAGTTTTTTTATTTTTTCCACATATTCATCGGCAATCGATACACGGGAAAGAAATGTTTTTGCCGGTCGAAATCTTAAAAAATCCTGCCGGTCATAAAGACAACCGGAATAATATTCTTCATTTTTTCCTGGCGAATCTATCTTTTTTCTTTCAGCACTATTCAATTTTCAGTTCCAATACAATTTCACCGCCCGCAGGCAGCTTATTTTACTTATTGTCCTGTAAGCAAAAATCAATCTTCTTCTTTTTGAAATTCTTTGGGAAAATGCTGTTTCATATAATTTTGCACATAAGCACGCACTTCGGAAGCAACACTAAAAGACATGGCATTCTTCAGCAGCACTTTTGCGTCTTTAAGGTTTGATGCCCTTATTATTCGCTTAATGCGGGGAATTGCCAAATGGTTCATACTTAATTCATCCAGTTCCATGCCCAAAAGGATCAAGCAGCACATCGGATCGCCCGCCATTTCCCCACACATTGCCACCCTAATCTTCGCTTTATGAGCTGCATCAACCACTCTTTTTAATAGTATTAAAACAGCCGGATGCAACGGTTCATATAAATACATCAAATGTTCATTAGCCCGGTCTATGGCCAGAGCATATTGAATTAGATCATTTGTCCCAATGCTGAAAAAATCAACTTCCCGCGCCAGCTTATCGGCAAGCACAACAGCAGAGGGAACTTCGATCATCGCACCTATTTCTATTTTAGGCGCCATTTTTACACCTTCAGCCACAAGTTCAGCTCTTGCTTCCTGCAGCAATTGTTTTGCTTCTCTAATTTCCTCAATTCCGGAAATCATTGGGAAAAGAATTTTGGCTTTTCCTACGGCGCTGGCACGCAAGATGGCCCTCAATTGCGTTTTGAATAAATCAACTTCTTTCAAACAAAAACGAATCGCCCGCAACCCCATTTGCGGATTTAATTCTTTAGCCGGTTTTGAATTGGAAGGAAATTTATCCCCGCCGAGATCAAAAGTTCTAATGGTTGACCAGAGCAATTCTTTAGTTTTTACAACCTGGCAATAATTATTGAAATGATCTTCTTCGGTGGGCAAATTCTCACTGTTTATATAAATAAATTCTGTCCGGTACAGTCCGATATATTCGGCGCCATGAGTAATTGCCATTGGTATTTCTTCAACAAATTCGATATTTCCGCCAATTTGCACCCGATAATTATCCAGAGTAACGGCGGGAAGCTTTGCATGACTGAGATATTCATTTTTAGCGGCGGCATAATGTGTTTTTTTCTCTTCATACCTGGTGAGCATGTCCGGATAGGGATTAACAATAACCAATCCCGATGTGCCATCAACAATTATAATATCTGCTGTTTGCACCTGACTGGTGATATTATCCAGCCCGGCGACTGCCGGTATTTCCATGGAACGGGCAACAATCGCCGTATGCGATGTCCGACCACCGATATCAGTGGCAAATCCCCTTACTTTTTCCATTTTCAGCTGAGCGGTATCGGCGGGAGAAATATCCTGGGCAACCACAATAACATTGTCATCAAATCCCCAGACGGTTTCTCTTTTTTTCCCTGAAAGGTTACGTAATATCCTTTCGGTGACATGCTGAATATCGCTGATGCGTCCGCTGATATAAGTATCTTCAACATCGGCAAATATTTTTTTGTACCGGTCGAGCATCATTCGTACGGCCCATTCCGCATTAATTCCCAATCGGCGGATGTATTTGACCGTACGGCTGATAAATTTCTTGTCTTTCAGAATTAAAACATGAACATCAATGACATAGAGAGGCTCGTCGATCTTTGTTTTCCTGATATTTTCCTGAATTTCTAAAAGCTGACGCTCGGATTCTTTCAGGGCATTTTTAAAACGTTGAATTTCTTTCGGAATGAGTGCTGCGTCACCAAGCTTATAAAAAGAAAGTTGAATATCCAGCGGGTCAAAAAGATAGGCTTTACCGATAACAATACCCGGGGAAATACCTATCCCCTTAAGAACCAGTGTTTTTTTCTCCTGATAGGCGCCCATATTGTTATTTAATCTTCCCCAAATTTGTTTTCGATTAAATTTTCCAATGCCTTCATTGCTGCCGGCACATCATGTCCCTCAATCCTTATTGTTAATCTTCCGTTATAAGGACAGGCTAAAGTGAGTATACCCAGAATGCTTTTACCGTTAACGGTTTGTCCGTTGCACTCTATGTAAATATCCGATTTAAATTGATGCGCAATTTTAACAAAGGCTGCTGCCGGCCGGGCATGCATTCCCAATTTATTTTTTAATTTAAATGTTTTAATTTCTATCAATTTAAAAAATCTTTCAATGATATTATAAGAAATATTAAAGCTGAGCTGTATAAAATATAAATTTGTGAAATCCTTTTTTTAATAAGTCCAATGCAAACCAGAATAATGGCAATAGCCACCAACTTGATCGCAATGTCAGACAAATCAATAAATGATAGATTTCCGTTACTGTTAAGCCCAAAAGCTGACCACCCGGCCAAGACAACCAAAGAAGCCCACCTAATATTAACGGCATTGCGCGGCAAATCCAGCATCCGGATGAATTCAATGCCTTGCTTTCCTCTTCGATATCCTTCCAGAAAGCCTTTTAATCTTACCCAGATATGAGCCGGCATATATAATACCAAAAAAGCCAGCGGTGCAAGAACATAACCCATGTATGCTAAAACACAAGAAACAATTGCCGCAAAAGGCCGCAACGCTCCCCAGAAAAAAGTATCACCGATGGCCGCATAAGGCCCCTCTAAAACTTGTTTTATTGCCACAGCATCCGTTGATGGATTATTTCCCTTTTCCTTAATCTGCTCTTCTTCCAAACGAACAACCGAACCCACAACAGATGCCGAAAAATAAGGATGTGTATTAAACATCTGCAAGTGACTAGTTAAAAATTTTGCTGCATCACTCTGTGTCAAATTCCATTCACGAATTACGGGAATCATCGCCATTGCAAAACCCATGTTCTGCATTCTTCGAAAATTAAGCGTTGCTGAGATAAAAAAAGATCTGAAAAAAATCTTAGCTAATACTAACCTATTCACTTTTTTTACGGCCTCAAAAGCAATAAACAGTGTATTTTAATGCCTTTTCCAGTAGCATAAAACAATACCGAAGTCAATTTAATCACAAGGAATACATGATATTTCAATTTTTCTTGACAAGTGCTTCTTTTGTTGTTAAGGACACGCCGGTTTTTATAAAAATACCACAAGCGGAGATTTTTTATTCATTTCTTCCGCGAATTTTTAATGCCGACTGATATAAAATGGAAAAAACATTAGGGGGGTAGTTGAATGCTTTGTCAGACAGTTAAAACAGGAATAGAATGCGCTTTTATGAGTAAAAAAGGCTGTGGTTTTTTTGGCGGCAGCTGTCATGTAATAGTTGATAAATGCACTGATTGCAGCAAGATATTTGAATACGAATCAGGAAAATACTGCAAGGTTTATCCGGATCCAACAAGCAAGTGGCTCAATGGCAAATGCCCGACGGCAACGCACATCAAACTGGAAGTTAAAGAAGCAGCACAGAAAGTCAATCCACTTAAAGCTTCCAAAAGAGCAAACAAGAAATAATCTTCAGTCTCGAGAATCACTCCGAAACATGCTTCTCAGGCAAAGATGTTGCGATGAAACAAAAAAGCCGACTAATTGTTAGTCGGCTTTTTTATCAGCTGATCATATTTCTGATTTGCTGCAATTCGTGTTTAATCAATAGCAATTTTTCGCGATCGACAACTTTTAATTCCGGATCACCTTCTCCGCGCATTTTTGCGAGCTGCTTCTTGGCTCCGTCAATTGTAAAGCGTTGCGAATAAAGCAAATTTCGAATCGTTAATAATTCCTGAACATCTTTTTTGCGGTATAGACGTTGGGCAGATTTTGTGCGCACAGGTTTTACTGATTTGAACTCTGTCTCCCAGTAGCGAATAACGTAAGACTCAACATCAAGAATTTTACTTACTTCTCCAATACGGAAATAGGCCTTTTCGGGAATTACTGTTTCCATAAAATTCCTAAATCCTCACGGTGAAATTCCCCGCTACACCTTACAAAACTAGTTCAAGGCTTTACGCAATACCTGAGAGGACTTAAAAGTTAGAACCCTCCGGGCGGTAATGGATATTTCCTGACCAGTCTGAGGATTACGGCCGCGACGTTCTCTTTTTTCTTTTACAACAAAATTACCGAAGCCGGAAATCTTTACTTTGTCGCCTTGGGCAAGACTGTCTTTAATAATGTCAAATACAGATTCAACGATATCAGCCGACTCTTTTTTGGAAAAACCAAGCTTCTCATAAACATTTTGAATAATATCAATCTTCGTCATTTCTTTTCCTCCGTTTTAGCTTCGTATGACTATTCGCCTCTTACTTTCGCACCAGTTAATTCAATGGTGTTGCGCACAATTTTTTCGTGGACATTATTTACTTCAACATCGGTCAATGTTTTATCCGGTGCGCGATAAGAAAACCGCAATCCCAGACTTTTCGTTTCTTCAGCAAGACCTTTGCCTGTGTATATATCAAAAACAACAACATTTTCAAGTAAATCTTCTTTCTGACGCAAAACAATATCCAACATATGATCTGTTTCCACACCAGATCCGACAACAAAAGCTACATCCCTTGTCACTGCAGGATATTTTGATATTTCTTTATAAGTAATACCGCATGCATTATAGGCCGCCAAGGCATCCAGATCAATTTCAAATATATAGGAGTTTATTTTTAAATCCATTTTATCCTGAACATCAGGATGCAACTCGCCTGCATAACCTATTTTTCTGTCATTTAAATAGATATTGCAGGATTTTCCCTGGTGTAAAAACGTCTCTGGATTTTCAGAGCGGTACTGGCAATTGTCTATTTTTAAATCAAAAAATATATTAGCAATGCAGCCTTTTATATCATAAAAATCGACATTTCGCTTGGAATTCCATAAATCTTCGCTAATAATCCCGGATAATAGTCCTGCCAGAATATTTCTTTCTTCAGGCAACTTCCCTTCACCACGGCTAAGAAAAGTTCTGCCCATTTCAAAAAGCTTTAAATTCACGCAGCCATTATTGGCGTTTTTTTTCAGCGTATCGATCAGACCGAAAACCATAGTTGTCCGCATAACCGATTGATCTTCCACCAGTGGATTCTTAATATGAACCAGACGGCATCTTTCATCGTTTTCTTTCAGACATAGGTAATTGATAGACAGCGGGGTAATGAAACTGTAGTTGACAACTTCATTGTAACCGTTGCCCGTCAAAAGACAGCGAATTCTTTCTTCCAGATCCAGGCGGCCAATAGCAGTCATTTCGGCAACAGAAACATTAGGAAGAGTCACCGGCACACGATCATAACCATAAAGGCGGGCAACTTCTTCGATCAAATCAACTTCTCTCGTAATATCAACTCGATATGTCGGTGGTGTAACAAGATACCTTCCCTCTTCCGTTTCCCTGATATCCATCCCGATGCTCTGTAAAATCTTTACCACATCTTCGCTCTTAATGGACGTGCCGATTATTGCGTTGATCCGGCTGAGCCTCAAGGGAATATCCGTGGCGACCTGAACTTTCATTGGATATTCATCAATATAATTTTTACAAATGCTGCCGCCTGAAAGACTCGCAATCAATGTGGCAGCTCGATTTAATGCTCCCAATACTCCTTCCGGATCGATTCCCCTCTCAAAACGGAAAGCCGCATCCGTGGGCATAGCCATTTTTCTTGCCGAACGGCGAATTGTGGACGGATTAAAATAAGCGCTCTCCAGAAATACGACCGAAGTATCATCCTTAACTTCCGAATTGAGTCCTCCCATAATACCGCCAATAGCAACGGGCTTTACACCATCACAAATCAGTAACGTATCAGCATCCAGTTTCCGGCTCTTACCATCAAGAGAGATAAATTCTTCATCAAGGTTAGACTTGCGAACCACAATACGGCCTTCTTCCAGGAAACGAAAATCAAAAGAGTGCAGTGGTTGCCCCATCTCCAGCATGACAAAATTAGTTACATCTACCACATTATTGATGGAACGCAATCCCACAGCTTCGAGCCTTGTTTTCATCCAGACAGGAGATGGGCCCACCTTAACATCCTTAATTATTCTTGCCGTATAGCGGGGGCAAAGATCGGCATTAATGATTTTAACGGAAGTCAGCGCATTAATGTCTTCAGCTGATTCCCGGATATCGCCGGCTTTTATCTTTATTGTTTTACCGGTTATTGCCGCCACTTCCCGCGCAATACCGATCATACTTAGACAATCAGCGCGATTCGGTGTTATGCCGACATCAAGAACCGTATCGCCCAGATCGAGTATTTCTTCCAGCGGCTTCCCCAACACAGTATCGGGCGGCAATTGCATTATTCCCGCAGCACCATCACCAACTTCCAGCTCCGCTTCCGAACACAACATACCATCCGATTTTTCGCCGCGTAAAACAGATGATTTAATTGTATATCCTCCCGGTATTGTTGCTCCAATTTTTGCAAGAGGAACAATATTTCCGGCTTTAATGTTTTTTGCACCGCACACAATAGGATAGTTTTGGGAACCGTCGGTGACTTCACAAAGAGATAATTTGTCGGCAGACGGATGAGGTTTTACAGAAATAATTTGAGCAGTAACAACTCCGTCAAATGCCGGTTTTATTAGTTTTATTTCATCAACTTCCAGGCCGGCCATAGTCAACGACTCTGCCAGTTCGGAAGCTGATAAATCAACATCTACATAATCTTTGAGCCATTTGAGGCTAACCAGCATAACGCAAGGCTCTCCTAGAATTGTCTAAGGAATCGAATATCGTTTTCAAAAAATAAGCGAATATCAGAAATGCCATATTTAAGCATCGCAATACGTTCCAGACCAAGACCAAAGGCAAAGCCGGTGTATTCTTCCGGATCGTAACCAACATTTTGAAATACTGCCGGGTCAACCATGCCGGACCCAAGTATCTCCAGCCAGCCGCTTTGTCCACATACCCGGCAACCGCGCCCATTGCACATTACACAGCGAATATCAACTTCAGCAGACGGTTCAGTGAAAGGGAAGAAACTGGGACGGAAACGCAGCGTTGTCTTGCTCCCAAATACTTTTTTGAGAAATGCAGTTAAGATACCTTTTAAATCGCCGAAACTGATACCACGATCTACCAGCAAGCCTTCCATCTGGTGAAACATTGGCGTGTGGGATATATCGGAATCGGGACGGTAAACCCTGCCGGGAGACAAAATACGTACGGGTGGTTGCACTTTTTCCATTATCCGTATCTGAACCGGCGAAGTATGTGTCCGCAAAACGATGTTTTCTTCGATATAAAAAGTATCTTGCATATCCCGCGCCGGATGATCTTTGGGAATATTCAGAGCTTCAAAGTTATAATAATCAAGCTCTATTTCCGGACCTTCGACGACAGAAAAACCGAAAGATGCAAAGATGTCGCATATTTCACGGCGCACTTGAATTACGGGATGGATACGTCCGCAGGAAACAAAACGTCCGGGTAAAGTGACATCAATTTTTTCTTTAAGCAGGATGTCTTCTTTTTTCCGGCTGAACTGGAGTTTAAGAGCATCCTCAATCCTGGAATTAAGAATATCCTTCACTTCATTACAGCGCTTCCCGAATAAAGGTTTCTCTTCATCCGGGACTTGAGCAATGTTTCTTAACAGTCCCGTCAGAAGCCCTTTACGGCCCAGATATTTTGTCCTTACAGCCAGAAGTTGTTCTTCAGTTGTTGCCGTTGCCAGTTCGACAAGAGCATCTTTTTCCAGCTGTTGAAGCTTCCCAATCATGCCGCCTTCTCGCCACTTGCCAGAACAACAACCTGAGCAAAACCTTGAGGATCATTGACAGCAAGTTCCGCCAGTATCTTACGATCCAATTCGATACCGGATTTCTTCATACCATCGATCAAACGGCTATAAGAAATATTATTGAGACGGGCGGCCGCATTAATACGCGCAATCCATAACTGACGAAATTCCCGTTTTCTCGCACGACGGTCGCGATATGAATATTTCATCGCCTTGTTTACGGCTTCGGTAGCTGTCCTGATCAGGCGACTACGGGCTCCAAAAAAACCTTTAGCCCGCTTTAATATCTTCCTTCTTCTCTTTTGGGCATTAACGCCCCTTTTTACCCTTGACATTTCCTCTTCTCTCCTAGTCTTAAACGAATATGATTGTCATTATTTTACAGATAAGGGATAAGCCTCTTTATTTCTTTGAAGTTGGCGGAATGAACCAGCGAAGATTTCCTTAAAGCCCTCTTCCTCTTTGTTGTTTTCTTGGTAAGGATATGACTGGCAAAAGCCTTATTGCGTTTAACTTTTCCATTCGCGGTCAACGAAAAACGTTTGGCAGCCCCCCGATGAGTTTTTAGTTTTGGCATCAAATCACCTCTTTATTTATCATTTTTACTATTATTTTTTGGGTGAAACAATCATAACCATGTTTCGACCTTCCAGCCTAGGCTCCTGGTCAATAATACATTCATTGATTAATTCACTTTTTATCTTATCCATAATGCGGCGGCCGATTTCGGTAAAGGCAATCTCCCTGCCCCGGAACATCATCGATATTTTCACTTTATCATGTTTGTCTAAGAATTTTTTTATATTTTTTACCTTAACCTGTACGTCGTGTTCCTCTGTTTTCGGCCTTAATCTTATTTCTTTAACATGAATGACTGCCTGACTTTTTTTAGCATCATGTTGTTTTTTGCTTATCCGATAGCGATATTTACCGTAATCCATTATTTTGCAAACAGGCGGGTCGGCAGTAGGCGATACTTCCACTAAATCCAAACCAACCCTCTCGGCATTAGCAATTGCTTCATCGAACGTAATAACTCCCAGTTGTTTCCCTTCAGCGTCAATTACTCGAACGCTTACCGACTTTATCTCCCTGTTGATTCTTAAATCTTTAACTATACGTCACCTCCTGAAACAAATAAACTTTTATAGTTTTTTGTCGCACATTTCCTGCATAAGTGCAATAAATTCATCAACTGGCAATGATCCCAAATTCTGGCCATCCCGAGTTCTGGGGGCAACCGCTTCAGCTTCCATTTCCTTATCACCGATTACCAGCATGTAAGGAATTTTTTGCATCTGCGCCTGGCGAATTTTATAGCCCAGCTTTTCATTTTCAAAAAATTTCTCTGCGCGGATACCAGCAGCAATCAGTTTATCGTAAACTGACTGGGCATAAGGTATCTGCTTATCCGTAACGGTCAACAACGTGCATTGTACAGGCGAAAGCCAAACGGGAAAAGCTCCGGCATGATGCTCAATGAGTACTCCCATAAACCGTTCAACCGCACCCAAAATAACCCTGTGCAACATAACCGGCCGGTGTTTTTCTCCGTCAGCACCGATATAACTCAGATCAAATCGTTCCGGCAGCGTAAAATCACACTGGATCGTCGCACACTGCCATTTCCGTTTTAAGGCATCTTTCAATTTGAAATCAATCTTGGGACCATAAAATGCACCATCACCGGCGTTAATTTCGTAGGATATTTTGTTATCCTGGAGTGCATTTTCCAGCGCAGACGTGGCCAAATCCCAATCTTCATCAGATCCGATAGAATTTTCCGGACGAGTGCTTAATTCGACCTCATATTCGAACCCGAAAATTCCCATGGCATAATTGACAAAATCAGCAATTGCCCGGATCTCGGAATTCAATTGTTCCGGCGTGCAAAGTATATGAGCATCATCCTGGGTAAATTGCCTGGCGCGCATTAATCCATGTAAAACTCCCGTCTTTTCATGGCGATGGACTGTTCCCAGTTCAAAATAACGCAAGGGCAAATCACGGTAGCTGCGAATCTTGGATTTATAAATCAGCATGTGGGAAAGGCAATTCATTGGTTTAATGCCATAAGACTGCTCATCCACTTCAGTAAAATACATATTTTCCCGATAATGGTCAAAATGACCGGACTTCTTCCAAAGGTCAACTTTGAGAATCTGTGGCCCCATGACCATATCGTAGCCGCGTTTTAAGTGCTCTTTTCGCTCCCATTCTTCAATAATATAACGCAGAAGCATTCCCTTGGGATGAAATATTATCAAACCGGGACCAGCTTCTTCATTGATTTGAAACAAATCAAGCTCGCGACCTAGACGGCGATGATCCCGCTTCTTTGCTTCTTCAAGCATGTTCAAATAATCATTGAGCGCGGCAACATCGGCAAACCCGGTGCCGTAAATACGCTGTAACATTTTGTTTCTTTCATCGCCCCGCCAATAAGCACCGGCGACACTCAAAAGCTTGAAAGCTTTAATCATCCCCGTTAGCGGTATGTGAGGCCCACGGCATAAATCAACATAATTCCCTTGTTTATAAAGACTGACCACTTTTACGTCCGCCGGTAAATCGGTAATCAGTTCAACTTTATAATTCTCGTCTCTTTGGGCAAAGAGCGAAACTGCATCGGCACGGGAAACATCCTGGCGCACGAAAGGATAATTCGCAGCAATAATTTCCTTCATCCGCTTTTCAATTCTGGCAAAATCTTCGGTAGTAAAAGTCTCTTTATATTCAAAATCATAGTAAAAGCCATCGTCAATGGACGGGCCGATACTGACTTTCGCCCCAGTAAAAACATCCTGAACTGCCTGAGCCATTACATGAGAAATGCTATGGCGTAAAATAGACAAACCTTCCCTGGAAGTAATGTCAATTAAAGAAAGAGTGGCATTTTCGTCAAGAGGATGGCTTAAATCCACAGCTACGCCATTGATCTTTGCTGCGACAGTTGAACCTAAAGCTTCCTTTTTCCAAGTAGCAATAGCATCTTTTACAGTAATGCCAGCGGTCAAAGACGCTTCGGATTTATCGGTAAAAACAATTTTAATATCCATAGTTTATAATAAACACCAAAATAATGTCCATCATCCAGCGGACTCATTTTAAAAGGGCATCACCATTTCGCTGATGCCCTTTATTAAAAGTTGACCTTTTTTCACAACCTTAAGTACTGCGAAAAATGGTAGGCAAGCAGGGATTTGAACCCTGGACATCCACCGCGTCAGGATGGCGCTCTCCCCCTGAGCTACTTGCCTGTAAATAAACCTATTTAGAATTTTGCTCTACTAGCAACAAAACGCCGCAGTGTCAAGTTAATATCTCATTTTTTAGCCTCTTTCAAGGCGGCAGTGTTAATAATTTTAATCCCCCGAGTTATGTATGTTAATCCTGATGCAACTGTAAAGAGACCGGTCAACCAGCAAATAATTCTAATCCAATCGTAACTGATATCATGAGAAAATGCCTGAAATGACAAAGCTAATAAAATTGTACCAATTTGCAGAGCGGTGGTAACTTTCCCGACGAAAGCCGGGCTAATCACATAAGGAACAGATATCATTGATAATATTGCAATTCCTAAAAGTATAATGAAGTCCCGACTGATAACGATAACTGTGAGCCAACTAGGAATGATACCTAAAATAGATAATGTTACAAAACTTGCCGTCAACAGCAATTTATCGGCAATTGGATCCAGGTAAGAACCTAGAACAGTTTGACTGCTCAACAATCTGGCCAAAGCACCATCTAAAGCATCGGTTAAGCCCGCCACAGCAAAAGTAAACAAAGCCTTACCATACGACCCTTGAATCAGAAATATAACCACAACCGGAACAAGGATAATCCGCAGCAGAGATAAGAAGTTTGGTATATTCATTTAGAAAATAGGATTTGGCAATTCATTTTATTGTTTATTGTCTCTAGATTTATTCCAATCCACCCAAGCATCCCTGTCTTCCGCTTCCGTAAATTCTTTGGGCTCTTCGGCCTTACCATCTGATTTGATCCTAATCTGCTGCATTGACTTCACAATGTAAACCCACTCTTCCATTGAAACAGGTTTAGGCCCCGCGACAGTCGTTGGACCAGCTACAGGCTGCGGCGGTCCGGCAACAGGAACCTTTTGATCTTTTCTGGCAGCTGACGCGGCAACACTAACTTCACCATCATAAACCTTGACCAGAGCAGATTTATCATCTTCAACATTCATCCGGTATACGGTGCCACGGACTCCGGCGACAGCATTTTCGCAGGAAATTTCAAAACCACCTTTACCGCCGATAGATTTACGCACATTTGACCAGATTTTCCCGATGGTCACAAAGATTTTCACGTCACGCTTTCCGGCATCTCCTGCATCAACTTTCATAATTTGGAATCTCGTATTGTCGGCAAAACGGACGATACTATTATCAGGCAGCAAAAGCTCCATCCGGCTTTTATCTCCTGTAGAAACTTCACAGCCCGTCCTTAGAAAATCATTAATCTTCAGCTTCTTGGCTCCTCTTTGACCGGGACAAACAGCCTGGGCTGCACCTTCCAGGGCGGTAACTTTGGCTTCTCCCTTAGCCATTTTCACTATTACCGGCGGTTTGGCATAAGCATAAATGGAAAAAATACATATAGCCAGGAAACTCAACATTATTGAAATACTTTTTTTCATAAGCGTCCCCATTATTTCCTATGATATATTTTTACGGTTCTTCTAAAACACAAGAGACTTAATTTTATTATTATCCTTTAAAATTCGGCCCATCAGGCAAGGTTTCCAGCACTTTATTGACAACTTCCTCAATAACAGTTTCGAAAGCTTCGTAGGACTTCATCTCCAAGCTTTTGCCGGGTAAATCAAAATTTCTGCTGGTAGTTTTGTATTGAGCTCTCCAGAGAATTTCTCCCGTCTGCGTGCTGCGCAATTCACAATGCGCTGCAACCGTCACAGGAACATAAAATAAACTCGTTGTGCGTTTACCCTCGGCAAGTGTACAGTACATGGCAGCATCCGCACCGACCAGTTCCTTGATGACGTTAGGAGATACTACACCTGTACCGCTTTTCTTCTCACTGCTGTATATAAGCTCTAATTTCTTGTCAATTACTTCCAGCGGAAGCTTAGAGTATCCCTTAAAATAAAGTTCATCAAGTACTTTTAACCTCAATAATTGCGGCGCCTTAATATCCGGAGTTTTATTATTCACAGGCAGTACCGCAATTACCTTAGCTGTGGCCTTCTCAGAATCTTTTTTTATTGCATTCGGTGATTTAGAAGCACACCCAATGCACAATAATATTCCCAAAATAACCGGTAAAATCATCTGGTCTTTGTATTTTTTCATTATTCTCCTTCCCTTGGTAAAAGGCTAATCGCTATTTGATTTTTTTTAATCAATTCAGTATCCAGAATGTACCGACCTGTTTTGGCTAATTCTTGAGCCAATGCTTGTGCAGTTCCTGATATTTCAAGCTCCAGGTGAGCCTGCTGCCATTCGAAAGATCGCGAATTAATATTTTTGACAATCTTTGCCCGCTTTTTCAAGAACTCTTTTAAGTATGAAAAATCAGAATATTTTTTTAACCCCCCAACCTCCAGAAAAATAATTATATTCGGTTTTGCATCACCGGATATCTGACGAACACCCATTTTGGCCAGATCAATTTTTAAATCCAGGAGCGCAACAGCAACATTTACGGTAACGAAATAAGTATCCTCCTGCCTGCTTTCTGCTGTAATTTTATAATTATTTACATATCTATCCTGTTGATCGATTATCCCATTTTTTACCGGCAGAAATTTTTTATCTTTAACAGGGAGCGCAAGCAAGCTCGCTGCCGCCTCAGAAATTGCTCTTTGCAGCGCGTCCCGGATTGCCGCATCCCTTGCACCGGCAACATCATTTTGATTAATCGCGGCATTGCCTTCAATTTCCAGGATTAAAACACTCGCATTACCCTGAGCGAAAACAGGACCACACAATAAAAAAATTAAAACAAACACTAATGCAGACTGGTAGCGTCTCATAGGTTAATTAACCGTTGTTGATCCGTTGCCACTTAACTTTTTTAACTTATCAATTTCTTCCCGGATAACTCTTTCTGCTATTTCCGGAATGATCTCACGAGCAATCCTTTCGGTTATCTCGGTTACCCGCTTGATTATTTCTCCATTGAAACTATTTGCCGTCGATTGATCTTCCGCAACATCAACTAATTCATGGATATATTTATTATCTTTAGCTATTCTCTCATAACCACGCCCATCAACCACAATAACTTCCTGATTATTTCTACCGTTTCGTTCTTCATATATTTCTGTCAAATCATAAATTTTCTTATCGTCTATAATAGAATCTTCAGCCATAATTATTCCCCCATAAGGCAGGTTACTTTAAAAAACTTTTTCCAATATAGGTGGTGGAGTTACCATAGTGTTCTAAACAGTTCAAGCAATATATACAACGGACTTTTGCTCATAAATATCAAGTGTTTTATGGCCGCAATTTAACAGCCAGATCATAAATTTTTTTCTTGGATAAACCGGTTTGTTGAACAATTTCGGCAACTGCATCGCGAACCGACATTTTTTTATTTTTCCACAGTTGCATCAATTTATCTTCGATTTCATCGGCAGTTAAAACAATCGGTTCTTTTTCTTTCCCCTGCATAATGATTGTGAATTCCCCTTTTGTTTTAACAGATACATTAACATTGAGAAAATTGGAAATTTTCCCGGATTTAACTTCTTCAAATATTTTTGTCAATTCCCGGGCAATTACAATTTCACGATCACCCAATACATCATACATATCCTGGAGTGCTGCCAAATACCTTGCCGGCGATTCATAAAAAACAATCGTCCTAATTTCTTCCTGGAGTTCTTTTAAATATTTTATTCTTTTATTTTCTTTTGCCGGCAGAAATCCGCAAAAGAGGAAGTTATCGGCGGGAAAGCCGGAGACACTTAAAGCTGTAATAACCGCAGATACTCCCGGGATCGGAATGACACGAACACTTTCTGCCTGTGCCAATTTGACCAGATGATAACCTGGATCAGAAATGCAGGGAGTACCGGCATCGGTAACATAAGCCACGCTCATGCCGGATATGATTTTCGCTATAATGACTGAACTTTTTTCTTTTTCATTATGTTCGTGCAGGCTGATCAAAGGTGTTAATATCTTATAAGCATTAAGCAGCTTTCGAGTGCGCCGTGTATCCTCAGCCGCAATTATACTTACTTCTTTGAGTACCCGCAGCGCCCGCAAAGTAATATCTTCCAGATTGCCGATAGGCGTTGCCACAATATAGAGAATTCCGGAATTACCGTCGCTATTCATCATAGAACCTTATATTCAAGCATTTTTATAGTTGACTTCTATAGTCGGTTTCAGGTTTAATACCAGAGTATAAACGAAAATACCATAATGAACCAGTCCAGGGCCCATAAATTTATATGACAAAGCGAATACTTATTACCGGCGGCGCCGGCTTTTTAGGTTCCCATCTTTGCGAAAGATTGCTCCATGAAGATAACGAAATTCTCTGCCTGGATAACTTTTATACCGGCAATAGGGATAACATTAGTCATCTTTTGGGAAATTCCCGTTTCGAGTTAATAGAACATGACATAATAAACCCCATCTACCCGAAAATTGATCAAATATACAATTTGGCCTGTCCCGCATCACCAGTCCACTATCAATACAACCCGATTAAGACAATTAAAACCAATGTAATGGGAGCAATCAATGTTTTAGGGATTGCCAAAAGAACGAAAGCAACGGTTCTCCAGGCTTCCACATCAGAAGTCTATGGCGATCCGGAGGTACATCCCCAAAACGAATCCTACTGGGGCCGCGTAAATCCTATTGGAATTCGCAGTTGTTATGATGAAGGAAAAAGGGCTGCCGAATGCCTGATGATGGACTACCGACGGCAAAACGGCGTCAATGCAAAAATTGTCCGAATTTTTAATACCTACGGCCCGCGCATGGCCATTAACGATGGACGGGTCGTCAGTAATTTTATCGTTCAGGCCCTGCAGAGTAAAGCTATTACCATATATGGCGACGGCTCCCACACCCGCTCTTTTTGCTATGTAGATGATTTAGTAGATGGCATGATCCGCATGATGAATTCACCCGCTGATTTTTACGGACCGGTCAATCTCGGCAATCCCGGCGAGTTTACAATTTCCGAGTTAGCGCAAGTTATCATTAAATTAACAAACAGTATCTCACAGATTGTCTTTCAACCGCTGCCTGCTGATGATCCGACACAACGCAAACCGGACATAACTCTGGCCGGCGAAAAAATTGGCTGGAGCCCAAAAGTTGAATTGGAAAAAGGATTAATTGGCACGATCCAATATTTTCGCAATCTTTTAAAGATCTCTTAACCAGTGGAGGAACACCGACCAAAATGAAATTTCAGAAAAAAATTCTCTGCATTGGCGCCGGTTATGTCGGCGGCCCATCTATGGCCATGATCGCTTACAAGTGCCCCGATTACCGTGTAACAGTGACAGATATCAACCATGAACGCATTGATGCCTGGAATTCTGCCGAGTTGCCTGTCTATGAGCCGGGACTGGACGAAATTGTTAAAAAAACACGTGGCAAGAATTTATTTTTCGCCAAAGATATTGAAAACCAGATCAAGGAAAATGACATTATTTTTGTCAGTGTTAACACGCCTACCAAAACATTTGGCGCAGGGGCAGGTAAGGCTGCCGATTTACAATATTTAGAAAAAACTGCCCGGCAAATTCTGCAATATTCCCAATCACCCAAAATAGTGATAGAAAAAAGCACTCTGCCGGTTAAAACAGCCTTGGCCATGGAAAGAATATTAAGTTCGGGCAAAGGCAAAATTACCTTTGAAGTTCTCTCCAACCCGGAATTTATGGCGGAGGGAACGGCAATTAAGGACTTGGAAAATCCGGACCGGGTGCTTATTGGTTCGAGGGAAACTAAAAGCGGTCTAAAAGCCCGCGCGGAATTGGTTGATATCTATGCGCGATGGATTCCCAAGGGAAAAATTATCACGTCCAATATCTGGAGCAGCGAATTATCCAAATTGGTCGCCAATGCTTTCCTGGCCCAAAGGGTATCCTCGATCAATTCCATCTCCGCTCTGTGTGAAAAAGCTGATGCCAATGTAGCCGAAGTAGCTCGCGCTGTGGGAATGGACAGCCGCGTAGGCAGTAAATTTCTCCAGGCCGGCATTGGCTTTGGCGGTTCCTGCTTTAAAAAAGATATTTTAAATCTCGTATATCTTTGCAGCTATTATGGTTTACAGGAAGTAGCCGATTATTGGGAAAGTGTGGTAAAGATCAACGAATACCAGCAGGAACGTTTCATTGCTAACATTCTTAGCTCGATGTTCAATACTTTAGCCGGCAAGAAAATTTGCATCCTGGGTTTTGCTTTTAAAGCTGATACCGGCGACACCCGGGAAAGCCCGGCAATCTACATCACACGCCGATTACTGGCGGAACAGGCCGAAGTAATCATTTCCGATCCGAAGGCGCTGAAAAATGCAGCTCTGGATCTTGCCGATGAAGAAGGGAATATTACTTTTATCGAAGACGCTTACCGCGCCGCCGCCGGCTGCCATGCGCTCGCAATAATGACCGATTGGGATTTGTACAAGAAACTCGATTATAAAAAGATATTCAAGTCTATGGTCAAACCGGCTTTTATTTTTGACGGCCGGAATATTCTGGACCACAAAAAATGTTTTGAAATAGGCTTTAATGTTTATCCTATCGGCAAACCGGCACTAAGTCATTTTAAACAGCAGGAATCTTAGGGGCCGACGAAATCAAAAGCATTTTTTATTAATTTGATTTCGTTTCCGCAGGGTCGAAGCGTTATCGCTATTACATCAAAGCGGGCATCGGCATCGGCCATTTTATTCTTTTGCAGATACCATAAAGCCAACTGCGAGAGCTTTTTCTGTTTTCTGTTTCCCACAGCTTGTTCAGGATAACCTAATTGACTTGATTTTCGAGTTTTTACTTCAATAAAAACAATTTCGCTTGTTTTTTCCCGGGCAATTATATCAATTTCACCCAACGGGCAACGAAAGTTAGTTTCGCAAATACGATAGCCGTTTTTCTTCAGATAAGCTACGGCGATTTGTTCCCCTTCTCTGCCCGTGCTTATTTTCGACATGTCTTTCATTTTTCTGACAAATCCAGCACTGTCTGGTTCCTATCGATGTTTTTAAGATGAAACGACCGGCGATGTATTTTACACATGCCGAATTCCAGAATAGCTGCACGATGCTCTTTTGTTCCATAACCTTTGTTCTGAAGAAAATTATATCGGGGAAACTGGCGATGGTACATTTCCATAATGCGATCCCGTGAAACTTTCGCAATGATTGATGCGGCGGCAATGGAAATACTTAAAGAATCACCCTTTACCAGTGCATTTTGCGGAGTTTGCAGGGGTATTTTATGCAAACCGTCAATTAAGAGAAAATCGGGCGGGATGGACAACTCTAAAACTGCCTCACGCATGGACTGAAGGGAAGCTTGCAGGATATTGATGCGATCAATTATATCAGCGTCAGCAGTACCAACACCGACAGCAATGGCATCTTGATTGATGACTTCGTAGAGTTCTTCTCTCTTGCGGGCGGAAAGCTTTTTGGAATCGTTGATTTGGCTGTTTGAATAACCAGGCGGAAAAATTACGGCCGCAGCGACAACAGGACCTGCCAGCGGGCCTCTTCCTGCTTCATCTATGCCCGCGATGAACTTGTAACCTTTTCGGTAGGCAAGCTTCTCAAATGTGTCCATTGAAGACTTAAGGAAAGCAATATATTCTTCACTTTCCGGTCCTTTCCGGCAAGATATTATTCCAATTCCAATTCAAGCGCTACCTTTGTTGGCGTCGTCGTCGGCTTCCTCAACGTATTTATAATACGCCTAGCTGCCTCCTCCTAGCCGCCGCGGTATCATCATTGAATTGGAAATGTAATTATAACAAATTGCCTTCATTGAAAAAGCCATCGCCAGTCGAGGCGATGGCTTTTCGACACACTAAAAACATCTTAAGCAGCTTTCTTCCTTACCACTCCAGTGTCCTGATGAACACAAATTGTTAGGGGCCTTTACGTAATAACCATTACATTTCTAACAACCCCTGCTGGTCTTGTGACCTCGCGTGACCTTCAGGTTATCAGGTTATAGCAAGTCCATTTCGTTACGGCCCCTTATGCCGTTGACGATATTACATTGTTACGGTTATTACCGAACAACGGCCTCTTAATTATTTGTCTGTTCTTTGATCCTTGCTTTCTTACCTCTCAAATTTCTTAAATAGTAGAGGCGGGAACGACGTACTTTTCCTCGGGTAACAACTTCAATCCGGTCGATAACCGGTGAATGTAGAGGAAAAGTTCTTTCGACACCAATACCATAAGAAACTTTTCTGACTGTAAAATTGGAGCGACTATTTCCACGTCGCTTACGGATTACAACACCTTCAAAAGCCTGAATTCTTTGCTTCTGTCCTTCGATGATACGCACATATACTTTAATCGTGTCACCGGCTTTAAAACCGGGAATATCCCCTCTCATGTGCTCTTTTTCAATCATTTCCAAGACGTTCATTCTATATTTCCTCCCGTCAAACTCACATTACTTATTAAATTCTAATCCCGCATTATCCTGTCTATGATAATTGCTGCAGCTGACCTTACTGCCAGATGATTATAATCGCCAATTCCCTTTATCGGCTCCAAACGGTAATCAGCCCTATCAACTATTTCATCAGCAATTCCCGAACCTGTACCAAAAATTAATAGATAAGGCAAATTATCATTTCTAATCTTTTTTTTCAGATCGTCACAGGTTAAAAGATTATCCTTAAAGTTGGCTCCTGTAACAATAACTTGCGGTAAACAACCCGTTTGTTCGGTAATTTCGGCCTGAACTTCATCCAGACTGGCTTTAACCATAACCAGTTCAAAAGCTTTCCGGCGCGACGGATTGAAAACTGCCCCATACCCCTGACGCCAATGATCAATAATTGCATAGGCCATTTCCCTTTGGGCAGACAGTGGATTAACCACAAAATAATTTTGCACACCGTATGTTCTGGACAATCGGGCTATATCGTGAATATCCATGTTCGCAATAGATGTGGTCACGACTTTACCATCTTTGTTTAAAACCGGATAATGTAAAAGAGCTATGTAAAGCATTATGCCCTTAAAAAAGTTGTTTCTCTTACCTTAATCGTTTCTTAAAATCAAGCCTTTATGTGTCTTCTAACTTAATTTGTTCCAGCTTTTTTTTATCGTCCGCCGATAATTCCATCTTTTTTAGTAAATCCGGACGGCGCTTATGCGTTCTGCGCAGTGATTCACATTTGCGCCATAGTTCTATTTGGGCATGATTCCCCGAAACTAATACTTCCGGCACACACCAGCCTTTATAGTCCGCCGGACGAGTATATTGCGGATATTCCAAAAGCCCATCAGAAAATGATTCACTGCATGATGACTCGGCATTGCCTAAAACACCCGGAATAAGACGGGAGACTGCATCTATCAGAACTAAGGCGGAAAGTTCGCCGCCGGTTAAAATAAAATCGCCGATGGATATTTCCCGATCTGCTAACTGAGTTCTTATCCTCTCGTCAACACCTTCATAGCGGCCACAAATAATAATAATATGCTTTTCGGAAGCCAAATCTGCGGCAATTTTTTGATTAAATGTTTCCCCTTGCGGGGTCATTAAAACAACCTGAGAATCTAAACCACTGCCTTTGATTTCGGCTATCGCCCTTTCCACAGGTTCCACTTTCATAACCATGCCGCAACCGCCGCCATAAGGGGCATCGTCAGTCATTTTATGCTTGTCGGAAGTCCAGTTACGGATATCATGCAGACAAACATTTATCAGACTTTTTTCCTGAGCTTTTTTTAGCAGACTAAAATTGAGGGGAGACAAAAACATCTCCGGGAAAATGGAAAGGACATCAAACTTGATCACTTTTATAGCCCTTCCAGCAATCTTACAGTCATAATCTTTTTATCGACATCTATATGTTGGATCACATCGGCAATTGCCGGCAAAAGTATTTCTCTTTCACCTTTACATACATAAACATCGTTACCGCCTGTAGGGAAAATTGATTCAATTCGGCCCAAATGCTTCCCATCTTCATCATAGACATCAAGCCCGATAATATCACGCCAATAATATTCTCCCGGGGGCAAATCTTCCAGCATTTCGCCGGGTATCAGCACTTTAAACCCGACCAGCGCTTTGGCCGAATCAATATCATTGATATCTTTCAGTTCGAGAAAGAGCAATTTGCCGGATGCTGTAAATGCCTGGACATCATAGCTTTTTCTTTGTCCGAGGACATCTTCAAGATAAACAAATTCCAGACCAGCAAGAATATTCTGCGTCTCCACCTGTGTCAAAACTTTCAGACAACCACGGAGACCACGAGTTTTTACGATCTCGCCAACAACAAAGAGATCCATTTTTTATTCTATTATTTCCAGGACCGCTCGTTTGTGAATCTTAGTGGAAGCAGCACTCAGTATAGTGCGAATAGCCTTTGCAGTTCTGCCCTGTTTCCCAATAACTTTTCCCAAATCTTCTTTTGCTACGCGTAATTCAATCACAGATGTTTGCTCACCCGATACTTCGGTAACTTCAACTTTATCCGGATTATCCACTAAGGCCTGAGCTATAAACTTGATCAACTCCTTCATCGCAACAACCTCCACAGAATTTGATTAGTTTTTTGAGGAAAATTAATATCTTACTTCAATTTAGCTTCGATACCTTTTGTTTTCAACAAGTTAGAAACAGTCAACGTAGGTTTGGCTCCTTTGGCCAACCAGTCGCGAACACGGTCTTCCTTCAAGTTAACTTCTGCCGGATTCTTTTTGGGATCGTAGTTGCCTAAAATCTCCAAGAACTTTCCATCACGAGGAAAATCGATATCCGCCGCCACAATACGATAATAGGGCTTGCCTTTAGCACCCATACGAGTAAGTCTAATTTTAACCGCCATTGATATTAAATAAAACCTCCTTAAAATAGTTTAACCTGAAATTTTTTTATCACAGTTTATTTTAATTTAAAAGGGAAAATTCCTCTTGAAGGATTTCATACCGTCTTTTGAACTAAATTTTTTCATCATTTTCTTGATATCGGCATATTGTTTTAGCAATCTGTTCACATCCTGAACAGATGTGCCACTACCTAGGGCAATTCTTTTGCGGCGCCGGCCATCAATAATCAGGTAATTAAAGCGTTCCTTTGGAGTCATGGAATCAATAATGGCTGTAATTCTGATTAATTCTTTTTCGTCAGGCTGCGCATCTTTAAGTGCCTTTATCTTGCCTAAACCGGGAATCATCCCCAAGACATCTTTGAGCGAACCCATTTTTTTTATCTGCGCCAATTGATTACGAAAATCTTCCAGTGAAAACTCGTTTTTGCGAATTTTCTTTTCTAATTGCAGGGCAGTTTTTTCATCAATAGTTGCCTGAGCTTTTTCGACCAAGCTCAAAATATCGCCCATGCCTAAGATTCGTGACGCCATTCTTTCCGGATGAAAAACTTCCAGCGCATCAATCTTTTCGCCAATACCAACAAATTTTATCGGCTTGCCGACAACGGCCTGAAGAGAAAGAGCTGCCCCACCACGGGCATCACCATCCATTTTGGTTATAATAACGCCGTCAATACCAATAAGTTCGTTAAATTTACTGCCGACATTAACAGCATCCTGTCCGGTCATGGCATCGGTAACATAAATAATCTCTGCGGGATTGACCATGGCTTTAATTTTTTTGAGCTCATCCATGAGCAAATCATCGATATGCAAACGGCCTGCTGTATCGATGATAACAACCTCATAACCATCCCTTTTGGCATGATCAACGGCCCCGGCACATATTTCCACAGGATCTTTTAAATTACCGGCATTAAAAACACCGGCATTTATCTGCTTGCCCAGAACAGCAAGCTGCTCCATAGCTGCCGGCCGGTAAATATCTGCCGAGACTAAGTAAACTCTCTTTTCCCGCGACAGCAACCTTGCCAGTTTCGCAGCGGTTGTTGTTTTACCACAGCCCTGCAAACCAACCAGCATCAACACAGCCGGAATGCGGGCACCAAACTTGATATTGGTATTGGCTCCGCCCATGAGTGCTGCCAGCTGGTCATGAACAATTTTTACTACTTGCTGACCGGGGGTAATACTATCCAGGACTTCTTTGCCAATTGCTTTTGCACGCACATCCTCAATAAAATCCCGCACGACCTTAAAGTTAACATCAGCCTCGAGCAGGGCAATACGGATTTCCTTAAGGGCAACATTAACGCTTTCTTCATTTAATACTCCGCGCCCTTTTAGCTTCTTTAAAATACCCTCTAATTTTTCCGATAAATTTTCAAACATATTAAATTATATACCTGATATTATTATTCTAATTGCTGTTAACCGCTGTATTCATCCGCCTTACAACACAATGGGCTCCGGTTTTACCGGATATTTTTTCCGCCGCCGTCTGGGCATTAGCCCGGCTGGCAAAACCATCAACGACAACCCTAAACCATTTTCCTTTTCCCGGAATATTGTTTTCTGCAATTCGCGGCTTATAGCCTAAAGTTAATAACTTTTTATTCAGTTGATCGGCCTTAGTTTTTTCTTTCAGAGAAGCCACCTGAACAGCAAACTTCTCCTCCTTGGCAGTCACGGCCTGCTCCGCCTCTTTTATTTTAGCCTCAATTTCATCTACTGTTTTTCCACTCGTTGCGGCTTGCTGCTTTTTCACGGCTGAATTAGGGCTAATCGAGGCAGCAGGGACCTCATTTTTGGGTTCGGTCAAAAGTGATTGTATCGCCGGAGCCTCAATAGCAGGCTTCTTGTCGGGAATTGGCTGTTCCTTTGCCACTCCCTTTTTGCTGGTCAATGTGTTGAAAAAAGTCAGGTCCGGTTCTTCTTGTGCTTTGGGCTGATTTTGCGCCGCTTTATTCTCGGCTGCAGTTTGGGCGGCTCTTATTTTAGCCGGACGCCAGACAAGCGCCAATAATTTCTGGGGCACCGAAGCTATCTGTCCCGGATAAGTATCAATATTTTTGCCAACAGCAACGCCAAAGAGAAAAGTACCACATAATAGAGCGGTCATTCCTACTATTACGATAACCAGCGACGTTCTCCCCAGCTTTAATTCAAAATTTTTAATATTGCCGGAAGCCATAATTTATGTACCCTACATTTTCTCCGGTGCACTTACACCCAATATTTTCAATGCATTTTGCAGAACGATACGAATAGTGCTCATCATAAATAAGCGGGCAGCAGTCAATTCTTGATCATCAGAGATAACCTTGTTCTTGTTGTAATAGCTATGAAATACCGAGGCCAGCTCATTTAAGTAAAACGGAATACGATGAGGTTCGAGAGTTTTGGTCGCACCGTAAATGGTTTCCGGATAACGCGCCATTATTTTCATTAATTTAATTTCTTCCGGTTCCTGCAAAATGGCGGGATCAATATCATTAAAAGCAGGAAGCGCTATATTACGTTCCTCGGCCATTTTTAAAATGCTGCAGATGCGGGCATAGGCATATTGCACGTAAAAAACCGGGTTTTCATTAGACTGCTTTTTCGCAACTTCCAGATCGAAATCCAGATGGCTGTCCGACCTTCGCATTAGAAAGTTGAAGCGGCTGGCATCTTTACCCACTTCATCAAGAACTTCCCGCAGTGTGACAAATTCGCCCGACCGTGTGGACATGGCTACCGGCTCTCCACCCCGCAGCAGATTCACCAATTGCACAAGAATTAATTTTAATGATTCTTTCTGCTGACCAAGCGCCTGAATTCCGGCCCAGAGCCTGGGCATATAACCGTGATGATCGGCGCCCCAGATATCTATAATCATTTTATAGCCGCGGGCATATTTATTTTGATGATAGGCGATATCGGCGGCAAAATATGTCGGTTCACCGTTTTTCCGGACAACTACGCGGTCTTTTTCATCGCCATAGGCGGTTGTCTTAAACCAAAGCGTTTCACCATCAGAATAAATGAATTCCTGCTTTTGCAGACCATCGAGAAGGTTCGCCACGCCATCATTTTTATATAATTCTTTTTCGCTGAAAAAATAATCAAATGTAACGCCGAAATCCCGTAAATCGTCTTTAATTTCCGCGAGGATTACTTCACCGGCAATTGCCGTAAAATTCCGGATCGTCTCTTCTTCGTTTTGGGCAAGATATTTGTTGCCTGCTTTTTGAATAATTTCCTGCGCAACATCCTTGATATAATCGCCGCGATAGCAATTTTCGGGGAAATCGACCTTTTCACCCAGCAGTTCCCGATAACGAAAAAGCACCGACTTGCCTAAATTGTTCATCTGATTGCCCGCATCGTTGATATAGTATTCCCTATCAACAGAGTACCCGGCGGTTTTAAGCAGATTAGCAATAACATCGCCAACTACCGCCCCGCGGGCATGGCCGATATGCAATGGCCCCGTGGGATTGGCGCTGACAAATTCCACCTGCACTTTTTGTTCTCCGCCAATATCCAGACAGCCATATTCTTCCTTTTGTTCCTCGATAATTTGCAGAGTATTTTGCCAGACACTTTCCTTGAGATAAAAATTAAGGAAACCGGGCCCCGCTATTTGAGTCTTTGCTAAAATATTTTCCGGATCGACTAAATTTGCCTGAATAATTTCAGCAATTTTGCGCGGATTTTGTTTGACCTGAGAGGCCAAGATCATGGCAACATTGGATGCATAATCACCATGTTCAGGATTACCGGGAACTTCCACCTCCATATATGGCAAATCAGCAGCCGGAATTAATCCCCCGGCCACACAATTTCGGAAAGTATCTTCAACTAATTTAGCAATTTTTATTTTCATGAAAAATTATACCTTCAATCTCGACGGCCTCGTAAAAAGTCCGGGAATTTCCTTCCGTAAGAGACTGTGTAGCAATCCTCGTTCGTCATTGCGACACAGGCGAATGCGCTCTCTTTAGCAGCAAACAGTCCTGATTTCTAGTTCAGAAATCAAAAAAAAGTGACAAACCGCATTTTTTGCTGTTTGTCACAGTGGGTTTTACATAGAAACAATTATTTTCTATGAGCTTTGATCTTTCTTTACTGCCGCTTCAATATCCTGATCTTTAATGGACAAATCACGCGAATAATCAGGGCAATGGACATTACCGGAAGCATCAGTACCCACACTAAAACGTTTCTGGCAGTTCGCCCGCCAAGCACAAATCACACAATATTTTTTTTCCATACCCATAAACAAATCCTATAATTTATTTTCGAAGAACATTATAAACATATCAGCATCATGTCAAGATTTTTCTCACTCACTGGTTTAATTACTGGATGCGCATATCCTTCCAATAAAGCATGTTCGTCCGGTTGGCCGCCCCGGCGGGAGTTATATTGACCCGCTGAGTGCTGGCCGCAGTGCCGCCTCCGCCGCTCGTCGTCACGTAAAGGTCCGGTGAACCGCTCCCCGGCGGCAGAGAGATAATTGGCGCCGTAGGGATGCCGGTGCCGATGGTCATACTGCGCGCATCACCCGGTAGTGCTCCGCCACCGGTTGTGTACTTCAGTGCATTAAGACTTGCCGTTCCCCCCTGTTCGCAGGGATCATTACCCGAGGGAGGCGTATAGCTTGTAAAATAGACCACGCCGCCGAAAATCGTCGGATCAGCCAGGATTTTCTGCCCGCTGCCGGTCAGCAGAATACGATACCCTACCCGACCTGAGGTAGCATCATAGGTGCCGGCGTCATTCGTAATGTTGTCAATGTCGCTTACCGCATAGGTCGATGTCCGGTCATTATCTTTAACGCCGTAAAAATGTTCCTGGGCATTGGCGGCTGTAGGGTCTGTCTTATCACCAGTTCCCCAGAATACCCAAAGGTTGCCGCTGCCATCCTTAGTTACACCCGGCATGGTGTAAATGGGACGGATATTTCCGGAGGAGGAGTCAAAAAACATGCCACCGCTCCAGTTAGTAGTCGCTCCCGATGTCCCACAATTGGTATCGGTGGAAAGGCAGAATTTAAATCGCCACATGTTGCCCCCCAGATCCCCAATGTAAGCCGTATCGATAAAGCCGTCGTTGTCCGTATCCACAACGGAGGGAGATGCCGCCAGGCTGTATTTCATGTCACTGTTGTCCGCCTTTGTATAACTCCAGAGCACCTGCCCGTTAGAAAGGTCGATGACGAAGAACCCCTTACCCCGCGTATCGCAGGTTCCTCCACCGGAACAGTCGGCGGCATTATAGCCGGCGCCGATGAATCCGACCCACTTTTCCTTCTCCACGCCGCTCACCTTGATCCGGACCCGGCCGACCATCATCTTGCTCCAGGGATCGCCGAGATATGCAGCTTTGGCTGCCCGGGCCGTGTCGTCGGCAAAATCGATATGCCACATGTAGGCCGGATTGAGCGAATCATTCAGATTCAAGGCATGGTAGCCGCAGTAATACTTGTAGGTCGTTGTATAGAGGCTGTTGATGCCGGAGTCGCAGGATGCAGAAGAACTCCAGGCGTAATTAACTGCGCCGCGGCCCTCGGCAATAACGAGCACTGTTTTCCAATCGGCCGTTTTGCTGGTGCCGTCACCATCGCCGAGCCAGGCGTCGACCACGGTAACCGGACCATCCACAAAGTAATTATGGGTCAGCGAGGTCACGGGCGCAGTGGCACTATGGGTGGCATGGGCTATATTTTTCAATTTTGTCATCAGGTTCGGAGGCACGAAACTCCACGCCTCGGTGAGGTTATTGGTCTTGAATGCGTGAAACTGGCCACCATTTGCTCCGGCGACAATCAGGCGGTTGCCGCTGGCAGAAGTACGCACATGGCTCGACCGGTGAGCCGCAAACTGATTGTTGCTGTCGCGCCCATCTTCGAAGAAGGCGGACGGAGTCCCGACGGTAATGGGTGTCGAACGGAAGACGTCGCCCAACTTCCAGCCGTAGGAAACATCAGTTGTGGCATAGCCCTTGTCACCACCGCTGATAAAATCGACGACACTTGTGCATGATGTGCCGCAGGCCGCGGTGGCGGTACCCACACCGAGGTCGGCATCAAAGATATTGGCCGTGGTGAAGGACGTAAGAGCACCGCTTTTATATGTCTTGATTGTCCGTGAGGAGGCAGCCGTCAACTGCAGAACAGCCCCCGCATCCAGGAGCAGAGAACCGACGGTACCGTCGGTGTTGATCTGGTACTTTTTGAGATGTCCCTTCCAGAAGGGATCGCCATCAATCGGCTCAAATGATCCCTCGTACAGGAAATTTTCATCCTCCGTCCGGGCAGACTGAACGGACGACTGGGAAAAAGAATAATTGGCCTGGCGGATGATGTCAATGGCTGCTTGCAGAGCCGCGGCCACCTGATCGGCATTGGCGGCCAGAAATGCGTAGCCGGACAGAGCTGCATAACCGGGATCGTTGGTCGTGGCTTTCGTATCGCTACCTGTTCCTGCTGCCGTCGTAGAGACCGTGCATGATCCGGCCGCTTCCGGAGTATAGCCGGTTATGCTTCCCGCATTGGCCTGGTTGGGATTGTCCGTGCCGCCGTAATAGGCCATCCAGTTGAGGGTGTTTTCCAGATAGTCGGGCATGGCCGCACCGAAGCCGATGACAAAAACCTTGTAGCCGGCATCAGCCAGGGCCTTGGCCCTCGCCACAGACTCACGACGCCTTTTGTACTGGGTTGTCTGGGTTTCCGATCCGTCTCCGCTGCAAGCGTAAGTATCGGCGCCATCGCTGATCAGAATGGCAAATTTCTTCCGGCAGGCGGCGGCCGCATCTGCCGCCTTATGGTCATCAAGATACATTTTAGCCTCATGTAAAGCAATCGCGATGGGAGTGCCGCCGTTGGCGCTGGCCCCGCCGACGGAATAGGAACCGGTAGAGGAGACAGTGCAACTGGAGTTGCTGTTGCAGTAAATCTGGCTGTACTTGGAACCGATGTACCTTCTGCTGGAACTGGAGCTGCCCGGGATCTGGTTGCAACCGCCGGTATAGCTGTAGGTTCCTGTCTGTTCGGCACTGGAATCCGAACAATCATAAAAGCGCATATAGCCCATGCGGATACCGAGACTGCCCTCGTCCTGACTGTCAATGGTGCCGTTTCCCGTATCATCGAGAATTTTGAAAATGGACCGTTTGGCGATGGCCAGGCGGCTGCAGTTGGTACTGCAGCCGGATTTACCGGAATCACCGCAGAAACCGCTGCTGCAGTCGTAGGATGATCCCGTACAGTTTGTCGTATCTGCCGTGCAGGAACTGTTGCCGTAAATTCGGCTGCCCCCGGCGGGATTCCAGTCCATGCTGCCCGACAGATCGAGAACGATCAGGGCATCGGGTGATGTGGAATTGGTAAAAAGAGCTTCTTCACCCGTTTCCGGTTGCGTTGCCGACACATTGCCGGCAAAGAAAGTTACGGCTAAAAGAACAGACAGGATCAGGACGTTTGTCTTTATTTTATTTCTCATGGAATCCTCCCTATTGATACATGGTGGATATTTCTACAGGACCGTAGCCAACGCCGGTCTGGATGGTCATTTTGGTATTGTAGGCGGTGTTGCGCCCATCCACGTTGACCACAAAACGCCTCTGCCCCCAGGTTTGGCCACCGCCGATAGAGTATCCGGTCATGGGCAGAAAAACCGGGCCGGAGCTCGGGGTGGCCGGTGTATAAATGGTATAGACGGAATAAGGATCATTGGCAGAATCCACCTGAACATTAGTTGCGGCCGATGACGCCAGACTCTGGGGATTGAAATTCTGGATCATCCGGTGAATCCCCGTCTCCGCGGCAGTCATGGCTTTTTTGTGGCCTACGTTTTGGGAACTGACCCGCAGATCGCCGGTCGATAAATTTATGACCAGCATGGCCAGCGCAAGAAGGATGACACAGGCCATAATTGCCGTAACCAGGATAAACCCCTTCTGGGATGATAATATTCTTTTACTGTATCGCATGGTTCCTCGGAATGACGCTTGTGGAATAGATGAGCCTTCTGCGTTCACCGGTATTAACATCGATATCCTCGGTTTCTACCGCCAGCACAATCTCGATCCGGCGGATATTGGGAATCCCCGCCGGCAGACCGGTACTGGCAATTTCCGCACCCGTGCCGTCAAAATACCGGAAAACAGGAATGCCCAGGGTGTTGTTGATTACCAGTACCGTCCGCGGTCTGCCGCTGGCCACCGTATCGCCCAGAAATGGCTGGCCGCCGCCGCAATTCGTCTCTCTGGTAATGTACTGATTGGCCGCATCGTAGTTGTAACGGATGACTTCATTCGGATCTCCCAACATGCCGTCACCATCGCCGCCGGCGGAGTCACCGATATCCATTTCGGCAACAATGGAAGTGGTTGTGGCCTCCTGAATGCCGCGATAGCTCTGATTTGTTGTGGCGCCTAAACAGGAGCCGGTGGGATTAACCCAAAGACTGGATGCCGCAGTGGGATTATAAGAAACCATGCCTATTTCCATCGCCATGAGGTCGAGGGCAGGTTTCACATCCTGCTGGGCCGTCACTTTCCGTTCAATGGAGGTGGAGTGACGCTGTGTGGAATTAACCGCCATATAGACGGCAGTAAGAAGACCCATCGCTACGCCCACAGCAATCATCAATTCCACCAGCGTGAATCCTTTGACATCTCTCATTGGCAGGTACTCCCTCCTGCGGCACACCCTGAAGGATAAGTAAAACCCTCCTGCCGGGTAACGACCAGGCTCTCCGAAATCCCTGTCGCATTGCCGGCCCAGGTTACCCGCACGGTAACTCTCCAGACATTCGCAGCCAGGTTCGTGATCGTTGTATTAACATCGAACTGCGCATCTCCCGACTGAGCCGCCGTCTGGCCACTGGCATTAACCACTGTCGCGGCTAAAGTACCTGTCGTGACGGGGCAGCAGGAATTCATGATCCTCGCTTCCTGTCGCATCAACTGTTCATACATTATCCCTGATGCTCTGCCCAGATAGTCAGAGCGGGCCGCCGTCCGCCAGGCCGGAGATACCAGCGAGAAGATCGCCAGTACGGCCACAACGGTTATAAACATGGCGATGACCACCTCGATCAGGCCCAGGCCTTTTTTATTGCATACCGAAAGTGACATAGGTCTTTCCTGTAGTATTGAAAGTTATCCTGGCCCATGATGCCCGATTATTTCTCAACTCTATCGTACCGGCGGCAGGACTCAAGGTACCCCTGGCCAGAAAGGTTAATGTGTAGGCAGCTCCACCGCCGGGAAGACTGAAAATATAGGTGCCGCCCATTTCTTGTCCCGGGGGCGCCAGTGATTTCGTCTGTACGGTTGTTCCGGTAATTGTATAGGTATTAGCGGCACTATCAAAAACAATGGTATGGGTTGTATCCAGTTTGGAAACCGCATTTTGTCTCATGTTATTAAAATCCGTTGCCAGATCTCTGGCTGCCGTTCGCAGATTAGTATTAGATACGTATCGTTGCCAGGAAAAAGATGCAATTGTTGCCAGAATGCCGATAATGGCTATCACAATCATTAATTCTATTAAACTAAAGCCTTTGTTTGCCTTCATTTTTCCCGCCGGACTCCAGTTGTAATATAAATGCTTCATTTTGCTTCGCAAATCATATGCCATCATCAAGATATATAGTTGCTCGATAAAATCCGCCATCTTTAAACAGGTAATATCGTTTTTGATAACAACATATTACGCTTAAAAATATTTTCTGTCAATTTTCTCTGTATCCAAATGTGGATGAAGTCGTAAAAAGTCGAAAACCCACTTTAATCGCCATACCGGCGAACGCCGGTATCCAGTATTATCAAGATGTTCTGGACCCCGGCCTTCGCCGGGGAGACGGCATTTGGGACTTTTCACGAGACCATCAACACTTGGATATTGGAAATTCCTTGTTGAGCATTGGATATTCAAAAAAATTCGCCGGTTATTTTCCCCTCACGGTAACTAATGCCCCCCCAGCAAAAGAAATCTCATAAAGGCATCGCCCCAGAAAAGATAAGCTACTGCTGCCACCGATAAAAAAGGTCCGAAGGGAACAGCATATTTCATATCCTGTTTTTTTATCACCATTGCGGCAATGCCGACAATTGCACCCGCAAAAGAACTAAATAACAAAACAAATATTAGCGATTTCCAGCCTAAAAATCCGCCGATCATGGCCAATAACTTAATATCCCCGCCACCCATTCCCTCACGCTTGGTTAGCAATTCATAGACATAGGCAATTGCCAAGAGAACTCCGCCACCGACCAGCAGACCAATTGCGGCCTCCAGCCAGGGCACTTTCACAACAAAAACAGCCGTGAGGAAAAAGATGGGGATGCCCGGCAGGGTTAATACATCCGGAATTATTTGATGATCAAGATCAATAAAAGTAATAACAATCAAAACCGCCGTAAAAACAAAAAATATCAGGAAATTCAGCGTGAGATAATATTTTCCAAACAACAACACAGCAAGCATGGCAGTGATAAATTCTACCAGCGGATAGCGTAAGGCAATTTTTTCACCACAGTCACGACACTTGCCTTTTAAAATCAAATAGCTGATCAGAGGAATATTGTCGTAGAAACGTATCGGATGATGACAATGCGGACATTGGGAAAGAGGTTTTACAATTGAATTATGTTCCGGAATACGGAAAATACAAACATTTAAAAAGCTGCCGATTGCTGCACCGAAAACAAAAACGAAACCGAAAGCAAAAAAACTAAGGAGCATGGCTTGATTCCAATCTTAAGATATTCGTTATATATAGGTGAAATGCTAAACAGAATTGTCAATATCAGCCGTCTTTTCTCTCCCAGGAATAAGGAATATCACTGCCATGTGCCGGCACACGAAACTCATCAGGCTCCGCGTAATTGTACACTTCGGTCGGAGTATTGACAACAATGGCTTCATCCTCGGAAATACATTTAAAACCATGATAAACAAATGGCGGAATATTCACCAGAACAGGGTTATGGATACCGGCAATAATCTCGTTAACTTCGCCGAAAGTGGCTGATTCTTTCCGGCTGTCATAAAGAACAATTTTCATCATTCCCTTAACCACAGCCATATTATCGCTTTGCTTCTTATGGTAATGCCAGCCCTTCACAACACCGGGATAAGCCGTTGTCATATAAACCTGGCCGAATTTTTCAAAAAAGTTATCATCAGATCGCAGGATTTCCATCAAGCGACCGCGTTCATCGGCAATAACTTTCAACTTTTTAACTATTACACCATCAATCATAGCTTGTTCGCTCCTGTCTTCTCCACCATATTTCCGGCATGTTGCAATGATTCGAAAGTACCGGCATCTGTCCACCAGCCATCAATCACATCCGATTGCATCTTTCCTTCTCGAATATAAAAATTATTAACATCGGTGATTTCCAGTTCGCCGCGTTGTGACGGCTTCAAGGAACGAATGAATTCAAACACCCGGTAATCATACATGTAAATACCGATAACGGCAAAATTGGAAGAAGGATTTGCCGGTTTTTCTTCGACACGGATTATTTTATCTCCCGCAAAAACAGGAACGCCAAATCGTTGCGGATCGGGAACTTCCTTGAGCAATATGCGGGCGCCGTCTTTCTGGTCACGAAATTTTCCCACCGCCGCCTTAATATTCCCTTCAATAATATTATCACCAAGAACAACAACAATCTTATCCTTATCAGCGAAAAATTCGGCCAGACTCAAAGCAGCAGCAATGCCGCCCTCACCTTGCTGATAAGTATAGTTGATGTGCTTCAGACCGAAATCTTTACCATTTTCCAGCAGCTTCAGGAAATCACCGGCATTGTTGCCGCCGGTCACAATCAGAATTTCATCAATACCGGCATTCACCAGAATTCGGATGGGATAATAGATCATCGGCTCATTATAGACAGGAAGCAAATGCTTGTTTGTTACTTTGGTCAGAGGATAAAGCCTGCTACCCAATCCACCGGCCAGGACAACACCTTTCATGATATCTCCTTGGTTTTTCGTTTGTTATCGCAACTTATGTCTTTTTCCATATCATATCATGGAACATATCAACAATAATTTTCTTTACATCTCATTAAAATATGGAGTATTTGTTGGCACTATGAATAATGATGAATACTACATGCAATCGGCGTTAAAGCTTGCCCGGAAAGGAAAGGGTCATGTCAGCCCCAATCCGCTGGTCGGTGCAATCATTGTTAAAAATGACCGGATTATCGGTCAAGGTTATCACAAAAGGAGACGATCATGCAGAAGTCAATGCTATAAAAAATGCCTGTGAAGACGTTGCCGGGGCAACGCTCTATGTCAATCTGGAACCGTGCTGCCACGAGGGGAAAACACCCCCTTGTGTGGTGAGTATAATCAAGCATAAAATTGCCAAAGTTGTCATCGGCTCCATTGATTCCAATCCGCTGGTCTCTTGTGGTGGTTTGAATTATTTGCAGAGTCAGGGAATTGAAGTAAAAACAGGTGTGTTAGAAAATGAATGCCGTAGTCTCAATGAAATTTTCTTTCATTACATGGAAACCGGTCTGCCTTTCGTCACAGTAAAATACGCCCAGACATTCGATGGCCGTATTGCCACAGCTAATGGCCAGTCCCAATGGATCAGCTCGAAGGCGGCACAAAAATTTGCGCATCAATTGAGAGCACAGCATGATGCCATTCTAGTAGGGGCGCAAACAGTAATTAAAGATGATCCGGAACTGACAGTACGCCATGTCCGTGGCCGCAACCCCCTGCGAATTGTCGTGGATTACGGCCTGAGAATTCCAGCACAGGCGAAAATTCTGCAAAGCCAATCCGACGCCAAAACTTTAATTGCCACCTCCAAAACTGCAGAAGATCCGCATTTCCAGCGGATTGCTGATTCCGGCATAGAAATAATTACAATTGATGCTGATAGTCAGGGCAAAGTTGATTTAAAAATATTATTTAAAATACTTGCTGCCAGAGGCATATCTTCCCTTTTAGTGGAAGGCGGCGCTCAAATTATCACCTCGGTATTGCAGAAAGATTTAGCCTGTCGTCTGGTCGCGATAATTGCGCCGAAAATTATCGGCAGAGGAATTGAAGCCATCGGAGAGTTACAGATCAACGATCTTAAATATGCCAAACAACTATCCTTTCAAAAAATAAAAAGACTCGGCCCGGATATAGTAATTGACAGCCGCTTAAGTTAAATTGGCAATCATGTTTTCTGCGGCCTTGATTCCATCCAGGGCCGAACTGATAATTCCTCCGGCATAACCTGCACCTTCACCGCAGGGATAGAGGCCGCAAACTGTTTCACTCTGGCCGTCACTCTTCCGGCAAATGCGTACCGGTGATGATGTTCTTGTTTCCACTCCTATCAGATGGCCCTCCGCAGTAATAAATCCCGGCATTTTTCTGTTGAATTCATAAATACCGGCTCTTAGCGCATCAGCAACAAATGAAGGAAGTACATCATCGAGCGCCGCCGGCTTTGTGCCGGGACGAAAGCTTGTCGGCACGTTGTAATCCGCCACTTTCTTTTCCAGAAAATCAGTCAATCTTTGCACCGGCGCAAAATAATTGCTGCCACCTGCGGCAAAAGCTTTTTTCTCCCACCGGGCTCGAAATTCCAGTCCGGCCAGGGGTTCTCTCTGGAAAGCAAAATCGTCAACCCGGACATTGACAACTACGGCGCTATTGGCCAGCGTGCCATCCCGCAGACTTTTACTCATCCCGTTGGTTAAAACATAACCGGGAAAAGCGCTGCAGCCGATTACTTCCCCGCCGGGACACATGCAAAAAGTATAAACCGAACGGTTTAAAGCAGGAATTGCTGCTGTCACAAAATATTCCGCCGGCGGAAGTTGAGGATGCCCGGACCATTTTCCGTATTGAAGGGAATTAATTAATTCCTGCGGATGCTCCACGCGCAGCCCCATGGCAAAAGGTTTAGCTTCCATTCTAACACCACTTGCCAGTAGTTTTTGGTATGTATCATCGGCGCTCTGACCGATAGCCAAAACCAATTGATCAGTTTTTATTTCTTCCTTTTCGTGAACTATAATTGCGGCAAGAGATCCCTGTCGGACAATAAAATCCGTCACCCGTGCTTCAAAGCGAATTATACAGCCCATTGCCTTAAGTTTATTGCGTAAATTGATTACCACCTTTCTCAATCGATCTGTACCCACATGGGGTTTGGCATCGGTGAGTATGGCCGAGGGCGCGCCCATTTCCACCAGAATCTTTTTTACCCAGAAAGAGGATGGATTCTTGCTCCGGCTGGTGAGCTTGCCGTCGGAGAATGTTCCGGCGCCTCCCTCACCAAAAAGTACGTTGCTGGATGGATTCAGAATGCCTTTTCCCCAAAAGTCTTGTACATCCATTGCTCGCTTTTCTATTGCTGTACCTCTTTCCAGCAGTAACACCGGAAGCCCTCTGGCAGACAGCACATAAGCGGCAAAGAGACCGGCCGGCCCGCTGCCGACAACAACTATGGGGAGTACAGGTTTAGACGTTCTGGTAAAGAGCGGCTCCGGCAATTGATCTTCGAGTTCGTGCACTTGGATTCCTTCGGCCAGATCGCAGGGCACCGGGCAATCATCAGCAATGGTTAATTGGATTGCATAAACAAAATGAGGCGGTTTATTCCGCCGCGCATCAATTGCTTTTTTGATAATTCTGAGATTTGCAATAACACTTGGCGATACCGCCAGAAGAGCAGCTGCTTTTTGGCTCAGCTGCTCTTCATTTTCATCCAAAGCCAGCTTAATTCCCGCGATACGCAAAAGCTTCATCAAATCACCATTGCAAAATTTTTATAGTTATTATAGGAGGGCATACATTTAATATTATCCGAATAAATTATAGGGTGTTTTTATGCCTTGGTATGCCGTAAGTACAAGAAGCCGCCATGAATATAAAGCAAATTCCGGTCTTGCGCAAAAAAATATACCGACTTTTTTACCTGAGATGGAAGTTTGGAGCAAGAGAAAAGACCGGAAAAAGAAAATATTTATCCCCCTTTTCCCCGGCTATCTTTTTGTGGAAACACCTCATCTGAATAATGAAACAAAAATCTCCATCCTGCAAACATTTGGTGTCGTGAGAATTCTCGGCAAGAAGGAAAACACCGAACCGATAGCCGTACCGGACAGCAAGATTGAAGCAATCCAGCGTCTTTTAAATAAGAAGGTGGAAGTTTTTTCGCTGCAATATCCTCAGGCGGGTGAACCGGCAAAAATTATTGATGGCCCCTTTACTGGAATTGAAGGTATTGTAATTAGCAGCAATGCCGAAAAAGAGCTTTTTGTTATCTCCATTGAACTTCTGCAACGTTCGGTGGCCATAAAACTGGAAGGATTTCAAATTACGAAAATATAAAAAAATAGGCTGAGGACTGAGGGCTTAAGGATGAAGAGCTAAAATTATTTCCTTCAGCCCTCGGCCTAATCACCTTCAGCCTAGTTTATTATCCCTTCAGTCTTCAGCCTAAACACCTTCAGTCTCATTAATTATTCCTTGACTTTATAGTCATTTTGGGTAAGAAAGCGTGCTCTGAAATTGCGATTATTCTGCCGGATTAAAACTGTTTTGGAGATTGATTTTGAAAGGTTACATTAAGATAAACAAAGAATTTTGCAAGGAATGCCACCTTTGCATTTATGTCTGCCCGAAAGGCTGCATTATTCCCACCAAAGAATATAACTCCCGCGGCTACCACCCTGTCGCCTCTGATGAGAGTAAGGAATGCACCGGCTGTACTTTGTGCGCAGTCATGTGCCCGGAAGTGGCTATCGAGGTCTATCGTGAATAAAGTATTAATGTCCGGAAACAACATTATCGGGGAAGCGGCAATCCGTGCCGGGTGCCGTTTTTATGCCGGTTATCCGATAACTCCCCAAAACGAGCTTACTGAATATATGGCGGAACACATGCGCAATGTGGAAGGTGGCGTCTTTGTTCAGTCGGAAAGTGAAATTGCAGCCATTCACATGATCATCGGTGCCAGCGCCGCCGGTGCAAGAGTTATGACTTCGTCTTCCAGCCCCGGTATTTCGTTGAAGCAGGAAGGCATTTCTTCTATGGCCGCCTGTGAACTACCCGGTGTTATTGTCAACATTATGCGTGGCGGTCCCGGACTGGGTAATATTCGTCCGGCGCAGGGGGATTATTTCCAGGCAACTCGCGGAGGAGGACATGGTGATTACCGGACAATTGTTTATGGACCGGCTACCTGCCAGGAACTGGCTGATTTAACCATGAATGCCTTTGATCTGGCAGATATTTACCGTACTCCGGTTATGATTCTGGCCGATGGTATGATGGGACAGATGATGGAACCAGTTGTCTTCAAAAAACCAAAACCGCGGCAATACAGTGAAAAATTTATGCTCAGAGGTGCGGGTATTGGTAAAAGTAAATTCATCCGCGGCCTCATCCTCGATGCCATAGATATGGAAGAGCACAATTGGAAATTAGCACGTAAATATCAAGCTATTACCGAAAAAGAAACTCTCTATGAAGAGTATAAAACGGAAGATGCGGTGTTAGTTATTGTTGCCTATGGCACCGCTGCCCGTATCGCAAAAGGCGCCATCAAACGCCTGCGGGAAAACGGCATGAAAGTCGGACTTTTCCGGCCGATCACCCTTTGGCCTTTCCCGGAATTAAAATTACGGGCATTATCGAAAAAAGTTAAAAATTATCTGGTCTTTGAGTTAAGTACCGGTCAGATGCTAGATGATGTGCGGCTCGCTCTTCAGGGTTATGCCGCTATTGAATTTCATGGGCGGCCCGGCGGCACGGTGCCCACGCCGGCGGAACTGGCTAATGTTATTGCCAGGCACTACGAAACAATAGATTAAACCGATTAGGAACAAAAAATATGGCAAAAAAAGTATTTGGTCGGCCGGAAAGTTTAAAAGAAGCATATTTTCATTACTGCCCCGGCTGCGGTCACAGCATTGCTCATCGGCTTGTTGCCGAAGTTATTGATGAACTGGGAATTCGCGGAATAACTATCGGTGTTCCTCCCGCCGGTTGTGCCGTATTAGCTTATAATTATTTTGACATCGATATGCTGGAAGCACAGCACGGGCGTGGCCCGGCCACAGCTACGGGACTCAAGCGCGCACTGCCGGATCGTATCGTTTTTTCCTATCAGGGTGATGGAGATCTGGCGGCTATAGGCATGGCCGAGAGTTTTCATGCAGCGAACCGCGGTGAAAATATCACTGTAATTTTTATTAATAATGCCGTTTATGGAATGACAGGCGGTCAAATGGCGCCGACAACGATGCTGGACCAGAAAACAACAACCTCTCCCTCCGGTCGCAATAAAATATTAGATGGCTATCCGGTTAAAGTATGCGAAATATTTTCCCAACTTCAAGGCACAACTTACGTGGAAAGAGTAACCGTCAATTCGCCGGCCAGCGTTAAAAAAACTAAAAAAGCTCTCAAAAAAGCTTTTCAATGTCAGATGGACGGATTGGGCTTTTCACTGGTCGAAATTCTCTCACCCTGCCCGACTAACTGGAAAATGACTCCCGTCGCCTCCTGCAAATGGATAGATGAAGTGATGAGCAAGGAATTTCCGCTGGGTGTTTTTAAAGATAACGTAGCTCCCGGGAAACAACCTGCGGAGGCCGCATCATGATGATCAAAACGATTTTCTCCGGTTTCGGTGGCCAAGGAGTATTAATGATGGGTTATAGTTTAGCCCACGGGGCAATGAGCCATGGTTATCACGTTACGTATCTTCCTGCTTACGGAGCGGAAGTTCGCGGTGGAACCGCCAACTGCACGGTCGCCGTTGCCGATGAGGAAATTACTTCTCCCGTGTCGTCGGAACCGGACAACCTGATTGTAATGAACTCTCCGTCTCTGACTACATTTCAGAATAAAGTTACGCATGGCGGAATAATATTTTTAAATTCTTCCATAGTAGAGGCCCGTCCCAGCCGCCAGGACATTAAAGTCTATGCTGTTCCCTGCGGAGACATGGCCCAGGAAGTGGGCAACATTAGGGTAGCCAATATTATTATGATGGGCGCGTTCATTAAAAAAACAGGTGTTGTTCCGGCGGATATTTACTTAAAGAGTCTCGAAACTATTATGGGCAGCAAGAAAAAAGCGGCAGCCGAAATTAACCGTAAGGCTTTTGCCGCTGGATATGATTTTGTAAAAGATTAATAAGGATATTTAACATGGCTGTTAAACAAATTTCCGTATTGTTAGGCAACGTGCCAGGTTCTTTCGCCAAACTATCTCATATTCTGGATCTGGAAGACATCAGCACAAAAGCGGTCTCCGCTGCCAGCACGACCGGGAGCAGCATGGTTCGCCTGGTAGTTAACGATCCCGACCGCGCCGCTGCTCTTTTGTCCAGTTATAATTTTAATTTCGAAATAACACCGGTTCTGGCGGCAGAAGTGCCTCTGCATACCGGTGGCATGAATGCTATATTAAAGCCCTTGTCCAACGCTGATATCAATATCCACTATCTTTACACAACCATCAATCGCATCGGTAAGGAAACAATTTTAATTCTTGGCGTCGATAAACTCGAAGATGCCAAAGAAGTTCTGGAACAAAACTGGATCCATTTAATCGACGGAGAAATTTATTCCATTCCTTAAATCAGATAAATCGTAAAGCTGAACATGCCTGTTTCTGCCGAAAAAGAAAAAGCTATTGCCCAAAGAATGCTGGAGCTCGGAGTTTCCGAAAGTGATCTGAATGAGACTTTTGTCCGCTCATCAGGCCCTGGCGGCCAAAAAGTTAACAAAACTTCTTCCTGCGTTCACTTGTTGCACGTCCCTACCGGCCTTGCCGTAAAATGCCAGCGGGAACGATCTCAATCTTTAAACCGCCATTTAGCCAGACGTCTATTGTTGGATAAGATTGAGACAGCACAAAAAGGATTTGTGGAAGAAGAAAAAGAAAAGATCGAAAAAATCCGCCGTCAGAAAAGAAAACGATCCCGCCGGGCCAAAGAGAAAATTCTAACGGATAAACATCATCAAACGGAAAAAAAGGTTTTGCGCGGCAAAATCCCTCTTGAAGAATAAATAACAACAAACAAAAAATTTTAAGTTCGCTTCGTTTGTGAAAAGAAGTGATGGTACTAACCCCGCTTCACTTCGTTGCGCGGGATAAGATCATCTAATAAATTTCCATACGCTTTGCTTTGGAAATTTAAGATGATCTAAAAAAAGGGAGAGAAAGTCGATGTACGCTCCCCCTCCCTGATTTCTATAATAGCAGTAGTGATTAGCTGATAAACTTCATAAGCGGATTAGCATAAAGCACTATTAGCGCAATAACAAGTGCATAGATCGCCAGAGATTCAATCATCGCTAAACCAACCATCATGGTTAAGAGTATTTTCCCTTGTGCTTCCGGGTTTCTACCGACGGCATTGGTAGCACCATTCAAACCGGCTCCCATACCATTTCCTGTACCAATTGTTCCGAAAGCTATGGCCAGACCTGCTGCCAGCAAAGAGCATCCGATAACAATCGCTTTTGTGTAATCAACCGTCCCCGCCGGTACCGCCTGAGCTACTTCTTTCGCTGCGAAAACAAACGGAGCAGAAACAAGCACCAATACAATCGCCATTACTGTATATATCAAACTCTTTTTCATTTAAATCCTCCTTTAATATAATATGTAGCTGATTTAAAATCGCCCGCAATCATTATCCCTTCTTTTAGAACACGCCTCACGCCTCCTCTCTTTAATTTAACACCGCGGGGATCTATGGTCTTATTTTTAGCGACGCTAAGAACAATTGTCAAGAAATATTTCCAACCACAAGCCATAACTTGATTTTATTTTCCAGGCAGGATAAAAGCCTTCTATGGGAAAATTGACTGCTGCAGAAAAAAATGTTGCCCGTCTTATTCAGAGAGACATCCCTGTAGTAAACCGCCCTTTTCAGGAAACAGGCAAGGCCTGTGGTCAAAGCGAGGAGGAAGTTTTAAATATAACCAGACGCCTCCAGCAGGAAGGTTATATCCGCAGATTTGCCGCTATACTTCGTCATCAAAAAGCCGGCTATACCAGAAATGCGCTGATTGTCTGGTCGGTTCCACCGGATCAAATTGAGGAAGCAGGAAAAATCCTCTCAACGTTCCCTTTCATCTCCCATTGCTATGAAAGGAAGCCTGCCTTTCAAAATAAATATAATCTTTTTAGTATGCTGCACACGCAAAACGAGAATATAGAATTCATCATCAATCAAATGGCCCAGTCAATAAACAGCTACGATTATTTAATTCTGGAAAGCCTTCAGGAATACAAAAAAATATCACCGGAGTACTTTTAAATGACTGCAATCAAAACAAATTATTTTACTGACGCCAGGCTTGTTATTGCCGGTGGCGTCAACTCCCCTGTTCGCGCCTGGCAATCGGTTGGCGGCGATCCTCTTTTTATCAGCCACGCCAGCGGCAGTAAAATCTGCGATGCCGCAGGCCGGGAATATATCGATTTTGTGCTTTCCTGGGGACCGATGATCTTGGGTCATGCTCATCCGGACGTTATTGACGCTATTTGCGACACTGCCCGGAAAGGAACAAGCTTCGGTGCACCGACCGAGGCGGAAACGCAAATGGCGCAACTAATCGGCTCAGCCATACCTTCGATGGAACTTGTGCGCATGACCAGCTCCGGAACGGAAGCGGCAATGACGGCAATTCGACTGGCCCGGGGCTACACCGGACGGAATATGATTATTAAATTTGACGGCTGCTACCATGGCCATGCCGACTCCTTGCTGGTTCAAGCCGGATCGGGAGTTGCCACCTTGGGAATACCCGGATCCCCGGGCATCCCCGCATGCCTGGCCGAGCTGACCATCAGCCTGCCATACAACAATATTGATACAGTGCATGAAGCTGTTGAGCGTTATGGATCACAACTGGCAGCAATTATCGTTGAACCGGTGGCGGGGAACATGGGTGTCGTAGAACCGCAGAATGGATTTTTAGCCAAGCTCAGAGAACTGACAACACGACACGGCATCGTTTTAATATTTGATGAAGTTATCACCGGTTTCCGTTTTGCTTTTGGCGGTTATCAGAATTTAATCGGGGTTAAACCCGACCTGACCTGCCTGGGTAAAATAATTGGCGGCGGTCTGCCCATAGGGGTTTTAGGAGGGAAAAAAGAAATAATGGAGGCACTTGCTCCCATAGGAAATGTTTACCAGGCCGGAACTTTATCGGGAAATCCCCTAGCCGTAAATGCCGGCTTAGCCACCCTTAATCTGCTCCAGGCAAAAGCTGATTCCTATGCTGAGATTGACAAAAGAACAGAGCAACTCTGCAGGGATTTGGAAAAAATCTTTTCTGCCAAAGGCATTCCCGTATGCATCAACCGCTTCCATTCCATGTTTACATTATTTTTTCAGGACGGCCCCGTTAATAATTTCCTTGACGCAAAAAAATCGGAGACGTCTTTATTCGCCAAATTTTTCCATGGCATGATCAAGGAAGGCATTTGGCTGGCGCCATCGCAATTTGAAGCAAACTTCATCTCGTTTGCCCATACAAATGCCGATATAGCTTTTACCCTCGAGGCTTGTGCAAACACATTAGAACATCTCTAAGGAAGCCAGTGGCCTATAGTTTGTTGGGAAGGCTGTCGCACAACATTTACATTCGGGCATCTTTCTCACAGGAGCGGCTGTACCTGAATCAAGATGGGACAGGCTCTATACGTCCAGGGATAGGTCTCCTCAATATGCTCCATTCTCCCAAAGGGTTATATATTGCACCGGGTGTAATATATAACCCCCTCAAAATAAGTTCAGCATTTTTTAGCTTGGTTATACAAATTAATCATTAATAATTACAAACACATTGCATTTATCACTCCTGCGTTTATCCTTTGGTATTCAAATTGCAATTACGCAAGTCGGAAAAGTACCGACTCAGTGCCGGGAAAATAACAGCTATTGGGATTAGTGAAATTTTATATACAAGCTAAGACAAAGCATATTTTAAATATGCTGGAAGTTCATCGAAGGCAAGTTGGAAATACTTAATTTAAAAGACATTCTTTATCTGGAGGATTCTATCATGGGCTTACTTACACGAATAAAAATGAGCATTTTGCTGGCAGGCGGAGAATTGATGAACGTCCCAATACCGGAGACATTTATCGGAGCAGGATCGCGTTCAAAGATTGGTGATTGGTGTAAGGAGCATGGATATAAACGGGCAATTATTATCATGGATAAAGTTGTAAAAGAGCTGGGCATAGCGGATAAAATGTTAGATTCCTTAAACAAAGCGGGGGTCATTTATCATATATATGATAATGTTTTGCCTAATCCAACGTTGAGCATGGGTAAGGAAGCAGCAGCAATCGGTAAAAACAACAATATTGATGTCGTTATCGCTATCGGCGGAGGTTCGCCAATAGATTGCGCTAAACTTACATCAGCTGCAATCACAAGCAAAAAACCCATTAATAAATTGCTCGGAATGATGAAGGTCAGGCAAATGCCCTTGCCATTGATTGCAATTCCGACAACAGCAGGAACAGGCTCAGAAGTTAGCATGGGTGCAGTTATCAGTGATGATGTCACTCACATGAAATCAATCATGGCATCGCCAAAAATTGTTCCCAAATTAGCCGTGCTTGACGGTGAAACAATGACAGGATTACCAAAACAGTTGACAGCAGGGACAGGCTTTGACGCACTTACGCATGCCGTGGAAGCTTATATAGGTTTTCACTACAACGCAGATGCAAAGCGTAACGCTGCGGAAGCCATTGCTGCCATTCTTAAATATCTCAAACGTGCATATGATAACGGCAGTGATCTTGAAGCACGAGACGCACTTGCTCTTGCATCTTACAAAGCGGGGCTGGCCATGAACAAATGTTCATTGGGATATGCACACGCTTTTGGACATCGGCTTACCGGATTTTACGATCTGCCGCACGGTATGGCAGTAGGAATGTTCTTGCCGCATGTGATTCAGTATAATAAAAAAGCAGCCGAAAAAGAGCTTGCCGAGCTTTCTGTTGCCTGTGGCCTTGGAAAAACCACAGATTCGAAAGACAGCCTGGCGGAAAAATTTGAAAAAAGCATTTTTAAATTGTACGACCAACTAAAACTGCCAAAGAAATTCGACAAACTTAAGAAGTCTGACTATGATCAGATTATTAAAGAAGCATTTAAAGAAGCCAATAGCACTTATGGAGTTCCAAAATATATGACAAGAAAAGAAGCGGTAGCGTTGCTGGATAAAATATTACCATAAAACTTTATATCATTAAGGACAATCCGAAAGTGGCCAGCGTTTAAATTATTGAACGAAGTTATGCAAATGTTGCATTTATTAAACTAATTCTGGGGGCAACCTATGGCACATGGATACATGGGCAGAATTTTAATGGTAGATCTACAGGAAGGCACCTGCCTGGAGGAAGTAATTCCGGATGAGGTGTATGAAAATTATCTGTCTGGAACCGGGCTGGCGGCGCGTATCCTGTTCGACCGGATACCGGCGGGGGCTGATCCTTTAGGTCCCGATAACATTCTGGGATTTATTTCCGGACTATTGACAGGAACGGGCAGCATGTTTTCAGGTCGGTGGAGCGTTGCCGCTAAATCCCCGCTCACCGGAACCTGGGGGGATGCCAACTGCGGCGGAACATTTTCGCCCGCTCTTAAGCGTTGCGGCTATGACGGCATTTTTTTCAAGGGTATCAGTCCGAGACCAGTTTATCTTCTGGTGGGAAACCGCAAGGCGCAGCTTCTGGATGCAACAGAGCTCTGGGGTAAGGACACCATTGAGACAGAAACAATTTTGACCGAGCGCCACAGCAGCCGCAGGCAGGCAAAAGTTGCGTGCATTGGTCAGGCCGGCGAGAAGATATCTTTGATCTCGGGTGTGTCCAATGATCGGGGAAGAATGGCTGCCCGCTCCGGCCTCGGCGCCGTAATGGGGTCCAAGCGACTCAAGGCTGTTGTCTGCAACGGCGTACTTCGGATCGGGGCATTTGACCGGGAAGAAATTAGCCGGCATTCCAAGAAATGCAGCAAGTTTGTTGTCAGCCCCGTTCCATTTATTAACGGTAAGGGCGCGGCCTTGCTGGGCAAGCTCCTTGGTTCGATCCCCGTCGCCATGGCCCAGAATCCTCTTCTCATGAAGATTATCAGCCGCAAATGGGGAACCTGCGCCATGAACCAATTGTCGCCGCAGATGGGCGATTCTCCCCTTCTGAACTGGAAGGGCAGCAGCAAGGACTGGACCATCGAACGTTCAAATTCGGTTAATCCCGACCTGATCGTGAGCCGGGAGAAGGTAAAATATCATTGCTACTCCTGTCCCATGGGCTGCGGCGGGATCTGCACCATGTCGGGGAAATACAGCGAGACTCACAAACCGGAATACGAAACCACCCTGGCTCTGGGTGGACTCTGCCTCAATGAAGATTCAGAGAGTATATTCTACCTGAATGAACTTCTTAACAGGGCTGGTATGGACACCATTTCCGTCGGCGGCACCGTGGCCTTCGCTATCGAATGTTACGAGCGTGGCGTCATCACGAAGGAAGACACGGGCGGGCTGGAGCTCACCTGGGGCAACAGTAAAGCTATCATTGCCCTGATCGAGAAGATGATCGCCCGGGAGGGGATTGGTGATCTGCTGGCCGACGGGTCGCGAAAAGCTGCGGAACGGATCGGTCATGGTTCCATCGAATGGGCCATTCAGGCCGGCGGCCAGGAACTCCCCATGCATGACGGTCGCAACGATCCCCTTTTCAGCGTCCATTACAGTGTTGACCCCACGCCCGGTCGTCATACCACGGGGGCATTCCTCTATTATGAATTCTTCCAGCTCTGGAAGGAGGCCAAAGATCTGCCCAAAGTACCCTTGATCAGCTCCAAAAACAGACGCTACATTGTCGATGATGAAAAAGCCGCCATGAGTGCGGCCATGAGTCAGTTCAAGCGTGTCATCGACGGGGCGGGCTTGTGCATGCTCGGCAGTACTCTCGGTATCCGGGCAGTACCTCTCTTCAAATGGCTGAACGCGGCGACGGGATGGCACAAGACACCGGAAGATTATCTGGAAATCGGGAGGCGTATTCAGACCCTTCAGCAGGCATTCAATGTCAAGCACGGTATAGAGCCGAAGGGCATGAAGATCAGTGAGCGGGCCATCGGGCGCCCGGCCCTGCTGGATGGTCCGAACCGCGGTCGGACATATGATCTTGAATCTATGATGAGTAAATACTGGGAACGGTTTGGCTGGGATTCCCGGACCGGGAAGCCAACTGAGGATACAATGAGGAAATTGGGAATCCGTTAATTGCCCACCACACCCGCGTCCCGGTCATGTACGTCCAGTTGAAGGGAGGAATCGATGTCGTTTATAATCAATGAGTCATGTAAAGGCTGCAATGCCTGTGTAAAGATCTGTCCAACCAAAGCGATAGCGGGCGAAAAGAAAGAGAGACATGTCATAGATGCCGTCCTTTGTATCGAATGCGGAGCCTGCGGCAGAACTTGCCCCGAAGGAAGTATAGAAAATGAGCTCGGTCATGCCTGCCAGATGATCAAGCGTTCAGCCTGGCCGAAGCCGACATTGGACAAGAAGAAATGCTCTTCCTGCGGTATCTGCATCGATGCCTGTCCGGTTGGCTGCCTGGCACTTACCCAAGCAGGGGAAGATGGTATTCATCCCTATCCATATCTTCGGGACGCAAAAGTCTGCATTGCCTGTGAATTCTGCATGACCAGCTGTCCCAACGAAGCCATTAGTATGGTCTGACGCAAATTACAGGCCCTGTTACATTATAAATTATTGATACTAGGATTTGACTTATAAAAAGAGGAGGAGAAGATGACAGACATCAGCGGTAAGAAAGCCATTATAACCGGAGGTGCTATGGGTTATGGTCTTGCCACCTGCAAGGAATTGCTAAAGGCGGGATGCGACGTAACTATCTGGGACATGGCCGAGAAACAAATGCAGGATGCATTGGAAGAACTGAAAAAAATGAAACTGGGCAAGGTTTATGCCTATAAGTGCGATGTTTCGGATATAAAGAGAGTCAACGAACTTGTCGAACAGGCCAAAAAGGACATGGGCAGCGTGGATATTATGATCAACAACGCGGCGTATTTGAGAGTAGCCTATCTGGTCGACATGTCGATAAGTGACATTGTGAAACACACGGAAGTGAATGTTAATGCCCACTACTACACTATAAAGGCGGTTTTGCCCGACATGATGGCTCGCAATTCCGGTTGGATAGTAAATATCTCCTCCGCGGCAGCCTTTGTAAGTATGGTGAGAGGAGTGCCCTATACATGCTCTAAATGGGCGGTGCATGGCATGTCTGATGCGCTGCGGCTCGAGATGAAAGCTCTGGGCAAGAATGGCGTCAAGGTCATGTCCGTACATCCGGGACTGGCTGCTGGCGGAAGCATGTTTGCAGGAGCAAAAATGTCCAGGATAACATCCCTGATATTTCCGAAGGTAGAGCAAGCCGTTCTAGGCCAGCGCATTGTCAATGGTATCCGGAAGGGCAGGACCATGGTCTGCTGCCCGCGGAGCGGTTACCTCTTTTGGATGTCGCGAGGATGGGTGCCTAATTCTGTATATGACAGTCAACAGCAGTTACTGGGAATGTCCCAGTTCGCCGACACTATTGTGGGAAGGCCGGGCATGGCTCACACCGACGTAAAGGATCCTGGAAAAAAGTCCTAGAATTAAGCAGAGACTAAGGAATAAACCAGCGGGTATTTACGGTGATGTACCAGTAGTTTTTTTAGAAATTGCCTTTGGGCTTAGTGCGGAAACAACAGACTATATTTTTCCGCACTAAGCCGATAACCTCGATGCACAAATCTTTTATCAAAAACACTTTATTTCACGTGTTAATACCTCTTGCAGCAAAGGCTATGGTGTTACGATAGCGAACGTAGCCGGCGGTTTTTCGAGCAGAGAGAAAAAGCGTATTAGATCGATCCTGCTGCCGCTTATTTTAAAGTCATCGTTCATCAGCGTGTTTTTGACACCGGCGTTGCCGGTCATCAGCGCGATGAAGATGTCTTTGGGCATGGTCAGAGTTGCATTGGCATTGTCCTCCGGCTTTGTCTTCTTGTGATGCAACACGGCATTTTCTATCCAAAGAACAAAAGATTCACGAGTATCGGAAATTATCAGGTTGATTTTTATATTCTTGTCCTCCGCGTCCGGGCCTTTAAGGCTTGCGGCCATAGCATTTAGGAAAGATTCAACCGGCGTTTGCCTGAAAATGTCGGCAGCATAGCTGCTATCCATGCCTTTCTTCGGCGGACCATTGCGTAATTCAGCGGCCGCTGTAAGATAGCTGTTGCGCCAGGTGGCAGCTTCGGCCATGTAACCCATCTGGTCGTAGGTGCTTGCCAGCAAATCAACCGCCCTCTTATTGCTGGGCTGGGCAAACACAACTTGGTTCAGCAACTCAGCCGTCCAGCGGTATTCTCCCTTGTCGAAGGCAACCTGAGCCGCCGTTATGGCCTTGTCGGCGCCGATCAGCTCAATATAGCGCCTGGCTGACTCCTCGGGCGGCAACGGATTGAGGTTAGCCGGATTGCCATCATAGAAGCCCATATAGAATTGATAGACAGCTTTGACATTGTGGCGCAGATCACCATAGTAGCCGCGGCTGGCCAGATAGTTCGAAAGCGATTGGGGGAATTTTATCATATCGGCAATTTCACGCGGTGTGTAGCCGGCGTTGATCAGACGCAATGTCTGGTCATGGGTGTATTTATAGACATCGCGATGCTTGGTGATGAATTCGGCAATGCGTTCCCGGCCCCAGACCGGCCAGTTGTGCTGGGTGAAAACCACATTAACTTCCGCGGTTTGCTCCAGTGCCTGGTCCAGATAATTTGACCAGGCCAGGGAATTGCGCGCCTTGGCGCCGCGCACCGGAAGAAGATTGTGCATGGTCTGCTGGATAATTTCCGCACCGCAATAAGCCTTCTTATCGGGAAGCAGAAAGGTCAACTCAGCGGGAGCTTCTGACCCCGGTACGTTATAGAAGGTAAAACGAACACCGTCAACAATCAGATCTTCCTTTGGTTGTTTGATAATCCGATTCGGCGGAAGAATACCCATGCTGCCCCACGCCATTGCCTTGCCCAAACCAGTATCAACAAGGCCACTGACGGAGCGTTCAAGATTACTACCAAACTGATAGGCTGACCGGCGTCCAATTGCATTACCGACAAAGACATTTTCACTGATGGCTTCCTCGAGGAATCCATCCGGGGCAATTACGGGAATCTTGCGTTTTGCCACATCCTCAGGTAAAATCACGCCCAGAACACCGCCGAAGTGGTCTAGATGGCTGTGAGTGAAAATAATTGCCGAGACCGGTTTATCGCCCAGGTGCTTGCGGGCAAAGGCGATTGCAGCTGCCGCAGTTTCGCGACAGCTCAACGGATCGACCACGATCCACCCGGCATTCCCCTCAATCAGGTTCATATTAGCGATATCAAAGCCCCGCAACTGGTAGATACCTTCCGTAACTTTGAACAGCCCGATATTAGCGTTGATAATGGAGTGTCGCCAGAGGCTGGGATTGACCGTTGCCGGGACTTTGCCTTGAACAAAATTGAATTCATCAAAATCGATCAGCACATCGCCCTTTGCGCTGATAATTTTCCCGGTCGGTCGGGCAATAAAACCGCGGCGGGCGTCCTCAAAGTCCCGGGGATCATCGAGTTTCAGCGACTGCGCGAACTGTTCATTGGCCTTCACAGTAACAGCCGTCGCGTCACCAGGCCTGCTATCGCCGGCGGAAGCATTGCCGTAGCCGGCAATAATTGCCGTAAATGCCAGAAAAATAGCCATTTTGATTAAATTTTTCATTAAAAAATTCTCCTTTTTGCAAAAGTCATGTCTTTACCATCGACCGTCTATTTTTTGGCAAACTACTGCTGCTCAGCACTTGGAAGGCGACAAAACGGGGTCCGCATCAGGATCATAAACTACATCACCATTTTTCAGCACGGGATTGATTTTTTCAAACCACGCATTGGTCATGCCCGGCACATTCCTTAGCTGAAGAGGATCTTTGAACGGCCCTTTCTTCGTCCGATATTCTACTATCGCTTTGGCCAAGGATTCGGGCATCTTAAATTCCTCAATACTCGTCAATTGTTTTACCGTGGCCTTATTCAAACTGAGAACCTTCTGCTGCGCCTGGGCAACCACTATCGTCCCCCCCAAAAAGGCCAATGTAAAAATGAAAATTAATGTAAAATACGCACCCGAGACTTTTTTTCTTGTTTCCATATTTCCTCCCAATAAATATTTGATTCTGGTTTTCCCCATTTTTAAAAGCAAAGGAATAAACGGTCTTCCTTCACCCAGATTGAAATTTACTTAACTCTACATTCCTCCGGTTATTTTTTCGCGGAGACATCTTTGATCCGGAACTTATTGTTATCCAGAGGAATCACCGCCTTCTCAATGGGCTTCTTCAACTGCGGGATATAATCATAGGGCACCCTGTATGCGCGATATACCAGGTTGAACTTCCCCGTATCGACAAAATAGGGGCTGATGTATTCCCAGACGATTTCCCCTTCCGCAGTCACTTCCTGAAGCTGCCCCACTGCGCCGTTGGTAATAAGCGTGTTGCCGTTGGGCAGTCGCTGTGCGGAACTGACGTAGTGACTGTAAAACTTGGATTCTTCCCTGTAACCCTGGGTCTTCCCAGAAAATTCCCAGGCGATTCTGAGCGTGGTGGGATCTATCTCGATCACCCGCGAATAATCGCGACTTGCATTATTCAAGCCGGTTGTACTGACGGGGTTCGGAGAACCGTAACCGGCGCGACCGCCGTTGTCGTAGATTAAAATATTTCCCTCGCCCGGCAGACCCTTGGGAATCATGTGGGCGTGATGTTGCCCGATAATCCATCCCAGATTTTTATAGGCATTTCTATACTGCTTGCCGCCAAAGAACCAGATGCTGTCGGACGCGTAGTAGGGGCCTACCTGCCAAACGCGCTTCTTAGTCTTTTTGTCGATTATTTCAATGGTGTTGGTCTGACGGCCGTCTGTTATGATGTTTTCCGGATGAAACATGGAATACTTGACCGGGTCCTGATCATACCATTTATTGGGGCCAACATAAGAAGCGCTGTTGATATGGATCCAGTCCCCCCCTGCGACTCCCTTAACTCTCGTTGCTGCAAAATTCGGATGTTTGTAAATAGTGTTTTTATCTTCTTCCTTCCAGCCCATCTCCGAGAAACCGTCGCTGAAGAGGTATTCCCATAAGATATTACCCTTGCTGTCGACTTCGACGAGATAATCGTCCTCAAGGAGCTTGTCGCTTATTTTCTTATTAGTAACCATCTTATGGCCAAGGATCAACACCTTGTCTGTCTTGAATTCCTGCGGCATGCCCGGCACCCAATAGCCGACCGGATTGCCCGGAAGCTGGAAGTCGTGATGCATCCCTGCCTTAGGCAGGCTCCAGACTATCTTGCCGTTCCAATCCATAATCGACAAATCCGTCGATTCGGGATGCTTCCACAGCCGGCCGATATGGTCCGGTTTTCCCCGGGTGGCACCCATAATATAACCACCTTTGAGAATTTTAACCGGATGATCCAGATTGCTCATTTCTTTCCACTGTTTTACAACGTTCCCGTTCATATCGACCAAAACGGTACCTTCCCCTTCCGTCTCCGTAGCATAAACGGTATAGCCGTTCTGGCATTTTTCAGGCTTATAGATGGTCGTCCCCGTCGGATACACGGTTGGAAAGCCAAAGACAGCTGATGGCAACATCAGCAATACGGACATCCCCCATAAGATCAATCTAGATTTTTTCATCAGAAACCTCCACATTTCCTCTCCATCATCACTTGTTAAAACCATCCTTCGTTGTCAGCACTCGATAACCCGTGCACCCGGTATTTTACGGACTTCTGCAGCCAAGTTCTTCTTCAGTAACGGGAATATTTTCTTCTTTACTTTCTCCAGATAGATCGCCTTGTAGCCCTTTTGGGCTTCAGTAACGACAGCCAATACCAGATCATCCGTCTCTACGAAATCAATTTCAATCGGCACGCACATTCTCTGCGCCATTCCGCGGATCTCTTCTGCTACTTGGCGACCTTTTTCCAAAACCTGCTCGCGTATGTAAAGAAGAAATCTTTGCTTATTGAGACGTGGTGCAACCAGGTCAACATGGGCATAGTGGTACAGTTCCGAATCGAGAACCAGAAGAACCCTGATTTTTTTTGCTTCGGATTGTGCTGAACGCAATGCCTTTTCGACGGCTTTCATGCTGCCATCACTTTGATAAACTACCAGAATACTGTCTTTCACAATCCCATCCTCAGATAACACAATTGGTAATATCGAACATAAACGGACCTCAATAGAGACCCACAAACTGCAAAAACCAGAGGATAAATACGGCGCCGATCGCGATTACCATCGCGATGTATTCATCGACGCGATGGCGCCGCTGTTTGGCTTCAGCCGCTGCCACTACCTTCTGGAGATCATCATCTATTGTATTCTTCTTGTCCAAATCATCAGCCATAACAGCTCCTCCCCTTATTATCACCAGACCACGCTTCAGGCGTTTACCTCACTACAAAATCATACTACTTAAAAAATCCCATCTTTATGAATATAAACAACAGCAACAGACAAAGGCCTATTCTCAGCGACCCCGCCACATACCCGATTACAATACCCTTGGTCCCTGCTTTTCGCAAATCCGACAGCTTGGTTGACATTCCCAGTCCGACAAAGCAGATGGCAAAGAACCACTCCATAACATTACCCATCGCTTCACTGGCAGGTACAGGCCAAACCTGCAGGCAGTTCAGTGTCCAGACGAAGGCAAACCCAAAAACGAAAAGGGGAAACTTTTCCTTGAGTACTTCCCAGAAGCTGATCTCTGTTGACCTTAACTCCTTGCCCAATGTCATGAAATAAATGAACAAGACACCAGCGGGAATCAACACCAATCGCCCGATGTTCGTAAATCCAGAAACCTTTCCCGCCTCGAAACTGAAATTAAAGCCGGTGGCGATCACCTGATTAGAATTGGGAACCCCGGCCGCAGCGAGCAGGCCGAATGCATCATTTGACATACCCAGAAGCTTCCCCACAAATGGAAGTGCAAACAGGCAAAAAAGGCCGAACGTGACCGAAACCGCTATCGCATAGGCCACCTCTTCGCTTTTGGCCTTCACCATCGGGGCAATGGCGATGCATGCCGACACGCCGCACATCGAAAAGGCCGCAGCGAGGAGACCCGTCATGGCGTCACCCATCTTGAAATAACGCCCCATAAATGTAAAAATCAGCGCTCCCCCGAAGACCATAAACGCCATGACCACGATGCTGATGGGACCAAGCTTTATAAGGTCTCGCAGCATGTATTGGGAACCGAGCATAATGATTCCCACATTCATAAAAACTGCGCTGTAGGTTAATCCTGGTTCCCATGAATTCGGAACACCGATAACGTTGCGGATAAGGATACCCACAATGAGACAGGTCACCACGTAATTGAAGTGCAGGAGGTCAACAAAAAAACCCTTGCCGTAGACCGGCGGCAGTACCGCATCTATGTAGCGCAATAGACTGTCCAGTGTGAATGGAAAGTCTATACCCGGAAGACCGCAGAGCACGGCCAGAACCGTCATGGCCAGAAGTCCGGGCCAACTCTTCTGAAAGCTGGGTAGTGCACTCCAGACGGAGGGCTTCCTTATCTCCGGCTGTCCACCAGCCGCCTGATCATAAGTTATATCTTGTGCCATTTTTTATATCTCCATTTCGCTTTGGTGCTGTTACTTCAGTCGCCATACTTCGCGGTAGGCCAATCTTTCCAGCAGTGTCTTCCGCAGAAAATGTTCCGTTGTCCCATTTACCCCGACCATAACGTCCACGTTGTTTCTGGGCAGTTCCGCCAGGTTCGGACTCTTGCGACCATCTTTATCCTCAATGTGCCAGGCCTGTATCTTCTCACCATCGAAATCATCGATGACGATCTTGAAATATCCCTCCGGCCCAGTATAAGTCGGATGCTTGGCATCAAGAATAATAGGTTCCGGATTGTCGATAATGAACTCATTGAGCATATAGCAGTGGCCGCATACGTCAGGACGCATGGTATAACGGTGGTCCTTCGCCCATGGCTTGTCGCGCTCCAGCTTATGCGCGCCCGTCCAGGCATAAAGCGTGACATTGCCTCCCTTGAAATCGGCGGGCAAATCTAGTTCTACGTGAATATCCTTGTACTGCATCATCACCTTTTGCTGGGAGGGACTGTACTGCGGAAGCGTGTCATAAACCGCCTGATTGACAGGTCCCAATGTTTTCTCCATGACAACCTTGCCCTTTGCGTTAAGGAGAACAAGTTTCACCACTTTACTCGCCTGATCGACGCTGACAATCCTCAGTTTGTGCTGACCGATAGCAGCTTCTCCTCCGGCCTTCAGAACAAGCTTTTGTGGCTCCTCATAGGAAATAGTAAAAGAATCCATACCGGGAGTACCCATCTCCGCAATCTCCACAACATCGGGGCTTACCCAGTTGGGAATGGCGTAAGTCGCCCCCTCGGCATATATATCAGGCAGGCTATAGGTCTGATTCGCAAAGGAGGATTGGGCATCCCCGTAAATCGGGTTGTAATTGCTGAGTCCGGGGCCCAGAAGCATATCCGCTCCAAAGGCGTTGCCGGAATACTTGACAATCCGCGCTTGGGCCACGGGCCGTCCCCAGAGCATGCGCGTTCCCAGGAAGCGAATAGTCTTGGTTCCGTCCCCGAGAGGCACATCCTGCCAGAAAAGCGGGTTTCCATCACCCATCGGCAGAAGTTTCCAATAATCGATGGCCGTGTTTTTCTTGACGACAAGATAGCTTTCCGTGCTCAGGACATAGGCCTTTTTACCGAGAATGTAAATTGATTCACCCACGAGAGGGCGTACATTTCTGCCCAGGCGGGTGGAATAATACAGGCCTGCTGGCGGAATGACGATTTTCCCGTTTCGGTAGTCCACATAACTGCCGCGGATGACGATGGCATCAGCGCTCGTGAGCTTTTCGCCTTTGCGCGATGTCACGTTTTTGCGTGTAAGCCCCTTGAGCTTGGGAACAAAAGCGCACGTCGGATCGGGGGCAAACCCCTTGGCGGACTTGATCACGCGCGGATACGACGAAAATGTGGACTTGACCACCGGCACACCGTATGTGGGATCGGCCAGCCGGGTTAAAAAAGTATCCTCCATCACCGAGACGACAAGTTCACTCATCCCGATAAAAAAATCGATGTTTTCTCTTCCCTCTTTCCACAGAATCAGGTTATCCGTCCGACGAAACCAGGAATCTCTGGCATAGCATGTTTTGACAACATCACCTGCAATATCGTCCACAACAACTTTGAAATACCTTCTGTCCCAGAAATCGGATATACTGATCGGACCATCGTAGGAATTGTTTTCTTTGGTCAGCACAAAGGGACTATTGTTTTCGAGCACGACGCGCTTGAGCATGCCGGTCATCTGCTCCGCCTCCAGTCCGACAGTGTAACGGTTGTCCCTCGGCCACGGGTCGCCGTTTTTGAGTTTGACCAAGTCATGATAGATCATCAGGGAAACCGTGCCGTTTTCCCAGCCAAACGGAGCATCATTGGACCAGGGGACCCAGTCCGATCCCTTAAACATACTTGGATTCACAACCAGTTCGATGTGCATGTCCAGGTTGAAATCGGTGAGGGTCATTTTGTCGATATCCGTGACCTTGTATTCCTGCTGAGTCACCGGAAGAAGTAGCTTGGACGCCAGGATTTTTCTGCCGGTCCAGTTGCGCACCTCAACCAGAATACCGTTCTCCTTCCTGTAAGTATATATCCTCTTGTTCCTCCACCACCGGAAGCTCTCCTGCTGCACGCCGATTACGTAGGGCCGATCCAGTGAAAAAACGGCCTCCGAAATCACGGGATATGTCACCTCTGAAAAGACCGCATCTTCATGGGTCAACTTCTTGGTTTTCAGCCTGGTCGCGCCGAAGGTGTAGTTACTGGTGAGGAAGAAGGGCAACTGCTGGGGGTTAACCCCCGCTTTCAGCTTTAAAGCCCTTGCCTTCTCCGGCTCGGGGAAAGATGATGAAACGGGCATCTCCAACTGCCAACCTCCGGAGGGCGCCATAACGGCAAACTCGCCATAAGGCTTGCCATAGTGGTCAGTCGCGTAATCGAACCAGAGACGATAACCCTTCTCATCCAAAAGTGCTTTGTCCCTCTTGTTCAAAGCCACATTTTTTTTCGTCACCTGGGCCGTTTTCAGAGAGAGAAGGTAAGAGGTCTCACCGAGAATCAGAAAAGGATCGCTTCTTAGCGGCTTGGCATCCATAGATGTGGAGGAAGCATAGAAAAAGCCGCCAGCCGGTACCGAAACCTTTCCTTCCTGAACGCGGCTACCCCGCAGAACGATACACTCGGCCAGTTCTTTCTCCTGCCCGTAATGGTTCGTCAATTTCTTATTTAAGAGCCCCGACAGCTGAGGAATGTAGGTAGCGTCGTCGGCCGGAGGAAGACCATGGGGCCTCTCCACCCCAACCGAGTAACCGGGCAACAACAGAACCATATAAAGCGCGAAGAGGCAAACGAAAAGAGATCCTCTGCGAAGCGGAAACGGTCTTATTCTGCGCAAGAGCGAATTCAGCATGTGCAGTCCTTGCCTCCTATTCCTTCCAGAATAAAGAATTTGTCCCATTTCTTAAGGAGTGTCCGGTTCATGCCGGGAACCTGGAGAAGCTCTTCCTTCTGCTGAAAATCTCCATTGTCCTTGCGATATTTTACAATGTTTTTCGCCAGTTCAGGGGTCATCGCCGGAACATTCTTCACCAGTTCCTCGACTGTTGCCTTGTTGATATTGACCGATTTTCCCTTGAGCAATTCAGCAGCCGACGCCGTTCCGACCAGCAAACTGACAAAGAGCAAGGCGACCAACAAACACATACGTACAACACATTTTCTTTTCATATGATTATTTCTCCTTATTCACGGCATATACGTCAGGCGATATGCCGCAGCGATAATATGCACCTGGCCCGAGTAGACCAGAACCAAACGCAATAGGAACCCTCCGGCCAGAGGTGCACCGAGGACCATCAAAACCCGAAAAAGCCCTGTCTCCCCTTTTCTGAAAGCGAGAAACAGGGGAAGCAGCAGACCAACGCCGACAACCCCCAGCCACAAGGCAAGGCCGCTGAAACCCATGATCAGAGGAATCAGCACTTTCGGCCTCATGACAGGGACAAAAAAGAGGAGAAAAAAGAAGAGTAGCGCCAGGCCATAGGCCGGCAGAAGGATGCGATAAGATCGCTCCAGCCGCTGGAATGGTCCTGCCATCAGTGCTCGCCGCTTTTGGGGAAAAAAGAGGAGGGCAAGCAGAAACCCGCCCGCAAACCCCGTATCCAGAGCGGAAAGGCAGAAAAGGACCGGCAGGGCCGAGTTTCGCCAGAGAGGAACGGCGGTGGTAGAAAGCAGCACGCCTGTGTAGATGGCCACGAGCAAGGCCAACGGAACGCCCACCCATCCCAGGGCGTCGCAGACCCTCTTCTGCGACCAGATGGGCCACCTGCCGATCACGGGAATGCGCTCCCGCGCCGCGGCGGGGAGCCAGCAGAGGGCATAGAACGTGGCGATTAGGAAAAACAAGGTGAGCAGCCAGACCCCTAGGGACATGGGCGAAAGTCTGTTGAAGACCGTCAAGGTAAACCAGAAGCGGGTCTTATAGCCCAGATCGGCGACCAGCATGGCCAGGCCGAAGGCAAGTGCCGGCGGCACTAGAAGCGCCGATGCCCGTGAACAGGCCGAAAAGCCTTCGCCCCCCCCTCTGCTCATCAGGACGGCAAAACAAAAGGCACCGGCCGCCACGCCGGCGGAAAAAAGATACAGGACGACAGGCATGCCCCAGGTGATCTCACTCATGCGTTTCCTCCTCACTAACCGCCTTTTTCCACAACCAGGCCAGGACAAAAGCCCCGGGCACCAAACCTCCCAGCCATTTCCATATCTGCCCGCCCGTCATCGTATTAGGCGGTACCGGGTCCGGCAGCCCGTATTCACCGGGCTGCCCCTGAAGGGCATATACCATATGGAGGCGCTCGGCTTTGCCATACGCAATCAGCTCCGCCGGGAGCTTCCCGTTCGGGTAATAACTCAATGCTCCCGAGGGACATTTCGCCACGCAGGCTGGTTCCTGGCCGGCATCTGTCCGCTGTGTGCAGAAGTCGCATTTGCGCATTGTGTGCTGTTCCGGACTTACCTGCGGCACATGAAACGGACAGGACTGGATGCAGTAGCCGCAGCCGATACAAAGATCCCGACGATGCACCACGACTCCGTCCGGTCTCCGGCTGAGAGCCCCTGCAGGGCAGGACGAAACACAAGCGGGATCGTTGCAGTGAAAGCACGCCGTTGATATGAAATATTGCTCGCCAGTGGAAGACTTCCCACGGGGATGGCTTACCACGCGCCGCAACCTGACACCCGGCGGGGCGTCGTTCTCCATCTGGCAGCCCACCTCGCAGGAGTGGCAGTGGATGCATTTTCTATCCTCGAAGAGGATCAATCGTTCATTCATGGCTATTCACAAACCTTCCTCCCGTTTCGGCATCACGCCTTCGTGAGCCGGCAACCGAAGCCATTGTGCTGCGCGCCGGCCTTGTCCCAGTAGCCTGGGATGATCGAATTGACTGATTGACCCGAGTTGGCCGAGACCACTGTTCCCGGATCTGGATAGGAGGGGGTCCAGACAACTCCCGGCAGCACGCCGAAGGTAATCCTAACCTTGACCGGCATCGAGCCGATCTCTGTCTCCAGCATGGCCGAGTCGCCCTCCGTAAGCCGGAGCTTTTTCGCCGTTTCTGGATGTATCTGCACGAAGTTCCCATCGGAAAACTGGCCCATGTATCGGGACCAGGTCGTTACGGACTGCTGCCAGTGCTGAACAACCTTGCCCTGCGTAAATATGAACGGGAATTTCTTCGGGTTTCCTTCTTCCCCAAATGGGCTACCGGAAGGTTCCTCCCAGGCCAGCGGCCCCATCCCGGGGATCTCGAGTTCGATCTTGCCGCTCTTGGTCCAGAAACGGACACCCTTGAAGAGGGTTCCACGACCGTCCGGACCGTTGGGCGACGGGCAGGGCCAGACAATTCCGGAGGGACTCGCCTTGAGACGTTCCAGACTCATCCCGCCCCAGGTGGGTGACATCCCCCGCATCAATTCGTAGATATCCGCCGGGCTTTGGACGGGCGGATAGGCATCGCCGTGGATGAGTTTCCCCAGATCCGAATAGAATCGCCATTCCGGAACCGTCTCGCCAAGGGGCTCGATTGCCTTATCCCGCCACACAACCTGGCGGTTCAAACCGTACTGGGAACCCTCGCTCTCGAAGTTCATGGCTCCCGGAATAATCAAATGCGACACTTTGGACTCCTCGTCCATAAAAAAGGCCCGGTGAATAACGAAATCGACCTTCTGCACGGCCTTGCGTACCCGATTCGCATCCGGATACCTTCGGTAGCTCGCATCGAGCATCAGCACCTTGAGGAATTCCCTCTCCATATTGTTAAGAATTTTGCGGTAGTGGAGCCCCTTGGGCATGCCGGCCAGCGCGTATTTCTCCTCAAAGGCTTCGCCCCCGCCCGGCTTCCCGCTCTGGAAATGAAGAACCCCTTTACCCGGACCCGCGATGTTCCCGGTGATGGCCTGCATCGCTATAATGGCCCGCGAGGTTTGAATCGCATTCGTGTAACGCGAAATCGCCCCAGAGATCCACGCAATGGTTCGGCTGGATCTCGCCACGACGTCGTAGAGACTTTGGATCTCATCATGCCGCAGTCGGGTGATCTGCGCCACCTTGTCCAGTGTGTATGCTTTGACGGGTTCGGCAACGAGGTCAAACCCGTTGACGTGTTCCTTCACAAATTTTTTGTCGTACCGGTTTTGTGAAATCAGATCATTCAGAATTCCCATGACCAACGCGCCGTCCGTACCGGGCCTGGGGCGGAGAATCATATCGCACTGAGAGCCGGTGGGTGTTCTTCGTGGATCGATATAAACGAGTTTCGCACCCTGCTCATGCGCTTTCTGCAGCCAGCGTATGCTGGTCGGATAGAGCTCGGCGATGTTGGCCCCGAAGAGGAGGATGAGCTCGGCGTTCGGGAGTTCGTCATGGGTGGTTTCGGCAACCATGGAACCGAGACAGGCATCGAGGGTGACACCCGCATTGATAATGCAGGTGTCACCAGAGTGGCTGAAGTCGGGGTAGCCGGCCAGATGAAAGGTCATGTTGGCCGCAAGTTCCCCCTCGCGCGATTCCCACAAGGGGGCGAACAATGCCACCCGATGGTGGTAATCATCGGGGAAATCTTTCTTGACCTTCATGATCTTTTCGGCCGCTATCTCCACCGCCTTCCGGTAAGGGATCTTCTCCCACGCATTCCCCCTGCGCAACAGGGAATGGAGAAGCCGGTCCGGATGGTAAGTCAACTCGACCATCGATTGGCCCTTGGGACACATCTTACCGCCGGTCCATTCGCCCTCCGGATTTCCGTATATATTGACCACACGGTTGTCTTTGACTTGGACGAGTGTCGTGCAGCGTGCCTGACAAAACTGGCAGCAACTCATCACCTCCCGGTCGATGCGGTTTGGCAGGGAAGGACCAGGTACCGGCTCCCCCCCTTGCGCTAAGGAGGGCACGGCCAGGGCTCCTGTTGCCAGGGCTCCTGCTTTGAGGAAGGTTCTGCGTGAAATCTCTGTCTTGTGTTTTGTTGTCATAATGTCTCTAAAACCAAATATTTTTCTATATAGATTAGAGCTTTGTATCTATTTCCGGGCCACTGTATGAGACCAATAAACTTGCCTGCCACGTATTCGTGCAAAAACAAATCAGAATTTTCCATGAAGGTGAAGCCCGCGTGTCGGATGTAAGATAATTACGGAAGAGTCATCTTCGAATTCACCAATTAAAATAGTTAGGAATCGAAATCGCACCTCCCGGTTTAAAATATGCTTTGTCTTTTTAGTCTGCATATACAGCTCACTAATCCCAAGAACCCTTTTTTTCTCGTCACTGAATTGTGCACTTTTCCGGATTTCGTAAATGCAATTTAAATGCCAAAGGATAAGCGAAGAAACATCAATGCTATATATTTGTAATTATTAACCATTAATCTGTGTAGCCAAACAGAGAAATGGCTGAGTTTATTTTGAGGGGGCTATATATTGCACCGGGTGTAATATATAACCCCTTGGGAGAAGTCCATTTTTTCTCTGTTCATGCACATACCATTTGCCGGGTAACGGTAAGGAAACGAAATTTTCAGCCGCAGTCTGTCCCCGTTCTTGGATATTCGTTATTTCAACAATCCGGAAGGGGAATCATAAAATATGACTAAAATTTATCCCCAAAAAATTATTGACAACGGGCATAAATGAAGAATTTTTTCTTGACATATTTTGAAAATTGAGTACCATTCAATAAAAATTATATATTCCATGTAAAACTCATTTAAAAGGCTTGAAGCTCGAAAAGTGGTTTAACCATGAAGATACTGGTCCTGAATTGCGGCAGTTCATCGCTCAAATACAAACTCTTTGAGATGGAAGGCAACGACGTCCTGGCCCACGGGCAGGCGGACCGTATTGGCATGCCCAACGCCGTGTTTCAACATGATGGGCGGGGACAAGAAACTTTTCTCAACAAAATGCCTCTGAATAATCATTCCGAAGCAGTGCATGCACTATTGATTCATCTTGCCGACAAAAAGCGGGGCATCCTGACGAATATGAACGAAATTGGCGGTGTCGGACACCGGGTGGTTCACGGCGGCGAATATTTCCGCACCTCCGTTGTCGTCAACACTGAAATACGGAAAATACTTGAGTCAACCAAGAAACTAGCCCCGCTCCATAATCCGCCAAACCTGATGGGGATCGATGTCTGTACGCATCTTATGCCTGATGTGCCACAGGTGGCTGTCTTCGACACGGCCTTCCACCAGACAATGCAGGCTTTTGCTTACACCTACGCGATCCCTTATCGCTATTACGAAGAAGACCATGTCCGCCGTTACGGCTTTCACGGCACTTCTCACCGTTATGTGGCCTGCCGGACATCGGAAATACTGCAGAAGAAGATCGAGGATTTGAAGATCATTACCTGTCATCTCGGAGCGGGATCCAGCCTATGCGCTGTGGCCGGGGGGAAATCACAAGATACATCTATGGGATTTACGCCCCTCTCCGGCATCGTAATGGGCACGCGCTCGGGCGATATCGATCCGGCCCTTGTTTCTTTCATTGCTGATAAGGAACACTGTTCTCTTGGGCAGGTTATGGAAATTCTCAATCGGCAGAGTGGCGTTTTCGGCATCTCCGGCATATCTCCCGATTTCCGCGACCTGGAAAAAGAAGCCGGCATCGGCAATGAACGGGCCCGCTTGGCGCTTATCGTCTATGCCTACAGTGTGGCCAGGGGAATTGGTTCTTTGATTCCGGCTATCGGTGGACTCGATGTACTGGCCTTTACCGCGGGAATCGGCGAACACTCGCCGCATATGCGCCGGCGAATCTGTGCATTTCTTTCCTGGCTCGGCATCACCCTGGATGAAGCAAGAAACATCGACACAGACGGTGAAAGAGAAATTTCCCTGCGGGAATCAAAAGTCAAAGTATTAGTTGTACCAACGGATGAAGAAAAGATGATCGCTCAGGAGACACGAGCGGTTTTACAAAAACAATAAAAAGCGCGCCTGGAAAAAGCCGCGTTTTTTACAATTCAACAATGAAAAATATTGGAGGTAATAAAAATGAAAAAAGTAAAAATGACGCCTAGCGAAGCAATCGTCGAAACGCTGCTTGCAGAAGGGGTGGATCATGTATGTGGAATTGTGGGATCGGCCTTTATGGACATGCTCGATCTCTTCCCGGCTGCAGGAATCAAGTTCATACCCGTCCGTCATGAACAGAGCGCCGCTCATATGGAAGATGCCTACTGCCGCATTTCCGGACGATGCGGAGTCGTCACCGGACAGAACGGCCCCGGTATAACCAACATGGTCACGTCCGTGGCAGCAGCAAACATGGGGCATACTCCCCTCGTTATTATTTCCCCGTCGGCAGGTACACCTACCATCGGCTGGGACGGCTTCCAGGAATGCGATCAAATGTCCGTCTTTAAGGCCATTACCAAAGCAGTCGTCCGTGTTCCTCATCCTAAAAGGGCTGCCGATTGCCTGAGAACTGCCTTCCGTATTGCCTATGCCGACCGTGGCGCCGTCCTTTATGATATTCCCCGGGACTATTTTTATGGAGAACTGGAAGACACAATTCTGAAACCCTCCCAGTATCGTGTGGATGCCAGAGGATGCGGTTCCCAGGAACAACTGGACCGGGCTGCCGAACTTCTGGTCAAAGCCAAGAATCCCGTCATCGTCTCCGGGCGTGGTGTGGTTGATGCCGATGCC
>CAZYIE010000006.1:67063-67668 GCA_964646755.1 uncultured Smithella sp.
ACACCTGACGGCACCCGTGGCGGTCACCTACCTGCACAATGACGCTTTTTACAGTAACCATCCGCTCTCCGTCGGTCCCATCGGCTATATGGGATCCAAAGCGGCCATGAAGACTCTGGCCAAGGCCGACGTCATGCTTGCCATCGGCACCCGGCTCTCTGTCTTTGGAACTCTGCCTCAGTACGATATCAACTACTTCCCGGATAATGCCAAGATCATCCAGATTGATATCAATCCGAAACATATTGCCCGGACCCATCCCATCGAGGTTGGAATCATCGGCGACGCGAAAGAAGCCACAGTGGAAATCCTAAAGCGCCTGAAGGCAATGGACAAAAACCGTAAACCCGATACCAAGCGTTTGGAAGCCGTGGCCAAACAGAAAAAGATATGGGAAAAGGAAATTGTCGATTTAGCCATGGTCAAGGGCAACCCCATGAACCCCCGCCGGGCGCTTCTGGAAATATCCAGGTTGCTGCCGGACAATGCCATTGTTACCACCGATATCGGGAACGTCGCCTCAACAGGCAACAGCTATCTCAAGTTCAATAAGTCACGCCGGCATATTGCCGCCCTGACTTTCGGCAATACCGGTTTTGCCTATC
>CAZYIE010000006.1:67678-87520 GCA_964646755.1 uncultured Smithella sp.
GGCGCCCAGATCGGCTGCCCCGACGCACCGGTCATTGCCATTATCGGCGACGGCGCCTGGGGAATGAGCCTCCACGAGGTCAGCACCGCCGTGGAGCACAATCTGCCGGTTATCGCCTGTGTCTTCAGGAACATGTGGTGGGGAGCGGAGGCGAAGAACCAGGTTGATTTCTATAACAACAGGTTCGTTGGTGTGGACATCCCCACACCGGTGAGTTTTGTCCCCGCAGCCAAGGCCATGGGAGCCAACAGCCTCCAGGTCAGCCGACCCGAAGATATCAAGGAAGCTTTAAATAGCAGCATCAAGAGCCGTAAGCCAACAGTTCTGGAATTCCTGGTGGACGGCAAACAGTTGGCCCCGCCATTCCGCAAGGATGCTCTGGCGCTACCCACCCGGTTCCTGCCCAAGTATGCCCATCTCGACCATCACAACTGGTACAAAGGAGGCGTCGATGATCTATAAAGACTTGGAAGGCAAAACAGCCATCGTTACGGGATCAGGCAAAAAAACCGGCATTGGCTACGCAATTGCGGATAAACTGGCCGCCTGCGGCTGCAACATAATCATTGCTGATCTGGGAGCGGCGCCCGCACCGGGAGAATCCCTGAAGCCCGCAACAGGTGAAGAGATGGATGCGATTGTCGCCGAGTTGGCCAAAACCTATGGCGTCCGGACACTGGCCGTCGCCGTTGACATTACCGATAGCAATGCCATCGGCGCAATGGTCACAACCATTAAAAAAACCTTCAACCACATCGACATTCTTTGCAATAATGCCGGAGCATCCTTCGGCGTCCCTAATACGGTTTTAGGTTATGACGAAGCGGCCTGGATGAAGACTATCGATGTGAATCTGTTTTCCGTCTTTCGCATATCACGGGCCATTATTCCCCTGATGTCGGGTAAACCTGCGGCGATCATTAACACGGCATCGCGAGCCGGCAAGGTCCCTCCCATTTTCAACAGCGCCTATGCCGTCGCCAAGGCTGGTGTTATAATGTTGACCAAAACTATGGCGAAGGAGCTGGGGGGCAGTGGAATCAGGGTTAATGCCATCTGCCCGGGACAAGTTGCCACGGATCTGGAAAAGTGGCGTTTTGGTCTGGAAGCGTCGTTTTTCGGTACGACGATTGAGGAGAGGGAAAAGGAAATGTGCAAAACCATTCCTCTGGGATACATCGGGATTCCAAGAGACGCCGCCGATCTGGTGGCCTTTCTGGCTTCCGAATCGTCAAGATATATAACTGGACAGGCCATCAATCTTGATGGCGGTCAGTGCATGGAACTATAACGAAACAAAACAAACCATTATTTTAGGAGGAAAGTTCATGAATAAAATTATTGGCGGCCAGCTGGCTGCGGGAGCACTCCTCGAGCGAGACATAGAGTATATTTTTACCCTCAGCGGCGGACATATTACCCCCATCTACCAATTTCTGGAGAATTCCAAAATCACTCTCTTCGATACCCGCCATGAACAGGCGGCGGTCTTTATGGCCGAGGCCTGGGCGAAGATGACCCGTAAGCCCGCCGTAGCCATGGTGACTGCTGGTCCGGGCTTCACCAATGCCCTGTCCGGCATCGCCAGCGCCAGACTGTCCAACACGCCGGTAATCCTCATTTCCGGTTGTGTGGGACTCGAGAGTGTCGATAAGCTTGATCTTCAAGACATGACCCAGCTTCCCGTAATTGCACCCATGGTCAAGAAGGCCTTAGTCTGCCAGGTTGCCGAGAGGATCCCCGAATATATCGATATGGCCTTCCGGGAGGCAATGAGCGGCAGGCCCGGTCCCGTTTACCTGGAGCTGCCAGTCGATCTGCTCAACGCAACAATCGACCCGGCCAAAGTCAAGAAGATGCACACCAAGATTACATCAAAACCCGTTGACCGGGAAAATACTCAAAAAGTCTTTGAACTTCTCAAGGCGGCGAAAAATCCCGTCGTCATCGCCGGAAACGGCGCCTGGTATGACGATGCCGGAGCGGAACTCATCGAGTTTGTTGAAAATACGGGGATACCGGTGTTTACTGCGGGTACGGCACGGGGCATTATTCCCGACACTCATCCCCTCTGTTTCGAATCATCCATGGCGATACGCCCGGGTGGGAGCATGATGGCCTTTTTCAGCACCGATCTGGTTCTTTTCCTCGGCGACAGTTTGAGTCTTTTCTATATGTTTGGAGAAATATTCCCTTCTTCCGCCAAGTTCATTCAGGTGGACATACAGCAAAACGAGATCGGACGGAACCGCACTGTCGATCTGGGCATCGTCAGCGACATCAAGTCCTTTCTTGCAGAATTAAACGGCATTCTGAAGGAGAAGGCCATCGGCGGCGCCCTCCGGGAAAAATTCCTGCCCTGGGTAGAAATCGTCCGGAATGCGGAAAAGGACGGCAAGGAACAGGCCAAATCCCAGTGGGAATCCGACGCCCTACCCATTCATCCGATGCGGCTGGCAAAGGAAGTCAATGATTTCATGAATCAGGAAAACGACATTGTTGTCGCCGACGGCGGAGACACTACCACCTGGATGGGCATGACCAGGACGGTCATCAAGGGCGGAACTTATCTGGATTACGGTCTGTATGGATGCCTTGCCGTCGGCATTCCTTATGCCAACGCCGCCAAGTTGAAAAATCCGGACAAGCGCGTGCTGCTCATCACAGGCGACGGATCGACGGGCTTCAACTTCATGGAATTTAATACCGCCATCCGCAAAAAACTGCCTATCGTTGTCGTTATCGCCAATGACCAGTCCTGGGGCATGATCATGCATAGTCAGACGCTGCGACTGGGGCACAATATCCCCAACGGAACGGAACTGGGTTGGGTCGATTACCACAAGATGGTGGAAGCTCTGGGAGGTTTTGGAATCTGCGTGGAAAAACCCGAGGATATCCGACCGGCTCTGGAGGCGGCTTTTGCTTCCGGAAAGACGGCGTGTATAAATGTCAAAGTTGATCACACGATAATCAGCCCGGGCAGTGTGGCCCTGGCGAATATCGGAGGATACAAGGCCGGTTAATCTACCAGCATGCCATTCGCTTTTAAGAACGGCAAGATGGCATTGAACTTACTTTATTAGACAAGGAGGTCCCATGAATAACGTGAATGCACCCAGGGAATACAAGCTCTCCACACGCAGTTCCTATTATATCTTCACCCTGCTGTTTCTGCTGTATTTCTTTGACTACATGGATCGGACAGTCGTGACATCCCTTGCTCCTTTTATCCAAAAAGAGTGGGGCCTTACGGACACTCAGTCCGGTCTGCTGATGTCGGTCGTTTACTGGTCCATTGTTGCCTTTGTATTTCCCGTATCGATCCTTGTTGATCGCTGGAGCCGGAAAAAGACCATTGGCGTCATGGCCCTTCTCTGGACCGCCGCTACGGTAGCCTGCGCTTTCACTAAAACTTTCCCGCAGTTGCTCGCGGCCCGTTCCGCAATCGGTATAGGAGAGGCCGGATATGCTCCCGCAGGTACGGCCATGCTCTCCGGTCTATTTCCTCCGGAAAAACGTTCCCGCATGATGGGTCTCTGGAACATCTCTATTCCCCTTGGTATTGCCGTCGGTATTGGTCTTGGCGGTTTCATAGCTACACATTGGGGATGGCGGCATGCCTTCGGCCTGGTGGCTATTCCTGGAGCGATTGTGGCCATCCTTTTTTTCTTCGTCAAGGATTATAAGACAGTAGAACTGGTCAAAACCAGAGAATCCAATGACACCTGTCCAAACGAGGTCAAGATGAGTAAAATGGATATCTTTTGGGAATTTATCCATACCCCTTCTCTGATTTTTACCAATCTCGGGTTTATCGGTTGCATCTTTGCCAACAATGCGATCATCTTTTGGCTTCCCACGTATTTTCACCGTACGACAGGCGTCTCTATCAGTGAGGCAGGCATGAAAACGAGTGTGCTCATGATCCTTGCGCTCATCGGCCTGCCCCTGGGAGGATGGCTGGCCGATATGTGGTTTAAGAAACGAGTAACGGCAAGGCTGCTGTTCCCCGCAATTACGACAGCCCTGAATGCCATCGTGATCTTTACAGCTATTTCCTTCCTTCAGGGACAGGCTCAGTATATAACTCTTATAGGAATGGGCATCCTGGCTTCCGCATTTGCTCCGGCAGCCATCACCGCCACGCAGGAAGTGATTCACCCCGGTCTTCGGGCGATCTCCTACTCCGTCTGCGTTGTTGTTCAAAATCTCTTGGGAGCATCCCTGGCGCCCATAGTAATCGGAAAGATATCCGACATCTATGGCATCCAGTCGGCTATGTCTATCCTGCCGGTTTTTCTTCTGGCTTCAGCTCTTTTGTTTTTTGCCGGCTCATTTTTTTACAAAAAAGACCTGGGCAAGGTGGAAAAGATTACATTGGAATGTGAGGATTGAAAGACTATTTGCAGAAGGATAAATTATGAAAGCCGTTGTATTTCGTCGAGGTAGCGGTCTTGTTTATGAAGAGGTTCCCGATTACAAGATAGGAACCGATGAAGTGCTGGTTCGGGTAGCCAACACGGGCTTCTGCGGATCTGATCATTCCCTTGTAGCCGGCGGCATGCTGCAAGATGGTTATATCCCTGGTCACGAGATTAGTGCTGTCGTCGTTGAAAATGGGACTGCGTCCGGCGGGCCGCCCCTGGGCCAGAGAGTCTGCATTCGTCCGACTTACTGCGGACATTGCACCAATTGCCTTTCCGGCAAGCAGCACCTCTGCCGGGTTAATCGGCGAACAACGGGTATTGGCGACTTGCCCGGTGGCTTTGCCGAATACGTCAAAGTCTATCCCCAGATGCTGATTCCCATTCCCGATGGCGTCGATTCCCGCAACGCTGCCCTGGCGGAAACCTTCGCGTCAGCCTTGCATGCGGTTTGTTGTACAAACAACCAGACAGGGTCCGCTCTGGTAATGGGAGGCGGTCCCATCGGCCTTTCTACCGTCCGAATCCTCAAGATTCTTGGCTATGGTCCAATTGTTCTCTTCGAACCGGTAAAAGCCAAGCGGGAAATCGCCTTTCTTTATGGCGCCGACCATGCCTTTGATCCGCTGGAAAAAGACGTGGACCAGCAAGTCTTATGTGCTGCTCCAGGAGGGTTTCACAAGACATTCGAATGTTCCGGCGTCAAGGCCAATATCGACCGCGCGGCCCAGCTGGCGGCAGATAATGGAGAAGTATGTATCGTGAGCATGATCTTCACACCTCTGGAAATCACCGCCCCTTTTCTCCTAAATTTGAAAGAAATCCGTCTAACGGCATCCATCTCTAATACGCATCAGGAGAATATCCAGTGCCTGAACTGGATGGCACAAGGGAAACTGGACGCACGGCCGCTTATATCCGATTACGAGCCCCTGGAACGTTTGCCTGCCGTTTATCGGGAGAGAATCGACACCGGTCTTGCCGTGAAAGTACTGCTGCGGATCGGCGAGGAATTCTAGTTCTGAGATTCCGCGTCTTTTCCAAGAGGTAATTCGCATGAAAGAACAATTTGAGCTTATCTATGGTTTCGTCCACTGTCGCGGCAGAACAACCTACTCCGCCGGATGCGTGGATACACAGGAGGAAGCCGAAGCTTGGATTCGCAATCATCAAAACGGTACGGCGCCGAAGATAAAAATACCTCCTGGGGATCCGATTCGCTATTGCCCGGCGACCTCGTGCCCCCTCAAAAAGCAAAAACCGTGGTTCGACATGATGAGGCCGAGGAAAAATCAGTCTAATCCGTGAAATGCTCATAAAGAGCTCTTTGATTTAATCGTGGGGGAATGATAGTAGTCGCACAAATTTATTCTTTAAAGAGCATAAAAAATATTTCGAGGGTAAGAATTATTTATGGGTGTCAAAGAGAGACGGGAAAGAGAAAGAGAGCAGCGCAAAAGTCAGATCCTTGATACAGCCAGGACTCTTCTTCTGGAGAAGGGGTTGAATGCAACCTCGATAAATCAGATTGCGAAACGTTCCGAATTGAGCGTCGGGTCCATCTATTTTTATTTTAAAGACAAAGAAGAGCTCTTTGCGGCTCTTCAGGTCGAAGGGCTGGAAATGCTCTACCAGACGATACTACGGAAAGTGGATCAAGAATCGCTGCCGGAAGATAAAATCCGCTCGATCGCCCTGGCCTATCTCCATTTCAGCGAAAAGCACAAAAATTATTTCGACATAATTAATTATTTTCTGACGTCGCCGAAAACGATCTTCCCTCCGGATTTGAAAAGCAAGATCGATTCGCATGGCAATGCCAGCATTATAACTTTAACCTCTGCCATCCGCGAGGGTATAGCACAGAAAATTTTCAAGCCGGTTGATCCGAGAAGACAGGCTGTAATCCTCTTGGGGGTTTTCCAGGGCATGATTCAGTTGAAGAAACTGGAAAGTACCATTCTGGCCGACATCGGCCACCGGGCTCTCTATATGGAGGCTGTGGAAGGATTTCTGGACGGACTGCGTATCTATTAGAGCACCCTATTGCCTTTTATGCAATATTCCGCCAAAGAAATGCCTCAGGGATGGTTTGGCCTTTCCCGTCCACCCTTTCATACTATAGTGGTGCTGCCTTTTATATTGGGAAATTTTCTGGCTTACAAATTCAATTTTACGTTTAATCTTCCAATTTTTATCTTAGGTGTTTCAGACGTTATCCGTATTATGAAGCAGACAAAAAATAAAGTAAAAGCATTTTATAATCATCCTTCCCTTTTATTGCGGCAACTGGGCAGCACCAGTCTTCCGACAATTGCGCAACCGGGAAAAACTTTTGGAAGGGGTTTGCGGTAAATGTAATTACAAAAAGGTCTACTGCGGCGGGCGCGCCCATGCATATATTGGCGATTATCTGGCCTAAGATCCCCTCTGTTTTCTTAGAGAAAAGACAAAACACTGAAAAAATCGCCAGTCAGCATGTTCAATATACTGCCACACAGGTTAGCGACTGCTGGGAAGCATGACAGCATCACCGTCGGCATCCTGCCAGGCGGCGAATGTTTCGCGGTATTCTTTGACCATGTCGTACCTTAATGTTGCCGTATGCACGCAGGGATGATCAGCCTGCACAAACAGAATGTTTCCCAGAGGATCGATGATGGCCGAATCGCCGCTGTAGGCAAGGCCGTTGCCATCATGCCCCACTCGGTTTACGCCAATAACATAGCTCTGGTTTTCGACGGCTCTGGCTGGCAGCAGAAGTTTCCAGTGCGGCGCGCGCCTGCCGGGCCAGTTAGCAATATAGACAGCAACATCATACTGGTTATTGATATTCCGGCACCAGACGGGAAAACGCAAATCATAGCAGATGAAGAAACGCAGCTTCCAGCCGTTGACTTCAACAGTGAGGTAACTGTTCCCCGCCGCAAACACCTCGTGTTCGCCCGCCATCCGGAAGAGATGTTTCTTGTCATAAGTAGCAAGTTCGCCGTCCGGCTTGGCTAAGAGAAGCCGGTTAAAATATTTTTTTTCTTCCCCGATAATCACGCTGCCCAGGATATGGGCATTCTTCTGCCTCGCTTTTTTAGTGATCCAGGAAACTGCAGAACCGGTCATGGGCTCGGCCACCTTTTCCGCGTTCATCGTGAAGCCGGTAGAAAACGTCTCCGGCAGGATGATAACGTCCGTCTTTTCGGCTATTGAATCGATCTTTTTATCGAACATCTCGAGATTGGCCGGTATGTCTTCCCAGAATAGTTCCGTCTGAATCAACGTTATTGTCAAATCCTGCATAATTTCTCCGCCGCTTTAATCAGGGTTTCATTGTCACATAAACCGGGATACCTCCGGAAAGCTGAATGTCCGGAGCATAGGCATCATAAGCTGGTTCAAACAGGATCACCTCATCGCCGGGATTTACCGCACAGGTGATGGCGCCTGTATCGTTGGCCAGTTTGGTCATTACGGTAAAGATCGTAACACCGAAATTAGGGAGTTTGGAAAAAATCATCCTGGTATATCCTTAATTTTTGGTTGTTCGAAAAATACTAAAGAAGTATCTCGTAATAGTCCAGTTTTTTATTGAGAAAAAGCAGTATAATATCCATTGATAATCCATGGCGCCGACCATGATAGTGTGACCAAAATATCCTTGACACGCGAGAACGCGGCTACTATACTGCGAAAAAAAAGGAAGTGCTTATCAATTTATGAAGCGAAGAGATTTTTTGAAAAGTGTAGTAAGCGCCTCGGCCCTGGCTATTTGCAGCTCTATTGAAATTTCAAACGCTTCAGCGGCAGATTTCCAAGCAAAACCGCAGGCGGGACATTCTAAAGCCCGGGTAGTTCTTTCCAGCGTGAGCAAAGGCGCTTCCGAAGCAGATATAAAATCTGCCGTTCGTGAAACGGCGATGACGGCCTCCAACTTTTCCTGGTTATCGAGAAACGATACCGTCTTTATCAAGCCCGTCCTAAATTCGGGCTTGCCTTACCCATCGACAACCAGCCCCGTCGCCATCGCCGCAATGGTCGCTCTGCTTAAGGAAAAAGGTGCCAGACGGGTTATTGTGGGCGATATGTCCGGCGTTGAGCACGTGAAATTTTCGCCCGAGGGCATCTCCGGCAGTACACGTAAGTTAATGGTGGCCTCGGGTATGGCCGGGGCCGTTGAGGCAGCGGGGGGAGACCTTCATTTTTTTGAAGAAGCCGGATGGAAAGCCTTTTATGAAGATGAAATGAAAGCGGGAACACATTGGAAAAATGGCCTGATGATGCCCAATATTCTCAATCAAGTAGATCACATCGTACTCATGCCTCGCTGCGGACGTCATATTCTCGCAGGCGCCAGCCTTGGCATGAAGGCGGCAGTTGGATACTGGCGCACAGACACGCGCTTGGAATACCATCGAGACGCCGCTACTTTTCACGAGAAAACAGCAGAATCAAACACGGCCAGAACATTGCTCGAGAAGCAGCGCCTGGTTATTTCAGCCGCGGACAAAATCCTCACAACTTTCGGACCGGATAGCGGATATGTCCATCAACCCGATACCGGAATAATAATCGCATCAGAATCAGTTGTTGCTCATGATATGGTGTCGTTGGCATGGCTTTTAGACAACAGGCGCCATATTCCTGAAGATAAAAGAGATGGACTTGTCGATAGCAGCCCCTTGTTAGCCCGATTGGCCAATTACGTTGTTGTAGGTATGCTCGGAGGGTTGCGGCCGGTTATCGCTTCCGACACACTGATCAAAAACAAGCTCACAACAATTTGGGACGACCGTGTACTCAATCATGCCTACCGGATCGCAGGAGGTGCACCGACATTGAGTATCGATACCGTCAACCGTAATTTTCCGGAAGAATTAAAAAAGCTTTTGTTGGAAATGACAAAGGCATGACAAAATTAAACGTATAATGAGTGAGGAAATTAGCAAGCGCAAAAGAATAAAAAAGCCTGTTGTAACGCCATATTGATGTGATCGGAGGAGGCAACAAAGCTCATTGCTGATATATGGAGCAAGCAGACGACCTAGACTGTGCCAGCAAAGGCATCGCTTGAATTGAAAATGGAATAAATCCTTATTGCTTCTTAATTAGAAAATACATCTCGCCTTTTTCTTTTAGTGTCTCGGCAATAGATGCGGCAGTATCACCGAACCCGCAAAAAAGATCAACCCGCCCTGGTCCGCGAATGGCGTCACCTCTGTCCTGATTGAGGACAAAGCGCGAAAAGTGAACTCTTTGTCCAGTGAAATTGCCGTCCAGGTCGAAAACCGGTTTGCTCAGGCGAACAAAAGCCAGTGCTCCCGGAGGAAACACTTCCGGATCTGTAGCAATTGTTCTGCCCGATGTAACCGGTACCCCCAAAGAACCGGTCGGCTTTTCCACAAAACGGAAAAAAACATACCGTTCATTGTAGCCTAAAATATCGTAGAGACTTTTCTCGTCTTTTTCTTTTAAAAACCTTTTGACATTTTGATTGGAAGCACTCCGGCCACCGAGAATGCCATTATCTAGCAGGTACTGGGGCACACTCCGGTAAGGTCGGCCGTTGGTTTTATATGTACTCACCGTCAGTATGGTGCCGTTGTCCAGTTTTATTTCCCCCGAGCCCTGTATATGTAAGAAAAATAATTCCACCGGATCATCCACCCAGACAATTTCCAGGTTTTTATCCTGTAATATCCCACCGGCATCAATTTCTCTGCGGCTGTAATAAGGAGAAGACTTGGAATTATTTTTAGCAAGCATATCGGGGGGCGGTTTGTAAAGAGGATATTTGTATTTTTCCGTCCTGGTCAGCGATCCATCCAACAAAGGAACATAATAACCGGTAAATAATACCGAGCCTGCGCCATCCTGGCCTGCCGCCCGGTAAACATCAAAATCCTGACTTATCTTCCTTTTTTTATCCGCCGGACTTCCGTCATCTTTGAGGATATGACGAAACATCAGCAGAGATTCTTTCATCTGCCGGGCATTGATGAACCTATCGGCCATCTGGTAAACATTATTCCGGCCGGGACCATCGTAATAATGGAGACTCCGATCAACAGCTAAAGCCAGCGAATTCATATCGAGATCATCGGAAAAATCAATATCGGAAGCATTGACGGCAGTCAGCGCTGCAGACTTCGGCAGCGAAGCTTTCGGCGCTCTTGCGGCACATCCGATCATCACTACAAGTATTAATACTAATACAAATAAATTACGCCAGAGCTTCATAGTTCCACTATCATTGCCACTTCATCGCAATAATCAGGATATTTGGAGCAGCGGAAACAATCCGACCATATTTTTTCCGGTAATGTTGAACGGTCAACTTCCTTAAAACCCAGCTTGATAAAAAAATCTCTTTTATAGGTCAGTGAAAAAATTCTAAAGAGATCCAGGGTAATCGCCTCCGAGATGCAGGCTTCAACGAGTTGTTTGCCGATGCCTTTTTCCCGGTTATTTTCGTCAACATAAAGTGAACGGACTTCGGCAAGGTTTTCCCAGATGATATTCATCGCACAAATGCCGATCACCAATGATTCATCCTCATCGTAATAGACAAAAAAATCACGCAATGAATTATATATATCCATTAAGGAACGCGGCAACATTTCGCCTTTCCCCGCTGACATGTTTATCAGGCGATGAATGGTTTTCACGTCACCGATGCGCGCTTTTCTTAGCATTTTTTTCCCCCTCTTCAGTCTCTCGGCATGATGCACCGGCACTTTCCAGCATTTCACGTGCATGATCCCGCGTCATCTCGGTTAAATCCACCCCGCCCAGCATACGGCTTATTTCTTCAATTTTTTGTTCATCGTCCAGTTTATCCACAACAGTGGTTGTCCTGCCACCGGAAACTTTTTTGGCCACACGCAAATGGCTGTCGCCATAACAGGCAATTTGCGGCAAATGAGTAATGCAAACAACTTGATGGTTGGCGGAAACTTTTTTTAATTTACGCCCGACAATCTCCGCCGTTGCCCCTCCAATGCCGCTGTCCACTTCATCAAAGACAATTGTGTCCACGGCACCGGCTTGTGACAAGACATTCTTCAGGGCCAGGACAATCCTTGACAACTCACCACCGGAAGCAATTTTATTTAATGCTTTCGGTTCTTCGCCAATGTTGGCGGTCAGATAAAATTCTAATTCGTCGATGCCCCGTGGTCCAAACATTTCGTGGTTGGCTCCGGTCGCGCTACTTTCCTTATCTACCGTTTCTTTTAATTCAATTGCGGCCTCAGCCCGCAATTGCGAAAGCTTTTGTGCTCTTTGTTGCAGGCGTTCACAAACGGCAAGCTCTTCCTGCGTAAGTTTTTTCAATTCTTCTTCAACATTGGAAACGGCAAGCAGTTCTTTTTCTATCTCCTGCTTCTTCAGGAAAACACTTTGCAGTGAACCACCATGTTTGCGCTTCAGCCTGTTGATCATTTCCAGGCGCTCCTCGATAACAGAAAGTCGAGCCTCGTCAAAGAAAAGATTTTTACTATAATCTCGCAGGGAAAGCGACGCTTCCTGCAAGGTAAAGGAGCAATTTTCCAGATCAGTTTCCGACAATTTTAATTTCGTATCAATTTTTTTAATTTCTTTTATCTGATCTTGAACATCTTTTAGTTTTTCAACAACGGAACTGGCTTCTCCATAAAGCAAATCATAGGCACGGCTGGCGGCATCAAGGAGTTTCTGCACATTGACCAGCACTTTTTTTTCTTCGGCCAGAGTATTGTCTTCATCAATCTGTGGCGCAACATCTTCAATTTCTTTTAATTGAAATTTAATTAATTCTGTTTTTTCTTCCCTGCTTAGGCGTTGACTCTCCAGTTTTTCTTTTTGCGTTTTAATCTGCTGATATTGATTATATGATTCTTCGTAAATAGTTCTCGCCGGCAGACAACCGCCAAAGTCATCAAGAATGTCGATATGATTTTCGGCATTGAGAAGGATTTGATGTTCATGCTGACCGCAGATATTGATCAGTGATTCGCAGATAGCTGCCAGATTGGCTAATGTAGCCATCTGCCCATTAATCAGCGCCTTGTTTTTACCTGTGCGGGAAATTACGCGGCGGATAACAAGTTCGTTTCCCGCTTCAAAACCCATCTGACTAATTTTTTCTTTCAGTGCTTTATTTGCGGCAATATCAAAGAGCGCTTCCACCGTTGCTGAATCGGCTTGTGTTCGAATCATTTCGGAGGCCGCCCTGTCTCCCAAAAGCAGGTTGACTGCACCAATAATGATCGATTTACCGGCGCCGGTTTCACCGGAAATAATATTCAAACCATTCTTGAATGAAACGTGGAGTTCATCAATGATGGCAAAGTTTTTAATGCTCAAATCATTAAGCATTTTTTCGTCTTTTAGCTCCTGAAGGTAAACCGCCCCAGCCGAGTTTGGAACGTAAAATTTCCCAATAGCTGCGGTGCGGTGACAAAACCAGCTTAGTTATATATTTTGATTTTTTCACATCGATAACGTCGCCTGATCTGACCCGATAAGATTCCTGTCCGTCCAGTGTCAAAGTTGCGCCTCTTTCTTTAGACCATAAAGTTATCTGTAAATTGGAATTTTCGGGGGAAATAATCGGTCGATTAGTTAAGGTATGCGGACAAATAGGATTAATAATAATCAAATCTTTTTCCGGATAGACAATAGGTCCGCCGGCGGAAAGTGAATATGCCGTAGAGCCTGTTGGTGTAGAAATAATAAGGCCATCCGCTTTATAAGTAGTCAGGTACATATTGTCTATCGTCATTTCCAGTTCAACTATCCTCGACAAGTTGCCCCGGTTGATTACGACATCATTCAAAACTGTACCGGCAGCAATAACCGTTTTACCGCGACTGATGGCAACATCCAGCATCATCCTTTTTTCGGCAACATAATTACCGGCTAAAATTAATTCCAGCGCCGAATGCATTTCATTGAGATTTACTTCGGTAAGATATCCGAAACTACCCATGTTGATACCGACTATCGCAATATCATGTTTGGCCATACCCCGCGAAGTCCTCAGCATTGTGCCGTCACCGCCCAATACAGCAATAAGCTCCGTCCGCAGGGCAAGGTCATCCCAGGAAAGCCCACCGCTGATGCCGATTTTAGCGGCAATTTCCGCTTCGATAAACACTTTAATGCCGCGGTTCTCCAGCCACTCTTTTAAAAGCTTGGCATACTCGGCTGTTTTCTCTTTTTCGGTGTTGGCAACAATGCCGACTGTCGTGATTTTCATGGCTTTATTCCCCAAAAACATGAAGCTCAGTAACATAAATAAAAGCTGCTGTCTATGGATAATTACTTTACCTGCCAAGCAAGAAACTATTTGATATTTCAAGGTAATTTTAGCACATAAATTCTTGACAGAATCATTCTGAATAATATACGGTACCCGCCTGTGAGGTGCTAATTATGGGTTTACTTAAAGGCAATTTTTCTTTTGCGCGATTTCATGTGGAAGGTCAATTACCACAGGCGTTTTTAAACTTCGTCAACAACCGGATTAAAGCCAATTCATTCCGAGAAACAGCTAAGTCAACTGAAGAAAAAAGATTAGGCTGGGTTTCGATAACTGATATCCTTGATGCCGATTTTGCAGAGGCCAATTATGTGCTGGGCGATTATCTTATTTTTTCCCTGCGGATTGATCGCAAAATGATTCCACCTAAACTGATGAAAATAAAAATTATGGAAGAAGAGCGGCAATTTCTTCTCGAAAGCGGTAAAACCAGGATTAATAAACAAATAGCCGGTGGGATTAAAGACAAAGTAAAGCTGGAACTTCTGTCCCGGCTTGATCCGGTACCATCCTTTTATGATGTTTGCTGGGCCCTGGGCCAAAATACAGTTTATTTTTCTTCGCTTTCCGACAAGGTTACGGACGACTTCATTGATTTGTTCAAACAAACTTTTTCTTTGGGCCTTACCCGCCTTTTGCCACAGGACAATCAGCATATCGGGAAAAAAATTGCCGAGGCAGCCATAAAGAAAGAAGATGTTTCCGGAATCGGCCGCGAATTTATGACCTGGCTCTGGTTCAAGTCGGAAGAACGCAACGGCAGAATAAGTTTATCCTTAGATGATGAAGTAGAACTTAATTTTTTAAAGAGAATTGTTCTGGAGGCAGGAGAAGGTGAATATTCGCAGGGTGTAGTCTGTCATGGCATACACGCGGAGTTAAAAGAAGGCAAGGAGGCGATCCGCCAAGGCAAAAAAGTTAAAGAAGCCGGGATCAAACTTATTTCCAATCAAAATGAGTGGGAATTTACACTGAAAGCCGATAATTTTCATTTCCAATCTTTAAAACTGCCTATTGCCGAATGGCAGGAAACCGAAGAAGACCCTTCCGGTAAAATGCTGGAGCGGATTTACCTTATTGAAAATGCAGCCAAAGCAATCGATCAGCTTTATGACTTTTTTCTAAACATCCGCTATTCAGTACAGTGGGATGAAAAAGAAGTAAAGTTACTGGCCAAATGGTTGCATTAATTTAGGATGTAGTATATTTTCAACAGAATAATTGAATTTTTCCCGAGCTTGATGTTTTTGGATGTTTGTTGTATCATCATTTTTCATTTGAGTAATCATTATCGAAAAACATTAAGATTGAGGAATAGCACAACCTAAGTTATTTGAGTTGTGTCAACTTGTCGAAAAAGATAAAAAACCATTAACAAATGTTTGAAAGGAGATCACGCTATGGATCAGAAACAAATTGCCAAACAAATGATGGAGTTCAATAAAACAGCATTTGATAACACTTTCAACGCCATGACAGTTTTACAGGACCAAACAGAAAAGCTTGTTTTTCGGTTTTTAGAGAAGGCCCCCTGGTTTCCGGAAGACGGGAAAAAGGCTGTTAATGACTGGGTTAATACCTATAAAAAAGGGCGTGAAGATTTTAAAACAGCCGCTGATGATAGCTATAAAAAAGTAACAGATTATTTTGCCAAAACAGAGAAAGAAGAAGTAAAAAAAGCTGTGAAGAAATAATAATTAATGGAAATTTTATTCTGGAGGGCGTAATGGATCCGAAACAAATCGCTAAACAAATGATCGCTTTTAATAAAGCTGCTTTCGACAATAATTTTACTGCAATGAACTCACTACATGAACAAACGGAAAGGCTCATCAACAAATTCTGGGAAAAGTCACCGATGTTCCCTGAAGAAGGCAGAAAAGCTATCTCCGAGTGGATAAAGACTTACAAAAAAGGGTGTGAAGATTTCAAAAACACAGTTGATGGTAATTTCAAAAAGGTAGAAGATTTTTTTGCCGAGAAGAAATAATTACAGCCTTTCATCCTCAAACGGTTAACACTTAAAGCTGTTCTATGTTTTCAGGTATAGTTGCGTAGTTTTCTCCAGCATCAGATAATGATGCTAAAGTAAAGTACCATGTCTTTTCTGCCTTTATAAAAACCGGCACAATTACCGCGTTTGTTGCCTGAGCCCAAATACTTATGCCGGGCTCAACGTAACCTGTGAGACCACAGGGACTATCCGACATGTGAATGGCCATACTAAGGAGCTTCCTCTATGACCCGGACAAATCTAGCCGAATTCATGATAAACCCGAATTTCTATCCGCATAAACCTGCTGCCGTGGAGCTTGTGCAAACCCATATTTCCTATGTTTTCATTGCCGGAGATATCGTTTACAAAATCAAGAAACATGTTAATTTCGGTTTTCTCGACTTCACAAGTCTCGATAAAAGGAAATTTTATTGCGACGAAGAACTCCGTTTAAATAAACGCCTTGCTCCCAGCATCTATCTTGATGTTGTACCCATATCGCAGGATTCTCTGGGTAATATTATTCTTGGTCCCGGAGAAAAAGTAATTGATTACGCTGTCCGGATGAACAAATTACCGTTGTCTAAAATGTTAAAAACGTTATTAGCCAACGGGCAGGCCGATGAAAAAGTGATGGATGCCGTCGCAAATAAAATCGCCGCTTTTCACAAAGTTGCCGACACCGGCGGGCGTATTGACGAAATGGGCAGCATTGAGACAATCCGCCATAATCATGAAGAAAACTTCGCGCAAACACTTAAATATGTAAATGTGACGATCCCTGAATACCAGTATAATTTTATCAAGGATTACGTGGAAAATTTCCTTGCAGAAAAGAAAGCCTTATTGGAAAAAAGAGTGGCGGACCACCGAATTCGGGATTGCCATGGTGATTTGCACCTGGAACATATTTGCATTGCTGATGAAATAATTGTTTTTGACTGTATAGAATTTAATGAGCGTTTCCGTTTTGCCGATGTCGCGGCTGAAGTCGCTTTTTTAACAATGGATCTTGATTTTAACGGCTATCGTGAGCAGGCCGAATCTTTTGTAAAATCCTATCTGGGGCATTCTCATGATACCGACATGCTCATTCTGCTTAATTTTTACCGCTGTTATTACGCTTATGTCCGGGGGAAAGTAATCAGCTTCCGGCTTGATCAAAAAGATATTCCGGCAGATGAACGCTCGCAAATCGTAAAAACTGCACAGCGTTATTTTGATTTAGCCTTTACCTATGCCGCACACCTGGAAAAACCTGTTTTGATTTTAACTGCCGGTCTCATGGGCTGTGGAAAAAGTTATCAGGCACGTCATTTGGCCGCCCGCTTGGGGGCAGTGACGATTCGCACCGATGTTCTGCGCAAAGAACTGCTCAACATTAATCCGTCTGACCGGCATCATGTAGAATTCGGCCAGGGAATATATTCCGCCGATATTTCCCGCCTCACCTATGATAAAGCTTATGAACTGGCGGATTGCACAATAAAATCAGGCAAGCCCGTTATTATTGATGCATCTTTTAAAAGCCGCTCCGAACGTCAAAAAGCCCGAAAACTGACGCAAAAGCTCAATATTCCTTTTTATATAATTGAATGTACCTGCAACGATGAAATCGTTAAAACGAGACTGGATAAAAGAGCACAGGAAAAAACTAATGCATCTGATGGACGCTGGGAAATATTTCAGGAGCAGAAAAATGATTTCGACGAAATTAACGAAATTCCCGCAGCTAATTATTTTAAAATTGATACTTCAGAAAATCCGGAAATATTAAGGCAGGAAATTATTCAAAGAATCAAGAGAGGGAAATAATCTGCTACCGGCTTTAATAACCGGCATAATAATTTATTTATTATATTTACGGCACAATTTGAAAGTGTACTGAGGAGCAATTGCTAAGCTATTTTTTTGCGGCTTTGTTCTTCCGTTTCTCCTCGGTATCTTTCTTTAACTTTTCTTCCTCGGCTATCTTTCTTTTTGTTTCAGTGATGTAGTATTCTGTTTTGTAGTCCAGACCGATGTTGGCATAATTACGCGCGACTATCTCAAACCGGTTTAATGCAGCCGAATATTTTTTCTGCCGGAAATAGAATTGACCCACATAAAATTCCTGTTCGGCAATCTCTTGTTTGCATTCTCGCAACGACTTTTCCGCCGCCATAGAAAATTTACTATCCGGAAAACGGGTAATCAGTCTTTCAAATTCCTTTTGGGCTTTTCTTGTTTCTGTCTGGTCGCGGTCAATTGTCCCCTTTAGGTTGTAATGACACATTCCCAGCTGATAAAGAACGTAAGGAATATTCTCGTTAGTTGGATGCATATTGAGGAATTCGCTGTACGCATTTTCTGCTTCGATGTATTCTTTATCGGTAAAAAATGAGTCAGCAATCCCGACTTCAGCCAGTATTGCCAGATTATGTAAAGGATATTCATCTTTGAGTCGGGTAAAATATTCCCGGGCCTTTTTGTAACTGCCGTCCTGAAACTCGGCAGATCCACGCACATAAAGTGACTCCGGTGAGTTTTTAACCAGTGAGTCTTTTTTAAAAAACGAAAAGATAGACGAGAGAGAACAACCACTCAAACAAAATAACATTAATACCGTACAGGCAATTATTTTAAGTTTAACCTTATTTTCAAACATCTTAGTATTACAAACCTTTCTGAATAAAATTTTCCAGCTTCTCTTTGGGAACAAGGCCGATGAGTGAATCCAATATTTTGCCGTCTTTAAAAAGAATAATCGTGGGAATGCTGCGCACACCATAAGCAAGCGCCGATTTTTGACTATCATCGACATTCAATTTCATAACTTTGATGCTATCCTTAAATTGTTGGGCCAGCTCTTCCACTATCGGACCGACAGCTTTACAGGGACCACACCAGGGCGCCCAAAAGTCAACCAGTACCGGTTTACTGCTTTTCAGCACCTCTTCTGCAAAATTCTCGTCTGTAGCTGCGGTTACGTACTGATCATTCATTACAGGCATCCTCCTTTTTTATTAGAGCATTTTATGTCATACTGCCTTAAGAAAAGTCAATTGCTATTTGACGGCACTTTTTAATTGCTAAATGGCCATTTGTTTTATATAAATCACGAGGGGGCATTATGAGCATTCTGGGAGTCATTTCCGGCACAATAATCATGGAAAGAAGCGATCTTTTAAAAAACTGCCGGACAGTAACAGTAAAAAATGATTTTGGCACATGCTTGGCCATGGTTACTGATAAAATAGTTCTGATTCCCCGGCATGGCAATGATCTGCAGGCGCATATTCTGCCGCATTTCATTAATCATCGCGCCAATTTAAAAGCACTCCAAGACCTCGGGGCCTCCGAAGTTGTGGGAATCAACTCTACGGGCTCTTTAAGGACGAATTTATGCCCCGGCATGATCGTCATTCCGGATGATTTTATAACACTGACCGCAACGCCTACCATCCATCAAAACAAAGCTATCCACGTTACTCCGTCTTTGGATGAAAAAGTGAGGCAGAAGCTTATTGCCGCCGCCAATAATTGCCGGATCCAGGTTGTAGAAAAAGGTGTTTACTGGCAGACACCGGGACCACGACTGGAGACAAAAGCGGAAATTCGCATGATGGCTAATTACGCAGACGTCGTCGGCATGACTATGGCCAGTGAGGCCGTAACTGCGCTGGAATTGGATTTGCCTTATGCTTCGGCCTGTTCCATTGACAATTTTGGCAATGGGTTAGTGGATAAGCCGCTGAGCATGAATGCAATTCTCGCCGGTGCGAGGGATAATGCCGATTTAATGATACGCCTCTTACAAACCTATCTGGAAATATATTTTTAAAAAGCACCCAGCTGACACGGCTTAATCTTGATTTGCAATGCCTCACAGGCAGCGGAGACCTTCATCCTGGGCAGATTCAATTTTCGGGCAATTTCCCAGGCGGCAACGCACGGAAGACGTCCGCTGATGAGAGCCTGCTGAATTTCATCTTTTAATGAGGGAGCAACTTCTTTTGCCTTCTGCACAATTTTCTTCTGCCGGCTATAACCAAAAAGCCCCAACTGGCATTCGACGATGTTGATATTCAATATATCCAGAGCAACTCCCGTTTTCGCCAAATCTACACTGCTGACCTTGGCAA
>CAZYIE010000006.1:87530-104302 GCA_964646755.1 uncultured Smithella sp.
CTACTTTTTGTAAAATATTCTGCCGCAAGAAATCAGCAACTTTTGTCTGTCCGGGATGCTTTTGAAAATATTTATCTTTATCTGCATGTGTCATGATCTACCTTCCCTTCTTAGGTTACTTCGTGCTGAGCGATGGCTCAATTGACGAGAGCGCCGCGGTGTCCAGAGTCTGAAATCCATGCTTTTCCAGGAGTTCTTCTGTTTTTTCCATCTGGTCCACATCAACAACAAAAACGGCTTTTTGAGAGCTCTCCAGGACGAAGCCATAAGCATTATTAATGTTAATCTCCTCTTTAAGCAGCAATTGAGTAAGATTATCCAGCCCACCTGGTTTATCCGGAATAAGGATAGCCAGCACACCTCGCAAATGCACAGTCATTCCTGCTTTGGTCAATGCGGATTCCGCCCGCTTAGGATCATCAACAATCAAACTGATGACGCCGAACGTATCCGATGTCGATATTGTTGTTGCCCGGATGCTGATATTTTCGTGTGCCAGCACCGAAGTCACATGAGCCAGTTTTCCTGGCTTATTTTCGGCAAAAATGGAAAGCTGATAAGCAATCATATTTTTCTCCCGGATTGATAATGTTAGTCTTTGCGGTTGTCGATAACCCTAACAGCCTTCCCATCTCCCTTGGGAATACTGTCGGGTTCAACCAATTCAATTTTCGGTGTAATCAGGAGCTCACCCTTGAGCTCTTCGACAATTTTCTTTCTTAACTTTTCCATCTGTTTTACGTCGCCGGGCAAATGGTCCTTGCTCACCTCCACTTTGACTGTCATGTCGTCGTTATAACCTTTCCGGTTCAGAATGATCAGGAAGTTTGTACCGACGCCTTCGATTTCCATCAACTTCTTTTCAATCTGCATCGGGAAAATGTTCACGCCCTTAAGGATCAACATATCGTCCGTCCTGCCCTTAAATCTTTCCAGTCGACGGTGCGTCCGACCGCAGGCACAGGCTCCGGGCATAACCCTGGTCAGATCCTTGGTGCGATAACGGATCAGCGGCATACCTGTTTTCTGCAAAGACGTCATGACCAGTTCGCCTTCATCACCATCCGCAACCGGCTGTAGTGTTTTGGGATCAATTATTTCCACCAGAAAGCTGTCTTCCCAGATATGCATCCCATCCTGATAAGGACATTCAAAAGCAACGCCCGGTCCGTTCATTTCGGAAAGGCCGTAGGAGTTGAACGCCTTGTAGCCGTATATTTCCTCAATTTTCCGGCGCATCTTTTCCGTGTGCGGTTCCGCACCCAGAAAAGCGATTTTCACGGATGTGTCTTTGCGCGGATCGAGCTTCAATTCTTCAAAGACCGTGGACAAATGCAACGCATAACTGGGAATGACATGAACAGCCGTCGTGGCAAAATCGCGCATCAACTGGATCTGGCGCTTGGAATTGCCGGCGCCGGCGGGAATTACCAGCGCGCCGATTTTTTCCGCACCATAGTGAAAACCGAGCCCGCCGGTAAAAAGACCGTACGTCATCATGTTCTGAAAGACATCACTCTTGCGCATACCCGCCATGTACATGCAGCGTGCCAGCAGGTTTGTCCAGACAGCAACATCATTGGCAGTATGGAAGATTACAGTAGCACGTCCTGTAGTCCCGGAAGAAGAATGCATGCGGACAAGTTCATCTTTGGATACGGCAATAAAACCATATGGCCAGTTTTCACGCAAATCGTCTTTAGTGGTGAAAGGAATATCTTGAATGTCCGCAAGCGATCTGATCGAATTCGCATTAATTCTTTTTTCTTTATATGTTTTCCCGTAATAATATGACTTCTCAGCGTAAGCCATGGTATCTTTGAGCCTGGATAATTGCAGTTCTTCCAATTTATTGCGATCTATTGTTTCAATATCTTTTTCCCAGTACACTTTGTTCCTCCGGTTCCTTCTAATTTTTACACATTTTTACAACCCTGAAGGCATTTTATCAAGTCAATTCTCATAGATCTGGTTGTCTTGATAATTAAAATATTACTGAATCAGACAATAATGATTGTTATCAAGAATAATCCTGTTTTGTTTTTCCAACCTTTGCAGATGTTTTGTAACCAACACACGTTCACCGAATTCAAAGAAAAACAGCGGTTCCCGGGGCTTGCCGTAAATCAGCCAGGCAACACATATCTCTTCTAGTGTCCTGGGCTGTTTTAAAAATTCTATAACTTTACTGTCGCGTTCATAGATTATATTTTCATAGCTTAGCCAGAATTCACCGGGATTTGCTTCAAACAAACCTTTATCATGGCTTGTAATCCAGATTTCTGCGGGCATTTTTTGGAGGCGGCGCACCGATTTAATGGTCTCATCAATATCCGAATGAACATCACCATACCACGGTCCAAAGGAGGTCAAATCGTAATCTCCCAGAAAGAGAATTTTTTCTTCGGGGAAAAAGAAAGATAAATGACCGGGAGTATGACCGGGAGTGGCAATTACTTCCACCGTAACCGAGCCGCAATCAACAATTTCACCATCTTTTAAAAAATTGGCATTTTTGATCGCGCAATAGTGAAATTGCTGCGCGATCATTTCACGCCAGCACTCACGGTTACCTCCCGCCTCAATTCCATACCAATCCAGCAATATATTAATGTCTGTCAGTGGCGGATAATCGCGGGGAGAAATTCGCACCGGGCAATTCTCAAAAAGATATAAAAAGGCGAAATGATCTTCATGGCTATGCGAAAGCCAAACTTCGTCAACACCTTCGTTTTGCCGTAATAATTCGAGTTTATCGAGACTGGATGCTGGATCAATGACAATACGCGTCTTTTCACCTTCAATATATAACGAGTGACAAAAGGGATATCGCCCCTTATTCGCCCCGCTGATAAAACGCACACGACCAAACTGATGATCTTTCATTGAGCACAAACCTCTTTAAATTAAATTTTGCCTGATTAATATAGGATATTATCGGAAATTTCCATGATTATTAAACGTGTTTCACTAACATCGGGTATGGTCTTATGCCTTCCGCTGCGCAGGACAAGTGTATCTAACGCCTCAAACTGCGCTTTGCGAAAGATATTGTCAAATGTAAAACATAACCACCAGGGGCAAACGCGCTTATTCCGACCAAAAATAAAATCTGATATTTTACTCATATTAATATCAAATGATTAAGGATATTTCCCCTTAAAAGAATATTACCGGTAAAAAACAACTGGATTTATTCCTTTAATTGCCGGAATATTCCTCATCGGCTTCGGTTTATATTTTATGCATCAGACAATAACACTCCTAATTCGTTAAACGATTGCTTTGGAGAAAATCCATGATTAAAAACAAGAATTTTTTTCCTGTCCTTGTCTCTACATTTTTTTTTATTGCATTAACACTGACAGCAACAGTTGCTGGGGCCGAAAAGTCCATAATACAGGAAGCTCTTCCTCTCATCGCCGATAATTATATTGATCAGACGGAAATGTCCTTTCTGGCCGCACAGGCTCTCGAAGGCGCCAGGTTAAAACTGCAACAGGATAAAAGGGATGTAAACACCATGAACGCTGTGCCCGCGAATCTCGGACAGGATAAAAACGCAGTCATTGTTTTTATTCAAGACAGCCTCACTAAATTATCAAACCAATCCGGCATCTCTTATCAGGAACTGGAATATGCCGCCCTGAAGAATCTAACGATCTCCCTCGACCCGCATAGTGATTTTTTAACACCACAGGAAATGAAAGAACTGGTAACTGCTCAAAAAGGTGTTTTTGCCGGAGTCGGCATGGAAGTTGGCATAAAAGATAATATACTCACAGTAGTGAGTCCCATTGACGATTCTCCGGCTCTGGCAGCCGGTATTTTAGCCGGAGACCATATTTTGCAGATTGACAATACACCCACAAAGAATCTCTCGATCATGCAAGCGGTGAATTTGATTCGAGGTGAATCAGGAAGCATCGTAAGAATTCTTGTGATGCGCAGGGGGTTCGATAAATCCCGGGAATTTGCCATCAGGCGAGCTTTAATTAATATCAAAAGCGTTAAATACAGGCAATTGGAAGAAGGAATCGGCTATCTGCGCATAACTTCATTTCAGAATAATACTTCCGATAAAGTAGAAGAAGCGCTCAACGCATTGGGCTCCCGCCAGCAGAAACTAAAGGGTTTGGTCATTGACTTGCGTAACAATCCGGGCGGACTACTCGACCAATCAGTAAAAGTAGCCGATAAATTTATCGATAACGATCTGATTATAAGCGTCAAAGGAAGAGCCGCTAATTCGGAAGCTAAACATACCGGAAAAACTTTGGGCACACATCCCCCCTACCCTATCATTATTCTGATTAACAATGGCAGCGCCAGCGCCTCGGAAATTTTTTCAGGTAGCATGCATTCTTATGGCAAGGCAGTGCTGGCCGGAGAAAAGACATACGGAAAGGGATCTGTGCAGACAATCTACAACTTATCGGACGGTTCCGGATTGAAACTGACAACCCACCGTTATTATCTACCGCAGGGTCAGCCCGTCGGACAGGGTATTAATCCGGATGTTGTTCTTGCCGAAAAAACAGGTGAAGACTATCCTCTGACTGTCGCCCAAAACATTTTGCAAAAAGCGATTAAAAGCGCGTACTCGGCAAACTTTGATCAATTAATCATGCTCGCCAGGCAGACGGCACAGACCTCTACGCCTTCAGCACAGGTTAATGCCTCAGCGGATAAAGTTACTGCACGGCAAACCAATCCAACAACAATCACCATGGAAAAGCCATCTTTTACAGTTGCCGAAAGAATATGGACGGAAAATGATCTGGCCGTAATTATCGGCGTCGAAAAATATCAGGATTTGCCGCGAGCCGAATATTCAGCAAAAGACGCCCGTCTTGTTAAAGATTATCTGATTTCCCTGGGATTAAAAGAACGCAATGTTGAGCTTTTGTTAAACGAACGGGCAACTCTCTCCAGCATTAAAAAAACATTGGAGACCTGGTTGCCTAACCGCACGAAGAAAAACAGCCGCGTGCTGATTTACTATTCGGGGCACGGAGCACCGGAGGCCGCTTCCGGCGATGCCTATCTGGTTCCTTATGACGGCGATCCCAATTATCTCAGCGATACCGGTTATCCTCTCCAGCGCCTGTATGAGAAGCTGGGACGCTTACCCGTAAAGGAAGTAATCGTTGTGCTTGATTCCTGCTTTTCGGGAGCGGGCGGCAGAAGTGTGCTGGCTAAAGGCGCTCGCCCTCTGGTGATGATGGCGGAGACGCCGGTTATCGGCACCAACATGGTTGTTCTTTCTGCCGCAGAAGGAAGTCAGATCAGCACCTCTTCTCCGGATAAAGGTCACGGCCTTTTCACTTATTATTTCTTAAAAGCTTTAAATGACGGCAAGAAAAATATCGCTGATATTTACGATTATATCAAACCACAGGTAGAGGACGACGCCAAAGCACTCAACGTCCGGCAAACACCGCAAATAAGCCCCAAAGTGGAAAAACTCCAGAAGAAATTTTATCTGAGGAATTAATATGAAAAAAATATTTATATCTGCATTTATTCCGACCGGCATGGTCATTTTATTCCTATTTGCTGCTTCCTTAACTGCAGCTGCCGAAAAAGCCCTCTGGGTAACAGCCCTAGGAGAAGCATTGCAGGGGGAAACGGAAACACCCAAAGAAGTTATTCAACGAGCAAAGCGCGATGCCCAGAGCAAGGCCATCGAACAGGCCACCGGAGTATTTCTAAAATCACACACATTAGTCCAGAACAGCCAGGTTGCGGATGATTTGATCTATGCTGCCGTCCGGGGAACAATAAAAGAAATGAGCGTGTTAAGCTCGGGTTGGGATAAGCAGGATCGCAACTTATATCAGATCAGGATCAAAGCCCTGGTGGAGCCGTTATATCCCGAAAAGGGAAAAGGGCTTTCGGCCAAACTTAATCTTTCCAAAACATCACTTAAGGAAGGAGAAGAAGTTAAAATCTATTATGAAACAAATAGCGACTGCTATCTTTATCTCTTTTCCATCGCTGCGGACGGCTCTGTGACCTTGCTGTTCCCCAATTCTCAAAACCAGGAAAATAAAATCGCCGGCGGGAAAGTTTACGAATTCCCGGCAGCACAGAGCAACATCCGTCTTAAAGCAATGTTTCTACCCAATTTCCGCGGCAAAACCGCTGATGAGAAGATAAAACTTATTGCCACTAAGAATAAAGAAAATCTTCTGCCTTTGGGTTTTAAAGAAGGAATGTTTCATGCTTATGATGCCAACTCCACCGGCCTGATCAGCGAGCTGGTCAAAAAACTAAATACAATTGAACCCACCGAATGGGCGGAGGCCACCGCCGAATATGTTATTCAACGGTAAAAACAAGGTTTAAGGCTGATGACAGACAGCGACATCTTAACATTTTGCGGCATATCTTTCATGGGCATAAAAATGCTTTTTCATATGTTTTTTCAATACCGTATGGCAAGGTTCAATAAACAAAATCTGCAATAGAGGAGCTTTGAATATGGCACAAAACAACTCTTCCAGAAAAATAAGCAGAAGAAAATTTTTAGAAATATCCGCCCTGGCTACGACGGGGATTCTCACCGGCCTTCCCACCGTTGAAGCCTCAACACCCACTGCCGAACTGGTTTTGACAAACGGGAAAATTATCACCGTGGATGCCAAAAACTCCATTGTGGAAGGAGTGGCAATCAGAGGCGGTAAAATTCTGGATACGGGAGCAACGGAAAAAATTGCCAAACATATAGGAACTTCGACAAAAGTTATTGATCTTCATGGAAAAACGGTAACACCGGGTTTGATTGATTCCCATGCTCATCTTCCACCGTTCGGGTTGAGAGAATCCGACTCATGGGTAAAAATCCAAGGAATGGTGTCTAAAGAAGAGATACTGGAGGCACTGGCTGAAAAGGCCCGAAAACTGCCTAGAGGAAGGTGGATACCTGCATGGGGTATTGAAGATTATTCACTTTCTTATTTCAACAAAGAAGAGCTGGATAAGATAACAAAAGAACATCCAATGCTTGTAGTGCACACCTCAGGCCAATGGGGATTTGCCAATAGTCTGGCATTAAAGATAGCCGGAATAGACGGCAATACCGCGAGTCCGCCGGGAAGTGAAGTAAAAATGAAAGTCTTTGAGAAAGAGCCGACGGGGCTCCTTATTCATTATCCAGCCCTCTACCTCGTGAGAAAGCACATGCCAATACTAAGTGACGAAGAGGCAAGGGCATGTATACTTCATGCAGCGGAACTCTATGCCCGAGAAGGGGTCACCACGATCCATGATAATTTCCTCATGGTTGCAGAAATTGGTGCGACACAATTCATCAGTGCCTACATCGACCTTTTACAAACAAAGACACTCCCGACGAGGATCAAGCTCTGGCCGTACCTTCCTAACCTCAAAGAAGCTACGCTGGTAATGGACGACATTTTCACAAGAAAAGATCCGCCGACTGATTCTCCTGTCCGGAATATCTGCGCCCTGCGCCGGAATTTACCGGGACTTTTTGCCGAAATGTGGGGAGGTTTAAAAATCGCCGTCGACGGCTCGGCATATACCAGTCTTTGGTACAACAATCCACGGGCCCTGCCGCTGCACTCCACGGCAAATCTCAAGGCGATGGTGACGATGTTTAACAGAGCAGACCAGCAGATTAGTGTACACGTGGTGGGAGACAAGGCGGTGGACCTCTTTCTTGACTCGGTCGAGGCAGCGCAGACAGACCACAGACGAAACGATGCCAGACATCGCATTGAACATGCCATCCTCCCCCGATCGGGCTCTCTGGAGCGTATTAAGAGATTGGGCATTGTCGTCTCAACACATCCTCAATTCATTTATTCCTGGGGCGACCAATGGAAAATGAAAAACAAGGAAATGGGGATACCTCTGAACAGTTATCTCAATGCCGGCATTCCTGTGGCGTTTGGAGCTGATCCGCCTGCTTTTCCTTTATACCAGCCGCAAATAGCCCTCTGGCAGGCCGTAAAGAGAACAACTCAAGCGGGAGTCCACTTAGATTCGGCAGAAAGCATCACCATTGCGCAAGCGTTAAGGATGCAGACGATGGGAAGCGCTTATGCGGGTTTTCAGGAAAAAGAAATCGGTTCCCTAGAGGCAGGCAAACTCGCCGACATGGTTATTTGGGATCGCGATTTTTACAGTATTCCCAAAGATGATATAAAGAATGCCAAAGCAGTCATGACCTTTGTGGGCGGAAAAGTTGTGTACGAAAAGAAGGCCGGTTAATTTTCCTTGCTCATCAATTGAAGTTGAGATTTCTAAACTAATTGTGCTTTTTACAGTTGCTTGACTCGAACAAACAGCTGTAACCGCCGTATAAAAATAATGAACGGGAAACTTTTCTTAAAACCAATAGCAGTTTGGGATGATAATATTTCCGCTTCTAAAAACTAAAAATCATCAGCGGCGAAACAGGAGTTGATTTTAAATTTTTCGGATTGATACCGTCTTTTATGTCATTCCATTCTTTTTGATCGATGTAACCATCATTGTCTTTATCCAGAAACTTAAATCTTTTTTCCGCGGCCTGGGCGAATTCCTCTTTAGATATTTTGCCGTCTTTATTGGTATCTGCTTCCTGCATAAACTTTTCTATAGCAACTTTATCAGTGGCCTGGAGTTCATCTTTGATAAGAGATCCGTCTTTGTTTTTATCAAGGTTATTAAAAGTCTTGGCGGCGGCACCATTGTATTCCTTTTTGCTGACTTTGCCGTCATTATTCTTATCAATTTTCTTAAAATCGCTGTCCGCTGCGAAACTTATCGCCGTGCAAAAGAACATGATCAGAAGAGACATCAATATTTTCTTCATATAAAAACCTCTTTTTCTGTTATGCGATTTGAATAAAAGTTAACAGCAGACAAATATTCCATCAATTACTTTTTTGACAAATATTCGTCGATAGCCTGGGCGGCTTTGCGGCCGGCGCCCATAGCTAAAATGACCGTGGCCGAACCGGTGACAATATCGCCGCCGGCATAAATGCCTTCACGGCTCGTAAGCCCTGATTCATCCTTAGTCACAATATAGCCTTTTTTGTTAGTCTCCAAGCCGGGTGTCGTTGCCGGTATGATGGGATTGGCCATCGTCCCCACGGCAACAACGACGGTATCAACGTCAATTATATATTCGGAATCTTTGATAGGCACGGGGCTTCTGCGGCCGGAGGCATCCGGTTCACCCAGTTCCATTTTGAGGCATTTCATGCCGGTTACCCATCCGGCATCATTACCGATATATTCCACCGGTGCAGTCAGCATCAGGAATTCCACGCCCTCTTCCTGCGCGTGATGAACTTCTTCTTTTCGGGCAGGCATTTCCACATCGGTACGGCGATAAATAATCATTGCCCTCTCGGCCCCCAGCCGTAATGCCGTCCGCACGGAGTCCATGGCCACATTGCCGCCACCGACAACAGCGACGCGCTTGCCGCGCACAATCGGCGTATCATACTCGGGGAATAAATAAGCTTTCATTAAATTGGAACGAGTTAAATATTCATTAGCGGAATAAATACCGCTTAAATTTTCACCGGGAATATCCATAAAAACGGGAGCGCCTGCGCCCACGCCGATAAAGACGGCGTTAAACCCTTCGGCAAAAAGCTCATCGATAGTTTTAGTGCGGCCAATGACGAAATTTGTTTCGATCTTTACGCCCAGCTTACGCAGGTATTCAACTTCTGCTTCTACAATCGCTTTCGGCAGACGAAATTCGGGAATGCCGTAGACCAGCACACCGCCTGCTTTATGCAAAGCTTCAAAAATAGTTACATCATAACCCAGCCCCACCAGATCACCGGCAATTGTTAGACCCGAAGGACCGGCACCGGCTATTGCTATTTTCTTACCATTGGATTTAACTGCCGGCGGAATTCCGACATTGCCGCTGTTGCGCTCAAAATCAGCAGCAAAACGCTCCAACCGGCCAATAGCTACAGGCTCGCCTTTCTTGCCTAAAATACAGAATTTCTCGCATTGATCTTCCTGAGGGCAAACACGTCCGCAAACTGCGGGCAAACCGTTTGTTTCTTTTAATTTCAAGGCTGCCTCGACAAATCGGCCTTCGGCAATTTCTTTGATAAACTCGGGGATCTTTACATCCACCGGACAGCCTGCTATACATCCCGGCTTCTTGCACTGGATACAGCGTTTTGCTTCCGTTATTGCCGTCTGGGCCGAATAACCGAAGGGGACTTCTTCAAAATTGCGGATTCTTTTTTGGGGTTCCTGCTCGGGCATTTTCTGCCGCGGCACTTTTTCCTTTTTTTCCTTTATCTCTTTAGTTTCCATCACACCCACACTTATGATTTTCATACGCCTCGCGTTCCGGATCGCAATACATTTTCAGGCGGTTAGATAATAATTTAAAATCAACGTCATGGCCGTCAAATTCGGGACCATCGACACAAGTGAACTTTGTTTTGCCGGCCACGGCAACGCGGCACGCACCACACATACCGGTGGCATCAACCATAATGGAATTCAGGCTGACGATCGTCTTTATTCCGGGGGCTTTTGTGACATCACAGAGCACTTTCATCATCGGCACCGGACCAATGGCATAGACACGATCAATTTTTTCTCCCTTGTCAATAAGCTGCTGCAAAACTGCGCTGACAAAGCCATGAAATCCATAGCTGCCGTCATCGGTAGCAACAACTAATTTGTCGGATATTTTTTCCATTTCCGTCTCCAGAATTATCAAATCCTTTGTCCGCGCACCGATAATGGAAATAACTTCATTGCCGGCTTTTTTCAAGGCGGCCGCCAGCGGATAAACAACGCCGACTCCGACGCCGCCGCCGATACAAACTACCTTGCCATAATTTTCAATTTCGGTCGGATTACCGAGTGGACCCTGTAGATCCTGCAAGGCATCGCCTGCTTTTAGCTGAGCCAGGGCTGCGGTTGTTTTGCCCACAACCTGATAGATAATGGTGATTGTTCCGGCCTGAGCATCGGAATCAACAATGGTCAGGGGAATTCGTTCGCCCTTTTCATTAATTTTCAAAATAATGAACTGGCCGGCCTGCCTTTTTTGCGCAATTACCGGAGCATCCAACACCATTTTAACTACATTTTCGGATAATTTTGTGTTTTCAATAATCTTATTCAAAGCTTCTTCTCTCCTGGTGTTATCAATCTCTATTTAATATTATCAATGTTTCTTTGAATTTCCTCTCTTAACTCACCTGATTAATGCGCTGCTTCCTAACATATCAGAGCAGAAATCGCAATTTTAAATTGCCGACAACAAGTCATTAAGAGCGAAGTAATCGGCGTTGAAGCAAATCCGCAAGATCTCTGCGCCCGTCCAGAACACAATGGATGAAAACCTTATTTGCGAATATTTGATATATGATTCTATATGGCTTAAAATGAATCTCCAGATAATCATGAACACTTATTCTATCAAATTCCGGGGGAATATGGCCGCGCATCGCCATTGTTTCCAGACTGTTGCACACCTCTTGTGTTTTTTTAAAAACATATTCTGCTTTTTCCGCTGAATCATGCCGTAAAATATAACCATAAATTTCGAAGATATCTCCTTCGGCATCAGTAACGAGATAAACAGAGTATTTCATTTTATTTCCCGGATACGTTTTTGCAAATCGTCAAAAGATTGCTTCAGCGGTTTAATGCGGCCCTCTTTAAGATTATTGGCGCTGAGTGCCAGTATTTTCAACAATGTCAAGCTTTCTTGAGATTGTTCAAAAGAGCGAATATCTTGAACAATAACTTTAGCCTCGCCATTCTGCGTTATTATCAAGGTCTTGCGATTGTCCGAAACATCTTTGATTACTTCCGAAGCATGTGCTTTGAAGTAACTTATCGGTTTTATATCTTCAGATGGCATCATAATTAAACCTCCATTAATTGACTATAATATAGACCGTTAATAGGTTGATAGCAAGTAAATATTTATTGTGGTGTCGCGAGTAATTGGCACAAAAATAACCCATGCATCCGCTAAAGACACATGGGTTTTATGATTGACGTATTAATATAAAAAGTTTTTTGAAGCTTAAATCTGCCTGTCTTTCACTTAGTCTTCAGCCTATAACTTTCTTTGTACTTTTCTAGTATTCCGGCGTCAGTTTATCCAATTCCGCGAGTGAAAATACTGGGCCGTCCTTGCAGACGTACTTACTGCCCACGTTACAGCGCCCGCACTTGCCGATGCCGCATTTCATCCGCATTTCCAGTGAAGTTATAATGTTCTCCTTCGAGAATCCCAAATCAAAAAAGACAGGCAGCGTAAAACGAATCATGATCGGCGGTCCGCAGATCACGGCAACAGTGTTTTCAGCGCTGGGCGCAACTTCCTTGCAAACGGTGGGGACAAAACCTTCCCTGCCCTTCCAGGTTGCATCGCCCTTATCAACCGTAACATTCATATTCAGATCTTCTCGTTTTTCCCATTCAATCAATTCGTCTTTATAAAGCAGCAAACCGGGATTGCGTGCGCCGTAAATGACCGTGATCTTGCCGAAACGTTTGCGATTCTCGCCGTAAATCATGTAATTGATCAGCGAACGCAGTGTGGTAAATGCAAATCCGCCGCCGACAATGACAATGTTTTTGCCTTCCAGAAATTCCAGCGGCCAGGAATTACCGAGCGGCCCCCGGAGTCCCATCACTTCGCCCTCTTCCATTTCATGAAGCGCCGAAGTGACAACACCGGCTTTCTGGACAGTAAATTCTACATAGCCTTTTTGCGTCGGAGAAGAAGCGATACCGATAGGCGATTCGCCCTTTCCGTAAATAGACAGTTCGCCAAACTGGCCGGGGATATAAGCATACTTTGCTTCATCTTCTGGATTGATAAACTTGAATCGGAATGTTTTAATGTCTTTGGTATCGACTTCAGTAATGATTTTATCCACCACAACCGGATAAGGTATATACGGGTTTTGCATTACTAACTCCCTATTTATAGTTTTGAAATATCTTCTACAACTTTACGAATATCAATATTTACGGGACAAGACATGACGCAACGTCCGCAGCCGACACAGGCAATCGCGTCAAAATTGTCCACATAATATTTAAACTTGTGCATCGTGCGCTGACGCCATCTTTCCTTCTGAGAGGTACGCGGATTGTGACCTGATGTTTCCTTGGTAAACAGCGGGAACATGCAGGAATCCCATGACCGTATGCGCACTCCATCAGAACCTTTGACTTCATCGCTGATGTCGAAACAATGACAGGTGGGGCAAAAGTAGGTGCATGTCCCGCAGGCCAGACATTTACCGTGAATTGTGTTCCAGAAGGGATTATCGAAATTTTTATCCAGAATTGGTTTGACTTCATGCGCCGGAATTTTGGATGTGATCGCCTCTTTGGCCTTAGCCGCGATTTCATTTTTCTTTGCTTCCGCAGCAGCATCCGCTTTTGCTTCGCCAAAATACTGGGCCAGTTTTTCTCCTTTGGGGGTAATAAACTCGACAAGATAGTCGCTGCCTATATCCGTCAACAGAATATCTGCTCCTTCCGAACCAACAGGCTCTCCGTCTACCGACGTGCAGAAGCAAGTAACATAGGGCGGCTGCACACAAGCCAGTGAGATAACCGTCGTGCTTTGTCTTTTAGCTATATAATAACCATCTTTATATTTTTCCTGATCGAAGAGCATATCCAGGAGCGCGAAACTGTGTGCATCACAGGGGCGCACACCAAACAGTACCGACTGATCAGCCTTGTTTTCTTCTGACGAAAACACCATGCCTTTTGTCGTGCGGGTAAATTTCATCATGGCTTCCGTGTGTGGGAAGAAAACATTTTTCGGTGCGTTTTTGGAATTCAAATACGCAAAGTATGGTTCGCCATCCTTTTGCAGTGGTTCAAAAAGAACGTTGTCTTCTTTTTTTACCGGCGCCCAAACCAGGAAATCTCCGGCCATTTTCTTGGCAATGCCCGCAAGTGCATCTTTTTTGATCAAACGTTTTTCCATAATTGTCCCTAATTTATTATTTTTCCCAACTTTCCAATTTCAAAAGCATCTTGTCTATAAATGCATCATTTCTTATATCAATCTTAATTGGCTCAGCAGCGGCTGAGGATCAGTCAAATGTGTTTTAAAGGTCTCCGCCGCTCCGGAAAGACCTAGTGCCAGTGAAATCAATTCCGTAAAATAAAACACCGGCATTTTCATATTTGGACTTGGTCGCATTTCCAGATTGGCCATACACATCGGGCAGGCCGTAACCACACAGTTTGCGCCGGCTTCTTTCGCCCCTGCCATCAGTTTGTCGCACATATCAACAACAATGGCTGTTTTACTGACCGACAGCGATCCACCGCAGCAGTCCGTCTTGTATGACCAGTTTTTCACATCCGCCCCAACAGAGCTCATCAGTTTATCGAGCATATAAGGATTTTCGTAATTTTCAAACTGGCAAACATCCGGTGGTCGAAGCAGGAGACAGCCGTAATAAGAAACCGGCTTTAATCCCGCAAGCGGTTTGACGACTTTTGCGCCCAATGCGTCAATTCCGATCTCATTGTAGATAATATCAATGGGATTGCGAATGCCGATCCCACCCTGATACTTCGCACCCAATACACCTTCAATCCTTGTCTTGAGATCTTTGTCAGCTTTTAAATGATGTTCAGCCATTTTGAAACGATTGAAACAGGCGGCACAGGGAACCATAACATCCATTGCGTCTTTTTCCGCGTTAATGAGATTGCGAGCAGAAAGTGCAATAGATAAATCGAAATTCGTGTTGTGTGCGGCGGATGCTCCGCAGCAGGACCAATCGTCAACTTCTTTGAGTTCGATGTTGAGGGCTCGACTGACGGCCTTCATGGACTGATCATATTCTTTTCCCATCCCATGCAGCGAGCAGCCTGGATAATATGAAAATTTCAAGAGAGTAGCCTCCTTCTATACTTGTTACTTCGTCGCATCCGCCATCGCAACGGCTGATGCGATACGGTTTTTTGCATTATCTTGCTTTCGTTTTCTCAAAAATATTTTTTACCGATTTTAAATCCCTGGTCCGCGGCGGCAGAAGCGAAAGTTTTCCTTTCATAAACATACTCGGGGCGATATCCACATCAGAGAATAAATCACCGGACTTGAGTTTGTAATGGACCGTCATCAACATCTCGTGGACCCTGCCGCCAAACTTGATACTGGAAAGAAACGCTTCATGAAACTTCAGGACATTTGCTTCTTTCGCAGCAACGCCTTCCTCAATGGCCATCTGCCGAAGCACATCCATCATTCTCGCGATATCCACCTGATTGGGGCAACGGGTAATGCAAGTTTCACAAGACAGGCAAAGCCAGATTGTCGAACTGCTAAGGACCTTGTCCTTCTGTCCGTTCTGAATCATCTTGATAATCTTGTTGGGGTTGTATTCCATGTGCGACGCAACGGGACAACCAGCCGTGCACTTCCGGCAGTGATAACAGGCCTGCAGCGGCACACCGTGTATCTTTTTGTTTACTTCTTCCAGAAAAGTTTCCATGTAAACTCCATCATATCAAACAATTACGGGTTGTATATAAAATCCTGTTTATCGTGGTGTTCATCAAACCTGCCTAAAGGCGGCATATCTTCCATACTGGAGCCCGCGCGGTTGCCAAACATTTCCCAGCAATCTTTGTCTATCTTCTTGAGATACTTTCTTAAATCCACACCCATCGGACATACCGAAACACAGGACCCGCAATCCACGCACCGCCCGACCATGTGAAAAAGGCGCATCAACTGAAACACCTGGGTATCGCTCTTGTCTTCACCGATGCCCACCCACTGCGGTTGACTCTGTTCAACAAAACAAGTCGGGCAGTAGCAGGACGGACAGGCCTGGCGACAGGCATTGCAGCGCATGCATTTTTCCATTTCCTTGTTGAAATATGCCCAGCGCTCTTCAATTGGCTTGGCTTCAAACTCCTTCACATCGTTGTATTCAGCGTCGGGATTCATCGCCGGAGCGGGTGATCCGATCATAGTGTCAGATATTACTGGGTTATTGAAACGGCAAGTTGCACAACTATCAGCCAATACATCCTTGAGGGCGACAGTTTTCTCACCGTCGGATGTCTTCATTTTGATCTGACCGCCATCAATATTCCCATCAACAATATCCGCACCGCTGATTTTAACTTTCAGCGCCTTGCCATCCACATAACCATCGCAGGGAACGCCGATAATGCAAACTTCATCGCGCTCATATTGTCTTTCCTGCAGGTGAATAATGAGAGATCGTGTCGTGCAGCCGCGGGCAACTACACCTATGACTTTTTTCTTCCGATCTTCCGGTTTGACACGCTTTTGTGAGTTCTTATGCGCCGTGATCTGATCGTGCACAAACTTGGCCAGATTATGCGTGCAGAGATTATTCCAGACAAGTTTGTCGGCTTCTTCCGGCTTCGTGATAAAACAAGGTGTTGCTGTTAACGGAAGCGTGCCTTTTTCATAACCGATGATCACTTCGGCTTTCTTTTCCAAAAGCAGCCTTTTTGCTTCTTCCCGTAATTTTGTTTCGATGTTTTCCACAGTGATGATTTCCCCGTTAAATTTAATTATCTTTTATGAACAAGACTATCCAATCTTCTTAATCAATTTATTGGCCGGTCCCAGTGCCTTTACTTTCGCCGTAACACCTTTGATAACCTGTGCGAATCTGTCGCCTTCGGAGGCGGAAACCCAGGTAAACATGGTTCTGTCGCCTTCCACGCCGATGTAATTCAGGAAACTCTTTAACGTCGCAAACTTGCGCCGCGCCACTAAA
>CAZYIE010000007.1:0-1198 GCA_964646755.1 uncultured Smithella sp.
TGATCCATTTAACGAGATCGGAATAGAGAGCTTCTTCGCTTTCAATGGAGAGAGTGACGGCCTCGTTCGGACATCTTTCAACACAGCGACCGCAACCGGCACATGATCGGCCAATGCTTGCCTTTTCGTTTACAAGAGTGATATTAGCAAGGAAACATTGCTCCAGACATTCTCCGCATCCACTGCACTTGCTCTTATCGACGGCAACCGATACTCCGGGAAGACGCTGATAGGCGCCCTCAAGAGAGGGGCCTCTGTTTTTCATATATGTCCGGTAAAGACAGTTATGATCATCACAGTAGCAGATAAACATGAGATTACGAAAACTCGTTCCAAAAGCAACCGGATCAATCCAGACATGGGCGACATTGGCAATCAATCCTGCTGCAGCTGCGCGATCAACATGACGGATTGCTTCCTCTGTGCTGACCATTTTCCCGTGGCTGGGATGAATGCGCCGGATGGCGGGACCCAAGGCCATACACCCGATATTCTGCGGTGGCGAAGCTACGTTATTATTCCTCCGGCAGATGCATTCATCAAAAATAAATTTTTCATCCACTTCGGTCAAAAGTCTTTGAATAACCCGGCGAGGCAGGACGACACTGTCCGGCCCCTTGACCTCAACATTAATGGGAATAGACGAGAGTTCATTGTGTGGCCTCATGAAAAAAGGATAAATCAGCCACTTTAGAACTGGGACATTGCTGTATCGTTTGCCGGCAATAATCAATGGCCAGAAAAGTTTAACCATTGTTTTTACCCAGGTTCTCCCCGGACCATGGCTGATAAATTGCATCGTAAGTCTCCCCATCTGCGTCAGGTAAAGTGTTTTGTATAAGACAGGAGACGATTATTGATGTCAAGGTATTATTAATTTTATTGGGGGATCAATAATTATTTCTTGATTTTATGTTTTTGTGTGCTATGGTAACAACCAAGCGGTGATTTAAACGTAAATTGCTCCGCTTTATAAATGTGCTAAAGCACTGAAGATCAATGAATCCTTCAAATCAACCCGTGCTTTAGCGCGGGTTTTCTTATTTGCAATTAACTAAACCCGCATAAAAATCAAGTAAGGAGATAAATACTATGCAGATTTCGTCGGAAGGTGTCAAAGTAGGTCATCCTGATCTGGTTGCGGATATTATAGCGGCCAATGTCATCGCGGCAATCCTCGATGAAGAAAAGAAAATGA
>CAZYIE010000007.1:1208-5720 GCA_964646755.1 uncultured Smithella sp.
ATGAAGCTTACCTTGGCAAACATGCCACATTGCGGCATTGAGGTTTTTTTAGGTAAGGGAATATGTTTAGTCGGCGGTGAGGTCAGGACAAGAGCTTATGTCGATATTGATAAGATTGCCAGGGACTCCGTGATCGAGCTCGGTTATAACCACGCCGCAGTCGGCTTAAACGGGCATTTAATGGGTGTACTTAATGCCATAATTCCGCAGTCGCCGGATATTAATCAGGGCACAAGTTGTCTCTTGAACAAAGATAAGGAAATCGGGGCGGGCGATCAGGGCATTATGTATGGTTTTGCCTGTGACGAAACGCCGGAACTCCTTCCTCTTCCTTATGTTCTGGTCAATAAAATGATGCGGGCTTTTGAGTTTTGTCAGGACCCGATTTTTGCGCCGGATGGGAAAGGGCAGGTATCCGTTGATTATGACACCAAAACAGGGAAACCTCTACGTGTAGCCAAAGTGCTCATGTCCAACTCAATTGATTACCGTTTTGTCAAAGGAGCTCGCAGCAATGTACGCGACAAAGCAAAGAAAATTGCTTTTGATTGTCTGAAAGATTTTGTGGATAAGAAGACGGAATTTTTATTCAATCCAACAGGCGAATGGAACGCCATCAATTCCTGCAGCGCAGCTGATTCCGGTGTTACCGGCCGCAAACTGGTTGTGCAGTTTTATGGCGGATATCCCGGTGCTCAATTGGGCGGAGGCGCGGTCGTCAATAAGACCCCGGAGAAAGTCGATTGTTCCGCAGCTTTTGGCGCTCGCTATGTGGCCAAAAATATTGTAGCTGCCGGACTGGCTTCCAAATGTGCGGTCCAACTGGCTTATGCCATCGGTATCGCCAAACCCTTTTCCGTGTACGTCAACACGTTCGGCACAGGGAAAATTTCCGATGACAGACTGGAAAAAATTATCGAAGATAATTTTGATCTGACGCCGGAAGGTATGATTACAAAATTTGGCCTGCTGGATGGAGCTATTTACCGTAAAATTCCCCGCACATTCTTTATGGATAATTACCGCTGGGAAAAAACAGATAAGGTAAAAGATCTGCAAAAAGCAGCTAAATAGGAATACAAAAAAGTTTAAGTAAGCTGAAGCGTTAGCTGATTTAATAACGCTTCAGCTTTTATATTTGTTACGATGGTTCAATTTATTACATAATAAACCATCGGATTGCGTTTCTTGCTTTTTACCTTATGTTGCTGTATAAATCTCGCCTGTTAAAATAATGATATAGAAAAAATTACGTAAGCAAAGGAAAAGGAGAAAATTATTGGCAGGTAAAAACGACATTAATTCTACTGAAAAACTTCTTAATGCTATTCGCGGAAAGCAAGATAAATACAGCAACTTAAATCAGTCCATAAATGACTATAACAAATCAATTGAGCTTAATCCCAATGATGCAACTGCCTATTATAACCGTGGAGTAGCATATTATAAACTTGGCAACAATAATCAGGCTATAAAAGATTATAATATGGCGATTGAATTAAATCCGCAAGATGCACAGGCCTATAATAATCGTGGGGGCGCAAATTATCGGCTCAATAAAAACGAGCAGTCAATAAATGATTTTAACAAGGCCATTGAGCTGAACCCACAATATGCTGAAGCATATTATAATAGAGGGATTACACATCATAAATCAGGCAACAGGAAACAAGCATTCGACGATTACAAAATTGCAGCCAGATTAGGCTATCAAAAGGCGCAAGATTTTTTAAGGGAGCAGGGGATTACCTGGTAAAGCACAATCTTTGGTTTTAATTAACACTGCTTACAAATGTGGTATAAAAAAAGCTGAAGCGTTTAATTAATAGAATAACGCTTCAGCTTTCTTATTTGTTAAAGATACTAATTAAAATCAGTGGCGGCCATGCCTGGCTTTGCTTTTTGCTTCTTCGTATTCAGCGCGAAGAGCAATTTGATCTGTGTCATCCATCTCTTCGGCTCTCTTCACCCAGTCTTCAAATTGAATATCAACTCCGAAGATACCGATCATTTCATCTTTAGCGTCAACCAGAGGCGCCGAGACAGTAAAACAGAGCACACCGGTCATTTTAGATATAAAAAAATCAGTAACATGAACTTTGCCCGTCTGCAGAGGTTTAATAAACCATTCCCGGTCTGACTGGTCAGTTCCAACGCCATAGTTTTCGTACTTAGCTCGGTCGGCTATGTTCGTAATGTTTTTTGTCGTTTTGCGGCCATTCATATCTACTATGTAGGCAAATTGAATGGAAGGATGTTCATCAACAAATTCCTGCATCAGAGGTTCTTGTACATCTGGATTCATGAATTGCATTTCCGTATGCTCAATAATCTGGCTTACAGCAGCCACGGCGGCTTTAGCCGCAGTGACTTTAATCTTTTCCAGTTCGGACATAAAGAGTTCCGGTATATACTTGCGCACTTTTTTCTCCAGTTCTGCCGGAGAAATACTTGTCTGGCGACCGGAATCATATTGCTCTGTAGTCCATTTATTTATTTTAGAAACGCCGGGATGTCGCTTATCAATGGCGTTTTCGTCTTTGAGGTTAAAGCGCTGATTAACCCAGAAGGCAATACCGGCATTGCCGGATTTATCAGTGATCATTGTGACGATAGGCCTTTTTAAGATTTTATTTGTATCAAAGATATTGTAAATTTCTTCACATTTAATCAAGCCGTCGGCGTGGACACCAGCCCTGGTAACATTGAATTCCGAACCGACAAAAGGATAGTTATGCGGTATTTTAACTCCAATTACTTTTTCAAAATATTCGGCGATATCCGTAATAACCGTTGTGTCGATGCCATCATTATGTCCTTTGAGGGCAATGTATTCCATAATTAATGATTCAATGGGCGGATTGCCCGTTCGTTCACCCAGCCCCAGTAAGGTAGAATTTGCTGCACTGCAGCCATATAACCAGGCAGTAGAGGCATTGACCATTGCTTTATGAAAATCATTGTGTCCATGCCATTCCAACAGATTGCCGGGAACACCGGCGTCCTCGATGAAAGCTCGTACCAGTTTGTCTACGCTGCGGGGGAGAGAAGCTCCCGGATATGTTACGCCATAGCCCATGGTATCGCAAAGTCTAATTTTAATGTCGATGCCGCTTTCTTCCCGAAGTTTCATTAGTTCGGTGGCAAAGGGAATACAAAAGCCGTAAATATCTGCCCGGGTAACATCTTCAAAATGACAGCGGGGTATAATACCCAAATCCAGAACTGATTTAACAATGCCCAGATAATCATTCATCGCCTGGCTTCGCTTCTTACCCAGTTTAAGAAAAATATGGTAATCGGAAACAGACGTGAGCAATCCTGTTTCTTTCAATCCGGCTTCTTTAACTAAACGGACATCTTCTTTTGCCGCCCGAATCCAACCGGTCATTTCCGGATATTTAAATCCGAGTTTAACACACTCTTCAACAGCCTCCCGGTCTTTTTTACTGTAAAGGAAAAACTCGGTCTGCCGAATGACACCATTGGGGCCTCCCAGTTTATGCAGAAGTTTAAATATTTCGACAATCTGTTCGACAGAATAGGGCGGTCGAGCCTGCTGACCATCTCTAAAGGTTGTGTCGGTAATAAAAATATCTTCCGGTGGACTGATCGGAATTATTTTATTGTCAAAAACAATCTTGCTGACTTCACTATAAGGAAATATGTCTTTGAGTAAATTAGGCTCATCAACATCTTTTAATTCAAATTTGCAGAATTTTCCTTGTTGTTGATGGAGTAACCTTGTTTCTTTATTCCATTTTATCATTTATTTCTCTCCACTGAATTACGTTTAAACAATTTTTATCGAAAGTTCCATCAATTGCTCGATGCTTACTTTAGAAGGTGCATCAGACATCAGGCAGGAGGCTTTTTGTGTCTTGGGGAAAGCAATGACATCACGGATAGACTCGGCTGAAGTCATAATCATTGTCAGCCGGTCGAGTCCGAAAGCTAGTCCTCCGTGCGGCGGAGCGCCGTATTCAAGCGCTTCGAGCAGGTAACCGAATTTGGAGCGGGCATCTTCGTCGGATAAGCCCAGAGCGGCAAATACTTGCGCCTGCACGTCTTTGCGGTGAATACGAATACTGCCACCGCCGATTTCCGAGCCATTCAACACAAGATCGTAGGCCCGCGCCCGAACTTTTCCTGTTTGAGAAGTAAGGAGCGGCAAATCCTCCAGAAATGGAGACGTAAACGGATGATGCGTGGAAACAAAACGCTTTTCAGTGTCCGAATATTCCATCAGCGGGAATTCAGTAATCCAGGTGAACGCCAGTGTCTCGGGATCGATTAAATTTAATCTTTTGGCCAGATGTAATCTTAAATTGCCCAGTGAATCATTAACAACACGGGGTGTATCGGCGACAAAGAAAATTATATCGCCTTCCTTCACTCCCATTGCCTTAGATATTTTTTCGATTTCTTCCGGCCGGAGAAATTTATATATCGGCGATGTCCAATCGGTGGCGTTAACTTTTGCCCAGGCCAGTCCTTTTGCTCCGTAAACAG
>CAZYIE010000007.1:5730-14205 GCA_964646755.1 uncultured Smithella sp.
TTGCGCGAGAGGCTGGCGGCCTGTTCTACTTTAATGGCTTTGATCATCCCTCCGGAGGCGGCAACTTCCCCGAAGAGCTTAAATCCGGAATCTTTAACGATATTGGTAAGATCAACAAGTTCCATGGCGAAACGCACATCGGGGTTATCTTTGCCGTAACGGCTTATTGCCTCAGAGTAGGCAAGCCGGGGTAAGGGCAATTTAATTTCCCGTCCCAGGCAGTCTTTAAATATCTTGGCCATCAATCCTTCCATAACTTGCATAATGTCTTCTTCCGTAATAAAGGACATCTCGACGTCAATTTGTGTGAATTCCGGTTGACGGTCGGCACGTAAATCTTCATCGCGGAAACATTTCACAATTTGATAATAACGGTCAAAACCAGACACCATAAGCAATTGTTTAAATATCTGAGGCGATTGCGGCAGCGCATAAAATGTGCCTTTGTTGATACGGCTGGGCACAAGATAATCACGTGCGCCTTCTGGAGAGCTTTTCCCCAGAAACGGCGTCTCCACTTCAATAAACCCGTTTTGCTCAAAGTAATGGCGAGTAGATGCGGCAATCCGGCTCCGTAAAAACAAATTCTGCTGGATTAACGGACGGCGTAAATCCAGATAGCGGTATTTGAGCCGAATGTTTTCCGAGATTTCAGTATCATCAAAAGAAAATGGAGGCGTCTTGGATTCATTCATTATTTCCAGTTCCGAAACAATTACTTCAATTTCACCGGTTTTCAGCGCAGGGTTTCCCATACCAGCCGGCCTTCTACGAACTGTTCCCTTGACTGCCAGAACAAATTCAGAGCGGATTTTGTGGGCCTGATCATGGACAGAACCTCCGGCATCAGGGTTAAAGACAACTTGCACGATTCCTTCACGGTCACGTAAATCGACGAAAATTACACCGCCATGGTCACGCCTGCGGTGTGTCCAGCCCATTAGAATCACTTCTTTGTCCACGTCTGATTGTTTTAAATCTCCGCAGTAATGCGTCCTTTTATCTTTTGTTAAGAAATTAGCCAAAATCGATTACCTCTCTGTTAAAATGTTAATTATCGTCTCTTGTAAGTTTTCTAAGGACAAAACCTGCTGGTTTTTAGTGGTCATGTTTCTTAGGTCGAGACGTTTTTCATCAATCTCTTTATCGCCGAAAATAAGCGTATAGGAACTATTTAATTTGTCGGCGCGTTTCATCTGGCTTTTTAAACTCTTGTCGGAATAATCCATGGCTGTAGCAATACCAGCCCGGCGCAATTCGCAAGACAGGATAAAACCGATTTTCTGAGCACGGGCACCCAATGCGGCAATAAATAAATCCGTCTTATATTTGGCTACTTCAATATCAGGCAGCGATGCCAGAAGACGTTCAAATCCCACACCAAAGCCAATCCCGGCAACTTCCGGTCCGCCTAAGGAACTAACCAGGCCGTCATATCTACCTCCGCCCGCGAGAGAATTTTGCGCACCGAGTGATCCTGATTTCACCTCAAAAGCGGTTCTTACATAGTAATCCAGTCCGCGCACCATTGTTGGATTAATTGCGTATTGAACATTCAAATCATTCAAATAGGACTTAACATCAGCAAAGTGCTCTTTGCAGCCAGTACATAAATAGTCTAATATTCTGGGAGCCTTGGCAATTATAGAGCTGCAACTCTCTACTTTGCAGTCGAAAACCCGCAGGGGATTTGTTGTCATTCTTCTTTGGCAATCAGGACAAAGTTCTTTTTCAGATCCTTTTAAATAATTTACAACCGCCTGTGAAAAAGCAGGACGGCATGCTTTACAGCCCAGAGAATTAATTTCCAAAGCAAGTTCGGAAAGTCCTGTCGCTTCCAAAAAATGAATCAGCATTAAAATAACTTCTACATCAGATTGAGGCTTATCATCACCAAATAGTTCGACGTCGATTTGGTTAAATTGACGGAAGCGGCCTTTCTGCGGCCTTTCCCGGCGAAACATTGGTCCAATCGTAAAAAGCCTGGTGACCGGTTCTAAAGACTGCATATTGTGCTCAATATAAGCGCGAATAACAGAAGCGGTAGCTTCCGGACGCAATGTTAATAATTCGTCATCGCGGTCGGCGAAGGTGTACATTTCCTTTTCTACAATATCCGTAGTTTCGCCAATACTCCTTTTAAATAATTCGGTTTTTTCCATAATCGGTACGCGAATTTCGCGGAACCCGAAAGAGCCGAAAACTTGCCTCGCAATTGATTCCACCCGACACCAATTAGGAGTATCTTCCGGTAAGATATCTTTAAAACCTTTGATTACAGTAATTTTTTCCATAGGAACCTTATGAATTATTAAAAAATTTGATTAGCATACAAAGCTGAGCTTGGCAATAAAAAATGCGTTTTACCGGCGAGGACTTACCTGTGTTTAACAAAGGTTTGTGCGGACAATTCGTTGCCGTCTGTTGTCAGGGTTACCGCTCCATCTCGATCTGTCCGCAAAACTTGTACTTGTGCCGCCTGATAGCGATCCAGTGTCAATGGATGGGGATGATGGAAAGCATTTCCTTTTCCCGCACTGATTACTGCATAGCGGCAAGCCACTTTGTTGATAAAATCACGACTGCTGGAATGGACGGATCCGTGATGAGGAACGAAGAGGACATTGCTTTTCAGATCCGTTCCTGACATCACAAGTATATTTTCAATTTTAGCCGATATATCGCCGGTAATAAGGAAAGATACTTTGCCGAATATAATTCGGAATACCAGGGATGTGTCATTGATATCGGCATCCGATAATTCTTTTGTGTTTAACACTGATAGATGATGGGGCCATAAAGTATTTATTTCCACTTTATTGATTTTCTTAACAGATGCTCCTGCCGACAATGAAATCATCTTAATTTTTCGCGCCAAAATTATTTTCAGTAGTTTTTGATAATCTTCATCATCGCCGACTCTTCCTGTGCTCCAGAATTCCTGAACATTAAAATTTTCCAGAATATGGAAAAGACCAAGCATGTGATCAGGATGCGGATGAGTAAGGATCACTCTGTCAATTTTGTTGATTCTCTCGGAATAAAGATAGGGGGCAATAATCATTTTGCCTGTATCGAAAGAGCTGTCTGCAAAACCGCCACCGTCGATCAGCATATTTTCTCCGCCGGGAAAACGTACCAGAAGAGCAGACCCCTGACCGACATCTATCGCGATTATTCTTAAATTGGGAGAAAGTTTATCCTTCCAGGCCAGATAAATGGCGTCGCCGATAAAAAATATCATGACCAAGAGCAATGAAAATCTCAATATCAAAGGATGCCGCCGGAAATACACTTTTTTATTGTCCGTGCCTTTTTGAGTGTCGGTAAATTGAATAAGAAGAATCAGGAATAGATAAAAAATAGAAATTTCCAGGATATTCGGTTTGGTAAAGCTAAATGAAGACCAGGGTAGTGCCGCTAATTTATTAATTATTTCTACAGATATCTGGACAAAGAAAGAAGCAATCTTAATTATATAACCGGCTAGTACCGGCGAGAAGAATGCGGCAAGAAGAAAAAGCATGGTTATTGCCAGGGTTAATGTGCCCAAGAGAGGTACGGCGATAAGGTTGGCGATAATTGTCACCGACGAAACCCGATTAAAATAAAAGATAATCAAAGGTAAAGTTCCGATTGTTGCTGCCAGACAAACGACTATCGATATGTAGAGATAACTGATGACACGTTTGCCCCAGACAGGGAGAAACACGATTTGCTGAAAAGGCGGATTATTAAAGCGCGGGACGATATAAATCATAGCCAGAACAGCCATAAAAGAGAGTTGAAAAGAAATATCGAAAAGAGCTTCCGGTGAGATAATCAGAATAATCAAACCCGCCAGCGCCAGTGTATTATAAAGATCTCTTTGTTTACCAAATATTAACGCAATTAAAAAAAACAGTGCCATCAGAGACGCTCTGATAACGGTAATACCCATGCCGGCAATTAAGGCATAAATTATTACCACAACAAATGCCGCTAGCGCCGCTACTTTTATTATATTTAATCTGAGCATCAGATATTCGGATGATTTTAAAAGAATACTGATAAAGAAAAATGCTATCGCTGCAACCATTCCGACATGCAGACCGGAAATGGAGAGAATGTGAGATGTACCTGTCTTATTAAAGTTATCACGAGTATCTGCCGGGATTCCAGTTTGATTGCCAATTGTCATGGCTTCTATGATTTCTCTTTGCGGTGAGGAGGCATTTTTATAAATAATCTGTTTTAAATACATCCGAAACAATTCCAGTCGTAATTTGAGGTAGCTTGCAGAGTTTTCCCGAAGTGTAATTATTCCGGAACTGTTGGCCACAAATCCTGTTGCATAAATACCCTGCCGGTTGAGATAACGCTCATAATCAAAGCCGCCAGGATTCTGGAAGCTTTGTATTTTTTTTAACACGCAATGAAAACGAATAAAATCACCGTAAGAGAAGTTCAAATCAGTCGGAATTACCAGTCTAAGATTACCGGTTACCGGAATATAAGATCCATTTTTAATTAGTCTTACGCAACGGACAATTAAAATATTTTTATCGGGATAAGAAGACGGACTTTCAATGACGATTCCTTCTAGGGTTTTTCTGTTGGAATCAATATGTTGCAATAAGTGCTGATCTGACTGCATGTAATATTGTTGTTTCGAAATATTAAAAGCACCAAGAATAAATGCAAAATATAAAATGAATAAAAATCCGGCGGTCCACCACTTTTTCCTTTGAGACGCCAATAGTAAAATAAGAATAAAAATCAGGCTGCCGAGCAAAAAGGTATAGGGGAGATTAAAATAATTGCCGGTAATAATTCCGGCAATAAGTCCGATAAATGGGAAAATTAACGGTCGCCTCATTAGTTGCAAAGTCTTTCCCCGGAATTCTATCAAAGTGTTAGCCAAAAAGGCTAAAATATTATAGCATGATATACAGTATGTTGCGTTAAAAAAGGATGTCGCCGAACAATGATAGCAGATATTGAAATGCCAACAGAGGAAAAAAATAAATCGCGTCTGCGTTTATTAATCATTTTCCGGCTGATCATCATCACCTTATTTTTAGGTGTGGCCATTTTCATTGATATAAAAAAAACAGGGTTTCCGGTTTCCGTAAGCACTCTCAATTTTCTTTATTTTATCATTGCAGCAACTTACTTTTTCTCCATCGCCTACATTCTGCTTTTGAAAATATTTAGAGATTTAAGAATAAATATCTACTTACAGTTGGCCGTTGATGTGCTTTTAGTCACTCTGATTGTATATATTACAGGAAGTTTGCGCGGTAATTATTCTGTTTTGTATACTTTGGTAATCATATACTCGGTAATATTTCTTGGACGCTATGGTGGCTTGATAATAGCTTCGGCAGCAAGCATATTCTATGGGTTACTCCTGGATTTCGAATTTTACAAAATTATTCCCCCTATTTCCACAGTGGAATATAAAAATGACTTTACAGCCGAAGATGTTTTTATCCGGATACTGGTGCACATAGTATCATTTTATATATTAGCTTTTTTGGCAAGCTTTGTTGTCGAACAGGAAAAAAAGGCAAGATTTCTGCTCCAGGAAAGAGAATCGGCATTCAATCAACTGGACTTGCTTTTCCGCAGCATAGTTGAATCGGTAGATACAGGTATTATGACGATTAATTTACAAGGCACAATAAAGACTTTTAACAGGGCGGCAGAAGAAATTACAGGATTTCGGCTGGCTAAGGTGGCAAACCGGCCTGTGGCAGAGATTTTTCCGGAATTTGCGGCTTTTTTTACTACGGGAATAATAAAAAAACAGACTCGAAATAGAATGGAAGTTATAATTAAAGGCAACCACGAAAAAAATATTCATCTGGGATGTTCAATTTCTCCGCTGAAGGAAAAGCAGGATAAGCAGATAGGCAGTATTTTGATTTTTCAGGATCTCAGTGATATTAAACTGATGGAAGAAACTCTGGAAAAAAGTAAACGGTTGGCCCTAATCGGCGAAATGGCTGCAGGTCTGGCCCACGAAATGAGAAATCCAATGGCATCAATTACCGGTTCGATAGAACTCCTTAGGCAAAGCCTGAATTTAAAGGATACGGATGAAAGGTTGATGCAAATAGTATTGCGCGGTAAAGACCAACTGGGTAACTTTGTGCGCGATTTTCTTTTATTGGCCAGGCCAATTCCTATAATCCGGGAATTAGTAGATGTAAATGAAACTGCAATGGACGTTTTAGAAAATATAAAATTAGCTAATGATTGGACAAACAAAATAGAAATAAGCTGCTCATTGGCCGAAAAGGTGACTACCATTGCCAATAAAGAACAAATTCGGCAAGTCATTCATAATCTGGTATTAAATGCAGCCCAGTCTATGAAAGAGGGCGGAGTTCTTTCCATTGCAACAAAATCAATGCTGCATCACAATAAAGAAGTTGTGGAAATTAAAGTAACCGACGCAGGGGTTGGAATTGAGGAAAAAGATTTAAAGAAAGTATTTGAACCATTTTTTACAAATAAAGATAAAGGAACCGGTTTAGGCTTGACAATTGTTGGCCGGATTGTTGATGGATATGGCGGAAGAATTGAGATCACCAGCAGAATGAATCAAGGCACGATCTGTACGGTGTGGCTGCCGTGTGGCAATGAAATTGAAGGAGATAAATAGGATGGCGAGGATTCTAGTTGTTGATGATGATCAGGGAATGAGAGAGTTTATGGAAATAATGTTAACAAAGGAAGGCTATGACGTGACCAGTGCCGAAGGTCCGGCTAAGGCAATCAATCTTTGCCGTAAAAAAGACTTTGATCTGGTAATTACCGATTTGAAGATGCCCAAAATCGACGGTATTGAATTTCTCAAAACCATTAAAGATCAGTTCCCGGAAACAATAGTTATTTTAATTACAGCCTATGCCTCAGGAGAAACTGCCATCAATGCAATGAAAGAAGGCGCCTTTGATTATGTGGAAAAAGGCGGCAGTAATGAAGAATTAAAAAAAATTGTTCATTCTGCACTGCTTAAAAAAGGTCTAGTTGAAGAAAAAAATGAAACAAAAACGGTAAAAGAAGAAACATTGCTTGGCGGGATGATCGGGTCAGCGCGAGAAATGCAGAAAATATATGCAACAATAAAAAAAATAGCAGATACACCGGCAAATATTTTAATTCTTGGTGAAAGCGGAACAGGTAAAGAGCTGGTGGCGCGTGCCATTCATGATAATTCTTCGCGAGCTAAAATGCCCATAGTAGTCATTAATTGTGGCGGCATACCGGAAAATTTACTGGAAAGCGAATTGTTCGGTTATATGAAGGGTTCTTTTACCGGGGCATATGCTGATAAAGTCGGTCTTTTTGAAATGGCCAGAGGGGGAACAATTTTTCTTGATGAGATCGGAGAATTACCATCACTGTTGCAGGTTAAACTTTTGAGAGTTGTTCAGGAGAAAACTTTCCGGCGTATCGGCGGTGCGGAAGACCTCAAGGTTGATGTGCGCATAATATCCGCCACCAACCAAAATTTGGAAGAAAAAGTCAAAAAAGGGGAATTTCGCGAGGATTTATATTTTCGCCTTAATGTTATTCCTATTCACGTGCCGCCGCTTAGGGAACGCAAAGAAGATATACCGTTGTTGACGAAGCATTTTATTGAGAAATATGCCCGGGAGTTTAATAAAGAAGTCCGAACCATATCTTCTTATGCCATGGAATTGCTAGTTGATTATGCTTTTCCTGGAAATATTCGCGAACTGGAAAATATTATTGAACGCAGCGTAGCAATGGAGAGCTCAAATATAATTTTACCGGAAAATTTGCTGTTGTCGGTAAATAATAAGGATGTTGCGAACCTCCATATAGAAATTCCTGATAAAGGCATAAATCTGAATGAAGAACTGGAAAAAATAGAAAAGAAGTTCATTGAAAAAGCATTGCAAAAAGCCAAGGGGTCCAAAACACGAGCCGGTGAACTGTTGCAGGTAACATTCGATTCCTTGCGCTATCGAATTGAAAAACTCGGCATCGAATAAGTAAAAACAAAGTCTTTATGACTATTATTCTCTTTTGCCACAAATTGAAAAGCACCATGCTACCTTGATTTGATATTTTTGATCTTGATTGTTTTATCTACCCCAATCAATTTATGCCTGAATGTTAATCTATAGCATTATTGCACTGAGCTGAATCTTGAAACAAAATCTTAAAAACTTATTGACTAACTATAGTTGAAATATTAATGCTATCGGCAAATAGTTAAGGCTGAAAAAGATGAGAAACAAATACTTATATATTCAAACATTTGGCTGTCAGATGAATGTTCATGACTCGGAACAAATGACCGCACTACTTGCGGATAGCGGCTATAAAATTACACATAACGTGAAACTGGCAGATTTAATATTACTCAATACCTGTTCCATCAGAGAAAAGGCATCGCAAAAGGTTTACAGCGAACTGGGACGACTCGCCAAACTAAAGGAAGAAAATCCGGAA
>CAZYIE010000007.1:14215-19610 GCA_964646755.1 uncultured Smithella sp.
ACCAAGAAAAACTTTTTCCGAAAACATAATCCAGCAACCTTCGTGCCAAACCTCGGATAAAACAAAGAAGAGGTTAAGATGCCGTATTCTTTACCTATTCGAAATCCCACGGCCCCGCGCCCGCCAATTTGTCGTGTCTATGTTTTTGACAATCTGTAAAGGAAGAAAATCCGGAATTGATAATTGGTGTGGGTGGTTGTCTGGCGCAGCATATAGGCAGGAAATTTCATAAAAGAGTTCACTATCTGGATTTTGTTTTCGGGACACACAACATTCATCTTTTGCCGGAGATGGTAGCTGCCGTGAGTAAAAAAAGGGAAAAGATTACTTCAATTAATTTTCATAAAACTCCCTATTCCATTGGCATTTATGCTCCCCCGGTAAATGGTCAACTGATTGCATTTGTTACGATCATGCAAGGCTGCAATAATTATTGTGCTTACTGTGTTGTTCCCTATTTACGTGGTCCTGAGACGAGTCGTCCTTCGGGAGAAATTATTGAAGAAATAAAGAAACTAGCCGATCAGGGTATTAAAGAAGTAACTCTTCTGGGGCAAAATGTTAATTCTTATGGTAAAACTTTGGGAAATGGCACTAATTTTACAGCATTGATCAAAAAAATAGGCAAAGTAGCCGGGATCGAACGAATACGTTTTACAACCTCGCATCCACGAGATTTATCGGAAGAGTTAATTAATTGCTTTAGCGAAGAAGAAAAGCTATGTGAGCACATTCATCTGCCGGTACAATCAGGTTCTAGCAGGCTTTTAGCTTTAATGAATCGTGGTTATTCAGCCGAAGATTATCTGAAAAAAGTTGAACGTTTACGTCAAGTTTGTCCGCAGATAAGTATAACTTCCGATATAATTGTCGGTTTTCCGGGGGAAACGGAAAGCGATTATCAAGAAACCATTGACATGATGAAAAAAATCAGGTTTGATTCCACGTTTTCATTTAAGTATTCAGAAAGGAAGGGAACTGCTGCTGAAAAGCTGGAAGGGAAAATTAACGAATGTGAAAAACAGCGGCGGTTGAAATTTTTACAGGATCTTCAGGATAAGCAAACACTGGAAAAGAATACAGAATTGGAAGGCAGCCGGCAGGAATTATTAATTGAAGGAAAAAGCAAAAATTCCGAAAGCGATTTAATGGGACGCACCAGGTCATGGAAAATCGTCAATTTCAAAGGGGAGCAGGAGTTAATTGGCAAACTGATGGATGTTACAATTACCAAATCATATTTACATTCATTGCGTGGCAAATTGATTGAGGAGGACGGGAATGTTAATTGAAATGAAAGTATCCGGCTTGACCATTGATCCCATTACAAATACGCCCATCGTGATATTGAAAGACATGCAGGAAAATAAAGCTATTCCCATCTGGATTGGTCTTTTCGAAGCCAGTGCTATTGCCACTGAACTGGAAAAGATTGTCTTTTCCCGGCCAATGACCCATGATTTATTCAATGAATGTTTGAAAACATTAAATGCAACTATAAGTAAAATTGAAATAGGCGACATCCGTAACAATACCTTCTATGCCAATATTTATTTAATTAGGGAAGGGCAAAGCTTTACTATCGATGCCCGGCCGAGTGATGCGATTGCCCTGGCACTACGAGCCCATGCGCCCATATTTGTTGATGAAAGCGTCATTGAAAAATCGCGCAATATTGATTTCGGCATCAAAATAACTGATCTGGATAAGTTAAAGGAAGATAAGATAAAAGAATATTTAGAAAATCTTTCGGCAGAAGATTTCGGCAAGTATAAGATGTAAATAAGTATGACTGATATAATTTGTGATTTTCAAACTTATCTGACGGCAGAACGCAATGTTTCCGAGCATACCCGGGTGGCATATATGGGTGATTTGGAGGAGTTTGTAGGATTTCTGCAAAAAAGTAATTTTATCAGAACTAGGGACGAAATTGCCTGTGTGGAGACGGAGGCTATCCGGGTTTATTTGGGATATCTCTTCCGGCAGAAAGTTAAGAAAGTAACAGTTAACCGTAAAATATCTTCACTGCGTTCTTTTTATAAGTATTTAATCCGCAACGGTAAAACGAAAAATAATCCAGCGGATATGATCCAAACATCGAAGACGGAAAAGTATATGCCCAATTTTCTGTCAGTGGATGAGATGTTTGAGCTGTTAAAAACACAGACGAAGAACTCAATATCGGACTTACGTAATCTGGCAATGCTGGAATTGTTTTATTCATCAGGCCTGCGGTTGGGTGAATTGGCCGGACTCAATGTGATGGACCTTGATTTTAATCAGGCACTGGTTAAAGTACGAGGGAAGGGTAGAAAAGAGAGAATTGTCCCCATTGGAGGGCAGGCCAGGCTTGCTTTGCAAGAATATTTGGCAAAGACCGATGAATCGAGAAAAAAAGTCAACGCGGATGTTTTTAACAGTCCCCTGTTTTTAAATATCCGGGGATCAAGAATAACAGTGCGCAGCATTGCCCGTATTGTTGATGAAGCGACAAAAAAAAGCGGTATAGGACGAAAAATAAGCCCGCATGCTTTGCGGCATACTTTTGCTACGCATCTTTTAAATGCCGGAGCTGATTTGCGTTCGATTCAAGAATTGCTGGGGCATGAGAGCCTCTCGACAACACAAAAATATACGGCAGTGAATATTAACCGCATGATGGAAATTTATGACAAAGCACATCCGCGCGCAAAGCACCAATAAAATAAATGAGTCTTGGCTTATTGCAAGGCAAAGCCGTAGCAAAAAGCCTTAGTCGAATTTATCCCGTGACGCGAAGCGATACACGGGATCCAGAAATAATGGGAGAGAAAATGCATATTCGAGGAACTACAATATTAGCGGTAAAGAAAGATAATAAAGTCACAGTCGCCGGCGATGGTCAGGTGACCTTAGATACGACCATTTTGAAACATGGCGCCCGTAAAGTGCGCAGGCTTTATAATGATGAGGTCATTGTCGGTTTTGCCGGAGCAACCGCTGATGCCTTTACACTGTTTGATCGTTTTGACCAGAAGCTGGAACAATACAATGGCAATTTGCTGCGGGCAGCGGTGGAGTTAACTAAAGACTGGCGTACCGACAGGGTATTGCGGCACCTGGAGGCTTTAATGATTGCCGTGAGTAGGGATTATTCCCTCATCATTTCCGGAAACGGTGATGTCATTGAATCAGATGATGATGTCATGGCGATTGGTTCCGGCGGACCTTATGCGCAGTCTGCCGCCAGGGCTCTCGTGCGTCACACAAGTTTATCATCAACAGAAATCGCTAAAGAAGCAATGAAGATAGCGGCGGAAATTTGTATTTATACTAATGATCATATAATTTTGGAAGAACTGGAAGTTGATGGAGAAAAAACAAAAGAAAAGAAAAGAAGCAAAGGTAAGGAGCTTGCATAAAATATGTCCAATGATGGTTTAACTCCCCGGGAAATAGTCGAAAAACTCGATCGGCATATAATCGGCCAGGCTGATGCGAAAAGGGCTGTGGCTATCGCTCTGCGTAACAGGTGGCGAAGGCAGAATGTGCCGGAAGAACTGGCGGATGAAATCTCGCCGAAGAATATTATTATGATTGGCCCGACGGGTGTAGGTAAAACAGAAATTGCCCGCAGATTGGCGAAACTTGATAATTCTCCTTTTTTGAAAGTGGAAGCTTCTAAATTTACAGAAGTAGGCTATGTCGGCCGTGATGTTGAATCCATGATTCGCGATCTGGTTGAGCTTTCCATCAATATGGTTAAATCAGAGGAACAGGATATTGTTCAGGTCAAGGCTGCCGAAATTGCCGAGGAAAGACTGCTTGATTTATTGCTTCCGCCCAAACCCACAGAAAAGAAAGTAGGCGATATTCTTACGGGGCCGGATGTTGGCGAAGAAGATGTTCCCATGACGGAGGATCTAATACGAAAAGAGGATGCGACCAGAGAAAAATTGAGACAGATGCTAAAAGATGGCAAGCTGGACAACCGGATGGTGGAACTGGATGTAACCGAGGCGAGAAGTGGCCCGATGATTGAAATATTTTCCGCCGTGGGTATGGAAGATATGGGATTAAATTTAAAAGATATGCTGGGTAATGCTTTTCCGCAAAAAAAGAAAAGAAGAACTGTCAAAGTACCAGAAGCTCTGGAGATACTGGCGGAAGAAGAAGCCCAGAAACTTATTGATATGGATAAAGTTCATAAAACCGCTCTGGAAAGAGTGGAACAATCGGGAATCGTTTTTCTCGACGAGATTGATAAAATTGTCGGCAGTGATTCAGCACATGGTCCGGATGTTTCCCGGGAAGGAGTGCAGCGAGATTTGCTGCCTATTGTAGAAGGTTCCAATGTCAATACTCGTTACGGAATGGTGAGAACGGATCATATTCTCTTTATTGCAGCCGGGGCGTTCACCGCTTCTAAGCCTTCGGACTTGATTCCGGAATTACAGGGGAGATTTCCTATTCGTGTCGAACTCGATTCACTGGGGAAAGAGGAATTTATCCGGATATTGACCGAACCAAAAAATGCTTTAGTCCGGCAATATATAGAAATGATGGCGACCGAAGGAATAAAATTATCATTTACTGATGATGCAGTTGCGGAAATTGCAGAAGTTGCAACGCAGGTTAATGAGAAAACAGAAAATATAGGAGCACGCAGGCTCTACACCATAATGGAGACTTTGCTCGAAGATATTTCTTTTGAAGCTCCGGATTTAGAGGAAAAGGAAATAACAATTGATGCCAAATATGTGGATGAAAAGCTCGATGAAATAGTAGAGGATGAGGACTTAAGCAGATATATTTTATAATGGGGTAAATAATGGAGCATATTCAGAATTCAATGGAACGGGCAGATATACTACTGGAATCGCTTCCTTATATCCGGCGATTTTATAATAAGACTATTGTCATCAAATATGGCGGACATGCCATGATTGATGATGAGCTGAAAGATAAATTTGCCCAGGACGTTCTTATGATGAAATACATCGGAATCAATCCTGTTGTTGTTCATGGAGGAGGTCCGCAAATAGGCAGCTTTTTAAAAAAACTGGGTAAAGAATCCAAATTTGTTCAAGGCATGCGGGTGACTGATGAAGAAACTATGGATATTGTGGAAATGGTTTTAGTCGGTATGGTAAATAAGGAAATTGTCGGCTTAATCAATCGACATGGCGGAAATGCCGTCGGATTGAGCGGTAAGGATGGTAACTTGATTAAGGCGGAAAAATATTATCTAAGTGAAGAAAAAGTAAAGAACACGCCGTCCGAAATTATCGATATCGGCTTGGTGGGAAGAGTAAAAAGTATCAACTCGGAATTAATTGTGTCTTTAAGCCAGAATGCTTTTATTCCTGTAATAGCTCCCACGGGAATAGGTGATAAAGGAGAAACTTATAAC
>CAZYIE010000007.1:19620-54280 GCA_964646755.1 uncultured Smithella sp.
TGCCATGCATACTTATAAATTTTCTTTCTTTTGAAAAAGCTGAAAAATATTTTTTAAACGCGGAAAAAGCCAAAAATATCCCCACGGAAATTATCGATATCGGTTTGGTCGGAAAGGTAAAAAATATAAATTCGCAATTGATTATTACGCTGGCGCAAAACAGTTTTATTCCGGTAATTGCACCCACGGGTATTGGCGATAGTGGGGAAACATATAACATCAATGCCGATATCGTGGCCGGAGAAGTTGCTGCTGCGCTGCAAGCTGAAAAGCTATTATTGTTAACAGATGTACAGGGTGTATTGGATAAAGATAAAAATCTGATCAATACTATGAGCGATAAAGAAGCTCTCAACTTGATAGAACAGGGTGTTATAGAAGGAGGGATGTTCCCCAAAGTTAAGTGCTGTTTAAAGGCACTGCGGGGAGGAGTAAGAAAGACTCATATTATCGATGGGCGTCTTAAGCATGCCATTTTGCTTGAAGTGTTTACGGATAAGGGGATAGGAACAGAGATCGTATTATAAGGAGTAAAAGAAATGAACGAAAAAGAATTAATGGCGCTGGCCAACGAAAATATAATGAATACCTATAAACGGTTTCCCATAGTCCTGATCAAAGGTTTGGGACAGAAGGTCTGGGATGTCAATGGAAAGGAATATCTCGATTTTGTTTCCGGGATCGCTGTGTGCAGTTTGGGGCACTCCCATCCCAAAGTAGTTGCCGCCCTGAAAGAACAGGTCGAAAAGTTAACTCATGTCTCTAATTTATATTATACCGAACCACAGGCCCGATTAGCTAAACTGCTTACGGATAATTCATTCGCCGATAAAGTATTTTTTTGCAACAGCGGGGCGGAAGCAAACGAAGCGGCAATAAAGCTGGCGCGCAAATATGCCCATGAGAAATCAGGTGATGATAAATTTGAGTTGATCACGATGAAAGATTCCTTTCATGGCCGGACGATGGCAACAATAACGGCTACCGGTCAGGAGAAGTTTCAATTCGGTTTTACACCATTACTGGAGGGTTTTACTTATGTTCCCTTTAATGATTTAAGTGCCTTGGAAGCTGCTATCACTAAAAAAACATGTGGCATTATGCTGGAACCGATTCAAGGAGAAGGTGGTGTCATTATCCCCGACGTGCAATATTTGGCGGCCGTTCGGGAAATGTGTGACCGGCATGATATTCTGCTGATTGTCGATGAAGTTCAGACAGGCATTGGCCGGACAGGCAAACTCTTCGCATACGAACATTCGGGAATTATGCCTGATATTATGACTCTGGCCAAAGCTTTGGGCAATGGTTTTCCCGTGGGAGCGATGCTGGCGACAAATAAAATCGCCAAGGCATTCAGCCCGGGAAATCACGCTTCCACTTTCGGCGGAAATCCTTTGGCAATGGCCGCAGCTAAAGCTACAATTGAGACGATTGTTCAAGAAGGCCTGCTTGACATTTGCCGGAAGAGGGGAGAATATTTCCTGGCTCAATTGAAGAAGTTGCAGACAAAGCATAAAATTATTCAAGAAGTAAGGGGAATGGGTTTGATAATTGCTTGCAGCCTTACTATTGAAGGCGGCGATATTGTCGATCAATGTATGAAAAAGGGAGTGCTGATTAATTGTACTGGTGGTAAAATTCTGCGCTTTGTTCCGCCCCTGATTATTTCTACACAAGACGTGGATCAAGTTATCAATGTTCTTGATGAAGTGATGGAGGTCAAATGAGAAAGGATTTATTAAGCGTTTATGAGCTTGACCTTGCCGATTTTGAGAAAATATTTGACGAGGCCCGCCGACTTAAAAAAGCTTTGAAAGAAGGCAAACCACATGCTTCTTTAAAAGGGAAAACACTGGGAATGATTTTTGATAAATCATCGACACGTACGAGAATATCCTTTGAAGTAGGCATGTATCAGCTCGGAGGAATTGCCCTGTTTTTAAATTCACGCGATACGCAAATCGGTCGCGGTGAAATTATTGCTGATTCGGCTCGGATGATGTCGCGTTATTTGAATGGCATAATGATCAGAACTTATGCCCAGACCAATGTAGAAGAGTTTGCCAGTTCGGCTTCAATACCGGTTATTAACGGGTTAACCGATCTTCTGCATCCCTGCCAGATATTGAGCGACTTATTTACAATAAAGGAAAATAAAGGTTCTTATAAAGGGCTGAAAGTAACTTATATTGGTGATGGCAACAACATTGCCAATACCTGGATTGACGCTGCGGCAAGACTTCCTTTCCAGCTTGCGCTGGCTTGCCCGGAAGGTTATGATCCCGATGCGCATATTATGGCCAGAGGAATGAAAGAAGCAAAAGAAGGAATTGTCCTCCATCGCGATCCATTCGAGGCAGCAAAAAATGCAGATATACTTTATACCGATGTCTGGGCAAGTATGGGGCAGGAATCAGAACAGGAAGAAAGAAAAAAAGTATTTAAGAATTATCAGATCAATAAAAAAGTTTTAAAAGAAGCAAAAAAAGATGCTATTGTCATGCATTGTTTGCCGGCACACCGTGGAGAGGAAATTACCGCTGATGTTATTGATGGTACGCATTCAGTGGTAATTGATGAAGCGGAAAACCGTTTACATGTGCAAAAAGCAATCTTGGAAATATTACTTTAGGAGGAATTGACCTTGTCAGCAGGAATTAATAAAGTTGTATTAGCATATTCGGGCGGATTGGACACATCGATTATTGTGCGCTGGTTGATTGAAACTTATAAGTGTGAAGTTATCTGCTTTGCCGCAGATTTAGGACAAAAAGAAGAACTGACCGGACTGGAACAGAAAGCACTCAATACAGGAGCCAGTAAAATATACATCGAAGATTTGCAGGAAGAATTTGCCCGGGACTTCGTGTTCCCGGCGCTCCGCGCTAATGCGATTTATGAAGGCACATATCTTCTGGGAACTTCTCTGGCACGGCCGTTAATTGCCAAGAAACAAATTGAAATAGCTCAAAAAGAAGGAGCCGATGCCGTGTCGCATGGGGCCACTGGAAAGGGAAATGACCAGGTTCGTTTTGAGCTGACTTATTATGCATTAAATCCGGGAATTAAGATTATTGCCGTCTGGAAAGATGTCAACTGGCATTTCGATTCCCGGGAGTCAATGTTTGACTATGCCGAGAAGTATAACATTCCAGTGCCCCTGACCAGGGCCAAGCCTTATAGTTCCGACCGTAATCTTTTGCATATTTCGCATGAAGGCGGAATCCTCGAAGATCCATGGGCTGCGCCACCGGAAGATATTTTTGTATTGACCAAATCACCCCAGGATGCGCCGGATAAACCAACATATGTAGAAATTGATTTTGAGAAAGGTAATCCCGTGGCAATTGACGGCAAAAAAATGTCTCCCGCCAAGCTCATGGACTACATCAATACTATTGCCGGAGAAAACGGTATAGGACGTGTCGATATGGTGGAAAATCGCTTTGTCGGTATGAAGTCTCGGGGTGTCTATGAAACACCAGGCGGCACCGTTCTCTGGGCGGCGCATCGAGCCCTGGAATCCATTACGATGGATAGAGAAGTGATGCTGATGCGCGATTCACTGACACCAAAATATGCGCAGCTGGCCTACAATGGTTTCTGGTATGCGCCGGAGATGCAGACACTGCAAACATATATTGATGCCACCCAGGAAAATGTCACGGGAACAGCACGGATGAAATTATACAAAGGCAATTGTATCGTTGACGGGCGTAAATCGCCCAATTCTCTTTACAGCGAGGCTTTTGCCACTTTTGAAAAAGATCAGGTCTATAATCAAAAGGATGCTACCGGCTTTATTAAATTGAACGCTTTGCGGCTGATAATACAAAGTATCATTAAAAAGTAATGATACTTATTTTCCTGGTTATTTCTGGACAGGGAGAGCATCTTACGGGGGGAGCCCATTGTAAATAAGTTTCTTGCCTTGCCGGTAATTGCCACTTGCAAATTGGCAATTACAATAGAAGGGGTAGGAACTGTTAAACGGAGATGAATTCCATGGCAAATCCGAAAAAAGTATGGGGCGGACGTTTTCAAAAGCCGACGGCTAAGAGTGTGGAAAAATTTACCGCTTCCATCCACTTTGATAAAAGGTTGTATAGTTACGATATCGAAGGCAGCATCGCCCATGTGACAATGTTGGCCAAGCAGGGTATCATTGCCAAAGAAGAAGCAGTGAAAATTACCGTCGCTTTAAAAAGTATTTTGCAGGATATTGATCAGAGCAAAATTTCTTTTAATCCTTCGGATGAAGATATCCATATGGCTATTGAACGGGAATTGATCTTGCGTATAGGAGAAACAGGCGGCAAACTCCATGCCGCCCGAAGCCGCAATGATCAAATTGTTTTAGATGTCAGGCTTTTTTTGCGCAGCGAGATTGATAACATTCTGACAGTTTTGAATACATTGCAGTCACAGTTGGTAATCTTAGCGAAAAGTGAGATTAAAACAATCATGCCAGGATATACGCATATGCAGAAAGCACAACCGATTTTGCTTTCCCATTATCTATTGGCATTTTGGGAAATGTTTGCCCGCGATGCAGAAAGACTGAGCGACTGCAAGAAAAGATTCAATGTGTTGCCATTGGGAGCTGCGGCATTAGCGGGTACAAGCTTGCCCATTGACCGCAGGCAAACAGCAAAGCATTTAAACTTTCCACAGATCAGTAAAAACAGTATGGACACTGTTGCCGATCGGGATTTTATAGCAGAATTTATTTTTGCCTCATCATTGATTATGATGCATTTGAGCCGTTTTTGCGAAGATTTAATTTTATGGTCGTCAGACGAGTTCGGCTTTGTGGAAATTTCCGATGCCTACACAACAGGCAGCAGTATTATGCCCCAGAAGAAGAATCCTGATGTGGCTGAATTGATCCGGGGGAAATCAGCACGGGTTTACGGGGACCTTTTTGCGATAATGACTCTTCTCAAAGGTTTGCCTATGACCTACAATCGTGATCTGCAAGAGGATAAAGAACCGCTCTTTGATGCTGTGGATACCGTAAAAGCTTGCCTGGAAATATTTACGGAAATGATTTGTGAGACAAAATTTAATTCCGCCAGAATGTACAGGGCTGCTTCGGGTGGATTTTCTACGGCAACTGACATTGCAGAATATCTGGTAAAAAAGGGCGTGCCTTTCCGCAAGTCACATGAAATTGTCGGAAAAATTGTTGCCTATTGCCTGAAGGATAAAAAAAGTCTGGATCAATTATCGTTACAGGATTATCAGAGATTTTATGAAGGTTTTAGCGCCGATATCAGGGAATATATAAAGTTGGAGAAAGCAGTAAATTCGCGTAAACATATCGGCGGCACGGCAACCGCAGCGGTAATGGGAAGGATCAAAGCAATTGAAAAAAAATCAGGCAAGAAATAGTTTTTTAATAATATTGCTGCTTTGCGTATTCACGGGTTGTGGCTTTAAAGGAAATCCTGTTTCTTATCCCGTAATGCCGGATAAAAAACCGGTAATTCAAAACTTGGAAGCTATTTCTCGTGAAGAAGGAGTTGTCCTAAACTGGAATTTCCGGGATAAAAACGGATTGATTGCTTATATAGGCATAGAAAGAAGTGAAGTTGGTTCTGCCGGAAATGAATGCAAAGGCTGTCCGGTAACATATACAAGAATCGGCCAAATTAACGTCAAGGCCAGTATGCCTGCGGATAAAGAACAAAGAACTCTGAGTTTTACAGACACCAACGCTATAAAAGAGAAAATATATATTTACCGTTTAATGCTGTGTGAAGAAAATGGAAATTGTTCAGAGTCATCAACGGCAGAAATAAATTTTAAGTAATTGACCATGAGGAGGATGCATTAATATGTTTAAAGGAGCAATCGTTGCCATTGTTACGCCTTTTAAAGACGGGAAAATTGACGAGAATGCTTTGCGTGAGCTAATTGAATTTCAAATATCTAATGGGACGGACGGCATTGTGCCTTGCGGCACTACCGGCGAATCGGCTACGCTGACGCATGAAGAACACGATCGCGTTATTGAGATAACAATTGATGCCGTGAAGAAGAGAGTGCCGGTTATCGCAGGGACCGGATCAAATAGCACGGCAGAGGCGTTACGTTTGACTAAACACGCCCATGAAGCAGGCGCCGATGGAGCACTTATTGTTTGTCCATACTATAACCGTCCGACTCAGGAAGGGCTTTATCAGCATTTTAAAATGATAGCCGAAAATGTTTCCATTCCCATATTGCCTTATAATATCCCAAGCCGCACTGGCGTGAATCTGTTGCCGGAGATGGTGGCAAAGCTATCTCTAATAAAAAATATTGTCGGCATCAAAGAAGCCTCCGGATCAATCAAACAGATGAGCGATATTATTGACCTCTGCGGGAATGATTTTGCAGTTTTGTCCGGCGATGACATATTTACATTGCCGTTATTGGCAATGGGTGGTGCCGGAATCATTTCTGTAATTTCCAATGTCGTACCCTCGGATATGTCAGGACTTGTTGATGCTTTTGCCGCGAATGATTTTCTCAAAGCAAAAGCTTTGCATCACAAGATGGGCCCGTTAATTGAAGCGCTTTTTATTGAAGTGAATCCAACTCCGGTTAAAGCGGCGCTCTCTTTGATGGAGAAAATTCAATATGAATATCGTTTACCGCTTTGCAAAATGTCCGATGCGAATTTGGAAAAATTAAAAAAAGTAATGGTCAATTATGGCCTGATTAAATAAGTAAGGAGATTGTTTTATGATCAGAGTTGTTGTTACCGGGGCTGGTGGGAAGATGGGCAGTAGAATTATCAGTCTTATCTCTGCGATGACTGATATTGCGGTCGTAGGTTCCGTGGAAGCAACCGGTCATCCCATTATTGGCCGTGATGTTGGGCAGGGATTGGGATTGGGGAAAACCGGAGTTCTGGTTTGTGATAAATTGGTCGATTGTATTGATCAGGCAGATGTCGTCATCGATTTTACTCACCATCAGGCCTCGCTGAATTATTTAAAAATTGCCGGTGAAAAAAATAGGGCAATTGTTATAGGCTCCACAGGATTTACCTCTGATGAAATGAAAAAGGTCAAAGAATTATCTGAAAACACACGCTGTGTCCTTGCGCCCAACATGAGTGTCGGTGTGAATGTGATGTTAAAAATTTTAGAGTATTGTGCCGGGATTCTCAATGATGACTATGATGTGGAAATTATCGAAGCTCATCATCATTTGAAAAAAGATGCTCCCAGTGGTACGGCGATGAAAATGGCGCAAGTTATCGCTGACAAGTTGGAACGTAATCTCGATGAAGTTGGTGTTTACGCCCGGAAAGGTATAATCGGAGAAAGGACCAGGAAAGAAATCGGTATTCAGACAATTCGTGCCGGCGATATTGTTGGTGAGCATACTGTTATTTTTGGAGGAATTGGTGAGCGGTTGGAATTCACGCATCGTGCTCATAACCGTGATAATTTTGCCAAAGGGGCCATTCGCGCGGCACAATGGATTGTCAATCAGAAAAATGGTTTGTATGATATGCAAGATGTTTTAGGGTTGCGGGATAAAAATTAATTATTTCATGGTTATAAAACTTTGACAGGCATTTTCTGTTACATTGGTGTTGGGTCCAATTTGGGAGATGCTTTGCAAAATTGCAAAGATGCAGTGGAGAGACTTTCGCGGGTAAATGAAATTCAATTAACCGGAATTTCCTCGTTTTACAAATCAGAACCAGTGGGAATAGAAAACCAGAATTGGTTTGTTAATGCGGTAGTGGAAGTTAAAACAACTCTTGCTGCCCATGATTTGCTGTATGTTTTACAAAATATTGAAAATAAAATGGGCAGAAGGAGAGAAATAAAAGGTGGTCCGAGAATTATCGATTTGGATCTCCTTTTCTATGGTCAAAATGTAATTGAGCATGATGGTTTGAATGTGCCCCATCCGGAAATCCATAGAAGGCGTTTTGTACTGGAGCCTCTTAATGAAATTGCCTCTTATTTTATTCACCCCGCCTTTGGAGTTTCCGTACGAGGGCTGAAAGACCGGCTCAACGATAAAAAAGTTGTAAAATTGTTAGGAGCCGTTACGAAATAACTTGTTTTTCCTGTATTTAGTTACGGCTCCTTATGCCGTTCACAGAATTTATCTGACTAAGTCATTTTTGAACAACGGCTTAGATAAATAGTTTAAGGCAGGAAGTGTTTATGTTAATCCGTTTTGTGATATTCTCTGTTTTGATATATTTTTTGTACAGGATAATCAAATATTTTCGCCAGGCGAAATCACTCAGAATGAATGCTTCGCCGGTTAAAGTAACACCGCCGGGAGGAGAAGATCTGGTGCAAGATCCCGCATGCCATACATACATTCCTGTAAGTCAATCATATAAAAAAGAAATAGCTGGTAAAAACTATTACTTTTGCAGTAAAGAATGCTACGAAACTTATATCTCAGAAAAAAGCAATGAAACGCGTCAATAGGGGGAATTATGAAGTTTTTTATCGATACCGCTAATATTGAAGAAATTAAAGAGGGATTAAGCCTCGGGATGGTAGATGGAGTTACGACCAATCCGTCACTTATTGCCAAAGAAAAAAAGGGATTTGACGCTGTAGTCAAAGAAATTCTTAAAAATGTAAAAGGACCGGTAAGTCTGGAAGTTGTGAGTCAGGAAGCCAAAGCTATGTTTGCCGAAGGTAAAAAGCTTGCGCGTTTAGGTGAGAATGTCGTGATTAAAGTTCCTATTTGCACCGAAGGTTTAAAAGCAACAAGAATGTTTGCAGAAGCCGGTATCGATGTAAATCAAACTTTAATCTTTTCTCCTCTGCAGGCACTAATGGCCGCAAAAGCAGGTGCCCGTTATGTCAGTCCATTTGTCGGAAGGTTAGACGATATTGCCCATGATGGCATGGATCTGGTGGAACAGATGCTGACAATATTTGATAATTACGGATATGAAACGGAAGTAATTGTGGCCAGTATCCGCCATCCGCGACACGTGCTGGAGGCTGCCCTAATGGGAGCTGATATTGCCACCATTCCCTTTAAAGTAATTGCTCAGCTAGCCACGCATCCGTTAACGGATAACGGTATTGTGATGTTTTTAGAAGATTGGAAAAAAGTTCCCAAAAAATAATACAAAGTATTTTATCTGCATGAGAGTATTTTACCAGGCCTGGAATGATGATTGCGAAGCGCGTAATATTTAATTTGCCCAACACAATTACATTAATACGAATTAGTGTTGTCCCTTTTCTTTTTGTTCTACTAGAATCCCCTGGTGAATTCTGGAGCCTTATTCTGGCTATTCTATTTGTTGCGGCAGCGATTACGGACATAGTCGATGGCTATATCGCGCGAAAATATCACCTCGTTACAACAATGGGTAAATTCCTCGATCCCATTGCTGATAAGCTCATCATCAATACAGCAATGATTCTGATGATTCCCATTGGTCGCATTCCTGCGTGGATTGTAGCAATAACAATCATGCGGGATTTGGTTGTTGATGGAGTACGAAGCATTGCTTCTTCCGAAGGTCTATTTATTCAGGCAGACCGTTTAGGCAAACAAAAAACTTTAGCGCAGATAATAGCTGTAACTGCTTTGTTGATTCATTATCCTATTTTTGGTGTTGACGCACACCTTGTAGGAACAACCATTCTTTATGTTGCTGTTGTGTTGACGATATACTCTGGCGCCAACTATTTTATAAAATTTTATCGGCGCGCTGGAAAATAATTTCTTATATTCGGTTTTTAAAATAATGATTCTGTCAAAATTGATTGTCCGGAAAAAATAGATGTCTATAAAAATTATTTTTAATTTTTTTGTTGACAAGAAGACTCTATTCGTTATATTCACCGGCGTTCTTGATGAGCGGGCGTAACTCAGTGGTAGAGTGCTACCTTGCCAAGGTAGACGTCGACGGTTCAAATCCGTTCGCCCGCTCCATTTTTTTATGGCGGCATAGCCAAGTGGCTAAGGCAGCGGTCTGCAAAACCGTTATTCTCCGGTTCAAATCCGGATGCCGCCTCCAGCCTAATTCAGGAGTTTACTTTCAGGAGGACAACTCCTTTTTATTTCTTATCTCAATTATTTAATGCTATAAAAAACTAAACCCTAAATCGTTTCCCGTAGAATTTTCCATTCACCATCTATTTTCTTGAGCTCTAACTTCTTTGAGCTTTTGCTTTTCAGAATGGAGGAACTGTAATATTGAGTAAATGAGGCTGTCGCATTAATAGCATCTGATGTTACGCGAAGATTATCAATCCGAACATTAATATTTTTACTGCGCTTCCGGACATCATTTTTATGAGATACCCAGTCATTCAAATTCATGTTTTTCGATTTAAAATTTACAGCATAACAACTCCGGAATTTTTTCATATCGCCGGATTTCCAGCTCGCTGCCCACTTGGTAACTAAGGCGGTTACTTCGCCATTTGTATTAGCACTGGGAGTGCTTTCAGTTTTTATTTGAGTGTTTTGAGCAGAAATAACAGTGGCAGTTGTAGCAGTTGTACGTGCTATATTTTTATCCGTGTTTGCGGCTGCAGATACGTCATCGACGATATACCATCTGTTGTTTAACCTTTCCAAAGCAAGCTTGGTATATGCGCCCTGAAAAGAATTATCGTTATTGACCGCCACTATTTGGTCGAACATAATTATGGCGGTATTTTCCTGCCTCAATATGGAAACATCTCGCGGTTGCAGGAGAAAATGGTTGTTTAATGGTTTTAGTGATTTGAATTTACGGATAAGTTCTTCTCTTTTTTTGCCTTTTACTTCTGCTCCAGGTAGATATAAGGCATCAAAAGACTTCATGTCCGCATCTATCGAATATCTATTCCACAATGCTAAAATACGTTCCAGTTCTTCTTTTGATGATGGTATTTGATTTTGAGCAATCCAGTTAATGGATTCTTGAATAATGACAGGCGTTTTGTTGAAATAAATAAGATTGGTGAGACGATGTAAATCGCTATCACGTAAAACGACGCAACCATTTGATTGAAGAGGGGACAAGGGCTTGGTTGTTCCGTGAATCCAAATATTAGTTCCATTGCGTCCCGCCCGTTTGTCAGAGAGTGTTGGATAATCAAGAGGGAAGGCTAATGTTCCGTATATTTCCGGTGCCCCGGGGTTATGCAACACTTTAGTTGCAAAAAAAACTCCATTAGGGGTTTTGGCATCTCCGGTACTTTGTTTAGCACCTTGATTTTTGCCGGTTGAACAGGGAGATTCAAAAACTTTGGAAAAAGCACCATCTTTTTTGAAGGCATATATTTTTTGATACTGTTTATCAACAACGAGAACATAGCCGGAAGAAAGAGAAATTATCGAATCCGGAATATTTTCCGGGCGGGGAGATATGGCGGAATATGATTGTGCCGGAAACAGGAACCAGCATAAAAAAAATATTACATAAATTCCAAAGCATTTTTTATTTAACATATTAAATAATTCTATCCTCACAGAACATATTTAGAATGCACTCCTTAACAAAAACTTAACTGCCATTCAAGTTTTAATTGAATTCTATGTAAAATATGTTGATATAATAATGAAAATCACATAAAAAATAAAGAATAGGAGAATTGTTTTGGCGGATAAGAAAAACGATATTAATTCCACAGAAAAGCTTCTCAATGCCATTCGAGGCAAGAAAGAGGACGCTGATAATGCGATTGGGGAAACATCAGATTCATCGCCGAACGGTTTACCTGCGCCTCCAGTCAAGCAAAAACTCTCCAGTTTTTTTCGCGATAAAAAGAAATATACTATAGGCGTTGATATCAGTCATAATTTTATTTATTTAGCTAAGACGCTTTCTGGGTCTGACGGTAGTCCAACCTTAATTGATCAAAAAATAATCAAATATGACGATAAAATTGACAAGGGATCTCCTGAATTTAATTCTTTATTAAAAGCGTCGCTCCTCTCTATATGTGGCAATCCGTCCAACTGCGATATTTGGACGAGCATCTCCGCCGGTGAAGTTAATATGCAGCATGTAAAAATTCCACCGGTTCAAAAAAAGCAGATGGAAAATGCGATATATTGGGCGGCGAAAAAAGAACTATCGTTTGATGAAAAGGAATATCTCTTTGATTATGAGCGTCAAGAAGATATCACTGATCAGGGGATTCCGAAACATTCAGTAATGGTTTATTCGGCGCCAAAAGCAGAAATTGAAAAATGCAAAGAAACGTTTTCCAATATTGGAATATCTCTGGGAGGCATAACAATTCTTCCCTTTGCCATCCAGAACATTTTTCGCACGAAATGGTTGCCAACGATAGAGGGAACGACAGCCACATTATTTATCGGTCATGAATTTTCTCGTATAAGTATTTATAATAAAAACAATCTAGTGATGACACGCGGAATCAAAACCGGTGTTAGCAGTATGATCGATGCGATCACAGAATCATTTTTAGAAAAAAAAGGTTCTTTAAGACTGGAAAAGGAAGAAGCTTCAAAAATATTATTCAGCCTTGGTTCTGTTGCCGAAACATCAAGCGTGACCGATGCCGGTTTCGGCTTAAAGGAAGAAGAAATATTTAAAATAATAATTCCGGTAATTGAAAGATTAACCCGCCAAATAGAGCGAACGCTTGAACATTACACAACTGCTATCGGCAAGGAAAGAGTAGAAAAAATATATATTTCATCAGTGATGAATATATATGATCCTATTGCGAGTTATATCAGCGATCAATTAGGTGTAAAGCTTGAATTATTTGATCCTTTAAAGCATCGAGCTGCAAGCCAGATAACTGAAACTATTCCTCTTGCCGATCGTATGGCTCTTGTTCCGGCTCTGGGACTTTCTTTTTCCAATAATCAGCTCACTCCTAATTTGATTTTCACTTACAAACAAAAGAATAAAGAAATCAGCATCAGACGAATTAATCGGGGGATTATTGCTGCATTTGCGGCTGCTTTAATTGTTTGTATAATAACAATAATCTACCAGGGTGTGGAGGTATTTGCTTTAAATAAACAAAAAGCAAATCTAAAAAGAGAAATGTCCATGTTTAATCCTGTAATATCAAAGGATAAGGTTACAAAGCTAGCTGACGAAGTAAAAATGCAGAGAAAAATATCCCGGGAATATGCGCAAAGATATTTGGGGATGGCCGTCATTGGAGAAATAACAACTTTAACACCGGAAAATATTCGACTGAATAATTTAAAAATAATAATGTCGGTAAGCTCTGCCGTTAAGGATAAAGCTGATAAGGCAGCAAAAGAAGAAATTACAGAAGGGATAACACTGGAAGGTGTAATTACCGGCGACCGTAGTATGCTTGATTCATATCTGGCTCAGTACATAATGAAATTAAACAATTCACCAATGTTGTACCAAGTGTCCGTTTATAAAAACAGCATAGTTAATTTTAAAAAAAATGATGTGTTGCATTTTACAATGAGTGCAAAAATAGGAAAGCAATAATTGTGGATAAATTTAAATTTAATATACCGAAAAAAGTTATCTGGAACTTGGGGGTTTGCTCCGGTATTATAATTTTTTTTGTACTTACCGGCATAATTCCCTTATCGCGCTATAACGCCTCCCTAAATATAGATATAAAAGAATTACAATATCGGATTGAAGAACAAAAAAGTCTTAATTCCACACATGCAATGCTGATGAAAAACATGGAAAAGAAAGATTTGCGCATTTTACCAAATCATGTAAAAACAACTCTTCCTCGTCAGGAGGCGAATAAATTTCAGAATGATTTTAAAGAGATTGCTGAAAAAGCCGGATTAAAGACAGTATCTGTTTCTCCGGAGTTAAGTGCATTAACCGGTTCTTCCAACTACCTTTTGCATACGGCTATAGTCAAAGGAGAATTTGCTAATTTTCGGAAAATGCTCATAGGCTTAGGTTATTTATCTTACCTGGAGAAAATTGAAGAGGTTTCTCTTCAGCAATACCCCGATGCGCTGGAATTTCGCATGAAAATATTAATAGCTTTAGGTAACTAAATTAAAGATGGCAAAGTTAAATAAGAGGCAAATTATAATAATTATTATCGCAATAGCGGCCACAGTGTTTGCCGCCTATGCATTGCTGTCCGGCGGGAAATCGCCCAAAGATGTAAAAGATAGCAATCAGGCGGGAAAGAATAACTTTATCAGCACTCTACCCGGTGATTTGCTGAAAAATCCTGTAAACTTGGCCGACGCCTATATTGTTGGCAAAGCAGAGGCTGATTGGGGGAAAAATCCTTTTTGGGAAAAGGGTTCGTACCGGGAATGGGCAAGTAGAGATGATGCAAAAACTAAAAATGATCCAGTAGCCAAAATATTATATTCCGGTTATGTAGATGTCGGTAAAAAGAAAATGGCAGTTATTAACGGGTTGGAGTATAATATCGGCGATAAGTTGGAAATAGATGGTTATGTTTTGAAAAAGATAACAGCAGCGAAGGTTGTTATCAGCAATAAAGCTAAAGGAAGTGAACTTGAAATACTTATTCAGGAATAAAAAATGGTATTGGAGGATATTTGCCTTGAAATATTCGGTGATTATTAGAAATATTTCCAATATTATGTTTACATTTATTTTTTTGGCCGCTTGTTTCGGTTGTGCCGATAAAAACATCAAAAATGATCCTTTTTTTGAAAAATGGAGCACTCTGGCGGAAAACTCGCAAGGTCACTCTCCTAGTGTGGAACCGAAAAAAATAGACATGGCGGCTCTGGCGGCAAAGCAAGCTGCTTCAACATTCAGTGGTGCCGCCAAGCAGATGCCTTCCAAGAAAATTAATTTAACCATGCGCTCAGCCGACTTGAAGGCGGTTTTAAGGGCAATGGCGAAGGCCGTTGACTTAAATCTTCTCATGAAAAACGATATAAAAGGTGAAGTTAGTGTTGATTTCCGTGGTGTCGCCTGGGATCAGGCCTTTACCGGGTTGTTACGAACTTATGGTTTATCATATATTTGGGAGGGCAATATTATCCGGGTGATGACGCTCGATGATATCGATCGGGATCTTAAGCAAAAAATGAGCTTGCGTGATATCCAATGGGTGGAGCCTCTGCTTCAGCCGGTCGTCATTAATATCGATTATACCGATCCAAAAAAACTAAAGGAGACGCTGGATGATTTTCTGACTAAAGATAAAGATGGAAAACCGCGTGGTTCCGTGAAGGTTGATGAGCACAGCAACTCCCTGGTTATTTCGGCCATGCATGATGATCTGGCGAAAATGTTGCCGATTATAGAAATACTGGATAAACCGACACCACAGATACAGATTAAAGCTAATATTGTCGAGACAACAAAAGCAACGGCACGCGATTTAGGAATTATGTGGGGGGGGCAATATACTTCAACGAATTTTGGGGCTTATCCTGGAGGGACTCGCACAAGTTCAACGTCGGATATAAATCCAACCGCTTCGGGACCAGTTGGTATAGGAGGAACTGGTTTTATATCCAATATGCAGGCTGCCAATCTAACATCAGCTGCCTCTGCTTCTCTGGGGTTGATATTTGGAACCATCGGGGGGAATTTATTAGAAGTGCAATTGCAGGCACTGCAAACCGACAACAAATTGAATATACTTTCCAGTCCGTCAATAACGACTTTGGACAATCAAAAAGCCTTCACAGAAAACGGATCGAAAGTTCCATATTCCACACTCGATACGACTGTTACACCTCCCACCCGAACAGTTAAATTCGAAGATGTGGTTTTGCGACTTGAAATTACGCCGCATGTAATCGATGGTAAAAATTTGAAAATGACCATCATTGTAAAAAAAGACGAAGTCGATTTAACTCGCGCTGTTGACGGAAATCCGTTCATTATTAAAAAGCAAACGCAAACGGTGCTTATTGTCAAAGATGGGGAAACAATCGTCATTTCTGGATTGACCAAGCAAACATCATTGGGCGGCGATAAAGGCCTGCCCTGGTTCAAGGATGTTCCGGTATTAGGATGGCTTTTTAAATCAGACAGCAAAAATGATTCGATGGAAGAGGTACTCATCTTTATCACACCTCGTATTTTGCAAACCAGTAATACCCAACAGAATGCAGCGGCTTCGGGGCAAAGCACAACTTATGGCACCGAAACCGGAAGAAATAATAAAAAAGCGGAAAAGAATTAATGACAGATCTAATGTCACTATAATTGGACCTGCATAAGGGCGTAAAAATGGAGTATTACAGCATTCTTAATTTTAAAAAAGAACCGTTTTCCAACTCACCGGAGCCGGAATTTTTCTTTGAAGCACCTAAATATATAAGTTGCCTGCAAAAGCTGGAACTGGCAGTTCGTTTGCGCCGCGGGCTCAGTGTTGTTATCGGTGATATTGGTACCGGAAAAACTACTTTATGCCGTAAACTAATCCAACAATTATCTTTTTCTCCAAAAGACTCGCAGGCAATTGAAACTCACCTTTTACTCGATCCATCCTTTGATGATACCATTGGCTTCTTGCAGGCAACTAGTTTAATGATCGGTGTGCCGGATTTAGACGGACAGGAAAATGAATGGCAATTGAAGGAAAAAATTAAAAATTATCTTTTTAACAAAGGAGTGAATGAAAATAAGATAATTGTTTTAATTATTGATGAAGGCCAAAAAATTCCGGAAAAGTGTATCGAAATATTGAGAGAATTTCTGAATTACGAGACGAACAATTTTAAATTGCTGCAAATAATAATATTTGCTCAACCGGAATTTAAAAAAGTGCTGAAAAAGTATGCTAATTTATCTGACAGGGTAAATTATCTTTATTATCTGAACAACCTGAATTTCAAACAAATGCGAGCTATGATTAAATTCCGCATAAGTGTAGCCAGTAATTTTGAAAAATCTTTCGACATTTTTACTTACTGGGGGATGCTGGCGATCTATCTGGCTACTCACGGCTATCCGCGTAAAGTTGTCACTTTGTGTCATCAGGTGCTTTTGATGATGATTATTCGCGGTAAACAGCAAGCCAATTTCTTTCTGGTTCGGAATTGCATAAACGATATGTATTCTCCATTATTTCTCCGGATAAGACTGGCAGCACTCAGCGCTACTCTGGTTATTTCGGCAGGAGTATTTTTTGTTATGCATGAACCAATTACTGCCAATTATTTTTATAGACAATTTTCAGTACCCCAAATTATTTCACAGGTGCGGCAATTACTTTCTATTTCCGATACTCCTGTGCCGTTAGTAAAAAAAATAGCTACGGCAACACCATTAGTTGCTGCGCCGGGGAATCAAGAAGTATTGCCACCCCAGGGAAACTCGGCTCCGGCTATAAATACGGCAGATCCAACGGCACCGGCAACTAATTCCCCAGCTCAACAAATATTGCCGACTCCCAATACTTCAGCAGAAGCAATAAAGACACAAACTCTTCCGGTAGTGGCAAATATTCCCGAAAATAAAATTCAGGACACAAAGATGCCTGATTCTCTGGGAACATTGAGTATGAAACAAGGAAGAACCCTCTGGAAGACTATCGAAAATATATACGGAGAGGTTACTCCTGAAATAATTGAAAAAGTGAATAAAGCTAATCCTCACCTTAATAATAAGAACAAAATTACCGTGGGACAAAAAGTAAATTTTCCGCCGATTCCCGCCAGCATCAGGCCGGTTAAGGAAGGTGATTTTATTGTATTACTGGAAAAAGGGAATGATATAAGAATCATGTACGATTTGTTCCATGAAAATACTTATAAAAAAACGTTGCCGCTAATGTTATTTTTCCCTTTCTGGAATAGCAGGGAGGGTATGATATTTGCTATCATTCTTGATAAGAGTTTTAGTAATCCTCAAGCAGCAAAAGAAGCGGTTAATAAGTTACCTGCTTCCATTGCGACTAAAGCGCAAATTATATCCCGCTTTGATGAAAAGTCGGTATTTTTCAACCGTCAGGTCTTGAAAAATTAAGGGGAAAATCATCCAGAGGCTGTAAATGAAAACAAAAAAACGTTTAGGTGAAATGCTCGTCGAAAGCGGGATCATAACGGAAGAAAAACTTCAGCAGGCGCTGATTGATCAGATAAAAGCCGGATTAAAACTGGGCCAATATTTAACTAGGCAAAGTATTGTCAATGAACAGCAAATAATAGATTTGTTAAGCCGCCAACTGAAAATTCAAAAATATCACCCCGATAATTTCCCTTTAGACATTGGTTTAGCGCGTCTGATACCGATTGAAACAGCTCAGAAATACCAGATAGCTCCATTAAAAAAGAAGGGGAGATTACTTACTATTGCGATGGTTGACCCTCTAGATATCAACGCAATGGATACAATTGAGGTTTTAACTAATTCCGAAGTAGAGCCGGTAGTTTGTTCGGAAAGAGAAGTAAATCAAATTATCAATAGTTTGTATGGAATGCAATCAGGGTTGGGCAGTGTTATGGATAACATTGAAATCGACCTGGAGACCGAAGAGCAAGCTGAAGAAGTAGCAAATAAAGAAGAAGTTCAAATTGCTTCACTGCAGGATATGGCCGGCGAGGCGCCGGTAATCCGCCTGGTTAACTCTATTTTTTCACAGGCGGTGCGTGATGGAGCCAGCGATGTGCACATAAGTCCGCAGCACGATACAGTGCAATTACGCTTCCGCATTGACGGAAAACTGCTCGAAGTACCATCTCCTCCCAAAACTTTTTTTTTGCCGATAATTGCCCGGATCAAAATATTAGCCAATATGGACATAACTGTTTCGCGAATTCCTCAAGATGGCAGGTTTACACTCAAAGTGGATAGGAAAGAAATAAATGTTCGCGTTTCTTCAATTCCCACAATTTACGGAGAAAATATAGTATTGCGTCTTTTGGATATGAGTGGTGGAATTTACACACTCGATCGTTTAGGTATGGTCTCGGAAGATATGAAAAAAATTGAAAAGATGAGTGATAAACCTTATGGAATGATTCTCAGTACAGGCCCAACGGGAAGTGGTAAAAGTACCAGTCTCTATGCCATATTAAACTCCATCAATAAGCCGGATATCAATATTATTACCCTAGAAGATCCTGTAGAATACAGAATTAACAATATCAGGCAGGTACAGCTCAACAGAAAAGCTGGGATGACTTTTGCCAGCGGATTGCGATCAATTTTGCGTCAGGATCCGGATGTTGTTATGGTCGGTGAAATTCGCGATGCGGAGACGGCGGCAATTTCGGTACAGGCGGCACAAACTGGACACCGGTTATTTTCCACCATGCATACCAATGATGCTACCGGAGTTATCACGCGTTTTATTGACATGGGCATTGAACCATTTCTGATTTCCTCTGTTTTGCTGGTTTCCTTTGCTCAAAGATTGGTGCGTACAGTTTGCCCATACTGTAAAGAAGCATACAGGCCGCCTCCAAAAGCTTTGGAAGATTTCGGAATAACCCTGGAAGAAGCAAAAAACGCCACCTTTGAACGTGGACGGGGATGTTATCAATGCAAAAGCACCGGTTACAAAGGGAGAACCGGATTGTTTGAAGTATTGGTAAACGATGAAATGATTCAAGACTTAATTATGAAGAGAAAGTCCAGTCAGGAGATTAGCCGGGCTGCAGTGGATGCAGGCCGTTTAAGGACATTGAGGGAAGATGCAGCGGTTAAAGTCATGAAGGGAATTACCACGCTGGAAGAAGCTGCATCGGCAGTAATGACTTAAGAAAGGCATAAGGTGAAAAGATGGCCAATTATGTCTATAAGGCTATTGATCAAAACGGAAAAACAGTAGCTGGTATTATAGAAGCGGAATCCACAGACATGGTCAATTCTATGTTAGCTGCACGTGGTTTAATGCCTTCAAATATTGTCGAAGAAAAAATCAGCAGCAGCAACGAAAGTATTTTCTCCAAAATGTCTTCCCTGGGCCAAGCAGTTCAGGTGAAAGATCTCATTTTATTCACAAAGCAGTTTCGTTCTATGCTCGGAGCCGGTGTGCCGATATTAAGATTGCTGCAGGTACTGGAAGCACAAACGGAGAGCAAATTATTAAAATCAGCAATAACAAAAATTATTCAAGATATCCGTCAGGGTTCATCGTTAGCAGATGCCCTGGCGAAATTTCCCAAAATATTTTCACCACTTTATTGCAGTATGGTTCGTGCGGGCGAAATAAGCGGTAGTGTCCCTAATATTCTGGAACGCCTGATTTATATCATTGAACATGAAGCCAAAGTTCAAGCGGATATTAAAGCGGCATTAAGATATCCCCAGATTGTGGTTGTTGCCTTGAGCGTTGCCTTTTTTATTCTTTTAACCTTTGTTGTTCCGGTGTTTGCCAGCATGTTCAAAAAGGCCGGTTTGACCTTGCCTTTACCGACCCAAATTGCTGTTTTCATGTATGATGTGTTAAAAAATTACTGGTATCTGCTTATTAGCGGTGTTGTCATAGTAATTTTCGGCTTAGTTACTTATTTCAAGACGGAAAAGGGCAGGTTGATGAAAGATTCTTTATTGCTGGAAATTCCCATAATTGGCCCATTATTCAAGAAATCGGCGATGTCTCGCTTTGCCAGTATTTTTGCGATTTTACAGACAAGTGGTGTTCCCATTATGCAGTCTCTGACTATTTTATCAGAATCAATTGGCAATGCAGCTATTTCCCAAGCTTTCGATCATGTCCGTGAACGCATTCAGGAAGGCAAGGGTATTTCTGCACCTCTGAAAACAGCAAAATATTTTACTCCTATGGTTATCGACATGATTGCCATCGGGGAGGAATCCGGCAATATGGAAGAAATGTTGAGGGAAATAACCAAACATTATGACGATGAAGTTTCATATGCCGTTCAAGGGCTAACCGATGCCATTGGTCCGATTCTTATGGTAGGCCTGGCAGCAGTTGTCGGTTTTTTTGCATTAGCCATATTTATGCCAATGTGGGATATGACGAAAATGGTAAAGTAAAGCAATAATGAAGAAAAAAAATATTAATATAAGCCTTTATGTGTTAATTCCAGTTATCTACACAGGCTTCTCAGTAATTACAATGATTATCGCCTATCAGTTTTTATATTATTACGAGTTGCCCCAACGTTTACCAACTTTGCAAAATTTTATTTATTTAGTCTGTGTAACCGGTTTTATAGTTTACCTTGTTAGTTACACTATTATGCGTAAGATATTCCAGCCGTTATTGCAATTTATACATAAAACACAAAAAATGCCTATTTTTTCAAATACTCCTGCGGAAAATGAAGAATCAACTGATGAATTAACAAAAATTGTTCAAGTATTTAAAAATGTTACCAGTATTTTAAGCAACGTTGAAGCAAAAGAGTTGTTTCCGCATATTATCGGCTCCAGTATTGTAATGCGCAATATATTTATGCAAATTACCAAAGTAGCCCCTACCGAATCCACTGTTTTAATTACGGGAGAAAGTGGAACTGGCAAGGAATTAATTGCCTCCAGTATTTATGAGCATAGTTTGCGCAGCGAAAAACCGTTTATCAAAATAAACTGTGTGGCTATTCCGGAAGGGTTGTTGGAGAGTGAGCTCTTCGGCCACGAAAAAGGCTCTTTCACCGGAGCTGTAGGATTAAAAAAGGGTAAATTTGAGATGGCCGACGGTGGGACGATTTTTCTTGATGAAATTGGGGATATGCCTCTGGCTACACAAGCTAAATTATTGCGTGTGCTGCAGGAAAGACAATTTGAAAGGGTAGGGGGAACAAAGACAATTGCGGTTGATGTCCGCTTTATAGCTGCTACAAATAAGGATTTACAGCTATTAATCAAAGAAAAGTTGTTCCGGGAGGATCTTTATTTTCGATTAAATGTTTTTTCCATTTTATTACCACCAATTATAGAAAGACAAGAGGACATATCTATCCTGGCCAATTATTTTTTAGAGCATTCACCAAAACCAGCGAAACTATCAACTTCAGCATTGCAAATATTAATTGGTTACTCCTGGCCAGGAAATATACGTGAATTGAAAAACGTTTTAGAACAAGCTTCCATATTAAGCGAAAGCGGAACTATTGAGGATTATCATTTACCGGATTTTCTCCGTAAGAAATCAATTCAGATATACGGTAATATAGGGAATAACATACCTCTGGATGGTCGTCTGGATTTACTGGAGAAAGAACTGATAATTAGCGCATTAAGAAACTCGGCCGGAGTACAGGTAAAAGCAGCCAATCTTTTGGGGATAAACCAGAGAAGCCTCTGGCACAGAATTAAGAAACACCAGATAGATGTGAAGGCAGCTAAAAACCTCCAATAATTGTAGATAACCTACAAATATTGCTCAATTTCGATGAAATATAGAATGTTGCCCAGCAGGCAATAATAAAATAAATTTGACTTGAAGAAAATATTAATATATATCAATGACGTAAAAAAAAATAAGAAAAGAGCTTTTAAAGAGCGAATTTGTCCATGATGGCACTAATATTGTATAAAATAAATTAGAAAAATTAATCTCTCCGGGTTGAATTCCCCGTCGCTTGCGGCGAATGGAATGATACCTCCCGGAGATACCCCGCTGCTTGGGGGGGCGTTCATTGAAAGAAAAATTAAAATAGCATAAATTGTTTTGCTAACAAAATAGTACAAAAAAATGAGGAGGAAAAAGTATGTTGAAAAACCAAAAAGGTTTTACATTGCTAGAAATTATTGCCGTTCTCGTTATTTTAGGCATTCTGGCAGCAGTGGCTACACCAAAGTATTTTAGCTTGGTGGATGAAGCACAGAAATATGCCGCACTTTCAGCTATAGGCGAAGTGAAGGCTAGAGCAAACCAGTATTATGCGCTCAAGACTTTGCGTAACGCTTCAGCGCCAACATCTGCGGATGTTATGACGTCTGTTACTACAGCTCCCAACGTTGGTCCTGATTTTACTGTAGCGGCAGCGGCCTCTGGCAGTGACATTGTAATTACTGTAAATTCCATTAAAGGAGCAACGATTACTCCTGTTATTGGAACGTGGACTTTCCCAACAGAATAATAAAGAAAGTGAGAATAAAAATATGTTAAGAAATCAAAAAGGTTTTACTCTGCTCGAAATTATCGCCGTACTGGTGATACTGGGAATCTTAGCCGCTGTGGCCGTTCCAAAGTATTTCAATATGCAAGATGATGCCAGAAGTAGTGCCGCGCAATCGGCAATTTCTGAGGTAAAAGCCAGAGCAAACCAGTATTACGCGGCAATTTCTTTGCGCAATGGAACAGCTGCTCCGGCGGCGTCTGTTCTTGCTTCTGTAACTGCGGCTCCCGATGTTGGAAATGATTTTGGTGTGGCAGCAGCAGCTTCAGGAAGTAACATTTTAATTACTGTATCTACAGTAAAGGGTGCAGCGTTAACTGCCGCGGTTGTGGGAACGTGGATTTATCCACAATAGAATTATTCCTCAAATTGTAATTAAACACGAAGTAGCGTGATTCCAAAATCACGCTACTTTTTTTATATAAATTGCTTTAAATTTTTCTTTACAATTAAAGAAATATCTTCCCGATCTGGAACATAAACAATCAGCATCTCATCTTTGGTTAATTCTTTAATATATTCAATTGTCTTTGATGATCCCTTAAGGCAAAATAGTACTTGGATTTCCCGACTTAGCATTTGGGTATTATTAGTTTTTGAATATAATTCAATAAGTGCTAAATTGATAAAGGCGTTCTGGGGCAGAAGTAAACGCAGAGATTTCAGAGATGAGATTGCCCCGGCATAATTTTTTTTCTGACGGTAAACTTCGGCCATAATCATCAATGACAATGTGGAGTTGGAATTATGCAGTAAACATTTTTTTGCAAAATATTGAGATTCGTTAAATTTCTCCTCTTTAAGCAAAATAAAACTGTAGAACTCCAGCAGTTCAAAACTGCCGGGATATTTTTTTAGTTTATCTCTAATAATTTCTGCGGATTCCCGAATTTTATTTTGCCGGAGTTTGATTTTGGCTATATGAATCGTATTCTGGATATAATCCGGGAGAACAGCCAATGATTCATGGAATTTTTTTAAAGCGAGATCATCTTTCCTTTCAAAGAAATATAACAGCCCCATATTAAATTCCAAAATCGCTAGAGCTTGGTTACTTCCAAAATTATATAAAGCAATAGCTTTTTCGTATTCTGAAAAAGCTTTTTCATTTATATTACTATTAAAGTAAATTCTACCTAAGTTGGCGTGGGGTCTGCTCAGTCGGGGATATTTATAGATGTTATCGAACCATAAATGGAAATCACTGGAGAATATTGCATTGCGTTGGAAAGTGTTATCTCCTAAGCTTGTTAATATGATAACAATTCCAAAAGCAACAGCAAATTGAATCAGTTTTTTATAAGAAAAGTAGTCGATCGCAGAAATTATAAATTCCGCAACCGGAATAAATAAAAGCATCGCCGGTAAATAATTGCGATGTTCATATATCAATTCCAAATTAAAAAATGACCCCTCTATTAAATGGTTTAAAAAATAAAAAATTATACAAAAGGAAAGGAGAGGGCGCTTTTTTGCGTTATAAAAAGCGAAACCGACTGCTATCAGAATTATCAAAATAGCAGGTAGTGTAGTCCATGGTTGGAAAAGTGAATGAGAAACATCTATATCATAGAGCAGTGTTAAACGGGAATTGATGGGATAAAATAATAGTGACAAATAAAATATAATGACTCGAGGTTCGGTCAAAATTCTTTGAACCACTGTAAAATCGCGTATTTTGTATTCATCAAAAAATGATGAAAAATTAACATAGATAAAAGCAATAATTAAAATTACAGCTATTGGCAGCAACGAAATCTTTAAGAATTTCTTAATATTTTCTTTGCTGACGCCTTGAATTAAAAATAAATCAAATAACAATATGCTGATGGGAAGCATTGCGGCATTTTCTTTGGAAAGAACAGCCGCTAAACCAGCGAGAGCACACCCGATAAAAAAACCTATAGAATAAGCGGGTTTTTCAACTGTCCGCGCTTTTAAATAGAAATACATGGATAGGATGTAAAACATTCCTGCCATGGAAGCCATGCGCTGGACTATGTAGCTAACAGAAGTGACAAAAACGGGATGGAGCGCCCAGAAAAATGTTGCCAGAAGTGCTACCGGGTAGGCGATATTTTCATATTGATCCTTCAGTCGTGGCAATTTCATCGTATTGTAAATTAATAGAAATAGAAACACAGCTGCAAGGTAGTGAATCGCAAAATTAACAACATGGTAGCCGAAAACATCCAGGTCATGAAATTGATGGTTCAATGCAAAGCTTAAATAGGATAAGGGGCGTGAAGGTCTTGCCTGTTCTAATCCATATATACAATGTTTTATTTCGGACCAGGAAAAAGATTTAATCTGGATGTAGGGATTATTCAGGATGTTGCCGAAATCGTCAAAATGCCACTCACCGTAAAAGCTATTCGAATAAATTGAGATTAGTATTATGAAGAGAGTGATAAAAGTAAAAAAATATTTCGGCGATTCGGAAAATTTAAAATTAATCGGTAAAGTAAAACCGTTTTCTTTTGTAAGCATACAAACTCAACCTAAATATTTTTTTATAGTGAGTAAAATAAAAAACCGCAAATAAAATGCCTCTGCAAACGACGTCCGTCTTAGGTTTTATCTCCATTTTAAACCGGACAGTTTAACTACTTCTCATACATCTAGCATAATTCATTGACATGCAGCAAGAATCTTATTATGCTAATACATCATAAAAATAAGTTCTTATCAAAAAATGGTTAAGAGATGAAAGTACCTTTTGTTAATCTTTGGGCACAATATCAATCCATAAAAGATGAAATAGATGCCGCCGTGGAATCTGTGATAAAGTCATCAGCTTTCATAGGTGGTCAATATGTGAAAAAATTTGAAGAAGAATTTGCACAATATGTTGGGTCAAAACATTGTGTTGGTGTCGCCAATGGAACTGATGCCATTTATATCGTCTTGCGTGCTCTGGGCATAGGTCCGGGGGATGAAGTTATTACTGTAGCAAATTCTTTTATTGCTACTTCAGAAGCTATAACCCTCACAGGCGCAAGGGTTGTGTTTGTTGATTGCGATTCACAAACATATAATATTGATTGTGCAAAGGTGGCGGCGGCAATTAACCAGCGAACAAAAGCAATTGTTCCTGTCCATTTGTATGGCCAGCCTGCGGATATGAAAACCATTAATAGCATTGCGAGCGAACATAAGTTATACATAGTTGAAGATGCCGCACAGGCTCATGGCGCGGAATACAATGGCTGTCGCGTGGGTACTTTAGGAAATGCAGCATGTTTTAGTTTTTATCCCGGTAAAAACTTGGGCGCATACGGGGACGCCGGCGCCATTGTTACGAACGATGAGTCCTTGGCTCGGAGATGCAGTATGATAGCAAATCATGGTCGTTTAAAGAAATATGATCATGAAATTGAGGGTATTAACAGTCGGCTTGATGGACTGCAGGCGGCGATTCTTTCAGTCAAGCTTAAGCATCTTGATGATTGGACACAAAAAAGAAGGGCGAATGCAAGACTGTATAAAAAGCTCTTGATTGATTCCGGAGTGATTTGTCCTTTTAACGCCCTTAATGTCAAGCATGTTTATCATTTGTTTGTTATTCAAGTTGCCAATCGTAAGGTGATACAGAATTATTTGAACACCAGGGATATTGCAACTGGCATTCACTATCCTATTCCGTTGCCTAATTTAATGGCTTACAGATATCTTGGATATAATGAAAACGACTTTCCCCGTGTAACGGAATTATCCACAAAGATTCTATCTTTACCCATGTTTGCCGAACTGGAGAGGGAGCAAATAGAGTATGTCTGCGCCGAATTACAGCAAGTGCTTGTAAACAAAAGGGAGAAAGGCTAATGGCGACTGATGTTATTCGCTTAGCTATGATTGGTTGTGGAGCAATATCTAAAAAGCATGTTAACGCACTGCAAAATATTGAAAATGTAAAAATTGTTGCTGTATGCGACATGAATCCTAATTTAGCCATAGCGACCGGTAAAAGATTACAGGTGCCAAGTTTTACTGATCCACACGATATGGCGATTAAAGAAAAGTTTGATGCGTTTGAAATATTGACTCCTTCCGGAAATCATGCCTCTATGATTTTAGATTTAGTAAAGTATCAAAAGCATTTTATTGTTGAGAAACCATTGGCGCTTCGTATTGAAGATGCAGACCGGATTTTAAAATCCTGCGACGCGAATGGTATAAAAATATTTGTTGTTCAGCAAAATCGTTACAATTTGCCGATAATTAAATTGAAAGAGGCAATTGATCAGGATAGATTTGGTAAGTTAGTTATGGGCACTATTCGCGTACGCTGGTGCAGAAAACAAAGTTATTATGATGAGAAACCATGGCGCGGAACTTGGGCTGCTGATGGCGGTGTATTGACGAATCAAGCCAGTCACCATATTGATATGCTCATCTGGCTTATGGGAGATGTCGAAAGTGTTATGGCCATGACAAGCACAAGTTTGGCAAAAATTGAGGCAGAGGATACGGGTGTGGCCATCGTAAAATTCTATAATGGGGCTCTTGGAGTTATCGAGGCCACGACAGCCACGCGACCCAAGGATTTAGAAGGTTCCATAAGTATTCTCGGAGAAAAGGGCGCTGTTGAAGTTGGCGGTTTCTTCATGAATAAGTTAAAGACTTGGCAATTTCAGGATGCGTTGCCGGATGATGAGACGATATGGACAAAATGGAGTGAAAACCCGGATATTCCTGCGTGGAATCATGGGGAGTATCTTAAAGATGTCATTAAATGTATAAGGGAAAACAGGCGAGGTCTCGTGGATGGTCTGGAAGGCAGAAAATCTTTGGAGCTAATTAATGCAATTTACGAATCTGCAGAAACAGGACAAATGATATCTCTCCGGTTCAGGCCGAGATCGTGCCGCCTGGGACTTCAGGAAAATGATATTGCACGATAGAGAATCTGGCTTTTTAAAAAGAAAAGATATAAAATCGATGGATCCTTTAATATATGCTAACGTTATCATGGGTGAAAACGTAGAAATCGACAAGTTTGTTATCATTGGTCAGTCTTCCCGAGGGAAAAAAGAAGGCGAAATTCAAACAATCATAGGTTCAAGCGCATTAGTACGATCACACACAGTCATATATGCAGGAAATAACATTGGTGATAACTTCCAAACAGGTCACCATGTAATGATCAGGGAAGACAATGTAATTGGCAATAATGTAAGTGTGGGAACGGGGACTGTTATCGAACATCACGTTAAGATTGGTAATGGTGTGCGTATCCATTCACAGGTTTTTATACCCGAATACTGCGTTCTTGAAGAAGGATGCTGGATAGGACCAAATGCAGTTTTAACTAATGCAAAATTTCCCAACAGGCCAGATACAAAGAAAAATCTTGCTGGCGTTGTTGTCGGGAAAAATGCGGTCATTGGTGCAAATGTAACTATTCTTCCCGGTATCCATATCGGCGAGAATTCACTGATAGGTGCAGGCACTATTTTATCAAAAAATGTACCTGCAAATATGGTCGTTTATAATTATAAAAATTTGACTTGGCACAATCTTCCCATAAAGAATAATATACCATAATAAGCAAATATCGAAGAAAGGGCAGGCAATGAACAATAGAGATATTGAAGACGTTCTGCTTGCCGTCCTGGAGAGAGCCGACAACCTGAATTATGAGGGCTACTCAAAGTTTGATGGTTTGCACGGTCCTCTGACAAATGCCCTTTCCTTCGGTTTATGGCCATTGCGCCTTATCTGGACACAGGCTGTCATGCGGGCGCCGATCAATATACGGCCTGCCTTTTTTGTGCGAAAGGGGGTCAACCCGGAAAGCCCTGCGCTTTTTGCCCGCAGTAATCTGGATATGTTTTCTTTAAACAAGGATGAGCTTTTTGCTAAACGGACCAGGCAATGTCTAGATTGGTTGATTACCCATAATTCAGCCGGAAACGTTTATCACGGCCTTTCCTGGGGCTATCATCATCCCTGGCAGAGCCCTGGATTTTATCAGCCTCCGGGATTTCCCAACTGCTATATAACTATTATAGTTGCTGAGGCTCTCCTGCATGGATTCCGTATTCTCAATGATCAGCGCTATCTTCTTGCTTCCCGTCAAGCCTGTGACTTCATACTGGATGATCTCGCTGTGTTACACGAAACAAAGGAGGAAAAAAGTATTTCTTATGTTCCGAAAATGAGGACTGATTTCACTGTTATCAACATTAATGCTCTTTGTTCAGCATTACTTGCCCAGGTGGGAGCGCTGACCGGCGAGCTTAATCTTTTTGAAGAATCCCGAAAGTTGATGACTTTCGTTGCCCGGATGCAGACAAATGAAGGGGCCTGGTATTATACGTCCAATCCGTGCCAGAGCCTCGTTGCGCATGACAACTATCACACGGGCATGATCCTGGATGCATTGATAACATATGAAAACGTCACTGGTGATAATCGTTTCCGGGTGAATTTGGATAAAGGTTTGTCTTTTTATCGGGAGAGGCTATTTACGCCGGAAGGAGCGCCAAGGTGGTCGAGCGATAAAACATTTCCTCACGATGCGCATGGGGCGGGGCAGGGCATACTGACATTTTCTTTATCAGGTGATTTGGAGACGGCGCGTCGTGTTGCATCATGGGCAATTGATAATTTTTATAAAGGCAATGGCGATTTCACCTACCAAAAAGGACGTTTTTGGGATAAAGATTTTACGCTCCTGCATTGGTGCAATGGTTGGATGGTCAGAGGCCTTTCCACCTTTGTCCTCAAAGCACAGAAGCAATCATAATTGGAGAAAACATAATGCCCTTTGGTTCAGAAATTGCCTTTACACCGGGTCTAAGTAATATAGAAAGACTGTATATCAAGATTTTGGGCGCGCCTATTTTGGGTCTCCGCGTCCGTGCGCGGACGATTTTGTCTTTTTTAGATCAGGTGGCTAAACCGCTGAGGATTGCCGATGTGGGAAGTGGCCGGGGCATGATTACTCTGGCTTGTTCCCGAATGTTCCCGGATGCCGAAGTAATTGGTGTTGATCTGGACGAAAAGCAGAATAGAGATAATAATGATATTGCCGATAAGCTCGGCATATCAAATAAATTGTACTTCATTACATGGGATGCCATGAAGTTGCCGGAGTTAGGGAAGTTCGACTTGATTATTTCCACAGATATGCTCGAACATTTGGAAGATGATCTGGAAGGAGTTAAAATGTTTCATGATGCCATGAAACAGGGGGGATATCTCCTTGTCCATGTTCCGCACCTTACAAGGAATACCTTTGGCTGGAAGCGTGAAAACTGGATGGACGTGGAAGGTCATGTGCGTCCGGGTTACAAGAAAGAAGCTCTTATAGAACTTCTGACAAAGGGCGGATTAAAAGTTCGCTCCTGTGTATATAATTATAATTCACTGGAAACACTGGCCAACGATATCAGCAAGTTCATTACCGGCGCTAAGCAGGCCAACAAAGGTATCTACGCCCTGGCTTTTCCTTTTCTGATGTTGATAGTTTTTCTGGGGTCATTTTATCGGTCCCAAAAAGACGGTTCGGGGCTAGTCGCTCTTGCCTGTAAGGAAGGGTGAATCTGTGCGGATACTTATTGATGTACTGCATCCTAAGCATGCCCATTTCTTCAGACCGCTTGTCCGGCGATGGATTAAAAAGGGGCATGTTGTGAAAGTTACCACGCGGGATAAGGATATTACCCATGAGCTGTTGGATCTTTTTCGTATTCCATATATCTGTCTATCCACGCAGGCCAATGGAATCCGGATGATTGCCGAACTTCTTGGCCATTGGCGGCGATTAGTTGTATTGCTCAGGGAATTCCGTCCGGACGTCGTTATGTCCATTGGAGGGATTATGACTTCTATCCCCTGTAAAATTATGGGGATTCCCAATATGGCCCTTACGGACACGGAGACGGCAACGCTGGGGAACAATATTTCCTTCCCATTTGCCGATTGCATTTTGACTCCTGAGTGGTTTACAAAAGACTTCGGCCGGCGGCACTTCCGCTACCGGAGTTTTCACGAGTGGAGTTATCTGCATCCCGATGAATTCCGCCCCGATCCTGAAATTGTCCGTGCTGAAGGGATTAATCCGGATGAACCGTATGCCGTTGTCAGATTTGTCCGTTGGGATGCGCTTCACGATCGTGGTGAGGAGGGGCTGCGAAAGCATGATGCCATCCGCCTGATGAATGGGTTGGCTGAAAAGATGAAGATAGTTTTAACCTCTGAGACGAAAGTTCCGCAGGAATTATCCAAATACACCACACGCGTCCGAGTTGACCGGATGCATCATGTTATGGCGTTATCGCGCATGGTTGTAGGCGAGAGTCCGAGCATGTGCGCCGAGGCCTCTCTGATGGGTGTGCCATCCATCCTGGCTTCCAGTTGGGCGGGAAAATGCGGTAACATGAAAGTGTTGTCGAACGATTTCGGATTAATGCAAGTATTTACTGGAGGTTCTGATGCTGTTGATGCAGCCTTAGCTTTGGCGAAAAACCTGTCGACGCGAGAATCCATAGAGCGACAGCGGTCAAAACTGATTAAGGATCTTGAATATATTCCCGAGGTCATAGAAAGGCAAATCTGCGCATTAACGGGAGTTGACTATGTCTGAGCGATTGCCTGTTGAGATCAGTTTCTTCGGTGAACCGTTTGACAGGCAGGCTGTTATCCATATCCTGCGCCATGTGGCCATGCGCGCCGGTTGGACGCTTACACCACGAGCGCAAAATAAGATTATCTTTGCGACAACCGATGACCCAGCAGAAATAACTGCCGACGAAAAGGATCTGGTCATTCTTTCTTCGTCGGCAGTCAAAAAACACATCCAGAAGAGCAAGGAACCTTTCCCCTTTGATAACCTTCCTGAGGGTCGTCTTCCCTTCCCACATCTAAAATGGCGAGAGATCAAAAGACAGGGCTGGATTGCCGCCGATATCATTGCCGGTGCGCTTGGCATTTTAAACCTGTGGTTTGAAAGCCAGACTCGATCCGAAAAAAAGAGGAATTGGATATTGTTTACTGAGGACTGGTGGCAAAAAACCGGCTGGCAAAAGCCGGAACCAGTTGTTGATCAATGGCTGAAAACTATTATTAAAGCCTCGTCAATCCTTGGTTGGCAGCAATGCCCCAACAATAAGCGCCCCACAGTTTTACTAACTCATGACGTTGATTATTTGCCGTCGTCTTTTAATCGTGGATTTCCCCGTTTTCTCCGGTCGCTGGCCCGTCAGGCGATAACCCGGAAGCACTTAGACTATGCAGTGCGAAACGCATATGCCTATGGAAAATCATTTATGCGCGATCTGCCTTATTTCGATTTTGAGAGAATCGTGGCTGGAGAATTAGTGCGGGGAGCGTATTCATCCTTCCAGTTTGTTGCCAGACGCGGTCATCGCTGTGATCCCGCCTATGATCTGAACAATCCTTGTTTTAGAGAGGCCTTGAAAATATTGCAGGAGAATAATTTTGAAGTATGTCTCCATGGCAGTTATCGGGCAGGCGATGAACCGCTGATGCTTGCCGAAGAAAAGAAAGCTCTCGAAAACATTCTGGGATATGAGGTTATCGGACATAGACAGCACTATCTGCATCTCCATCCCCATTCTTTTTTTACCGGCATTGAAAATGCAGGCTTTCCATACGACATGTCCATCGGTTACAATGATGTTGTCGGACCAAGGGCGGGAACATATTTCCCCTATAGGCCTTATGACATATATAAATCAAAAGCTTTTTCGTTCTGGGAATTTCCGTTAGTCTTGATGGATACAACTCTAGCTACGTCATATCTTTTCCAGCCTGCGGAAGCATTGCTAAAAAGCAAGGAGGAATTGCAGCACGTTGTTGAGGCCAGGGGTTGTGTCTCCATAATCTGGCATCAGGAACAGATGGGAGGCCTCTTAGATCCTGGATTTGACGAAATATACTGGATGTTGTTAACTGAACTCAAGAAGCGTGGAATAAGGATGATCAGTGGATGTAGGATATTACAGGAAATGGATAAATCATGGGAACAAACGTTTTTTTATTCTTGACGGACGGCTTTGTCGATTGTTTAAGAGAAACGATTTTTTATTTATATATTGTAAACAAAAACTGTAACAAGAAAGCATTAGTGTGAGCATAGAGATAAACTTTGTAAAAAAATGTTACTATAAAGGTTGAAGAATTTATTTATGCAATATGATAATCAATGCAGTGAAAGGCCGGAGGCCTTTGCTAATATATCAGAGTTTTGGTCTATTCAACTTAATAATGAAATTTATTTAAGAAAGCATAAGAATGTTGTTCGTGGAAGTAAGCAGTATTTCGATATTATTCTTTCGGCGCGCAAAAAGTATCTTTATTACTTAGGAGATATAATCAGTTATTTAAAAAATAGTCCATCCAGATATCTTTTGGAAATTGGCTGTGGGATGGGGACGGATGCTCTCGTCTTTGCCGAAGAAAAATTTCATGTAACAGGAATTGATTTGGCACATGGTCATTTGGAATTGGCAGAGAAATTATTCAATCTTTATAATGAATCTGGCATATTCCGGTATGGAAATGCGGAAAACATCTGTTTTTCTGATCAGACTTTTGGTTGTGTATATTCATTAGGCGTACTGCACCATACACCTGATACACAAAAAGCAATTAAGGAAATATATCGTGTTCTCATTCCGGGAGGCAGGGCAGTTATCATGTTATATAATAAATTATCCCTCAACAATTTTACCCATTGGATAACTCGAAGGGGTTTTGAAAATGCTAAAGGGCAAACGGATGCACCTGTTACTCAGCGGTTCACAATACGTGAAATATTGGCGATGTGTTCAAATTTTCACTCATGTAATATAAGCGTTGAATACCTTTTCGGTGCAGGATGGGGAAAGTTCTATGATTTTATGCCCAAACATATTTATCGCTTTTTGAGCAGAAGGATTGGATGGCACTTGGTTGTTTATCTGCAAAAATAAAGAAAAAATAAAGAGATGAAAGCATTTGCATGGAAGATCAAATTTCTAATGACCGGATGACAAGGAAAGCTACAAGGTGGCAACGGACGGTTTCTCTTGTTCTACGTTTTACCGTGAGCATTGCACTTGTCGTCTGGATATTCCACTCCATCAATTGGGGAATTTTTAAAAATATAGTCATTTACCCTAAACCCTATCCACTGGCCGCTTTTATTATTTTCAGCCTTTTCTTTGTTTTTTTAGGCGGATTGAAACTTTGGGTGCTACTGCGAACGCTTCATCCCATGGGGCTCTGGCGCTTCAGCGCATATTATTTTCTTACCAGTTCGGTGGGTTCCCTTATTCCCTCTATTTTTGGTGATTTCTCTCTAGCGGCGCTGATGAAAAAAAATCAGATCGACTATCATAATAGTTTTTACATTATTATTTTGGATAGGCTAATCACCCTGTTCATTGCCATTTTTATTTTTACTCCTTTTACGCTTATTTTTATACTGCCCATCTCGACTATTATGGTATGGTCAATTACTGGAGCAGCGCTGGCAATAACCTTATTGGCAATGTGGCTTTCCGCCTCGTTTCTACCCAATATTTTTCAAAGATTTTCGGCCACCCGCCGGTTCTGGGAAACGACAATCGTTTTCTTCCGCAAGAATAGATCGAGCCTCTGGGGAAACGTTCTGATCGGTCTTTTCCGCGGGATGATTTCTGGTATTGCCCTGGCTTTTGCTTTGATAGCC
>CAZYIE010000007.1:54290-55009 GCA_964646755.1 uncultured Smithella sp.
GTCTGTATCGCCAATTCCCTGGCTGTTGTGACCCATATCCCTGTCAGTATCAGCGGATTCGGTCTCTATGAAGGGGGCGGACTAATTCTCTTCGAACATGTTGGCTTGCAACGGGAAATGATCCTGGCCGGTCTGCTCTATCAGCGAGCCTATATTCTTATTTGGTCCCTCACAACGATAATCGTTCTCGGGTCCATCATTCTCCTGCGCCACCATAGATCAGGAAAAGAAAAAGCACAAAAAACCAGTTCATCGGGAAGTGAGCTGCCACTATGATCCCCAATAATAAACCGGCCTATGCTTTAGCAGATCTTTATGCTGCCCTGTTTCACGATTCCCATGCAATTGAACTATTTGAAAAGGAATTAGCTCAACGATTCGATTTTCCTGACGCCATCGTTTTTCCCTATGGACGTAGTGCCCTTTACGCGGCATTGAAGTCGCTGAACTGTCCGTCAGGTGAGGTAGTGCAACCAGCTTATAACTGTGTAGTTGTCGCCCATGCAACAATAGCCGCGGGACATAGGCCTGTCTTTATTGATGCATCATCTTCATTACCAAATCAAAATGCGGATCAAATGGTTCAAGCTGTCGGAAGGAAAACAGTTGCTGTTATTCCGACGAGCATTTATGGAATGACTTTTGATGCAGAGACAATGTGTGAAGACATTCGCCGTCGCAACCGGGATGCCTGCATTATAGTCGATAGTTGTCAGTCT
>CAZYIE010000007.1:55019-92584 GCA_964646755.1 uncultured Smithella sp.
GGCAGGAGATGGTGCTCTTCTGGCATTCGGGATTGGCAAACCCATGACCACACTCTATGGAGGCGCTCTGCTGACAAACCGCCGTGAACTGGCCATTGCCGTCCGTAAATTCAGGGATCGCACCTATCGCCGGTCCGGCAGTATTGCGGTATTCAGAAGCTGGTTTTACTTTATTGCCTCTTGTGCTGCTCTGTCAACATCATTAGTTCCTCTTACGGATTATCTTGTCAATGGCGATACGCCTCTGAGCCGCTACCTCTGGAAACTCCGGGCGAGGGAATCGATACGCCTTCCGGAGAACAATGACGTCTTTATGCTGCCGATGGAAGCCGCTATTGGACGTTCTCAGCTTCAACGTGTGTCGCAATTCATGACACGACGCATAGAAATTGCCACTCAATATAACGAAGCCTTCAGAGAATTGCCAAACATAGAATTACTAGATTGGAACGAAGGTTCAACCTTCACAATCTATACAATCAGGCTTAAACATCCGCTGGACAGGCCGCAAGTAATATCTTTAATGCGTAAAAAAGGTGTCCAGTGCGATACTATCCTGAGTTATGTTATCCCGGGTCTGGAATGTTATCAGAAGCTAGGTTTTTCGGCGGAGGCATTTCCTCATGCCCATGCATGGTCTGAGTCGGTATTGAATCTTCCCAATTATCCTCTTATGACGGATAAGCAAGTTCTTAAAGTCATTCGAACAATGGAGGAAACCATCGGAGAACTATATGGATAATTGTTCTGCGCCCATTGAAACATTACGTTCCGAGTATGACGGAAGGTTACTTGATCCGGCAGAACGAAGATATCAGGCGATGCGTCTTTATTATGCTCTTGTAGCGGCGAAGAAATGGCCGTCAAATCCACGTATCCTTGATGTAGGATGCGGAGCGGGCTTTAAACTGGCGTTCTTAGGGCCGAGAGCTTTATTGCGTGTCGGGTGTGATATTCGTCGGGAGGTTTATCTTCAGGCAAGAATAAATGTTCCTCAAATTCATTTCATCCAGGCAAGTGGAATGCAATTGCCCTTTCCCGATGGGTGTTTCGATTTTGTTACGTGTATCAGCGTTATTGAGGAATTTCCTGATTTCAAGGCCGCCGTTAAAGAGATGGCGCGATGTGTGGCGCCCAATGGTGCTCTTTGTATAAACGTAACTAATGGCGTTCTTCTTCAACCTTTGTATCGATTAGCTCAATATTTCGGTAAAACAATTCCAGAAAACTGGAGGTTTTTTGCCCGGGCAAGTGCTTCTATTGTTCAGAGTATACCAAGCGATGGTCATCATATGGACGGACTGGAAGGCTGGCAATACACTCATTTAACGCCTTATATCATTCGAAGCCAGTTTCCGATCATGAGATATTTCCCTCTATCGCTGCTTAATATTGTATCACGTCATCTAGCTCCGACCTTTGTCCATGTCTGGCAAAGACCCGCGGAATCCGGTGAGGGAAGAAAATAATTATGTGTGGAATTTGTGGAATAGCCGGTCCGGGAGGGTGCCGGGAAACAGTTGAGAGGATGACGAAGGTCATTGCGCATCGCGGGCCGGACGGATGCGGTATTCATGAGGGAAAGGGAATCTTTCTTGGTCACCGGCGTCTTTCCATAATCGATCTCAAAACCGGTGATCAACCCATGAGCAACGAAGACAGAAATTTATGGGTCGTCTTCAACGGTGAAATTTACAATTTTATGGAACTGCGCAGGGAGTTAGAAGAGCGCGGACATCATTTTTCAACAAAGAGTGATACGGAAGTTCTTATCCATGGGTATGAGGAATACGGCCTTTCGTTTCTCCCGAAACTAAACGGCATTTTTGCTTATGCTCTCTGGGATGACCATCGTAGAAGACTGCTTCTCGTCCGTGATTATTTCGGTGTCAAACCCCTCCACTATCACTTTGACGGAAAGACGCTGCGCTTTGCCTCGGAAATCAAATCCATTATCCAGGATGCCCGCATACCACGAGAACCCGATTACCAGAGTATACACTATTTTCTAAACCTTCGCTATATACCCGGAGAAGGGACGCTTTTCAAAGGCATTAAAAGATTGCCGGCAGCCCATTATCTCCTTTACGAAAACGGACAGATAACGATTCAAAAGTATTTTAATCTTCAACCCATGGAGCAAAAGCTAAAATCGGAAGCAGACTACTGCGAAGGCATCCGGCACTATTTACAGGAGTCTGTCCGCAGACAGAAAATCAGTGATGTCCCCGTCGGTGTTTATCTTTCCGGCGGTCTTGATTCCAGTGCCCTTGTCGCTTTTATGAAAGAGGTGACTGACGAACCAGTCCGCACTTTTTCTATGGGATTTAATGAACCTACGGATGAACTAGATGATGCCAAGGTCATTGCAGGCCATTTCCGGACGGATCATCACGAAATCCGTCTGTCTCCCAACCCCCTGCGTTATTTTCCCGAAGTCATCTGGCACGCGGAGGAACCCAAGGAAAATATTCTGCAAGGTTTTCTCCTGTCACGCTTTGCCGCTCAGCACGTCAAAGTTTGTCTGGGAGGACTTGGCGGTGATGAATTATTCGCGGGCTATGATCTGCACAAGTATATTTATCCGGTGCGCCACCTGCACCGGTTCGTTCCACCCTTCATTTCTTCAGGCATTCTTTCCCCGCTGCGGCGTGCTTTGTTTTCCATGCAAAACAAAACCGGATGCTTATCCCTGGATGAATACCGCAGGGGTATACAGATGCTCCTTTCAATTGGCGACCCTGTCCATTATTACCTGATCTTGCGCAATACCTGGGATGATGATAACGGCGCTTATAAAAATATTTACAGTTCTGGATTTTCCACACATAACTTGATGAAGACAGGAACCAAATTCAATGCATTTTTTCAAGAAAAGGATAAGGATATTCTGGATCATGTTCTCTGGGCGGAATTTCACACGAAGATGCAGGATGATTTCCTGATGAATGAGGACCGCACGTCCATGGCCAATGGCCTGGAAGTGAGGGTCCCGTTTCTGGACCGCGATTTGGTCCGGTTTGCCATGTCCATACCTTTGGACGTGAAGATGAAAAATGGCGAACTGAAATATCTTTTTCGTCAGGCCATGAAAAGTGTTCTGCCTCCGCATACTTTGGCGAAAAAGAAGTGGGGCTTCAGCTTTAATCCATACTATCAGTTTCAGAAAGATTTAAAATTAGTGGCAGAGCTGATCCTCACGCGGCAACGCATTGAGGATCGGGGCATATTCAACTATACTTATCTAAAGAAAATAATGGAATACCCACCTCATCCCCGCCTGCGTTGGCACTATTTCTTTCTATGGTTGGCCTTGGGGATGGAAATATGGTTTCATATGTTTATTGACGGTGATGTGGCAAATCCGTCATTCGACTTGGAGTTTTATATTAAGTAATTTTCTGCAAACCTTTTTTTGCCTTCAATACATATATATTGCCGCATTGTGAGCATTGATGTTTTGTGTTGAGCTTATTGCCGCATTCGCACATCCAGCCTTTTTGCCGGGCTGGGTTTCCGATCATTAAAGCATAATCAGCAACATCTTTGGTCACTACTGCACCGGCTCCGATAAAGGCATAGCGGCCGATGGTATGTCCGCAGACAATCGTACAATTGGCGCCCAGTGTTGCACCATTTTTAACCAGTGTCGGCTTTATTTCCGACATTCTTTTGATCTCGGAACGGGGGTTAATAACATTCGTAAAAACGGCGGATGGGCCGCAAAAAACATAATCTTCCAGAGTTATACCTTTGTAGACGGAAACATTGTTTTGAATTTTGCAACCATCGCCTACGGTGACATCGGGGCCGATAACTACATTTTGTCCAATAGAACAATTAGTACCGATTTTTGAGCCGTTGATTATATGGGAGAAATGCCATATTTTAGTTCCCGTGCCAATTTCCACGTTATCATCGATCTCGGCTGTCGAATGGATATAACTAATTTCTTTATTGCCGGAAGGCAGCGTCATATTTTTTAAATTAATCCTTAATCCATTTTCATTTAAAGATCGTTCCGAAGCATTTAAAACCTTCAAAACACGCAATCCTTCTTCACCATTGGTCTTAGGCTGCCTTCCTTTTTCCAGACAATCCAAAAAGTGTTCACATTCCATTTTTAACGGTTCGGCATAAGGAATGGAAACGCGTTCGGGAACGCCGCGAGTCGGCACGGGAATGTTGTTTTCCCAATTCACAGAGTGCGGGTAGATAAGCAGTTTTTCTTCCCAGGGCAGGGTATCGTCAAACACAGCCATTTTTTGATCACCGACAACAACCAGCTTTTGTTCTTTAAAGGGATGCAGCCAGGAAACAAACACATGAGCTTTCATGCCTGAAGAAAATTCCAGATGAGTTGTAGTTACATCGGCGATTTTCTTATGCAAATAATTTCCGCCGGTAGCAATGACGCTTTCCGGTTCTTCACCGGCCAGAGCAAGAATCATGGAAATATCATGCGGGGCGAAAGACCAGAGTATGTTTTCTTCCCGGCGAATTTTTCCTAAATTGAGACGGTGGGAATAAATATAATTGATGCGTCCTAAATCGCCGCGGACGGCCAGTTCTTTTAGCTTAATAAAAGCGGGGTGATATTGCAGGAGATGGCCGACCATTAATAGCAATTTGTTCTTCCGGGCTAAGGAAATCAGTTCCGCAGCATCCTTTTCGGAAAGAGTCAGCGGTTTTTCCACGAAAACATGTTTGCCGGCAAGCAATGCTTCGCGAGCCAGACCAAAATGGGTTTCAGCAGGAGTGGCAATGGCGATAGCAGAAATATCTTTTCGGGCCAGAACATCTTTTAATGAGTGAAGCACAGCACAGGAAGGGTATAATTTCTGCATTTGCTCAAGTGATGACTGGTTTTCATCGTAAATCGCTTTCAGCATACCCAGTTCAAAGAAATTACGGACTAAATTTTTACCCCAGTTTCCCGCACCAATAACAGCAATGGATAAAGATTTGCTTTTTATCATTTTTTGCTCTCAAAGATTTCATTATAATCGTCATTCCGGTGAAAACCGGAATCCAGTAATTTCAATATGTTCTGGATACCGTCTTTCGACGGTATGACGGTATTTGGGACTTCATAAGATTTCACCATAATATTTTTTAAGACTTATACAGCCTTTCATTATCCTGAATATCCATCCACATGGCAAATAAAAGCGATTGGAAACTGCCGGTAAAGAGAAAAAAGAAAACCAGCATTGTAATCGGCGACACGTCCACTCCCCCGAAAGTTAGAGAAATTATTTTAATGGCATATGGTATGGAACAAAGACCAAGAATAAAAGAAAAATGATAAAGTAAAAATAAAGGATGAAAATCACGAAACAGATATTTAACCCATAACCTTTTGAAAAATGATTTTAACAATAGCCAGGATATTTTAGGAATTACCCGGGTTACATTCATCTTGGACACTTCACCAATGTTGTAAACAGGCTTGATTTTGACTTCTTTAAGGGTGCAAAAAGCAATATTGAGTTTAACCAGCATATCGTTGGGCATACCGTATCTTTTGTAGATATCATGCAGCGTGATGGCGTTCAAAGCGTTAAGAGAGATGGCCGTATAACCGGTTTGAGTGTCGGAAACATGCCAATATCCGGAAGATATTTTGGTCAAAATTGATAAAATGGAATTGCCGAAAAAGCGGGTTTTGGGAATAACGAAACGGGCGCTGCCATGGATCAGGCGGTTGCCTTTGACATAATCGATATCCTCGTTAATTACCGGCAGGCAGATGGATGCCAGTTCCGCCGGGTCCATCTGGCCATCTCCCGCCATTACCGCGGTGCAATCGATCTTATTGTCCCGGCACCATTTATAACCACGGGCAATAGCTGCGCCCACGCCGCCGTTTTTTAAATGATTGATTAAAATAACCCGGTCAGAGGTCTCGGAAATATTAACTATCCGGGAAGGAATAAAGAAATCAATATCAGCCTGCTGCTGTTCTTTTAATACTTTATCCGCATGGTTATATTTATTTTCAGACGGGGAAGGAATGTTAATTTCGTAGCCTACAGGAAGTGGCAGATTATTCATATTTATATATTCAGTAACTATATCGGTTGTTTTATCATTGGAGAAATCGTTGACGATAATTATCCGGTCCACGAAATCGGGCATTGTTTCGATAACCCGTCGGATTTGTTTTTCTTCATTGTACGCAGGAACTACGACAGCTATTGTTTTGTTCATTAACATTTACGCAACTCCATATTATAAACTTTTGTAGACTTACTATCTTTATGGAGATTTGTCCAAAAAAAAATGGGTATAATATTGGAATTTACTTGATATTATTTAATCATGAACAAAAAGGATATCGGAAATGGCGGAGTGGCAGAAAGCGGAGTGAGGGAAGATCGCAATAACAGCTTTTCCCCAATTAAAAGTCGATTGACAGGCGATAATGAACCTTATATAATCAGGTAAAAAAGTAAAGAGGTACAACGATGCGTATTAGTAGCAAACGACAAATCGCCATTCCGCAGCGCGTGATGACAGCCTTGAACCTAAAAACCGGCGATGAAATAGATATCCGGATCGAAAACGGGACAGCATACGTTGTGCCAGTCGCCACGATAAAAGTACCCCGGGAACAGGCTTGGTTCTGGACGAAGGAATGGCAGGACAGGGAGCGGGAGGCCGACGCCGACATTACTGAGGGGAAAATTCGTGATTTCGACAGCATCGAGGCTCTCATGAAAGATCTGCACAGTGATCATTAGACGAACAAACGCTTTTCTCAAAGATTACCGAGGATTGCCCTCCGAGATTCGGGAACGTGTTGACAAGCAGTTGCATAATCTGTTTGAGGATTTCCGCCATCCCTCTTTGAGGTTGAAGAAATTGAGTGGGACAGATAAATTCGAGATCCGCATCAGCAAGGGATACCGTCTGACTTTGCGCTTCGAAAAAGGTGTGGTCGAACTGCGTCGCGTTGGCACCCACGATATACTGAGGGAAGAAGGATAATAATTAGTAAAGCACGATGTTGAAAAGGGAAAGAAGTGTAAAATATGAACCTGCTTTCTAAGACAAAGAACGGCAATCAAGGATTCACTATGATCGAAGTGATTGCCGTATTGGTTATCATCGGTATACTCGCCGCAGTTGCGGTCAGCCGTTCCGTCAATTATGATACTGAGGTATATACAGGAACTGATGTGTTAAAATCACATCTGCGTTATGCTCAGACCATGGCCATGAATTCAAACCCCAGTTCCGGTATCTCTGTCTGGGGAATAAGTGGCAATGCCAATAGCTACTGGCTCTTTCAAGGAACGAGCACGTCTAACATTATAAGGTTACCGGAGGATGATGACTTCATCAACGCCGATAGAACTATAAATCTTTCGGCAAAAAAAATTAAATTAACTACCGGTTTTACAATTTATTTCGATAATCGCGGCATTCCCTACACTGCCTACACAAGCGCAACAACAAATACGCCGCTGACAAGCACTTTGACGATTAACGTGCAGCCAATTAGTGCAGCTACTCCTAACATTGCCGTAACGATAACACCATTGACAGGATACGTACCATGAAGCATAGCCGTGGTTTTACTCTTATTGAAGTAATTATTATTATGACCATTATGGCCATAGCGGCGGCAATGTTTGTGTCCACTATGGGGACATCATTTACGCAAAGCCCCGCTTCCGCCGGTTTAGTAAATAAGCAGTATCAACTTATCCAGAAAATGGAAATAATAACAAGTAACTATCGACAGGCATTGCCGATAGCTGATTTATGCGCTTTTAAAACAGCAAACATCGACAATAATGTCAATCTCCAGATTGACGGAAAATCCACTGTTGATAATGACAATACATCATGTCATTTCCCGCTGGCCAGCATCAGCGGTTCTTATACTACGACGCAGGAAGTTCTGCTGGTAACTTTGACTGATGGGCAGCAAAAACTGCAAAGCATATTTTCCAAGTAGGTGATAGATGAAAAAAGTTAAGGGCGAATCGGGCTTTACACTAATCGAGATAATAGCTGTTATTGTTATTCTGGGTATTCTGGCGGTATTTTTAACTAACGCTATAGTTTATGGTGTGCAATCTTATATTTTTGCGCGTAATGCCGACCAATTGTCACAAAAAGCACAATTGGCAATGGCGCGGATTAATCGGGAGCTTACCGATGTTACCGCCATATCGTATGCTTCTGCCGATCGCATCGATTATACATCACCCAAAAATCCACCATCTTGCACATTAGATGCAGGATGTAATTATAGTATCAAGAGAACCGACACTCAGATAAGGCTGGAGAGAACAACTGCTCCGGTGGTAACAGAGCAATTTTTAATTGATGGAGTAACTGCCAACAATAATGGTAAAACTTTTCTCAGCTATTCAGCATCATCTGTCCCGACAGGGGCAGTCGTACCAGCTTGGTTTAGCACGCTGACAGCAATAAAAGTCGAGATTTCCCTGGATTTCGCCGGCGGTAATCCTTTATATTACCAAAGCACAATAAATCCCCGGGCCAGCGGTGTTCTCAATGCCCCGCCACTCAACTGAAATATGTTAAATAATATGAATTATTTAAAATTAAAATACATTACCGGAAGCAGAAAAGAAACAGGTTCCGTCTTATTAGTTGTCATTATTTCCATGATCGTCATTGCTGTGCTTGCTGTAGCCATGTACACGCTAACTTCCACGGCTACTTTAAATCAGGTTATCGCCCAAAGGGCGCCAAGGGCATTTTATCTCTCGGAATCGGGTATCAGGATTGCAGCGAGTGAATACAATACTGCAATATATAAAAATTCAAAGTTGATCGCTCTGCATAACAAACAAATGACCATGCCGGACAACGTCGGTAAAATTACAATACAAAGCAATCCTTACTGGTTTTATGCCAATGCTATTATTCCCGCCGGTAGCATTGACTTAGAACTTTACCTGCCCGGTGGTGTTCCGCCTGCATATGCAGATACAGACACAGCACTGACCTTCCCCACCAAAGGCTATCTGAAAATCAGAGACAGGGAGACGGATACACCGAAGCCATGGACGCTAGGTAACCCGACGTATGCTGAGTACGATAATACAGGTGTTCCGCAACCTACTGTGGGCGATTTTAATGCTGCCAATGGTGGCACGCCAGTTAAATTCCATTTAGTGAAAGCATTTGCTGATGAAATTATCATAGACGATGAATTTTTTATAGGTAACGATGACTACACTACCTTTACGCCGGAAACGTTAAGTGCAGCTGATCCTTCTTTAATCCTTACTTACAATGATATTAACGCGGCAACATTATTCCCGACACAAAAAGGGATGATATTCATTTGTAATCCGCAAATCGCATTTTTTAAATACGATTTGCGGATTATTGACACGGCTAGCAATACGATAAGATTTACTCATATACAACCCGTTTATAGCAGTCAATTGCAACAACTAGAAAATATTAAAAAAGGTGAACATCGTATATATGTGGGCAGAACTATTGGTTTTACATCCCATGGCATTTTCGGCAATTAGTTAAGCCATGCAAAAGAGGAGCCGAGGAGAAAAAATGAAAAAAATAATTATTATTTTTCTTGCTTTGTTAATCACTCTTTCTTTGCCGGCAATTTTACCAGCGGCACAGAAAATAAGGACATCATCTTCGCCTACATATCAGTATAACGAAACGCGTACATCGGTACTAAAGACATCTGATCCTAATGGATCGTCTAATACTTCTGGAGTGACCAGTAATGAATTAAACACAATACCTCCAGGTCCGACATCTACACCTACGCAATTTACCGATCCGGTAACTACAGCATCAGTTCCACCTGTTGTTACATCCACTCCGACAATTACCGCCGATCCGGTAACGGGGGCCATAATCCTGGGAAGCGGTGCCAGCGGGACTGACGGCTCCGGCGCTCTCTGGTATGGCGGAACAAGCCCCGTGGGGACATGTAATCCTTGTAATCTCGGCGTATGTACATTTGGTCTTGGTTTTCGCGCTTACTTTGAAGTTAAATTTACAACGCCTGATATTTCGGCCAACAGCACGGCTCAAGGCGACGGCTTCAGTTTTATTATAATGAATGCTGCCAACAATGACACAACCGAAAGAGGGGGCTCGCCCTCATCTGGAATCACCATGGGTGAATTAATAGGTCATGCCGGGCCAGGCAACACAACAACCACGTCATCATTGGCAACCAGGGATGGACTGGGGTTGAAACCTCCCAAAATGGCGATTGAATTTGACACGTATCCGAATACTACTGCTTTGACGTACAATGGTTGCAGCGGTGGCAGGGCAGACACAGCGAATAATCACGTTTCCCTGATGTTGTGGGGACTCAATCCCGGCGCAACTACTATGTGCAGCGCTTCCTCCACCGCCGGTAGTTCTTATCGACAGGCAAGTTTCGATGACAACGTACATGGCGCCGGAACCGCTGGCAGCACTACCGTTCCTAGAAATTCTTTAACCGGGGATGGAACCGGCGGCTATTTCGAACGCGCTAAAGGGGCGTCCACATACAACTGGCTGGAAGACAACCAGTCCCATCGTGTCCGGATTGAAGTTATCCGGACATCATCCACTCAAACATATCAAGTGAAGACTTGGGTTGACTGCGAAGCAGGTACAACGGCCTGTCCTGCCAGTGAATATGTTTATTTTCAGGATGTTTATAAGCCCTATACTAATAGCAGTTACCTGCCCAAAATAAATAGAACTGTAACTCTGTCATCTGCTTACAATACAATGCTGGATAATATTATTTTCGGCTTTACCGAAGGCACGGGAGCGGCCACACAAAGTATCCAGATTACTAACTTTGCTATTTATTTCCCCACAATTAACATCAGCCCAGGCAGCAGAGCTCATACCTATAGTGCTGCCAGCGGTCAAACAGTCAGTGTAACTGCCGCTTCCGGTACCTGCACTTGGACGGCGGTCAGCAATAATACTTCATGGATCACTGTCACCGGCGGAGCAACCGGTACCGGCAACGGCACAGTCACCTACAGTATCAGTGCTAATACCGGCGCCGCTAGAACCGGAACAATCACTATTGGCGGTCAGCTATTTACAGTAACTCAGGATGCCGGTCCGCCGACCTGTACTTTAATGGCCAGCACGAACATAATTCCTTACAATGGTACCACCGGCCTGACCTGGACCGTTTCCGGCAGTGCGACATCTGCGTCCTGGACTGCCTCGCCCGGTGGAACCTGCGGTAGTCCGAGTGCCTCCGGCGGATCATGTACAACAGCCGCCCAGACTACTGCCGGTGCAACAACATTTACGTTGAACGTAACCAATCCCAACGGCACTAACAGTTGTGCGGCTACTGTGTATGTTGGCTGTCAGAATTACCAGGTGTGGAACGGGCTTGGCGGAACACGTGATTTCCGGGTTAGTGCCGTTCCTACAACATGCCGAAATGGTATAGCATACCCTAATGGTCAGATTACGCAGCCTGCGAACAGGTTAAATCCGCCAAGTGGAACAATTGATGCGTATGCTTCTGCGGGAACATGCGCCACTTTGCTGGGTATACAACTTAATTACAATAACGCTATGAATGCTGATATTGTTGCCAATGGTGGTGACGGTGATTGTCAAGTCAATTTCACTGGCAACGGGACGGCTACAGACCGGTAGATTTAAGAAAAGAGGGATAAGTTACAAATAAATGTGAAGTTACCATTTATTGACAACCCAGCCTGTTCTTTAACTGGTTCAATCTACAAGATTGAACCAGCAAGTAAAAAAAGGATGTAATGACATGACAAAAGCAACGGAAAAAATAGCTGCGGATATTTATTCATTAACAGATGTAGAAAAACTATGTCTGGTTGATGAAATTCCAATATTTTCTAGATACCGTCTTTCGACGGTATGACGGTCTTCGGAATTCCGGGGACAATATACATAATTTAAAAGGCGTAATATGGAGTGGTGATGACGAGCGCTGAGGAAAAATAAAGGTGAGAAGTAATGAAAATAATTTCTGTGTATGTTGACACTTCGGTAATCGGTGGCTGCTGTGACCTGGAATTTCAGGAATGGTCAACAGCCCGATGCTGATTGAACCATTGATTTGATCCTGCTAAAAACGCCGATTGACTTTATCATTAAAATAACAGAATATTGATAAAAAAAGGAGGAGGATATGCCTCTTATTAAACCCATTTCAGACCTGAGAAACAAGGCAAACGATATTTCCCAATTGGCACATCAATCCGATGAGCCTATATTCATTACAAAAAATGGTAATGGCGATATGGTGCTTATGTCGCTTGCCCATTATAGTAAGTTGCAAATAAAGCTGGATCTATTCAGCAAGCTTGCAGTTGCCCAATCTCAAAAAGCAGCGGGCGATCAGGGAAAAACCCTGTCCGAAGTCATGAAAGATATGCGAAGGCTGATCCATGAAGCAACCTGAGCATAAGATCCGTTTATTGCGGGTTGCTGAGGACGATTTACGAGAGATCATAAACTACATTGCCCTAGACAATTCGGACGCCGCAACGGCCTTATTAAATAAAATTGAAAACAGCTTATCGAGCCTAATCTCTTTCCCTTTGAGTGGTAAAATTCCCGCCGAAGAAGCATTGGCAGCCATGGGATATCGCTTCCTAACAGTAAAAAATTATCTTATCTTTTATACCATTGAGGGACAGATCATATGGGTGCATCGAATTGTTCATGGCGCACGAAATTATATAAGTTTGCTTTGACCTGAATATAGGGTAACAGTTTAAACCCTCCAAACTACCCGCATTACGGGCGATCAGCAGTAAATATCATCCGCCAACGTCGGAGGCATGCATAAAAATCTTGCATAATTCATGAATAAGGCATATTATTTCATGAACAAGTGGAAAGGAGGTAACTAGATGGCAAATTTGCAAATAAAAGGCATGGATGACGATTTATATCTGGCAATAAAGCACATGGCAAAAGATGAGCATCGGTCTGTCAGTCAGCAAATACTCTATATAACGAAGCTTTTTTTAGCTAAGCAGAAAACCATTGAGCACATGAAAACACCGGCAGAGGTCTTGCTGGAACTTGCCGGTTCCTGGGATGATATGCGATCAGCCGAGGAAATTATCGCCGATATCAAAGCGTCAAGGAAGAATTCGATAAGATTGTCGGAGGGGTTCAATGTTTCTACTTGATACGGATACGGTAATCTATTCCCTCAAGGGACATCCCGCAGTTAGAAAAAACCTCCAGAGCCACATGCATGATCCTATGAAAATAAGCATTATAACCTTTATGGAACTCTACTATGGCGCTTTCAAATCTCAGCAACCAGTCGGCAATCTGGCAAAGATTAAAACGTTGGAACAAGCCGCAGAGACTATTCCCGTGGGCATGGAAACAGCGGAGCTATTCGGTACACTCAAAGCGCACCTGGAAAACAAGGGGGAGCGACTGGATGATTTTGATCTGATTTTAGCTGCCTGCGCCATTGCTCACAACCTGATCCTGGTCACGAACAATACTGGTCATTTCAAACGTATAGCCGATTTGAAATTGGCCAACTGGTGTGAGTAGCCGTGGAGAGCACTTTTCTCTTGCATTAAAACAGAGAATCAATTACATGACCGCAGGCAAATAGCGCAATTTAACTCATTTTGTTAAATAAAGAGTGGGGAATAATCCGCGTTGACTTTTGGGCGGGTACTTACTATATAGTCCACGAAAATCCCAAGGCGAGAGTGGCGGAATTGGCAGACGCACTGGACTTAGGATCCAGCCCGCTTAGCGGATAAGGGTTCAAGTCCCTTCTCTCGCACCATTAATCAGAAAAATGCCAAATATTTCATGCAAAAAGGAGATAAAGTAGTGAGTCCAGTTGCCATAAAAATGGAAGAATTAAGTGCGGTTAATAAGAAGCTGTCGTTTGAGATACCCTGGGCCGATGTAAAAGAAGAGCTTGAAGCCGTATATCGTGATATTGGGAAAAAAGCGAAACTAAAAGGTTTCCGTCCGGGAAAAGCACCACGGAAGGTGTTGGAACAGTATTTCAAAGAACAAGCCGAAGCTGATACTATTACCAATATTATCAACAAGTATTATTGGCAAGAACTGGAAGATAAGGGAATAACGGCAATTTCCAAACCGGAAATTACTCAGGAAGGATTAAAAGAAAATACCGACTTTTCTTTCACGGCATCTTTTGAAACGGAACCGCAATTTGATCCTCAAGGTTATAAAGGCATCGAAGTAGAAAAAGAAAATATTTCAGTGACAGATGATGATCTCGAAAAACGGCTCACGGAAATCCGGCAAATGTATGCCACAATGGAAGAAGTCAAAGAAGACCGGCCTGTTGCCCAGGGTGATTTTGTAACAATGAATTTTACCGGGTCCTTAAATGGAGAATCACCCGATGAATTAAAAGCGGAAAATTATTTACTGGAAATCGGTTCGCAGAGGTTCATTCCCGGGTTTGAAGAGCAATTAGTGGGAATGAAGAATGGCGAAACAAAATCGATTAACGTAACTTTTCCCGCCGATTATCATGAAGAAAAATTTGCCGGCAAAGAGGTATCCTTTGCCGTAACTATGAATAATATCAAAGAAAAGAAATTGCCGGAGATGGACGAAGCTTTTATTAAGAACTTTGACCGCTACAATTCTCTGGATGATTTAAAGAAAGACGTTCTGCAATCACTAGAAGAGGAAAGTAAAAAGGCGTCGGAAGCCAGTCTGCATGAAAGTATCATGGATGTTTTGCTCAAAGAAAACGAGATTGAGGTTCCGCCTTCACTTCTGGAAAGGCAGATTTATTACATGATGGCTGATACGCATAAGAGAATGACTTCTGCCGGCATGGATCAAAAAACTGCAATGGATCTCAGCATGAAAATGCATGACAAATTCAAGGATGAGGCCGCTAAAATAGTCAAGTCTTTCCTGATCTTAAAATCTATTGCCCAGAAAGAATCTTTCGTCATTGAAGAATCAGATATAGACAAACATATTGCTGATTTGGCCGCAAAACATGGCAGGGATTATCAATTATTGAAAAATGCCTATGAAAAAGAGGAAAGAAGAGAGAGTCTCAAGTCCGAGTTAATGCAAAAAAAGGTATTTGACTTTATCGAACAGCATGCCAATATTAAACCAGTTGAAAAAAAAGGCATGAATACGGAGGTTAAATAGTGACTTTGATTCCGATGGTAGTGGAACAAGATGGTCGCGGTGAAAGAGCTTTTGACATTTACTCGCGCCTCTTGAAGGATCGTATCATATTTTTAGGAACAGCTATTGATGACAATGTTGCCAATCTGGTTGTAGCCCAAATGCTTTATTTAGAGGCAGAAGATCCCGATAAGGAAATATTCTTCTATTTAAACTCGCCCGGTGGTCATGTAAGTTCAGGTATGGCAATTTATGATACAATGCAATATATTAAATCACCGGTATCGACTGTTTGTATGGGGCAGGCAGCGAGTATGGCGGCAGTACTGTTAGCTGCCGGGGAAAAGGGAAAAAGATTGGCCCTGCCTCATTCCCGGATTTTGATCCACCAACCACTGGGAGGTTTTCAGGGGCAGGCAACGGATATTGATATTCAAGCCCGGGAAATATTAAGATTAAAAGATGAATTAAACGGCATTATGGCTGATTTAACGGGGAAACCGCTGGCCAAGATCATAAACGATACGGAACGCGATTATTATATGACCAGCGCGCAAGCTAAAGAATATGGATTAATTGACGATGTCATATCAAAGAAACCGGCGATTCCAGAAAATAAATAAAGGAGATGCCAAGTGATAAAAAAAAGTAAAGACAATCGGACAGGGCAGGGTATGCTTTTTTGTTCATTTTGCGGAAAAATGCAGAGTGAAGTAAAAAAGCTGGTTGCAGGGCCGACGGCATATATCTGTGATGAGTGTATTGAGCTTTGCCGCTGTATTGTTGAGGAAGATGAAGATAAATCGATAGAGAAAGATACTAAAAGAGGTTTACCTGAACCAAAAGAGATCAAGAAATTCCTGGATCAATATGTGATAGGACAGGAAAAGACAAAGAAGATTCTGTCTGTTGCGGTTTATAATCATTACAAAAGATTATTTTCTCATGTTGATTCCGACGGTGTGGAAATTCAAAAAAGCAACGTGCTGTTAGTCGGACCAACCGGTTCCGGAAAAACACTGTTGGCGAAGACTCTGGCGAAGATTCTTAATGTTCCTTTTACGATTGCGGATGCGACAACTTTAACGGAAGCAGGCTATGTCGGCGAAGACGTGGAAAATATCATTTTGAGTCTGCTGCAGAATGCCGATTACGATGTCACTCGTGCATCAAAAGGGATAGTTTACATCGATGAAATCGATAAGATTGCAAAGAAATCAGGTAATCCATCCATAACCAGAGATGTCTCCGGCGAAGGAGTACAACAAGCTCTGTTGAAGATTATGGAAGGAACGATGGCTAATATTCCTCCCAAGGGCGGCCGTAAGCATCCCCAGCAGGAATTCATTCAAGTTGACACCACCAATATTTTGTTTATCTGTGGCGGAGCCTTTAATGATCTGGAAAGTATTATCTCGAAGCGATTGGGTGCCAATACTATGGGCTTTGGCGCTAAGATAAAAAGTAAAAAGGAAAAACGAATAGGCGAAGTGTTGGCAGAAGTTCGCGCGGAAGATTTATTAAAATTCGGCTTGATTCCGGAATTCATCGGTCGTCTGCCGGTAATTACCACACTGGATGACCTGGATGAGTCAACTTTGATTCGCATTTTGATGGAGCCGAAAGACTCCATCATCAAGCAATACAAAAAACTGTTTGAGCTGGAAAACGTCAATTTAAAATTTACTGACGGCGCTCTGCGCGCTGTTGCTAAGCTATCGATGGAAAGAAAATCCGGTGCCCGGGGATTGCGCTCGATTCTGGAAAACACTATGCTGGAAGTGATGTATGAAATTCCTTCTCAGCGTGACATTAAAGAGTGTGTTATTAATGAAGATGTAGTTACCAATAACGAGAAGCCAATTTTGATTTACGAAACAAAATCCGAATCAGCTTAAGACAATAGATGGAATAAAGAAATGTTTGATCAAATTAATATTAATGAAGAAGAAAAATCAGTGGTAATCCCGCTGCTGCCGCTAAGAGACGTTGTTGTCTTTCCCCATATGATCGTACCTTTGTTTGTCGGACGAGAGAGGTCTATTGCCGCTCTGGAATCGGCGATGAAGTACGAAAAGGGCATTTTTATGGTAGCTCAAAAAAATGCAAAAAAAGATGATCCGAATCAGGAAGATATTTACAGCGTAGGTACAATAGGCATCATTATTCAACTTTTACGCCTACCGGATGGAACCGTTAAAGTTCTGGTTGAAGGTAAGATGCGGGGGGCAATTAAAGAATATTTACAAAATGACGACTTTTTTCTTGTTAAAATAAATGAGATCAATGACATTGACGATCATAATGATGTAAAGAAACAAGCGCTGATGCGCAGCATTAAAGAATCATTCGAGCTTTATCTGAAACTCAGCAAGAAAATCCATGTAGAAATGATGGGGACAATTGCCGCGATTGATGAATCTTCCAAACTTGCTGATGTGGTTGTTACTCATCTCAATGTAAAATTGGAAGACAAGCAGAAGATCATGGAGATCTTCAACGTAACCGAACGTCTTGAGGCAATTTACTCTCTGATGCTTTCAGAAATTGAAATTCTGCAAGTTGAAGAAAAAATCAAGCGGCGCGTTAAAAAGCAAATGGAGAAAACGCAGAAGGATTACTATCTCAATGAGCAGATGCGCGCTATTCAGAAGGAAATGGGCGACAAAGATGATTTCCGCAATGAAATAGTTGAATTGGAAAAACGCCTTAAACAGAAAAAAATGTCGGAAGAAGCAACAAAAAAAGTTCGGCAGGAAATTAAAAAGTTACAAATGATGGCTCCGATGTCTGCGGAAGCAACCGTTGTGAGGAATTATATCGACTGGCTATTAGACATGCCATGGTCGGAAAAAACCGAAAATAAGTATACGTTGAAAGAATCAGAAACTATTTTAGAAGAAGACCATTATGGACTGAAAAAAGTTAAAGAGCGTATAATAGAATATCTTGCCGTACAATCCCTGGTAAAAAAGAATAAAGGCCCTATCATTTGCCTGGTTGGCCCTCCGGGAGTGGGTAAAACATCTATTGCCAAATCAGTTGCCCGGGCAACAAATAGAAAATTTGCGCGTATATCTCTGGGCGGTGTGCGTGATGAAGCAGAAATTCGCGGCCATCGCCGAACATATATTGGTGCAATGCCGGGGAAGATTATTCAGTCGCTGAAGAAGGCTGGTTCGAATAATCCTGTTTTCTGTCTCGATGAAGTAGATAAGCTGACCTCTGATTTCCGGGGTGATCCTTCTTCTGCTCTGTTGGAAGTTCTTGACCCGGAGCAGAACATTGCTTTTAACGATAATTATCTCGATATAGATTATGATCTGTCCGATATAATGTTTATTACTACGGCTAATGTTTTACAGACTATACCACCGGCGCTGCAGGATCGCATGGAAGTAATTCGGATAGCCGGATATACGGAACAGGAGAAATTGCAGATTGCCACGAAGTTCCTGGTTAGTAAGGAAATGGAAGCAAATGGTTTGCTGCCCGAGAATGTTGAATTTACCAAAGGAGCTTTACTAAGAATTATCCGTCAATACACACGGGAAGCAGGTGTGCGTAATCTGGAAAGAGAAATTGCCTCTGTTTGCCGCAAAATAGCTAAAGAACTTGTTAGCAACGGCGCCAAGAAAAAAATAAGCATTGCTGCTAATTCGATTCCCAAATATCTCGGAGTGCCCAAATTTAGACATGGTGAAACCGAAGGTAAAAATGAAATTGGTCTAACTATTGGTTTAGCATGGACGGAAGTTGGAGGTGAGCTTTTGGCCATTGAAGCTTCCACGATGGAGGGTACCGGCAAGATGGTTATGACCGGGAAATTAGGCGATGTCATGCAGGAATCAGTTCAGGCGGCACTGACTTATATTCGTGCACGAGCTCAACAATTTGGTTTACCTAATAATTTTTATAAGAAAATCGACATTCATGTTCATGTTCCCGAAGGGGCGATTCCCAAAGATGGTCCTTCAGCGGGGATTGCTATGGCCACAGCAATCGCTTCCGCTTTAATGAAGAAGAAGGTCAGATCAGATTTAGCCATGACCGGTGAAATAACATTACGGGGAAGAGTATTGCCGATTGGCGGACTAAAAGAAAAAATTCTTGCTGCCCATCGTGGCAATATTAAAACGGTGATTATTCCTAAAGATAATGAAAAGGACATAGCTGACGTACCGCAAAATGTGCAAAATGCCTTGGAGATTATTTTTGTTGAACATATCGATGAGGTACTGAAAATAGTCTTTGTTCAAGATGAAGATAATTTTATAGACGCTTGTGCGACAAATATGCCGACAATTACTCCAGCGGTGAATTAGCCGTTGTTCAACAATAACGGCTAATACTTTAAGCGGCATAAGGGGCCGTAAAGAAGTTATTAGAAATGTAATGGGTTATTTCGTAACGGCCCCTAAAAGACTATTTATCGCTTGACAAGTAATACCATTGTTGCTAGAAGCCTCACAATGTTTTTGCATAATTGCGGGCGGGTAGCTCAGTTGGGAGAGCGCCACGCTTACACCGTGGATGTCACAGGTTCAAGTCCTGTTCCGCCTACCATGAAAGTTAGTTTTAAAAATTAAATAAAGATTTTTGGGGTCATAGTTAAGTTGGTTATAACGCCGGCCTGTCACGCCGGAGGGCAGGGGTTCAAGTCCCCTTGGCCCCGCCAGAAAACAAAAGGGAGTCAGCTTTTAAAGTGGCTCCTTTTTTTTTGAAGTTTTCCCAACACAATTGGAACAATCATTTATCGATTGGATAAAACTTCTATTTAGCGCAGGCCGATGCATTTTCATTGACTTGCATTTTTGCAGTTAATCTAGTAATTTTATAAAAAAGAAGGAAGAAAAAATATGGATTACGAAGGAATGATAATAAGACCTCCCAGTGAGGCTTATAGTCTATTAATACAGGTAACTACAGGTTGTTCTCATAATAAATGCACCTTTTGCGGAGCTTATCAGGATAAAAAATTTAAAATAAAATCTTTGGATATAATCAAGAAAGACCTACGTGAAGCTCGCTCTTATGGACAAGTGGAAAAAGTTTTTTTATGTGACGGGGATGCGCTGATAATACCTCAGATAAGACTCGAAGAAATGCTTAAATTAATTAATGCTTACCTGCCAACTGTAAAAAGAATTGGAACATACGCCAATGCCAAAAGCATATTAAGAAAATCAGTTGATGAACTTAAAATATTAAACGAATTGGGTTTGAAAATAATATATCTCGGTGTGGAAACAGGTAACGTTGAATTGCTAAAAAAAGTGCAAAAAGGTGTAACATACGAACAAATGGTCGAGGCGGCACACAGGGTGAAGCAAGCCGGTATTTTGCTATCTGTTACTGTATTGCTGGGGTTGGGTGGAATAGAACAGAGCATTGAGCATGCCATAGACACGGCCAGAATATTGACTGATATAGACCCTGATTATGCCGGAGCTCTGACCGTAATGTTTGTGCCGAATACACAGCTTGCTCTTGATTACCAGGCCGGTCGATTTGTTTTGCCGGATAAATTTGGTTTTATACGGGAATTATATTTCATTATAGCTAATTCCAGTTTTACTAATTGTTATTTTACCTCCAATCACGCATCCAATTATTTGCCAATCAAGGCTCATCTGCCCCGGGATAAAGAAAAAATATTAACAATGATTAATTCTGTAATTGATACAAGGGATTTAAGCAAGATGAGGCCGGAATATTCACGTGCTCTATAATTCAAAGGGGATTTTATTTAATCATGATCAACAGGCAAAAATATTTTTTCTGGCAAAGTCATGAATACATAAAACAGGAAATTGAAACCATCCTGAATAAAGCGCAGAAATTCGGTTTAATGGATAAGTCTTCCCAGAAAATGATCGAAAATATTTTAGATTTCACCCATATACTCGTTCGTGAGATTATGATTCCCCGGACCGAAATTCGCGCAGTAAGCACACAAGCAACAATAGAAGAAATAATTGAAGAAGTAATAGAATCGAGACATACACGAATCCCGGTTTACCGAGATACAATAGACAACATTATCGGAATTTTAAACGTTAAAGATTTGCTTATTTTCTGGACAAGACAAATTACTAAAGAAGACATATTAACAATCCTGACGAAGCCTTATTATATCCCGGAAACAAAAAACACACATTTGCTCTTCCAGGAATTAAAAGAAAATAAAAAACATATCGCCATTGTGATTGATGAATACGGTGGAACATCCGGGTTAGTAACTCTGGAAGATTTATTGGAAGAGATTGTCGGTGAAATTCGTGATGAACATGAAACGATTACTGCCGCTGAAGGCATATCTCCGGCTCCTGACGGGTCGTTTGTTATTGACGGCAGAACGGAGATTGAGAAAATTGAGGAATATTTAAATATCGATCTGGAAAAGGGACGCTATGAAACTCTCAGTGGGTTTATTTTAAATTCGACGAAGAGAATTCCGCTGATCGGGGAAATATTTCAAATAGAAGGGTTAGAAATATTAATTGAAAATGCTGATGAACGAAGCATAAAAAAAGTAAAAATCAGGCTAAAAGAGAACCTTAGTGGTAGATAATAATTCAAAAATAAATAAACAAGAGGTTGCAACCCCTTGTTCACCCTGCAATCAGACATTGACATGGGAAGCCATTTTTTTAGCTGCCGCCAGTGGAGTATTGCTTTTTTTATCTTTTCCTAAATTTGGTTCCGGCTGGCTTGCTTGGATTGCCCTGATTCCGTTATTTTGGGCAATGAAAGAAGTTGCTTTCATCCGGCAGGGCTTACTTCTCGGTTTTATCGCTGGCCTGGTCTGTCATATCGGGCTGATATACTGGATTACTTATGTTGTAGTTAATTATGGTTATCTGCCCGTATATACGGGAATTATTTTAATGCTTTTGCTGGCTTGTTACTTGAGCCTCTACACGGCTGTATTCGCTGCTGGCATGGTGTTCTTCCGGCATAAAATTGTTCTGTATGTCCTGGCTCCTGTTTTATGGATTTGCCTGGAATATTGCAAATCACATCTACTGACAGGATTTCCCTGGGAGAATCTCGGCTATTCTCAATATTTGAATAAGAATCTTATTCAGTTTGCCGATGTTTCGGGTGTGTTTGGCCTGTCGTTTTTAATTGTTTTGGGAAATGCTACTATTATCGAATTTTTTACTGATAAATCAAAAAAGAAATTTGTTTTAGCGGGCGTTGTTTTTTCACTTATTGCCGGTGTGTTAATCTACGGTGTTCAGAGGTCAAACCAGATTGATATGATTTTGCATAATGCAACACAAATAGAAGTTTCACTGATTCAGGGTAATATTGATCAATCCATAAAATGGAATGAAAGTTTTCAGCAAGAAACCATTAATATTTATGAAAAGCTTTCCCTGCAAAATACTCCAGAACAAGGAGGTTTAATTGTCTGGCCGGAGACTGCTTTACCCTTTAATTATCAGGATGCCAATAATCTGCAAAAGCAGGTGCAGAATATATCTTTGAAAACAAAAAGCTGGTTTATCTTTGGATCAACAAGCTATGAAAATTCGAAAAACGATACTAATTATTATAACAGCGCTTATCTGTTATCACCAGCCGGTGAAATTCAAGGTAAGTATAATAAAGTTCACCTCGTTCCTTATGGAGAATATGTGCCACTGCGCAACGTTTTCCCTTTCATTAAAAAGCTCACTGCAGGCATGGGTGATTTCACTGCCGGAGCCGGTTATTATCCTTTAGCAGTAGATAATAGAAAAATTGGAATTCTAATATGTTATGAAGGAATCTTGCCTTTTGCAGCCAGAACGTATAAGAAAGACGGTGCCGAGTTATTAGTCAATATAACCAACGATGCCTGGTTTGGAGCTACCTCAGCGCCTTTTCAGCACTTCTCCATGGCTGTATTTCGGGCGGTAGAAACCAGACTTTATCTGGTAAGAGCCGCCAATACAGGTATATCGGCAATTATTAATCCGCAGGGTCAAATTGTTGCCCAAACAAAGATTTTTGAAAAAGTTGCGATAAAAGAAAATGTTAAATATTCCAATATACAGACAACCTATGTTAAATACGGAGATATTCTTGTGTTTGTCTGCTTTGGGTTGCTCGTGTTCTTTTTTGTGTTAGTTTTATTAAAAAGGAGGATAAAAAATGACAGTAGAAAATATACAAGAAGCGATAAATGATCTCAAGAAGCGCATTTCATATATAGGGGAATGTCTTTGACGTTCCGGAAATGGAACTAAAAATTAAAGATATGGAGATGTTATCTTTAAAAAGTGATTTCTGGGATGATCAAGCTACGGCCCGGGAAATGTTGCAAAAAAAAACCAAGCTCACTGAGAAGGTTAATAACTGGAAAAAATTCAGCGATAATATAAGCGATATCGAAAACCTCCAGGCAATAGCGCTACAAGAAAAAGATGATCAAGTGCTGTGCGATTTGGCTGAGGAATTGGACGACTTAAATTCTCAGGTCCGTCAGGATGAAATAAAAATGATGCTCGCCTCGGAGCAGGACCCGATGAATGCTATTATGGCAATTCATGCCGGAGCAGGGGGGACGGAAGCCCAGGACTGGGTGGAAATGATATTAAGAATGTATTTGCGGTGGGCAGAAAAAAGAGGCTTTACAACTAAAATTATCGATACATTACCAGGTGATGAAGCGGGAATTAAAAGCGTTACCTTTACTCTGGAAGGAGAATACGCTTATGGATACGCCAAGGCCGAAATCGGCATTCATCGGTTGGTACGCATTTCGCCCTTTGACGCCAGTGCCCGCCGTCACACTTCTTTTGCTTCTGTATTTGTCTATCCGGAAGTTGACGATGATATCAAAATTGAAATTGATGAAAAAGAACTTCGAATAGATACATTTCGCGCCGGCGGCAAAGGTGGTCAGCATGTAAACAAGACCGATTCTGCTGTGAGAATTACCCATTTGCCTACAGGAATTGTCGTACAATGCCAAAACGAACGTTCCCAGCATAAGAATAAATCAATGGCTATGAAATATTTAAAATCGAGGCTTTACGAAAGGGAATTGCAACAGAGAAATGATAAAATTAAAGAAGAAAATAAACTTAAAAAGGATATTGCCTGGGGCAGCCAGATTCGGTCATATGTTTTACACCCCTATAAAATGGTCAAAGATCACCGAACAAATTTAGAAAATGGCAACGCCGGTCGTGTGCTTGATGGAGATATCGATGAATTTATTCAGGCTTATCTTATGAATACTACAGCCAATCAAATACCTTTGTCTTCCGGGCACAATTAATAGTAATTATTTTTTTGGGAAAAATGGTAAAGTGTGCTATAAGACCGCACTCGATCATGTTAACCAAAACCACGTAAGAGGGTTTTCCCTCTGCATTTCTGAAACTCAATTAAGGAGCCTTTGTTCATGGTAAAAATAAAAAGTTCTATAGCTGTCAGTGCTTTTACCTTTGGTTTGTATTTCATCTTACCTGCATTTTGTAACGCTCAAATTGCCATGGATAAAGTATTTGCAGAAAATACAATCATCAATACCGATAACCATGCAATAAAGAAAACCGAGGATAAAAAGACACCAGTCGCGAAAGAAAAAAACGATGCGCAATCAGTAAAAAAGGTGATTTCTCCTACTCAGACCCTGAAAGAAGAGCAGGATGAAGATGAACAGGATATGATGGAAAAAGCGTTGGACTTACTGGAAGTCGCTGATAATTACTGGGAAAAGGGAGATGTCGAAAACACATTGAATATATTGGATAAGGCTTATGCTTTGCTTCTTGATACCAATGGAGACCCGGCAGTTGCCCGCCAGAAAGATGATTTGCGCCTTTTAATATCCAAACGAATTTTAGCAGCATATTCGTCAAAGCAAACGGTAACAAACGGTAAGGCCAGTGAGATTCCGTTGATTATGAACCCTGACGTAGAAAAGGAAATTCGTTCTTTTCAAAACTACGAACGCGATTTTTTTATTTCATCTTATCAGCGATCCGGAATGTACCGTCCAATTATACTAAGAGAATTGAAGAAGGCAGGAATACCCGAAGAACTCTCCTGGCTCCCGCTGGTGGAAAGCGGCTTCAAAATATTGGCATTATCGCGTGCGCGTGCTCTGGGACTTTGGCAATTTATCCCTTCGACAGGCTATAAATTTGGCCTTAGCCGTGATGAATGGACTGATGAACGCATGGACGTAGAAAAATCTACAGAGGCCGCAATTGCTTATTTAAAAGAATTACATGGCATGTTCGGAGATTGGCTTACGGTACTGGCTGCGTATAACTGTGGAGAGGGAAGAGTGCTTCGAGTTATTTCCCGACAACACATTAATTACTTTGATCGCTTCTGGGATTTGTATAGACAACTGCCAAACGAAACAGCCCGTTACGTACCCCGTTTTCTGGCTACGCTCCATATCATAAAAGATCCGAAAAAATATGGAATGGATTTAGGAAACGCTATCGAAAAGCCCATTGACTACGAATTTGTTAAAATTAATAAAATCATGAAACTTCAGGATATAGCGGCTAAAATAGAAGTGTCTGAAGAAACATTGAATTTGCTTAATTCGGAATTACGTTACAAAATCACACCGGATAAGGAATATGATTTAAAAGTTCCTGTTGATTATGTTGCCAAATTTAATTTAGTTGTTGGTGAAATACCGGAGACTGAAAAGCCGCGATTTGTTTCCAGCCGCACTGTATCTGCAAAACACCGAGTGAAAAAAGGCGAAACAATTGCTTCCATTGCTAAAAGGTATAAGATATCTCCTTCCACGCTTTCATCCTATAACAATATCAGCACAAATAAAAGATTGGTTGTCGGACAAAAGCTGAAAGTGCCCGTGGTTCAAGTAACCCGCGTAGCTAAAAGCAAACCGGACACAAAATCAAAGAAAAAAACGAGCTCCTTAGCAGAGACAAAACAACAATATAAAGTAAAAAAGGGAGACACACTTTTAAATATTGCCAAACGTTTTGATGTTCCTGTAGCTCAGCTTAAAAAAATCAATAATTTGAAGAGTAATTCCATCAGGATTGGCCAGGTATTAAAACTTTCCAAGGCAGATACAGGCGATGTTTCCGGCGAAAAAAGTGATGTTAGTAAAAAGCACAGTTAAAGAAGAAATATGTAACTGGAGTTGTTGGCAGCAAGTGTTATGAATTTAATAAGACAAACAATTCCTTTTCTTTTTTTTGCATTTTTTTTACTTCTTCTTTGGTTGTGTTTTCATGATTGTAACCCAGTAGATGCAAAAGTCCATGAATGATTAGAAAGTCGATTTCCTGTTTAAAAGAAAGAGAGCCTTTAGAAGCATCAGTCTTTGCTGTATCAACGGAAATAACAACATCACCTAAAATATCCGGATTAATGTTGCCAAACTCTCCCTCGTTTAAAGAGAAGGAAAGAACGTCAGTGGGCTTGTTTTTATTCCGATATTGCTTGTTTAACTCTTGAATTGTTTTGTTATTAACAAAGGAAAGGCTGATTTCTTTGTCCGCACAATTGAGGTGTTTTAAGAGCATTGTAGTTACACTGCGTATTTTTCGCTTATCGATCTTAATTTTAGTTTGATTGTTATCGATCCGTATTTTCATTATTTTCTTTTCTGCCATTAGAATCTTTCTGCGTTTGCTCCGGGTAATCAATCCGCTGGTGAAATATTCCATTGAGTATTCTTGTGAAAGTATCCGCAATAGTGTTTAAATTCTGTAACGTTAACTCGCAATCATCAAGCTGCCCATCGGTATAAATACGTTCAATTCTTTCTCTTACCAAAGAACGAATTCGGGAAGGAGTTGGATTGGAAAGTGTCCTAGACGATGCTTCCACTACATCTCCCAGCATAACAAGACCGGCTTCTTTTGTCTGCGGTTTGGGACCGGGATAACGAAAATCGCTTTCGGACAAAGAACGGATTGATTCGTCTTTATCTTTTTTGGCTTTATCGTAAAAATAGCTGACAATACTGGTACCATGACTTTCCCGAATTATGTCGATAATGTTCCGCCCTAGTTTTGCCTCCGCCGCCAGTTCGCAGCCATCTTTTACATGAGAAATAATAATTCTACTGCTCATTTTTGGAGACAGTTTATCATGTTTATTTTCATTTTTCGGTTGATTTTCAATAAAATAGTGAGGTTTTTTCAGCTTGCCAATATCATGATAATAAGCACTGACTTTAGCTAGGATGGAATTAGCGCCAATAGCCTCACTGGCCGCTTCAACCAGAGAAGCCACAATAATGCTGTGATGATAGGTTCCCGGTGCTTCGATAATCATTTTCTGGAAAACAGGCTGATTAAGATTAGCCAACTCTAAAAGTTTAATGTCGGTCATGAAACCAAAAATACTTTCGAATATAGGCGTAATTCCGGCAACAAAAACTCCTGTTAAAATACCTCCGGCAAATCCTGCCGCGAGTCGCCAGAATAAATCATTGAGCGGATTTCCCGATAAAAGATTTAAACAAAAAATTGCCGCCATATTAACGACGCCTAGGAAAACTCCTACTTTGAGAAAGGCTGATCTATGGCGGCTGTTAACAATATGATAAGAAGCGGCAACTGAGCCTAAGAATGAATATAAAGGGAAAATAATTCTTTCATCGTAGAGGAAACCAATCAGGAAAGAAGAAAGCACGCCCATAATGAGAGCAACGTTACGATTGATCAGGATGGCCATTATCATTGCTGCCATGGCAAATGGTATGGCAAAATAACAAGCCTCGATGGATATAAAGGGAAACGCCCGGTTTACTGCGCCGGACATAAAAATTCCGATTTTAACTAATACCATCTGCAAAACAACAATAAGGCCGAATACGAGTAGATCAACATTAGAGGCATGAGATGTTTTAAGCCAGTTTCTTGTTCGCCAGAAGTAAAGAACCAGACAGAGAAATAGCGACATACAGAATATTCCGACAATAACGGCAATACCGGAAAATTTATTGTCTCCGGTAGCCTTATAGAATGCATCTAATTTGGATATCTCCAACGGACTTATTTTTTCTCCTTCACGGACAATCATTTCATCTCTTTGAACTTGAAAAAATACCGGCTTGACATCTTCCATCGCGAGAGCTTTTTTCTTTTCGGTGGCTTCTTTATTGAAGGTCAGGTTGGGAGCGGTGAATTTTTTACATAGAGAGAAGATAAGACGCCTTAAATCCTGGTCTTCTTTGGCGAAGATTAGGTTAATTTTTTTGCCTAGCACAGGATCAATATCTTTTGTGCTAATAACTTGGCTGACATCTCCCAACTCTGTTTCCGTCTGCGTTTCCAAATTTTTCAGAGTAATGCCTTGTTCTTTTTCTGCCTTGGTAAAACCGGTATTGGCAATAAATCTGTTTTCGTAAAAGGAATTAATCAAGCGGTTAAATTTTTGATGCAATTCATTAGAATTATTTTGTTCAATTTCCGAATTAAAGGCCTTAAGCAATTTTGCTTTAATATTAGTGGCCATATTGCTGTCATAATCATATACTGATTTGATGTTTTGTCCGGCATCAATCTTTTTTTGTTTGGTTGATTCCCGGTCTTCAACTAAGAAGTCACGGTCTGCTTTGATATCTTTAGAGCTGATCATTCCTATTTTATATTTCGGAGAAAGCAAGTTAATTTCCGGCGCCAAAATAATAGATAAAATCAGGCAAAGGCCTATAGCAATAGCCCACCGTTGATTAAGGGGATTATTCAGAATACTTAAGGAAAGAATATGCTTTTCCATGAATAATTTTATAATATTAGAAGCTTTTTTCGTTGCAGAATCAATAAAATCCATAATATTTTTATCCGTTGTGATTATTCCTTTTTATCTTATCCAGAGGTGCATATGCTTTAATAATATCCTGTACCAGCGGATGACGGACAACATCAATATCCGAAAAATGAACAAACCGGATGCGGTCTATCTTGCGGAGAATATTTTCCGCTTCGATTAAGCCTGATTTCTTTTCCTGAGGTAAGTCAACCTGTGTAATATCTCCCGTGATAATGGCTTTAGAACCATAACCCAATCGTGTTAAAAACATTTTCATCTGTTCGGATGTTGTGTTTTGTGCTTCATCCAGGATGACGAAAGAATCGTTCAGTGTCCGGCCCCGCATGAAAGCCAATGGCGCTACTTCGATTAAACCCTTGCCGATTAAAGCCGTGGCCCGCTCCATATCAACCATATCATAAAGAGCATCATATAGCGGACGCAAATAAGGATTAACCTTTTCTGCTAAATCACCGGGTAAAAAACCTAGCTTTTCACCTGCTTCGACTGCCGGACGCGCCAGAATGATCCGTTGAACTTTCTTTTCCAGCAAACAGGATACCGCCATGGCCATTGCAAGATATGTTTTCCCCGTACCGGCGGGACCGATGGCGAAAACCATGTCATAATTTCTCATGTATTCAATATAAAGCCTTTGGGCAATGCTTTTTGGTGTTATTATTCGTTTTTTCGACGATATGAACACAGTATCGAGGAATATCCGTGACAGCTCAAATGTTACATCTTCGGAAAGAATACGGTGAGCATAGTCAATATCGGAGGAATGAATGTGCCAGCCTTTGTCCATAATCGAGTAAAGCTGTTGCAACAAAGCACTTATTTTTTTAGTGTTATTTTCCGGGCCGGAAACGGAGATATGATTACCCCAGGCTTTTACCTTTACAGGTTCCAGTTTTTCGATAAGTTTTAAATGCTTATCGTTTTCTCCACAGAGATTTTTCAGCAAATCGTGATTTGTAAAGAATAGTTTCTCTGCAAATATTTTTTTTGTTGTCTGCTTCAAAAAGTTATCAGCCTCTAACTTTAAAGATATGGTTTACTGTGCATACTCCAAGCGGCAAGATAGCCGGATAAATTCAATGCGGTATTACCATAAATTTAAGCGCCAGCTTCTATCACTCTAAGTAGTTCATTGCAATACAATTAATCTTGTAAAAATATGTGTGCAAACACTTTAGCATCACCCACTATATTGTCAATGGGGCAGCTTTCATCAGGTTGATGTGCGTTCAGGCTGCTTTTAGACCATACGGCGGCGGAATAACCTTTTCTCCGGAAATAAGAAGCCAGTGTTCCGGCGCCGACGCCACCGGTAAATGCTTTGCAACCATAGACATTCCTTATAGCTTCTTCCAGAGCCAACACTACCGGTGACTGAGGGGAAGTCGGTGGTGGAGATTGCAAGTACATAACCGGAGAAACTTCTATTTGAACTTTGAATTTCTTTTCAATTTTGCCGGTAATAATTTTTATAGCGGTAATAACGTCTTCCAGTTTGTAATCAGGAAGTACCCGGCAATCAAGATAAAAAACATCTTCGCCGGGAATAGTATTGATGTTGCCGACATTAGGTTCTTTTTTGGTTGCCTCAAAAGTGCTGGTCTTAGGATCATAAAGGGAATCGGCTTTAGGGAATATTTTTTTAAGTCCCGCAAGCTTTGTAACCAGATGCGATGCGGCGACAAAAGCATTGTTACCCAGTTGCGGCTTACTGGCATGGCATTGCTTGCCTTTAGTTTTAAAAGATAGCCACAACATGCTTTTTTCGGCAATCTCTATCAATGATCCTTGAGAATTGCCCGAATCAGGAATAATAATTAAATCATCCCGGCCAAAGAGTTTATCATTGGCAGCCATCACGGAGTAGAGCCCTTTGTGTCCGGATGTTTCTTCATCGGCAACAAAACCCAAACCTATGGAGTTAGGAGTCGTCAGTCCTTCATCGAGAATGGCCTTTGCTGCAAAAACAGAGGCCACCATATCCTGCTGATTGTCTTCCACTCCCCGACCGAAAAGATGGCCGTTTTTCACATAAGCGCTATATGGATCATGGCTCCAGAGTTTGATTTCCCCGGGGGGGACGATATCCAGATGAGTAATGATCCAGATAAATTTAGATTTATTCCTGCCGTCAACGGTAGCCAGAAAATTCGGCCTGGTCTTGGACGTAACCCTTTCATCAGGAGCATCATAGTGCTGGAAGTTCTTGAATCCCAGATCAATCAGCCGCTTTTTTAAAAAATTCGCTTTTAGTAATTCACCATCTCCTCCATTTTCCGGCCCGACAGCAGGAATGGCGGTAAGTCCGATCTGCAGCTCAATCATGGCATCACGGTAAGAGTCAATTCTATCCGTAATCCGCTTAAACAATTTTTTGTCAATCATATATATCCTTAATCTTCCGGAGTTATTAAAACCGGTTGCCCAATACTTGTTAAGGGTTTGCCGATTTTTTTGATATTACCCAAAATCAAAGTATTTATATTTTTTTTATCCAGATACTTAACGGCAACTTTATGCAAATCGTTAATCTGGATATTTTCAATTTTATTGCGATACATAGAAAGATAATCCACCGGTAAAAGATCATATTCACTTTTCATCTGCTGCCAGGCAATTTGCTCGGGTGAAGTGAAAGAAAAAATAAAGCCATTATTTATAGATTTTTTAGCCCATGCGATTTCCCCGGCTGTAATGGTGTTATCCTGAATGGTTTTCAATACGAAATCGATCAAAGAAAGAGTCTTTAAGGTGGATTCTGTTTTAGTAAAGGCGTAGGCGGCAAAAACCCCGTGATCGAACCGAGCTCGGTAAAAACTGCCGGCGCTGTAAGCCAGACCTTCGTTGTTACGAACTGCGCTGAAGATTCGAGAAGGAAAACCGCCACTACCAATGATAAAATCAAGAATTGTAAAAGCATAATAATCGGGATTATTTTTGCCGGGCGATAATTGGCCACTGATGATGGTCGATTGAGGAATATCTTTATCAACAAAAAAAAGGCCCGGCGGGGAGTTCCGGGGAGGTACTGACAGGCGGCGGACTGCATTTCCCGAAGATTGCCAATTACCAAAAAAACGCTGAATTTTGCTCACGGCTTCTTCACGAGTGATATCTCCGGTTACGGCAAACATGATATTCTGTGGCTGAAAAAAATCTCCGTGAAATTTAAGCAGATCGCCCCTGTCAATATTTTTCAGAGATTTTGCCGAGGTAAATCTGCCCCGGGGATTATCGCGATAGATCAGCCGGTTGAATTCACGCACGGCGAGCTTCTGCGGATCGTCTTTGATTCTTCGCAGTTCTTCGTTTTTCAATCCTTTGGCCAGATCAACCTTATTTTGTTCAAAGGCGGGCATAATTAAAATTTGCGATAACAGATCAAGCCCTCGGTCAATATCCTTATTTAATGTAGAAAAATCGATCTGAGCAGAGTCCAGAGCCACGGTGATGGAAGGAGTTGCTGCTATAAAATCGAACGAATTGTCAATCTCATTGCTGCTTAATTTTTGCGTACCTCCGATTCTCATCACGGAAGCGGTTAATTCGGCAACACCTTCTTTACCTGCGGGATCAAACATTGTTCCGGTCTTGATGAGGGCATTGATTGTGACTAACGGCAACTCATGATCTTCCAGAATATACAAAACAATCCCATTTTTCAGAACGATGCGTTCGGCCTCAGGCAAGTTAAATTGCAGTGACGGATAACGTAGCTTATCGGGAGCAGACAAAGGAGAGGCGGCAGCACCCGGCAAAACCGGTGTGCCGATAAATATAACTAGCAGAAAGGCCAATATCAGGTATAAGTTAAATATTTTCGGTATCATATAATATTAAGTTTAATCTTTCGTTTTATTTAATTGGGCGACTGTGCGGTTATCTTTATTAAAATATAGATTAACTGCATTGGAAATATCGCTTTGAGAAACCTGATCAATAACATTTAAATAATTGGCAAAATATTTGTAATTACCCAGTAGAACTTCATAATAAGATAAAATTGAAGCTATCTCGGAATTCGAATCCAGACTCCTAATGTATGCCATTCTTAAATGGTTCTTTGCTTTGGTAAGTTCTGTTAACGATACCGGTTCAGTTTTTATCTTTTCTATTTCCCGAAGAATAGCCTCTTCAAGTTGAGAATTGGTATGAGGAAAGCGCGGCTGGGCGGATATGACAAAAATATTGGGGTATCTGGTTCCCGGAGTGCCGTTGGATGCACTGATGCTTTTGGCAATTCCCATTTCCGTTACCAGCAATTTGTACAACCGGCTGGTGCGTCCTTTGGTAAGAATTGTTTCCAGAACATCGAGCACATAGTCATCATAAGATGGTGCTGTTGGTTTGTGATAGCCGATAAGCAACATCGGATTAGAATCAAAGTTTACCGTTACTCTTCTTTCCGCGGTTTGCTTAGGTTCCACAGGGATTACAGAAGGTTTTCCTTTTAGCGCGGGAATGTTGCCAAAATATTTTTCTATTAATTTTATGGTTCCGTCAGGCTTGATATCGCCGACAACGGCAATTACAATGCTTTCCGGCGTTTTGTATTTTTGAAATATTTTCGTTACAGAGCTTGGGCTCAGATTAATCATGTCCTGGGTCCATCCCAGGATCGGTCTTCCGTAAGGATGAATTTTATAAGCTGTAGAGAGAAATTGCTCATATAATTTGCCCTGAGGATCGGTTTCCACTCTCTGGCGCCTCTCTTCCATAATTACATCGCGTTCGGTGTAAAATTCCCGAAAAACCGGGTTCATTAAGCGATCGGATTCAATCCTTGCCCAGAGTTCAATTTTATTAGCAGGAAGGCTGACTTGATAAGTAGTTACATCCTGCCCGGTCGAAGCATTCATATCCAGGCCGCCGTTTTCTGTGTAGAGCCGGTCTATTTCATTAGGGATAAGAAATTTTTTATGCTGTTTTTGCAGCTTGCTTAACTTTGTCGTGAGCTTTTGAATTATCTGCGTATCAGCCTTTTGTCCACGGCGCCTTTCTTTATCCAGAGCATTGCCGGTCTTTTCTATTGCCGATAGTATCTTTTTTTCGCGCGCGTAATTTTTTGTTCCGAGAGTTGTGGTTCCCTTGAACATCATGTGTTCCAGAAAATGGGCGGCGCCGCTCTCGCCTTCAGTTTCATCAACAGCACCAACACGGTGCCGAATGTAAAGAGAAACAGTGGGGCTTATATTCCTCTCCAACATCAGGACGGTCAGGCCATTTTTTAATTTTACTTTGATAACCTTCTTTTCCAGATCAAAACCATAAGAATTACCGGAAATATTTAAAAATATCAGCAAAGTAAAAAATATTTTTAGCAGTTTATTCTGTTTCATTATTATTTATCTCATTTTTTTGTTTTGAAGGAAATACCCGGAAGAATAAGTAGATCAGACCGGAGAGACAGACCAGAATTAGAAGAGAAGATGAAAAGAAGTACATGACAAATTCCACGGGGTTTTTTAATTGATAACAACCAATCAATGTGTTGATTCCAATGATTAAGAAAAATAAAGAAAGAATTAACACAGCAACATTTCTAATCCAGATAAAAATAGTCATTATTATAGTCCGAGTTCAATTTTCCCGCAGCAACATTTTTAATTCATTATATACAGCAACGCTAAAATCATTGTTCCGGCAGGGCAGCAATGAGTTGTTATGATATAGTGGTTCGCTCTGAATGTCAAAGGGTGATAATGCCACAGCCTCATCCCACATTTTTGTGCCGGGAATGGGTGAATATTCCGCCAGTATTGGTTTTGCGCCGCACATCCGGACAAACTCAATGCTGTCAATCACTTCCGCCGCTCTTTGGCTGGGCAAGCCGCAGAGTAAATATATTCCGATTTCATCTGTAGAATAACCGGCACTTTTAAGAAACTTTACAGCACTCTTTAGTTCTTCGTTTTTAACTTTCCCGCCGGTTTCCATTTGACGTTTAAAATCAGATGTTTCAAAGCCGAAACGAATAGTTTTAAAACCCGAAGCATACAGCAACTGACTTATCTCTTTGTCTATTTCCCGCAAATGCAATCCGTTAGGGCAGTGGAAGTTACAGGATAAATTTCTTCTTTCAACTTCCCTGAGCAATACTATAATCATTTCTGCGGAATTGAACAGCAGGGCATCATCGTAAAAAGTAAAGTTCTTGACGCCGAAATTCTTCTGCCAGTATTCAATTTCATCAACAACTTTCAGCGGATCCCGCTGGCGAAATTTATCGTTAAAAACATGCGAAGCGCAGTAGCTGCAACTAAACGGACAGCCACGAGAGGTAGCAATCGGTACCTGTTCGAGAAGGCCTACTAAATCAAATGCAGGGTAGGGGAGCGTATCAAGATTATCCATATCCGGCTCGAAAGATGGCTGTTCATCAAATAAATCCGTCATCAGTTGGAAAATTTGTTTTTCACCACCTCCGCTGATGACATAATCAGCCCCGGAGTATTTAACGGCATGGTCGTAACATAAAGTTGCGTATTTGCCTCCTAGCACAATGGGAACATTCGGCAATACTTCTTTGATTATTTTAATTGCCTCGAAAACTCCAGGATACCAATAGGTCATCAGCGAAGTAATTAAAACGATATCGGCATCCGGATGCGAGCCAAGCTCTTGACGGAAAATATCCGGCGTTATTCCATAGCGGCAGTAATTTCGGGATATCATTTTTAATTTTTCCGGTTTTTCTATAATCTGCCGGAAGAATTTACCGTCACCGTAGACGTGGCGTTGTGGCTTTTTGACCGTAGCTTTCATGGCAGGATGATAAGGATCGAGGCAGTCAATGAAATTTATTTTATGGTTGTTCCGGCGCAGCAGAGAACCTATATATAAAAGTCCCAGGGGTTTTAGCCAGAAATCGTATGCTGCAAAATCGTAAATCCAGGGGTTGATCAAAATGATATTCTTGCTCATCTTATTTATTTTTGACGCCGTTATTTTCTGGTTTTCCATCCTCCGATTGGTCGTACTGGGCAATAATATCTTTGAGTTCCATGTCATCATTGTCTTCCAGAATGACGTAGGGCAGTCCATCATCGTCTTTCAGAGCCAATGATGGAATCTTGTAGGCATCATCAACCGAGGCTGTATAAACTACGTCCTGAACGGCATTGGGATCAATCAACGAGGAAATGTAATCTGTTTCTTTGGAGGAATCCGCCCCCATCCCAAAGCTTTTATAGGGATGGTTAAACGATGTCAGGTTGTTGATGAACTCTTTCTTGTAAAGGTCCATGGTGAACATGCCTTCATTCCTGCTGGTGAGCATGGTTGTTTCTAATTGGGTAAGTTTGTTCTCCCTAATACTGCTCCGCACTGATGAAGAACCGCGAGTTATCGATAGCATCGGTACTCGAAAACCTGCCTTCTCAATAAAAGTAAGTTGTTGAACAATTAGCCAGGAAAGCGTTGAGGCAAACTGGTAGCGAATAACATCCTGGTTTTCACCCGATACACAATTATTGATACGGTAGATGGCATCTTCCGCATCAGTGGCGTGCAGAGTCCCGAAAACAAGATGCCCGGACTCGGCGGCATTGAGGGTGAGGCGGATTGTGTCCGGTTCCCGTAATTCTCCGACAAAAATCACGTCAGGGTTTTCCCGTAGAACATCCAGCAGCCCCTGGTTAAAAGACGGCACATGAATGCCGACTTCGCGCTGTTCAATAAAGGCTTTTTTGGGTTTAAAACGGTATTCGATGGGGTCTTCAATCGTTATGATATGCACAGGTCTAGTACGATTAATGTCTTCAATAATAGCCGCGACAGTGGTAGATTTGCCTGATCCCGTGCTTCCGCAGACAAGAACCAGTCCGGACTTCAGATCACGAATCTGATTAAGCGAGGGATGCAGGTTAAGTGAAGTTATATCCGGAATCGTTTCGGGGAGAAGACGGATGGCCAAACTTAATCCCCTTGTGGTATAAAAAGCATTGATCCTTACTCTGACGTGATTGAATGAAATGGCATAATCGACCGACCATCTTTTCCGTAGAGTCAGCAACTGCCGTTCGCTCAACATTTCTTTAACCATAGTGTCAATATCGGTGTGCGACCATTTTACATTTTTATCGAAATGGATGATCCCGTCACTGCGAAAAATCAAGGGAAAGCCTCCGGTAATGTGTAGGTCGGAAATTCTCTGCTTGATGGCGGCAAGAATCAAATCTGTAAAGCGTTTGTTCATATAATATGCCTCTTTGTTTGTTTTACGGAGAATAGGAGAAAAGGTGTTCGGCGTCAAGTAGAAAAGATTGTTTTAAAAATCCTTAAATTCCAGATAAAATAACAATTAAAAAATATCAGAGAAATGACTTGAATAGACTGAATTTTGTTGCTAGCATGCGCACAGTTTAAGGCGAGATCATCAATGCGCGCAGTAATTCAGAGAGTCAACAGGGCAAGCGTCAAAATTCACAACAAAGAAATCTCCTCGATCAACGAAGGGATACTTGTATTGTTAGGTATTGAAAAAGAAGACTCAAAATCTGACGCTGATTATATTCTGGATAAAACTATTAATCTGCGTATCTTTGAGGACGAGCAAAGCAAGATGAATCGTTCTTTGCTTGATGTCGGCGGAGAAATGATGGTGGTCTCACAATTTA
>CAZYIE010000007.1:92594-94954 GCA_964646755.1 uncultured Smithella sp.
TGGGGGATTGTACCAAAGGCCGTCGGCCTTCATTTTTCCGGGCGGAAGAGCCAGTACTGGCCAATGTGCTATATGAATATTTCATTATGGAAGGCACCGCAAAAATACAAAAGCTGGCTTGTGGAAAATTTCAGGAAATGATGCAAATTGAACTGGTCAATAACGGACCGGTGACTATATTGCTGGACAGTAAAAAGAAATGTTAAAGGGATAATGGATAGTTGTGATATCAAAATAGACAAAGAAGGTACCTGGTACTATCGTGGGGCGCATATGTTCCGCAAAGATATATTGTGCATTTTTTTTGAAAATCTTAAAATTGACGAATGCGGCAAATATCTCATAGAATTAGGTGAAGAGATCTGTTATCTGGATGTCGAAGACACGGCTTTTGTCGTAGCGGCAGTTTATAAGAACAAACAGGAGGGGAACATTAAAGATCAAATTGATGTTCTGTTGACTGATGATTCATTGGAAAGATTAGATTTAAGCACGTTACATGTGGGTAAGGACAATGTCCTTTATTGCGCGGTGAAAAACAGAAAATTTCCAGCCAGGTTTTCCCGTAACAGTTACTATCAATTGGCCCAGTTTATTGAACAAGAAGAAAAAGAAAATTGTTTTTTCATCAGCTTGAACGATGAAAAATATTGTATAAATAACAATACAGTATAATGACGGAGGTAATAATGCTTGACGATGTAGTTAAAGATGCTCTGACTTTTGATGATCTCCTGCTCCTGCCCGCAGATTCCGATATTTTACCGCGGGACGTAGATACATCTACTTTATTAACAAAAAATATTAAGTTGAATATCCCGATAGTTTCCGCGGCAATGGATACTGTTACGGAATCTCGTACGGCCATCTGCATGGCTCAGGAAGGAGGAATCGGCATAATTCATCGGAACATGAGCATTGAACGTCAGACCGTTGAGGTTGATCGTGTTAAAAAATCGGAAAGCGGAATGATTGTTGATCCCATCACCATTGAGCCTGATCGCAAAGTCAGAGATGCTCTGGAGTTAATGAATAAATATTCAATATCCGGCGTCCCTGTAGTAAAAAAGGGGAAACTGGTTGGTATTCTAACTAATCGCGATTTGCGATTTGAAGAAAACATGGATCAAACTGTATTTAATGTGATGACCAAAGAAAACCTGGTTACGGTTTCCGCCAATATTTCTCTGGAAGATTCCAAGAAGCTGCTGCACAAGCATCGTATTGAAAAATTGCTGGTTGTTGATGATGAATACCGATTAAAAGGTCTCATTACAATTAAAGACATAGAGAAGATTCGCAAGTATCCCAATGCCTGTAAAGATTCTTTTGGCCGACTGCGCGTCGGTGCTGCCGTCGGTATTATTGACCGGGAACCGAGAATAGAAGCATTATTGGCCGCCGGAGCAGACGTGATTTGCATCGACACCTCACATGGCCATTCCGGCGGAGTCATCAAAGCCATTAAAGCAACAAAAGCTGCTTTCCCCAAATGTGAATTAATAGCCGGCAACGTGGCAACTCTTGACGGAATCGGTCCCGGTTCCATTTGCACCACCCGCGTTATTGCCGGTGTAGGTGTTCCGCAAATGTCAGCAATTCGCGATGCCTGTAAAGTTGCCGCCAAACATGGAATTCCGGTAATCGCTGACGGTGGCATCAAATATTCCGGTGATATTGTTAAAGCAATTGGTTGCGGGGCTCATAGTATAATGATTGGTGGTTTGTTTGCCGGTACAGAAGAAAGTCCTGGTGAAACTATATTATTCCAGGGTAGAAGCTATAAAGTTTACCGTGGGATGGGTTCAATAGAAGCCATGAAGATGGGTAGCCGTGATCGCTATTATCAGGATGATATCGAAGGACCGCTTAAACTAGTTCCTGAAGGAATCGAAGGAAGAGTTCCTTACCGCGGTTCGGTAGCATCTGTCACCCACCAGCTCATTGGAGGTCTTCGTGCCTCTATGGGCTACGTCGGAGGCGAAACCATTGCTGAGCTACAGCTCAAGGGCAAGTTTGTTCGCATCACCGCAGCAGGACTCAAGGAGTCTCACCCTCACGATGTTCAGATGACCATCGAGGCTCCCAACTACGGCACTCGCTAGGAAAAAGCCATGACTGAAATTGAAATTGGAAGAAACAAGCGCGCCAAGCGGGCTTACGCCTTCGACGATGTTGCGATTGTTCCAACCAGAAGAACCCGCGACCCTAAAGACGTATCGACCGCTTGGTCAATCGATGCCTACCAATTTTCAATGCCAATTCTGGCAGCACCGATGGACTCTGTTGTTTCACCTGAGACGGCAATTGAAATTGGAAAACTTGGTGGACTGGGAGTTTTGGATCTTGAAGGTCTTTGG
>CAZYIE010000008.1:0-15643 GCA_964646755.1 uncultured Smithella sp.
TATTTGAGCTCCAAAAAATTCTGAACGATGAAGGACTGCAAAAAGGAGTTAATCTTGCCCTCCAGTCTTTAAACGAGGAGACGCTGAAACACATTGAGAGAAACAATATTGACAACAAGACCTATACAGAATTGCAGCAACTGTTTACGAAGAATAATATTCCTACCTTTACTGATCTCATTATCGGACTTCCAGGAGAAACGTATGATTCATTCACTTGCGGTGTATCGGAGATTATTACAAACGGCCAACACAATCGTATTCAGTTCATTAATCTGACTATCCTGGAAAATACATTGATGGCTGATCCGGAATATCAGCAAAGGTATGGTTTGAAAATAATAGAAACGGAACTTATCCCCCACCATTCATCTCTGGATATGATCGAAAATATAGTGGAGACTCAACACCTTGTTACCGCGACTCAAGCTATGCCTGGCAGGGACTGGATAAAAACAAGGGTATTTTCCTGGATGGCATCGCTGCTTCATTTCAATAAACTATTGCAGGTTCCTTTCATTGTTCTTCATGAAGTCTGTGGAATATCCTACAAAGCCCTGATTGAAGCTTTTATGAAAAAGATTGAAGGTCAGGACATCTTGGCCGATATTGTATCTGCTCTTGAAAGTAAAGCTGCAGGCATTCAAGGCGGCGGAAGTGAATACACCATGTCCAAAGAGTGGCTGAACATAGTTTGGTATCCTGATGAATTGATGCTGATAAATATGAGCGCAGAAGCTAGAATAAAAAATTTTTACTTAGAGGCAGAAGAGCGGCTAATCTCATTGGCGAAGGATTGTACAGAAGTTATTAAACCAAAAGTCATCGCCGATTCTATCCATCTGAACCGCGCGGCTTTGAAACAGCCTTTTGTTACCGAAGATATCAGCATCAAATGCGAATATAATATCTGGGAAATCTATCAGGCAGCTCTGCGCTGTGAGCATGCCTCCTTGGAAAATGGTAACTTTGAATATGAAATTGACAGGACTTCGCAACAATGGACGTCCTGGGATGATTGGTGCCGGGAAGTAATTTGGTACGGCAATAAAAGAGGTGATTATATATATCCCGTAAAAAGGAGTGTACTATGATTGAGTCTGTGCAAAGAAAAAAAATTCTTGCTTTAGGAAAACCGGAACCAAAAAACGTGCCCTGGTGGGGTGAGCCTAATTTCGGCGGTTGGTACACGGAAGCGGAGATAGAAGCCGTTGTCAAAGCAATCCGGAGTTCAATGCACTGGTCGCAAGGTTTTGGGCACGGCGGATGTTCTAATGAAATTGAAAATTTTGAAAATGCGTTCGCGAAATATTGCGGGACCAGACATGCGATTGCCATTACCAGCTGTGGTGTAGGTTTGGATATAGCAATGATGTGCCTGGATTTGGAACCGGGTGATGAGGTAATTGTTCCGGCTATAAATTATAAGGCATCCCAAATGGCAATACTGGGTCAGGGAGGGAAAGTAGTATTCTGTGAGATTGATCCTAAAACATTAAATGTCGATCCGGGAGATGTCGCTAGAAGGATTACCCCCAGCACTCGCGCTATCTGCCCTGTCCACCAGACCGGTTTATCCGCACCGATGGACGAGTTATTGGACATTGCCGAGCGTTATCCTCACTCGAAGCATGGGCCTCTCAAGGTTATCGGGGATGCGGCACGAGCATGCGGCGCAGGCTACAAAGGAACAAAAATTGGGGCAAAAGGATGGCTTACCGCTTTTAGTTTTCATAGTCAAAAACTGATGACCACTCTTGGTGAAGGCGGTATGATTACTACTAATGATTCTAAGCTTGCAGAAAGAATTCGTGACATTAATCATTTCGGCGGTGAATCTGGATGGGGTACCAATTACAGAATGAACAAAATTCAGGCAGCAGCGGGACTTGTCCAACTTAGTCGCCTCGATGAAATGAATGGTATGCGGCGTAAAGTTGCCTATCGCCGCAACATGCTGTTGGAAGGTGTACCGGAGATTATCCTACCTTATGAGCCACCAGATTACGAGCACACCTATTATGTGTATCCGATCCTGGTCAAATCTGACTGGGCAGGAGCTAATCGTGACCGGATTTTGACCATCATGGAAGAGAAGTTCGGTATTGTCTGTAGCATAACTAACAAACCGACTTATTTGCGCTGGCCCTATATCGCCGCTCACTGCGGTAACCCAAAACTGACGGTATCCGAAGATATAGGACAAAGGCTATTTTGCCCCCCGCTTCACCCGCTGTTAAGTGAGGAGCAGGAATTGTATATTTGCGCAAGCTTATTGGAGGCGATAGATTTGGTTAAAACCAGGCTTGATGTCAATAGCTATAGGTTAAGTAACTAAATTATTATAACTTTTTGCATTTCAAAATCAATACGGAGGGATATATGAATGAGACAAAAATATGCTTATTTACTAAGAGTAATGTTTACTGCGATATTGCTGCAAATTTCGTCAAGCTTTTCTTCCCAAACCACAAAATCATAAAGGGAAATTTGAAGGATCAAAATGAAACAATCTTTAGTACGAAGTTTGATTACATAATAGCATTTTTATACCACAAACTAATACCAGAGGCCATTCTTAAGAACGCTAGAATTGCCGCAATTAACTTTCATCCAGCACCAACTGACTACCCTGGAGGCACCTATAGTCACGCACTCTATAATAATGACAAATTATATGGAACAACATGTCATCATATGGTTAAGAAAGCTGATGCAGGGAAAGTTATATTAGAGAAAAAATTCCCCCTATATGAGACTGATACATTCGTGAGCCTTAAAGAGCGGACAATGGTATATACCCTTGCCAACTTTTTTGAGTTAATGCATATAATTCTTGAAAAGAAAGATTTACCGGAATCGAAAGAGCAATGGAAAAGGGAACCATATCTCCATAAGGATTTCGAAACTCAATTGTTAGAATTAACGTTAGAAATGTCTACCGAAGAAATTGACAGGAAGATTAGGGCAACATCCCATCCTGACTACCCAGGTCCTTTTATTGAAATTAATGGGAAAAAGTATACTTTAAGAGCTGGCAAAAACTTAACGCCCTATGAATACGGTAAATAATAGCTGAACTTATGCAACCATAGTTATATGCATATTTCAATTGTAGCAATTCTTTAAATCAACATGAAATGGAGATAAAGATTGAATTCCAGGAAGAATTGACCAAATAGCTGAGCGTTCAGAATTTGGCGGAAGCCTATGGTGCAGATATAGGTGTAGCGGCAAGCTTTTGCGGGAGGTTTTAGAAAAACAATAACACTTACACAACAAAGATATGAAGATCTCAGACAAAGAGATATAAAGCGTGGTAATAGATTTTGTCTAGTAAGTTACAAAGATAGAAGGGAGTTAATATGGAAGTAACGAAAACGAAATTGGATAATGTTCTACTAATCAAGCCGCCGACAACTTTTGAGGATTTCAGAGGGACATATGTTGAACTCTATAACGATAAAATTTATAATGATGCCGGCATAAATGTAAAATTTATGCAGGATGATATTTCCACCTCCTCCAAGCACGTTCTTCGCGGTATTCACGGCGATGCCGAGACCTGGAAATTAGTCTCCTGCCTTTATGGAAAATTCTATCTTGTCGTTATCAATTGGGATAAAGATTCTTCGCAGTTTAAACAATGGGAGTCATTTACTTTGTCCGATCAGAACAGGCTACAGGTGCTCATCCCTCCAAAATTCGGTAATGGGCATCTTGTTCTGAGTGAGCAGGCTATGTTTCATTATAAACAAACCACATATTATAATCGTGCCGGACAATTTACAATACTCTGGAATGATCCTCAACTAAATATATGGTGGCCAATAAAAAATCCCATCGTCTCCAGAAGAGATGAAGGATAGGAAACGGATATAATTAACTATGGGATTGCAAATTCGGAAAGCCACTGCCGATGATATTCCGGGGATGGTGTTGTTGTTTAGCTCTTCGATATCTATTCATAAAACAACTGCCTTTTTTCAATGGTGGAATAAAATCCCATCTATTACCTTTTGTGCGATAGATGAAGGCGAATTAGTTGGCATGTTTGTTGTAATAAAAAGAAAGCTAAATAATAACTTAAACTGCGGTGTTTTAATGGGATTGGTCGTAAGTAATAAGTGGTCTGGAAGAGGGCTTTTTAAGGAGTTAGGCGACAAAGCTATGGGTTATTTTGATGACATAGATGTATTTTGCTGTTTAACAAATCAAATTGGGAAGATAGCTTTAGAAAAACATTTCAATTTCAGAACAATCGACACTATAGAAACCATGACTCTTGCCGGTAAGGCAAATATTAACTGCCATAATTATAGAACTATTCCGATAACATTGGATACAAGATTTAATAATTTTAGCAATGGAAAAGAAGACGCATTAATGTTTTCAGCTGACGAAAAATTCCGCCAGTGGAGATTTGCATCACACCATAGTTACTTGTACGACATGATTCGAATGAATTCAAATGAATTTGCAGTTATTAACCGATACCCCGATACAAAAACTAACATAAGATATGGAGATATAGTGGATTTTGAGATAGAAGAACTGGAAGAAAAAAGGCTAATAAGACTATTTAATTGTGCATGCGCAGGTTTTGGAAAAGATATAGATTTTATTACTATCCAGGCAGTACCGAACACCCTGTTGCATGGGATATGTAAAAAAATTGGGTTTGCCAAAAGTAATACTAGACACTATTTGAGTATTAGTGTCAAAGATCAACATAATGAATATCTTCATAATTCTTCAAATTGGCTTATAAAATGGGGGGATTATTTGCGATGATAATCACAAGAACACCGTTTCGTATTTCTTTTTTCGGCGGCGGCACCGACTTTCCGGCATGGTACCGGGAACATGGCGGGGCCGTCCTTTCCACGACCATCGACAAATACTCTTATGTTCATTGTCGAAAGCTACCGCCTTTTTTTGACTATAAACATAAAGTAGTGTTTTTTTCAAAGCAGGAAGCTTTTAACAATATTGACGAAATCGATCATCCTGCGGTGCGAGAAGTGTATCGTTTCATGAACATTACAGAAGGATTAGTAATGCAACATGACGGCGACCTTCCCTCCCATTCCGGCCTGGGATCCAGCTCGGCTTTTACCGTCGGGCTGCTCAATGCCCTTTATGCTCTGCAAGGAAAGATGATTAACAAGAAAAAATTGGCTTTTGAAGCCATCCACGTAGAGCAGGAAATGATCAAGGAAGCGGTCGGTTCTCAGGACCAAATTGCCGTGTCCTTCGGTGGTTTAAATAAGATAGTATTTTCGCCAAACAACATTGAAGTGAATCCGGTGACGATTTCCAACGAAAACATTGTGCGTCTGCAGAGTCATCTCATGCTTTTTTTTACAGGGTTTCCGCGTTTTGCTGTTGAGATTGAAAAGGAAAAACTCCAGAATCTCGATAAAAAAAAGCACGAACTCCGGGCCATGCACCGGCTGGTCGAGTCCGCCATTGATATTCTTAACGACGGCGTTGATGGGTATGATGACTTTGGAAGATTGCTACATGAAAATTGGTTGTTGAAAAAGAGCCTTTCCGATAAGGTTTCCACAGCACAAATAGACGACATATATAGCAAGGGACTTGCGGTTGGCGCGCTGGGTGGAAAAATACTGGGAGCCGGCGGAGGTGGCTTTATCCTTTTCTATATCGCTCCTGAAAAGCAAGAACAGCTTAAATCCACACTCTCGCCACTGCTACATGTCCCTTTCCGATTTGACACGCTAGGAAGTCAGGTAATCTATTATGCAGTTTCTTGAAAGAGGCCATCGCAAAACAGAACTTTTCAATCTTGATTATTTGCCGGGACAACTAATGAGAGCCATGACAGACTACATACTCTCATGCAATATCTGAATGATATGCTTCAGGAGAAGCTATGCCGCAACCAAAAGTAAGTATAGTTGTCCCAACCTACGTTCGCACAGAGCTTTTCAAGGCGCTTGTGCAATCAATCCGTGACGCATTCCCGCCGTATAAGGTGGAGATTGTGGTTGTCACTTCCGATGACCCCGGGAGCGAAAAAGGGCAATGGATGCGCAGACAGACCGATCTGAAGGTCGTGCAGGCTGACGTACGCACATCCAAACTTGTGAAACCACTCGTCGTTTATGTCAACATAGGCATCAGAGCGAGCACAGGGGAATGGGTATTCGTTACAAACGACGACACCCTTATCGATCGAAACTTCTACTCGAATCTTGTTTTAATCGAGCAAAATTACGATGCTATCGCGGTGAATGCTCACATCGGAATTGTAGGGCTCGGGCGCCGCGTCCCCATTATTGGCACAATTACGCCTCCAGATGGTCATGTGCAACCGTTATATCTTTTCGATTTCACCATCATGCGAAAAAAAACTTATGAGGAAGTCGGACTATTTGATGAGCGTTCCGACTCTGGTGCAGGATTTGACATGGCCATGGCTATCACGACGCGGCCTCACATTCGTGTATGCCGAGCCAGTAATTTGGCAACAGATCACTATATCTCCACCGAGAATCTCAGAACGTGCGATCATGTTCCAGACTTCCTTTACATAGAAAATAAATGGCAAAAATGGTGTGATGAAAACGGATGGTCGTTTTTTAGCCCCTGGAGAGAAGAAGACTCCTTTGAATATATTACAAAAATGCTCCAGGCTGGTCTGTACGATAAGGCGGAGGAGAAAATCCGTCGGGCAATTCTCGCTGTATGGCCGGATCATATACAGGCGCTCAATGATTTGGGCGTTATTTGCAAGCTCCGGGGGAAAAATGCGGAGGCTTTGGAACACTTTCTTGTTGCTGCGAATTATTCTAAATCTGATCGAGTCGTGGTTCATAATCTTATCGGAACGCTCCTTCAGATGGAACGTCACGATGAAGCAATGGCAACACTGATTGCGGCAGTTGCATCGTCGGCCGAACATGGCTTGATTATAAGAACAGAATTATATGAGGCTGTACTCAATAAAGCGCTGGTAGCCCCTGAACCACTCTTCCATTTTGCCGCATTTGTAGCGGTACCTACGCAGTTGTTATTTTCGAACTCGGTCACTTGTGGCAACGATGCAATACCTGCCCTCTACGAATACGCCAGAATGCTTCTCGAGAACAATCAGTATGAATCAGCTATGGAACAATTAAAAAATATTCTCATATTGGATCCTCAAAATTCGGACGCGCTGAATGACTTGGGTTATGCTTATCACAAAAAATGTGACTATGGCAAGGCAATGGAATATTTTGGAATGGCCTTGTCAAGTAACAGCCTTAATTATCAGGCATTGCGAAATATGCTTACCTTATCCAACCAGCTTGGCATCGGCAATGGCGCATTGCCGATGCTCAAGGAAATATTGGCAAAGAATGCCAATGACCCCACGATCCTGCAAATCGCCCAGACCTTCATCAATGATCAGGAATTCAAGTCGAAACAGAATGCGTTTAAGGATTAAGAAAAATGATCTCTCTCTTCAAACCCAGCTTGGATGAATCCGTTATTCAAAATGTTGTTCAAACGCTGCGAAGCGGCTGGATCAGTGAAGGACAACAAGTTATAGCTTTTGAGAAAACGTTCTCAAAAAAATTTAGCCTTCCGCATACCCTGGCTCTCAATAGCGGAACCGCAGCTCTTCATCTGGCCGTGATAGGGTCTGGCGTTGTAGCGGGAGATGAGGTAATAACAACTACCCAAACATTCGTTGCTACGGCGCTGGCTATATTATATGCTGGAGCTCGCCCTGTTTTTGCTGATATTCACTCCGGATGCCCCAATATCGACCCCACAGATATAGAGCGCAGAATCACCCCGAAAACAAGGGCCATCATTGTTGTACATTACGGCGGCTATCCCTGTGATATGGATGAAATTAACGATATAGCTCGCCGTCATGAAGGCATATCCGTTATCGAAGATGCCGCCCACGCCCTTGGAGCACATTATAAGGGACAACCTGTAGGGAATCTGGGGCGCTTCGGGATATTTTCTTTTCAGGCGATAAAACAGTTGACCACTGGTGATGGCGGTATGCTAGCCTGCAGTGATCAAAACGATTATGAGCAGGCTTACAGAAAACGTTGGTTTGGCATAGATCGCGGCCGGCGCAAACAATCAGAGATTGGACAACCAGAATGGGACATAACAGAAATAGGGTATAAATATCACATGAATGACATTGCTGCGACGATGGGTTTATCGCAGCTGGAATTATTCCCGGCGTTACAAGAGCAACGTTTGAAATTGAATTCCCTTTATCGTCAAGAGTTGCAATCAACATCGGGCCTCCAATTACTGGAAGAGAAGGCTGATAGGACTGGCGCATGCTGGCTGTTCACCATACGTGTGGAACGGCGATTGGAATTTATCAGAGCGATGAAAAGCAGAGGCATTGAGGCTGCAGTTTGGCATCAGCGGATCGACAAAAACTCTCTTTTCGGCGGACTACGGGAAGACCTGCCGAATCAGACGGCATTCAATGAACAGCAGGTTTCCATACCATTTCGTGCTTCCCTGACAGACCAGGAGGTGGAACAAATATTAAAATCGGTCAAGGCCGGTTGGTAGCACTATTGCGATATATGCTACACATATTCTCAACAAAATATAATAAAGGGCAAGTTACATTATGGCAAAAGAATTTGATTATTCTCTTCTCCACAAATCAGGCACTGATATTTTTATCAGCTCCAATGTGGAAATCAGATATCCCCACTTGGTGAACTTAGGTAATCACGTAGCCATTGATACGGGATTTTACTGTACCGTGCAGGCTGACATCGGTGATTATGCGCATATAGGACCGTATGTGACCGTTATCGGCGGAACAGAAGCAAGGCTGTTTATGAAAGGCTTTAATACCGTAGGAGCCGGAAGCAGGCTTATTTGTGCTAGTGATGAGTTTCTTGGTGCAGGATTAGTGGGGATATCGCCAGCGGAGTATCGGGACAACATTATTTGTGAACCTGTGCAGTTTGAGATGTTTTCCAGCATCGGAACAAATGTTGTCCTCCATCCCGGGGTAATCCTTGGAGAAGGCTGCGTTATAGGTTCATGTTCATTAGTCACAAAAGATACAGAACCATGGACAATTTATCACGGGATTCCGGCAGGACCTGTAAAACTCCGGGCACGAGATAAAATTATGGAAGCAGCTAAAAAATTGGGTTATTAAGGAGGTAGACATAATGGCAAATAGCAGCAATCTGCGAGTGGCGATATTGGGGGGCACAGGCTTTGCGGGCCGCAATGTTCGAAATCTTTTTGTTGATCGCGGCATTGAGATCGGTGTTTTCAGCCGCACCACGGGCTGTGACCTTCTCGATCTTCCTACCGCTTGGTCTAAAATTGATGCTTTTCGTCCAACCCACATGATTAATTGCGCGGCAATTGTGGGCAGTATAAATTATGTTTCCGATTTCGCGGCCGACGTATTGGATGTCAACACAAGAATGCTCCTGAATCTCTATAAAATGGCCCAGCAGATGCGGGAAGTAGTGGTTGTTAATCCAATAGCCAATTGCGCCTATCCCGGCGTGATGGACACGTATGACGAAAAAGGCTTCTGGGATGGCCCCGTTCATCCTTCGGTCCTTTCCTATGGCAGCACACGGCGTCTGATGCTTGTACTATCCAAATGCTATTACGATCAGTATGGGGTCAGATCAGTCAATCTTATCGTCCCCAACATGTACGGGCCCTACGATAGCACCAATCCGAACAAAACTCATGCCCTGAACGCACTGATCATTAAGTTTGTGCGCGCAGTTAAACAAAATCTGCCTTCTATAGAGATATGGGGGACTGGCAAACCCATTCGCGAATGGCTCTATATAAAGGATTTCGCAGAAATCATGCGCAGGGTTGTCGAAGGGCAGGAGCACTTACTTAGCCCGGTCAATATCGCGCAGAATCGTGGTTACAGCGTTATTGAATTGGTTGACAAGCTCCGCGCTCATGTTCGGTTTGAAGGCAAAATAGAATTCAATACGCGGTTTCAGGATGGTTCTCTTAAGAAAGTCATGGATGATCATCTTTTCCGTCAACAATATCCTGATTTCAAATTTAACGACATCGATACAGGCATAGCGGAAACAGTAGCGTATTATCAAAGCATATTGTAAACGAACGAATATACACTAAATAAGGGGCAAACGATGGAAGAGCGACCTATAATCAATCTCGTCTATTAACATTTACACCAGCAACAGATATTCGCTATTCATCGCGGGTCAATCACAGTCATTGCCACCCCTATTCCTATACAGAATTGTGATGTCTATGCATACACCAACGCATACAGCTTTCGCGGCAAACAGTCCGGAATCGATGTCCTTCTGCTTTTTGAACCTGTTGTGGTTTTGCCGGGGCAATATGACAAGCGCGTTTGGGATCACTTCGACTATATTATTACCCTGTATGATGCACTCATAGAACGTGATCCCGACAAGTTCAAGAAAATACCGGTATTCCGGAGTGATTGGCTTCTCGAAGCACCAGTAACTGAAAGCATTATCGAACGCAGCAGGTTATACCCTGTTGAAAACAGAAAACTTGCCATCTGCATGATCGGCGGAAATAAACGGTCACAGGTACCTGGCGAATTGTACTCGAAACGCATTGAAGCCGCACTCTGGTTCCACCTTTATTCCGACATCCCTTTCGACGTTTACGGCCAATCTGTTTTTCCTCTGCCAAATTACCGCGGTGTCTTGGGCGCAAAGGAAAAGTTTTCGACTCTCGCGCAGTACCGATTCTGCCTTTGCTACGAAAACACCAATCATCCCGAACTTGCCAGAGGGTATGTTGAGAAAATCTTCGACTGCCTCGAAACACGCACAATTCCGGTGTACCTTGGCTGCCCGGATATTGAAAAGTATGTTCCACAGGACTGCTTTATTGATATGCGGAAATTTAAAAGCTATCGGGAGCTCGATGACTTCCTCCATGCCATGGACCAGAAACAATATGAAAGCTATATCCAAGCTATCGACACTTGGGTAACGCAAGGCGGCCTCCGCCCCTATTCCATGCATGCCGTCTATACGCGCCTCTCAGAACTGTACGCAGCTAGTGTTGGCAAGCACATTTCTGCTTATGCTCCCTCCGATGCACCATGGGAGCCAGGCAAGTCACCAACCATCAAAGACAAACCACTAGTTTCCTCGCCGGGTACACCTCACTGGTCATTTAATGAGCTGTCAAGTGCCGCATCCCCTTTAATCGATTATGATGAAAAAGGCACCAACCTTTTTTGCGGAGCAAATGCCCGGATGAAAAAGGCACAGCAACTTCAAAAAGAAAATAAATATCCGGAAGCGGTGCGTGAATTAGAAGACATGTTACAAGACGGCTTTTTTAATGTGGACATACTCTATCTGTACGCCCAGATGCTTGCTGCGGTTTCGCGCCATGAAGAGAGCCTGTCACAATTGTTGAGAGTAGTCACGCTGGACTCCAAACATATCCAGGCGCAGAACGATATCGGTGTGCTTATTACAATGAAAAAAGATTTTAAGAAAGCCGTACAGTATCTGTATTCCGTGATCATAGCCATCGGCCAACATTACGAATTGACCCCGGAAAATCTGCTCGCGTTTCTTGCAAGCCTAGGCTGCAAAAATGGAAACGTTCAGTTTATTACCCGATCTTTATTGTCCCAATTTCCTGACGATGCCAAGCTTAAGGTTGTGCTGAAAAAGTTCGATAATCCGACACAACATGTGGCAGCTATCAGTTCCAATTCAGCTAATGCATCTATTGCCAATAGAAGATTGCCTGTGGCACACCAATCAGGTGATGCTTTCATAATTAGCGGGAAAGTTCAGAAGGCTTTCCATCAGGCACCGGTTCTGACAAATGCCGAAACGCTTTTAAAGAATATGGAGATTCAGAAACGCCAGTACCAAGGCGATGATGACGTTCTTTCGCGCATTATCTTAAACGGTTTGTGGCTCGAGGGTAAACCTCTTCGACTGCACCTGGGCTGCGGCGAGAACCATTTTGACGGCTATATCAATATTGATTTCCCGCCCTCGGAGCATTCCGTCCAGACAAAGATTGCGGCAGATTTGTTTGCCGATATCACCCTGCTCGATTTTCCGGAAAAGACAGTTGACGAAATTCGCCTACATCACGTATTTGAGCATTTCGGCCGTTCAAAAGCGCTTGCCCTTCTTATTCGATGGCATTCCTGGCTGAAGATAGGAGGAAAGCTCCACATCGAAACTCCGGATATAATCGGATCAGCGCATACGCTAGTTGCCGATATGCCCTACAGGACGAAACAGTGTGTTTTGCGACATTCTTTCGGATCTCACGAAGCCTCTTGGGCATATCATCTTGACGGGTGGTACAAGGAAAAATTTGAGCACATCCTCTCAAAATTCGGTTTTTCTGTCCGATGTCAAAATGTGCAATGGGAAGGAGATCCCTGGCTTTCAAATGTGCATGCCCTGGCCATAAAAGAAAAACATATAGACCGTGATACCCTTTTAGGAATTGCGGATGAGATTCTACTCGATTCTATGGTAGCTGATGTTCCCGGGGAGCGGCTAATGCACCAGGTGTGGTGCAGAATGGTCCGGGATGAACTCAGGAAAATGCTTCCCGATGCCGGCTCTATGGCCCCGCGCACAGTTGGTATAGCTGAAATTAACATCGAAAACGATGCCCCCGAATACGATAATATAGGCTACGATAACATTGAATTTAAAGAAAACGGGGAATTCAATATCCTTTCAAAAATAGTGCAACAAAAACAGGCTTTGGTAATTTTTGATATAGGCGCCAACAAGGGACACTGGAGCAAGCTGGTCTTAGAGATGAACCATCAAGCCACAGTCTATGCCTTCGAGCCGGTACCGGAAACATTTTCCCTGATGCAGCAAAATCTCAAGGCAACCAATGCTCACATCCATAACTTGGCTATATCAGAAAACGATGGCGAAAAAACTTTTTACCACTGGGTTGACAATGAACAGATGGGCGAATTAAGTTCCCTCTATCGACGTCCCAATGTGGAAAAAAATATGAATGCTTCCGTGAAACCAATTACCGTTCATAGCTATGCCCTCGACACGTTTTGCAGGGAACAAAACATTCGGGAGATAGATTTCCTGAAGATCGATACAGAAGGTGCGGAACTCGATGTCCTACACGGTGCAGTATCACTCCTCAATTCAAAGTGTATCCGTATTCTTCAGTTTGAGTATGGCGGCACATACCTTGATTCAGGGATAACATTAAAGCAGGTATTTGAATTGCTTCAAAAAAGCAGCTATTCTGTTTTCAGGATCATCCCAAAAGGATTGTTGTATGTCCCCCAATGGAGAGATGCCTTGGAAAACTACCGCTACGCGAACTACATCGCTGTTGCGCCAGACATGATGAATACTTTTCGTGTCAAACAAGCGGCTGAAAATGGAAAGAGTTTTATATCCGAAACGAAAAAACACTTCCCAACAACAACAGTGGTTTTCAGTAAAGATCGGGCTATGCAGCTCGACGCCACACTACGCTCTCTGCAATTGCATTGCAGGGATGTGGAATCAATGAACGTAAAGATTATCTACTACACCTCCACTTCTATCCATAATGATCAGTATGAGAAATTGAAACATACCTATCCTTCTGCCCAATTCATCCCGGAGAAGAATTTCAAAGATGACCTCTTGTCAGCACTGTCACATCACGAGTACGTCATGTTTCTCGTAGACGACAATATCTTTGTAAGGGATTTCAAGCTGGCAGACGCAGTTACATCATTGGAGAAATGCCCCAATGCGATCGGTTTTTCATTTCGCCTTGGGAAAAACACGGCATATTGCTACATGCTTAGCAGGAAGCAGAACTTACCTTTGTTTGACCATCTGGATAAGATCATAATGAGATACAACTGGACAAAAGCCGAACTTGATTTTGGGTATCCACTTGAGCTTTCCAGTTCACTCTACCGCGTCAAGGATATCATGCCCCTTCTTGAACGGATTGATTTCAAGAATCCCAATACCCTTGAACTCCAGATGGACACAAATAAATCTGCATATGCGCCTGCGAAACCGCTACTACTCTGCTTTGATCAGAGCGTAGCATTCTGCAATCCTGTTAACATGGTCCAGACAATGTGGGCAAACAAGTCGGGCAGAAACAACGATTACACCGCCGAAAAGCTTGCGGAAATGTTCGCTCAGGGATACCGTATCGATGTGAAGCGCTTTTCAGACTTTGTTCCTAACTCCTGTCATCAGGTGATTGCTTTTGAATACACCCACACACAGATTCCGGGAAAGATACTTGATGGTGCTGTTTCGCTATGCGTACCTTTTGTGACGATCGGGATCGCTAATTGGAACGGTATTCAACATATTCAGGGATGTCTTGAATCAATACGGAGAAATACTCCGGAATCACACGAGATAATTGTTGTCGATAATGGATCAACTGACGGGTCACGGGAATACCTGCGGGCACAGACTGACATTATCCTGGTGGAAAATTCTGAAAATAAGGGAGCTCCCGGAGCACGAAATCAGTTTTTATCGATAGCAAAAGGAGACTATATTGTTTTTCTAGACAACGACACCTTTGTTACCCACGAGTGGCTAAAAAAGCTTATTGCACACATGGAATCAGATCCACAAATCGGGATTATCGGGGCGTGCACGAACTACGCGACAGGTCTGCAAGGGATACCAGGGGTTGTCTACAAAACGATTGATGAGCTTGAGGATTATGCGAAAAAACGGGCAAAGGAGCATCGGGGAGAGCTCCTCCCGTCACCACGTCTTATCAGCTTTTGCGTATTTGTCCGTAGGGCGGCGGTTGAGAAAATTGGAGGGATGGAAACTGGTTTCAGCAAGTTCTGCTTTGAAGACGATGATTATTCATTGCGAATATCGATCTCGGGTTTCAAATCCGTTGTGGCCAATGATGTATTTATTCATCACTCCGGCGGCCCGCAGGGACGCGGCGACAAGCAATACAATAAATGGTTATTTGACGCCTGGGACGGGTTCAAGCGGAAATGGAGATTGCCGAAGGAATTGCCATTTGGATCAGCCTACGATGCAGAAAAGATCGCCAACCAACCTTTTGATTCAAAAGTTCATTATATACCTTTATATGATCCAGCTTCCATTGAGCCACTGATCTGGCGATCGACTTCGAGTGAAACTCCATGTCTGACACGTTCTGAATTCATTCCTGGCCTGACCTCCATCATCATTCTCACACAGAATCGGCTAGATCGAACGAAAAAATGCGTCAAAAGCATCCGCAAGCACACCCCGGAAAATCATGAAATCATTTTTGTGGATAATGGATCAACTGACGGTACTGTCAAATGGCTGCAAGGCCAGATCAAGTTAAATAAAAGCTGGTACCTGATTGAAAATAAGGGAAATATTGGATTGGCAAGAGGCAGTAATCGGGGCATCAATACATCACAAGGGGAATTTATCCTGCTGCTGGATAACGCTGTCATTGTCAGCGAAAGCTGGCTTTCCGGAATGCTGGAATGTCTCAGCCGCTCCCACGCAGCCGGTATCATCGGCCCCATGACCAACAAGAGTAGTGGCCTCCAGCAGGTGGTGGACGAGTCATATCAATCGGTTGATTATCTCGATAAATACGCTGCAAGATT
>CAZYIE010000008.1:15653-50529 GCA_964646755.1 uncultured Smithella sp.
TGCGAAGATGAGGCTACCATTCGCGCCACTACCGCAAGATTTAAAGAGCAATACCGTCATCGAAGAATTCCCTACCGCAACATTGCCGAATTCTGCATGTTGTTTAAACGCACGCTGACAGAAAAGATCGGTCTGCTTGACGAACGTTTCCTTACCGGTCATTTTGCAGATGAAGATTTCTGTGTAAGAGCTGCCTTGGATGGTTATAAAAATTATATCGTCGGCGATGTTTTTATTCATCATCACGAATTTAAAAGCTCGCCTGGTGACAGAAATATCATCGAAAAAAAGTGGACGCTCAGTACGGCCAGCCCTGAGGGTAAGAAGCTGGCAGTGATGAAAACCATAGAATTAGCTGATGCGCTTTATCAAAAAGGGATAACAGATCAATCTGTTGAAGCGCTCATCAATTGTATTAAGCTTACCCCTGACGCGCAGGAAATCTATTATGAACTTGCCCGGATATTCATTGAAACGAAGAAATTTGCTGAGGCTTGGGAAGTTGTCGAATCCATGCCTGAATCGGCGCGAGAAGAATTAAAGGGTCTGGAATGTGCGGGTTACGCTAAGGAAGGCCTGTGCCTAGATGATGAAGCGTCTGCCTATGCGGACAGGATGTTGTCTCAGAAGGGAAAATGCCCGGCGGCGTTGAATCTGCAAGGCGTTCTGGCATATAAAAAAGGCGAAATGGAAAAGGCAGCAGAATACTTTAATAAGGCCATAGAAGCTGATCCGGGTTATGGAGATGCATATGCCAACCTTGGCGTTCTCTACTGGGGCATGGATAAAAAAGATGACGCGCTGGCGCATCTGCAAAAGGGCTTTGTCCTATCACCCACAGTGCCGGATGTAAGCTCGCTTTACTATTCCGTTGTCTCTTCTTTGAGCACATATAGTGACGCAGACGATGTTTTCCGGGAAGCATGCAGATTATATCCCAACAATAAAAATCTCACTTTTTTATATATTGAGACGCTTATCCAGCAGGGCAAGTTTGATGCAGCCGTGCTGAAAATAGAAGATGCGCTTGCCTTATTTGGCCTGGACGAGGGCACTCTGAACGCCGCCTTGGCTGTCCGCGAAAAAATCGGGCCCCTGCAAATTGAAGAATCATCAAAAAAATTCACCCTTTCCGTCTGCATGATTGTGAAAAATGAGGAAAAGTTCCTCGTCCAATGTTTAAAAAGCGTTCGTGACGTTGTGGATGAAATGATTGTGGTGGATACCGGTTCCACCGATAAGACGAAAGACATTGCCACAGTATTTGGAGCCAAAGTGTTTGATTTCCCCTGGACAGGAGATTTTTCTGCAGCTCGCAATCATTCTTTGGCTCAGGCAACCGGCGATTGGATTTTGATACTCGACGCCGATGAAGTCCTCTCCGCGCTAGACTTTAATGAATTAAAAACATTAACCCGCAAGAATCCCTCATCGCCTGCGGCCTATTCCGTTGATACAAAAAATTATACAAGTAATATTGGCGTCATTGGCTGGATACCAAATAGCGGAAAATATCCCGAGGAAGCAGGCTCCGGATCGGTTAGGAGCGCAAAGGTTCGACTTTTCACCAGAAGAAAAAATATTTTTTTCTCCAATCCGGTTCACGAATTATTGGAGACTTCGCTGCGTAATGCAAAAATTACTATTTCTCCCTGCACGATCGTTGTGCATCACTACGGGAAATTAGATATGGCTCGGGATACGCAAAAAGGAGAAGATTATTATCTGCTGGGAAAAATTAAATGCGAAAACGATCCGACCAATATGAAATATGTTAATGAACTGGCAAAACAAGCCCAGGTGCTTAATAAATATGAAGAATGTATAGAATTGTGGCTGAAACTACTATCTCTCATCCAAGCCGATCCGGAATCACCGGGCTTTAAGGAACTTGCCAGTGTCTGCTACGGCGATCCGATAGCAGAAATATATATACAGCTTGCTTCAGCTTATTTGTTGCTCGACCGCTATGAGGAAGCATTACCAGCAGCACGCCAAGCAATCGAATCTAAGGTAAAGCTCAAAGAATATGTTCATATTTACGCTCATTGCGAAATTATCATCGGCTCCTTGGATAAAGCGCTTGCCGAGTTGGAAGAGCTGCTCAAAACAAATCCTGATTATCCACCGGCATTGCTTATGATAGCGGTCATTTTCTGTTTGCAAGGAAAAAAGGCGAAAGCTCAAGAATTGTTCCAGTCAGTGGTGCAAAAACAGGTTCAGATAGCGTCCACCTTGAACAAAACTGTCAAACAACTCCATGCTCACGGAAAAACGGATGGGGCCTTGCTTATTCTCAATGCAATGATTGAAAACAATATAACCGATCAGGAAACAATGCGCCTTCTGGAGGAGTTACGAAAAGGGTGACAGACTGAGGGCTGAAGACTGAAGACTTTTTAAGGATGGTGAAAGAACTACTTTTTACGACTTCATTCTTATTGACTCATACCAATAAATATTATATTACAACGAAACATACGCACGGTGGAGGTTATATCATGCAAAAAAATACCAGCGTTACTATAGGCGCACACTACGAAAAGTTCATTTCTCAGCAGGTTGTTCTAGGACGCTTTGGTTCAGCAAGCGAGGCGATCCGGGCCGGTCTGAGGCTTTTGGAAGAACGTGAAACCAAACTATCCTTGTTACGTCGTGCTCTTATAGAGGGTGAAGAAAGCGGCACTGCGGATTATTCCCTCAAGGGTTTAATTAATGAGATTGATGATGAAGGTCTCAACTGATGTCCTCGTTTACCATCACCAAGATGGCTAAAGCAGATTTGAAAGATATCGGCCACTACACACTTGAAAAATGGGGGCGAGAACAGCGCAATCATTATCTATCAATACTGGATGCCTGTTTTTATCAGCTTGCCTCCAATCCGCTTAGAGGCAAGGATTGCAGCGAAATTCGTCGCGGCTACCGTAAATTTAATGCCGGTAGTCATGTAATTTTTTATCACCAAACTCCTTCCGATACGATAGAGATAGTCCGTGTCCTGCATGGACGTATGGACATTGAGACGCAGCTTTCTACATCATAATAATTCCGACCGTCATATAGATTCAACAAGAAAACCCGCCGGGTTAGGTGATCCCGGCGGGTTTTCTTGTTTTTTACAGCGGTTGCCCACAGATCACTTCAAACACTAAAGTTTGCCGCAAAATGGTTCTTTTGCGGTATTGGTAATGCCTGCCCCACCACCTGTTCGTTATTGCTGGGGTTTTTGTTGAGCCCGGCGGCAATATTAAGATTAATATCAATAAGGATATTGAGCTTCTCCGGAACCGGATACGCCATGACCTCAAAGATTCTTTTATCGACAAAAAGACTCAAACTGAGAATATCCTCTTTGATTTGCCTAGGGAGGAGATTGTCCTCTTTGATCAACTCACCTTGCAATATGCTCCAGACAGTCTGATTGTTCCTGAGCGCCTCATTGAGCTGGACATCCCGATCGGCCGCGTTCCAGTTTTTCTGGCATTCTTTAATCTTAAATGCCGCCTGAATAAGAGCTGCTGCCTCGATCTCCCGTCCGGTCATGTATAACTTCTGGGTTGTCTTGTATGCTTCAAGGTGATTTGCGGACACGATCTAATACCTCCCGTTCATATTCTATAAGTTTTCTGGCTGATTTCAATGCCTGGTAATACTCATTCTTCAGCAGACATTCACTGATCTTGTCGATGTGAATGAGAGTACTGGGCACTGCACCTACAAGATCTTTGACCAATGCCCAGTAGGTGTTATGATATCCGACAAGATTCCCACCATCAATATACATGAGCTGAATTACAAAATAAATCCTGCTGCAATAGGTCGTTGCTTCCTCCTCGCGCATGATGTCTTTTTCGCGGAGTACTGCAACATTGTTTTCCACAATAAATTCCGAACGGTTTTTCCCGTTCTGTATTACCGCACCACCAATGATCAGTTTCTCCTGTGGCTTAAGCGCGATTTTGAGGGCCATATCGAACTCAGATCTTCACTGTCAAAATTGCACCCGGTTGAATATTTTCCGCCGTTGCCGCCCTGACCGTTTCCGTTGCGTCGCTTTTCGCTTTATCTAAGTGAGTATTTGATACCTCCTGATCAGCCCCGGAGCGCTTAAATTCAGGATCTCCCGTACTGACTTTTTTAATGAGATCCTGTCTCTGGTAAGTTGCTATGGGGAAAAAAGGCGGATCATAGACAACTGCCAGGTTGGATTGCCCCGAACTTACAGAAGCAACCTCTCTGTTATCACCGGCTCTCTCATTCCCTCCGTCAGGGTAAAACGCTTTCTGCAGACCCTGATATGGATTAATATTATTGACATTCATAATTTTACCCCATTTATTTTAGATGGGGAGGAATTCTTCCTCCCCATCCGAGCATTTAGCCTATGTCGCTTACTGGAACAATCTCAGAACTGACTGCGCTGCCTGTGCCGATAAGCTCAGAGCTGTAGTGCTCAGAGACTGACGGGTTTGCAGCATCAGCATGTTTGCGCCTTCCTCGTTGGTGTCAGCGAGGGTCAGTTTATTGGAACCTTCGGTCAGCGTGTTAATCATATTTGTCGAGAAATCCAGACGCACTGTGATGATACTCAGATTACCTGACAGATTGGTTGCATTCTGACGCAAAGTTGTCAATGCAGCGTCCAACTTATCAATATCAGCGGCAATGGCTGTCTGCATAGCTGCGCTTTCAAGAGTTCTCCATGCTGCTGCCGTGACGCCCAGACCAGCTGCTCTCGAATCAGAACCAGTAACTGCCAGTGTTACACCTTCAAATTTAACGTTAAGTGCTGTCGCAGCTGTTAAGGCAGTTCCGTTTATCAGGTTTTTACCTCGATAGCCGGAATCATTCGCCACGGCAGTAATCTGGGTGCGCATTTGATTATACTGATCCTGAAGATTGGAAAGTTCGCTTGCTGCAGCAGCAATATCTGCTTCAGTAATCTTAGCGTGAGTACCGGTAATATCAGCACCAGTAATACCTGTCGGAACGCTGTCCAGCGAATACTTCACATTAACAACCGCAGCAGAAGACGTTGCTGACCAGCCGAGATCAGCCAATGTCGTGTTGGCATTGATCGCTGCGGCCAGAGCAGTGGCATCCGCCGTATCGTCGCCGTCAACATTATAACTGGTCCCCGCCGTCAACGTTACACCGCTTGTTCCGAATGTGATGGAATCGCCTGCTACTTCTGCCGTTTGAATAGCTGTTGTCATGGCGGTGGTATTTGACGCAACTATATCAGCTAAAACAACAGAGGTATTATCTTTCGAGATAGTCAAGTTGTTAGTAGCCGTTGGTGTTGACGACCTCCAACCGGCAGCCGACAATGTGGTGTTGGCGTTGATCTTCGCAGCCAGTGCTGCGGCATCCTCAGCATCGGTACCTCCCGCGTAAAACTCAAGCGCACCTACATCTTCAGAATCATACACTGCCGCAAATGTTATACCTCCCAATTGAATGGTGTCGCCTAAAGTCGCAGCTTCAATGCCATTTGTAGTAACAAATGTAGTGACGCCGGTCATGACAACATCAGTAGAAATCATATCTCGCTCACCACCCGTGAGACGAACACGTTTTATCGTCATACTAGCGGAGTTAAGAGCGTTGACACTTGCCCCATAACCGGCAGCCGTCACAGTAGCGTTCGCGCTGATCTGCGTGGCCAGATTAAGGGCGTCAGTCGTTGCAACACCGGTAATGTGAAACAGATTGGTGGTGGCGGCCGATGCTCCAGTAGAGAGGCCCATAGTTGCCGTAAACGTTACACCGCCCACCGTGAAGGTGGAGAGGTTCGCATTTGGCACAACGGTTCCAATTGTTAGATATTCATACGAAGCGGTTCCTGCATCCACACTGGTCATTGGTAAGCTCACAGTTTGAGCGACGAATTTTTCTACGCTGGCCAATGTTAAATTTACAGTCGGAGCGGTGAAAACAGCACTCTGGGCCGATTGGGCAACACCTTTTGCCTGTTCGATCATGGAGGTGATCGCCTTGATGCCCTTGTCCGCCGCTTGAACGGTCTGAATCGCCTGTCCCATACCATCTTTCAATCCATCAATTTTGGAAGCGCGGGAATTCAGCACCTGAGAAGCAAAATATGATGTCGGGTTATCCAAGGCCGTATTGACCTTGTTGCCTGTAGATAGACGGTTCTGTGTCCGTTCGAGAAGAGTTACTGTATTTTGAAGACTTAAGAGGTTGGACCTCATTCCTGAGGTTAAACTGATATCATTAATAGCCATGATTTTTCTCCTTTTCTAGGTTGCTTTCTGACAATTCTTGTCAAAGTTTTTTGTTTTGCCAATGATACGACTCTTTTAAAAGTGTTCGCCTGGATTTACTTAAGATTATCCTCCCTTCTGATCTTTTTAAACTTCCTTATGCTACATTATCGGAATTTCGCCATAATACTTTAGCTGCCAAGGGCTTTTTTTAAAAAAATATAGACTGAAGGCTGAAGGAGTAGGCCGCATCTTGTAACCTCGCTTGACCTAGCAAAAATACACATTGACATAAAAATCCTATCACCATATAATTTTTACAAAAGAAAGGAGTTCACAATGAATGTTGCCAAAGCTAAAATTGAAAACATGCTGGAAAAGTTGCCTGCTACAATTGATGTGGAAAGCTTAATCTATCAATTGTATCTTCTTGAAAAGATTGAAGAAGGTGAAAATGACATAAGAGAAGGACGCGTATTATCCCACCAGCAAGCCATCGAAAGGATATCCAAAAAGTGGCAAAGCTGATTTGGACCCAAAAAGCAATCGAGTCTCTAGAAGCAATATATGATTACATATCACGTGATTCAATCCAATATGCAAATTATCAAACCCGTAAGATTGTAGATTCGGTCGAGCGTTTAAGTATCTTTCCTGAATCAGGTAAAATTATTACGGAGTTTGAACAATCGATTTACACTAACGCCTTCAACCTTCAGCCTTATTATTCATCTTTCCCCCTTTTTCTCAAGTTTTAGCCGACCAATACCGATAATTTAAACAGATCATAAAAGATGAGGTTATTTATGAGTTCATATATGTTGGGCGTTGCAGATTCAACATACGTAGAGTATTTATTTTCTTCAAACACAACTCATTCGCAAGCACAGCTGGATTCTCTGGCTAATAATGCCCTGTCGCAGGGAATTGGCTTTTTTGAAAAAGGTGACTACGATCGGGCCATCAAAGCATTTAAAAGCTCTGCCGGCTTATCGCCTTTTTCAGATAATTCGGCCAAGGCTTACAGCTATATAGCCAACTCATATCTCGCCCAAGATAAAACAGAGGAAGCGATGAGGACATATAAGGCAGCTATCCGGATTTATCCGGTGCGCGATGATTTCCATTTGGCTCTGGGTGACATTTACGCAAAAGATGGCAATGTGGCTGAAGCCCTGACAGAATATGAAGCGGCTGTGCGATTAAATCCGACTTCAATGCAAAACAGATATTCCCTGGGGCAAAGCTATCTTCATGACGGTCAGTTCAGCGCTGCTCGCGAGCAGTTTCAAGTAGTCACCGAACTGTCGCCCAATGGCGCGTCCGGCTACTATGGTTTAGGTCAGGTGGCACGGGCATCAGGAGACTATCCAGATGCCGTTGCCCAATTAAACAAGGCTATTAGCGTGGATAAAAAGTTTGAGAATTCTTACCTGGAACTGGGATATACCTACGCCGATATGGGCAATGATCAGAAGGCGAACGAACAATTACTTATTCTGCAGGCAAAACAATCTTCGTCAGCCACAACACTTCAAGGTTACATGTCTCAAGCCTCTCAGCCAAAAATATTTTTTGCTCTTGGTGTTGATGGATTTAATAACTATCTGGGGCCGGCAACAAAAATTGCTGCAATGGATGAAGATCTGGAAGAGCCCAAAAGCACAAAACTTTATTCCATGAATTTGGTTTTTTCCAAAGATATGGATATTTCATCCGTACAGAACCGTTATAACTGGGGTATCAACAAAGCATCTATCACGCAAAACGGCGGTGTTTATAATGGAGGATTTACTGTACCAAAAACAGAAGCGAACATGCTTCCCATACCAGTAAATGTTATCTACGATAACGATACGAATACAGCCTCTGTCCGGTTTCGAATTTCTCAGAATGCCGCCGGCGATGCTACTCTGGATCCGGCACATATCGTTTTCAAATTCTATGGCACTGATGCCTATGGCAAAGCGATGGATACCTCAGCTGATGAATACAGCGGTTTTTCCGGCGTAGCGTAGCTATAAAATGAATTCAGCTTCCTGTCCTGTTGTTACCTTTCTTCCTTGTCTTGATTGCCGTTATCCGATTCCTGATTTTTTTCCGGAACACTTTGGTCAATATCTTTCCTGTGGATGGCAATATTGCGGGGAGCTTCAATGCCAATTCTAATATTTTTTCCTTTACTATCCAGAATGGTTATTTTAATGTCGTCGCCAATTGTAATCGATTCGCCAAATTTCCTTGTCAGGACAAGCATTTTACCTCCGGCTTTTATTAATTAAAGGTAGTCCAGAATTGTCATTTTCCCAACTTGTGCCGCCATGCTATATGATGCCTGAATGGCTGTCTGTTTCATTTGGTAGGCTATAATTAATTTAGCTAAATCGGCATTTTCTATTGCAGAACTCAGATTTGATATTTCTTCATTAAACGCTGTATGGTTTTCTTTTGTAAGGGTTAAAGAATTAATTTTAGTACCGACATGCGTCTGATAGGTAAGAACTTGCTTTTGTGCAACCAGCAAATCATCGATTTGAGCAGTAATCAAATTGCCGTCTTTATCCTCCAGTGCCGTCTTTAGTGCAGTCAAAGTGGTCAACAGATCAACTGTGCCCGGGCCGTGAACGGCAACGGAGCTTAATGACGGTTGTGTTGCCGGTGGCCCCAACGTACTGCCTGTAATTGAAAATGATGCCGTGTTATTCGCACTCCACTCACCGGACAGAGACAGCGTTATGACGTCTGTTCCTGTACCATCGACATCAATAGTGATCGCTGTTTCACTTACCGAAGCAATAACCATATTCGGATATTCAGCGTGGTTAGTCAGAGACCAACTGCCGGCGGTGCCACCGCGGGTCAGCATAATATTGTCATCTTCTGTAAGTGTCGTTCCGGTACCGGTGCTTAAGGAAGCACTGGCAACAGGGCCATTGGCCGCTGTAAAAGCGGAAGAACCGGTGATGTTATATATAAAATTATTATTTTTACCTATTTGCATGGTCAGGTTGTCACCATCGCCCCGATAACTCCCGGCCGGATAAGCATCCACCATAAACAAATCATTGGCAGCAAGATTAACAGGACTTGATGTGGTATTTGGTGTAAAAGTAGCGGTTATACCATCGCCCAGTGTAATCGTTTTGGTTGTAGTTGCGGCAACTGCCCCAAAATTCAGAGAACCGCCGTCAGGGTGGAGGTTAACTGTAAGGGTCATTGCCAGATGACTTTCGCCAGTTGTGTTATCCGTGACTGTGATTTTCCCGGCGGTGTCGATGGATGCGGTCACGTTGACGGCACCGAAGGTTGTTTCAATTTGTGTGAGCAAATCATGTACCGTACCTGTTGCCGCATTCGCTATTGTAAATGTGGCGGGCCCAACGGCGGCGCCGTCGCGCTGCATCCCCTGAATCGTAATCGTTGTACCATTCTGTACATTGGCGCCGGTTATTGTGTTCCAGGCGGTCGCTGCCGTAATAGGTGATCCACCAGCTGTGTTAGCCACTGCACCCTTGAGCTCTCGAGGCGGAAGAGCTTGCTCTGTTCCCCAGGTTTTACAACCGTCCGCCGATATTTTATAAGTTGATACAGCCAATGAGCCGCCGGTAATAATTTTTACAGCATAAGTTTTATTTTCTGTTCCGGTATAAGTGCCGCCGGAAGCTACTGTACCATTAAATGCATTGGCAGTTGCCGCAGAAGCTGTGCCAATGCCCGTAGCGATTGCATTCACCGTATATTTGTCACCGGCAGCAAGATCATTAGTACCGGCAGTAAAGGTCATTTTTATCCCATCACCTAAAGTTATTTGCGAGGAAAGTCCTGTGTTTGTTGAGCCCCACGTTGCGCCGCCATCGGCAGAAATTTGATAAGTTGCATCAACCAAGGGACCGCCAGCAATGATTTTTAAAGCATAATTTTTGTCTACCATTCCCGTATAAGCACCACTGGCCACAACCGTGCCGTCAAAAGTATTAACCGGTGCTGCGGTTGCAGCTCCAGTAATGGCAGCACCGGCATTCACAGTAAATGAATCACCGGCGATAAGATCAGCCCCTGCCGCAGTAAAGGTCATGGTTACGCCGTTGGTTACATCGCTGCTGTCACCTAAAGTGATGGAGCCAGCAAGAGCACCGGCGGCAGATTCTGTACCCCAAGTCATGCCGCCATCGGTTGAAACATGATATTTTGCGTTAGCCAAGGTTCCACCGGTGGTTATTTTTACGAGATACGTCATGTCTGCTGTCCCCGTATAAGTACCACCGGACGCAACTGTTCCGCCAAAAGTGTTACCAGGTGTTGCAGTTGCGGCTCCAATTGTAGCAGCTGTTGCATTCACCGTATATTTATCACCGGCAGCAGGATTGACAGTATTTGGTGTAAAGGTCGCGGTTACCCCATTGCCAAGTGTAATAGTTTTGGTTGTAATTGCAGTAACTGCCCCAAAATCAAGAGAACCGCCAACAGGATTAGTTGTATCAAGGGTCATTGCCATCTGACTTTCGCCAGTTGTGTTATCTGTGACCGTGATTTTTCCTGCGGTATCAATAGATGCAGTCACGCTTGCGCCGAAAGTATTTTGAATTTGTGTGAGCAAATCCTGCACTGTGCCTATCGCCGCATTTGCTATAGTATATGTGTCTGGTCCGACAGCGTTGCCGTCGTGATCAAACCCTCTAATCTCGATAGTTGTACCATTTTGCACATTGGCTCCCGTAATTGTGTTCCAGGCGGTCGCCGCTGTAATGGGTGATCCGACGGCTGTATTAGCTATGCTTCCTTTGACCTCCTGAGGCGGAAAATTTTGCTCCGGATCCCAAATCGTGCCACCGTCAGAAGAAATTTGATAAGTTGCATCAGCCAATGGTCCACCATCAATAATTTTTACAGTATACGTTTTATTTACGGTTCCCGTATAAGTTCCGCCGGATGTAACAGTACCGTCAAAAGTATTAACCGGTGCTGCGGTTGCAGCTCCAATACTACTCAAGGGATTTGTCGAGAAGGGTGCAACAGCTGTTTTTGATCCTCCAAACAGATAACTATCGCCACACTTGGCATTCAACAAGGACATTGCTTGATCAATCAAGCTGGAAAGCAACTCTGCGGAAGATTTTATTGTATCAGAATCACCTCCTGCCACAGACTCGGAAGTAGCAATACTAAGCGCATGGGCAATAACCTCTTTAATACCGGAAAGATTGGTATCTGTTAAAGACAACCATGTGTTGGCGTCAGTAATGTTTTTTTGGTACTGCGCAATTGAGGCCAGGGCCGAACGATAATTTAATACCTGACCTGCGCCAACCGGGTCATCCGACGGCCTGTTGATATTTTTTTCTGTGGAGAGCTTTTCCATCAGCTCAGCTGATTGGCTCTGAACAGTAAATAAATTGCTGGTCATCATATTATATTTCATGTTTTCTGTAACTCTGTTAATCATAAGGGCAAGCCCACCTTTCCTATTTTCCCAGGTTGATCAAAATATCCATCATCTCTGAAACAACCGTTGTTAGTCTGCCGGCGGCACTGTAAGCCATCTGATATTTGATCAGATTGAGCATCTCTTCATCCAGTGAAACTCCGGACAGCGCTTCTCTTTGGTCACTGCGCTGATTAGCTACTGCTTGTTCACGAGCTAGAACCGTGGCCGAACTGGCAACATCCTGGCCTATTCCAGCCATAAATGCATTGTAATAACCTTCTATATTCGTTGTGCTGTCGCTTTTGGTCAGGGAAAAAGCCAGTGTATCGCCATTGGTCCAGGTGCCGGACAAATTTAAAGTTATATCGGCTGTTCCATTCCCGTTTAGATCGAGAGTAACACTATTATCGTCAGCAGATAAAACTTGAAGTGACGTGTAACCGCCATTATTAGTTATTGTCCAGTCGGCAGGAGCAGAAGTCGCACCACGCGTCAGCGTTATGGCTGATGTTGTATTTTTATAGGCCTGCCCGATATTATTAATTTGACCTACGGCAGAACCTATGCCGGCAGTTATCGAAATTTGCCCTAAAGAGGCATACATTTTATCTTCTCTGATGGTAGCCATGGCAGTGGCATTATCACCATCGGCATTGACAGTGGACGAAGCAGCAATTTTTCTGGCATCGGCAACTATCGCCGCACTGACTTGCATGTTCCTTGCTTCCGTCATATTGATTTCTGGATCGGTAGTTAAAGTAAAAAAAGCAGCGCCGATATTGCCGTCCTGATCGTAACCGGCCATGTGTTGAGAGTTTACTTTATTAATAATACTGGAAGCTGTCTGATTTAACTCATCAATATAAGAAGCCAGGACAACATCTCTAATATCCAATAATCCGCCCAGTTCGCCACCTGTAATATCATTATTCAGCGAACTGTTAAGGTCATCAGTAAAAACAATATCGTTTAAATTGGCGTTGGCAGAATTGCTCTGTACTGTTAATTGCCAGTTATTATTTCCTTCAACAAGAGGTTTGCCACTTGCGGGCAGATAAATGTATAAAGAACCGTCACTTCGCTCAATATAGTTAATATCAATTATTGAACTTATTTTGCTCAGCAGCGTCATTCGATTGTCTCTGAGCGAGGACGCCTGGGCGCCTGTACCTTCTATTCTGACGATTTCCGCATTCATAGCGGATATTTCACTTAAATATCCGTTCAATTTATTGACATCATCAGTTATCGTTTGATCAATGCTATACTGTACATTAGATAGTTCCTCGGCTCTTAAATTAAAAATATCGGTCAGATTTTGCGCGGCGGTTAAAAGAACATCTCTCTCTGCTTTGCCTGAGGGGTTAACTGAAAGATTGTCCCAGGCACTCCAGAACTTGCTTAATACATCATTTATGCCGTTTCCAGCACTTTCATTGACAACACCTTCAATTTGAGTTAACAAGCTCTTCCGGGCAGTGGCGCTGCCGACGGCGGAATCCTGGGCAACTATTTGAGAAGCCAGAAATTTATCATAAACTCTCTGAATTTCGGCAATTTTTACTCCAATCTGTTCCTGGTTCGATGAAGCGTCTCTCGTTCCTAATGATTCAAATATCGGACGAATCCGTGTATAACCGGGAGTGCTGACATTGGAAATATTCGATCCGGTAGCATTAATTGCCGTTAAATTACTTAGAATAGCCTGCTTTGCTGTATATAAAACTCTACTAATATCAGTCATAAATCAGCCTTCCCTATGCAAATATGTGCCGTTTTTATGTGCGGATTTCATTTTTCCGCATTCCAGATAAACGGATTCCGCAGACATAATGGAACTTATAAAATCCAGTGAACTTTTAATGTTGCTCATGGAAGCATTCAGCAAATCTTTATTAGCTGCATTTAATGCATTTATTTCCCGCGAAATTAATCCCAAATCATTGCTGATAAGCTCAATTTCCTTCCTTTGTTCAATATCTGCATAACCGGCTAATTGAGAAAGTTTGATGTGATTTGTACTAATATCAAAATTGCGGGCAATTTTCTTGAAGATATTTGTTCTTGCTTCCTCCAGCATCCGCGCCTTCAGAATTATATTTTCCTTCAGGGCATTGTTATGGCTGAGTTCGTCTAGAGTTGGTTTCATTAATATCTTTTTTTCGCCAATAATTGTATTTTTCAGATCCGAATAAATAGCTAATTCTTTTCTCAATATCTCTATCAGCGAGGTGAAAACACTCTCACAGGAGTTCTCTTCCCGGCAATTAGTCAAAATCACACCTTGATCTAACATCATAATATCCTTATGTTAAGTTTATTGATAAATTAAACGTTGGTGTGCCCGCGCAGTGGCGGGCATGAGAAAAGACAATTAAAGGGCTTTGCAAAAAGAAGAATAAAAGATGGGATAAATCAATTAATAAGGAATTTTTGCCTCTTAGTTAAGCAAAAAGATCGACGATCGATTCTCCCACCATTTTCCCGGCAATCTTTTCTCCACTAACGTTGTACTTACCATTATCTACCTGACTTTTTATTTCTTGTACTTTTTCCTCACGTACGTCAGGTAACTGGGACAACGCATTTTTTACTAGCTGAATATCTTTTGCCTGGGTGGAAAGATCAACTTTTTCTTCCGTTTTTGTAGTCGCATTGGTCACTTGTTTTTCAGTATTGGCGACATAGTTGTCGTTTTTCTGATACTGCTGAACCATTTGCGCACTTACATCTTTAACATCAGAAATTTTCATTTAACTTGCTCCTTGATCTTTGTCTTACACCACCTATCGGCAAAATCAATAAATAACTTAAATTTTATTTAATTTTATCTTCGGGAACCTCCTTTACCTGATTTTTGGTCAATTGCTCATAAAGCATTTTTTGCAAGCCCAACCCATTACCTTTATTGGATAATTCCTCAGCGAGTTTTTGATCCATAATCATTGTATACGTATCTTTTCCGGAAAAATTACTAAGGCCGGTTGCACTTTTGGGAACAGTTTGGCGCATTGTTTTCAGCAGATAATATGCAAATATTGATTCAAAATCTTTACACGCTTTTTTGATTTTTTGCAGATCATCCTTCTTTTGTTTCGGCGCAATTTCGGTATTTTTTGCCTGTTCCGTTATGGCTTGGGTATTTATATCTATTGTGTTCATGGCAGTTCCTTAATAACGCTAAATTATATGCAAATCTGCTTGCAGGGCACCGGCAGCTTTAATTGTCTGCAAAATTGTAATTAAATCGCGTGGTGAAACACCCAGAGAATTGAGCGCTCTGACCACATCATAAATTGTCACTCCCTGGGGAACCATCATTAAGAACTTTTTCTCTTCCGCAATATTTATTGTAGTTTGCGGAATTACAACTGTCTGTCCACCGGGAGCAACAACTGTACCTCCCGGACCAGGTGCAGGAGCTGCACCACCTGCCGGCGGAGCAGGGGCAAAGGGCAGTGGCTGCGATACTTTGGCGTCTTCTTTAATTTGAATACTAAGATTTCCATGGGCAATGGCTACTGTTGATATACGCACATTGTCACCCATAACAACCGTGCCGGTTTTTTCATTTAACATAACTACGGCCGCCGCATCGACGGGAACGTCTAGCGATTCAACAAAATATACCAGTTCCGATAGTGAACCCGCAAAGGCATCTCTGGCCTTGACGGTAACTGAAAAAGAATCAATTTGTTTCGCTTCCACAAAAGATACGGATTTATTGATAGCCGCAGCCATTCTGGAGGCAGTTGTAAAATCGGGGCGCTGTAAATTAATTACCAGAGACCGCCGTGAATCAAAATCATTTTGCAGTTCTTTTTCTACAAAGGCTCCATTAGAGATACCACCCGCCGTAGTGTGATTCTTCGATGCACCGCCACCGGCGCCACCGGCGGAAAATCCGCCCAACGTCACCGCGCCTTGCGCAACAGCGTACACTTCACCGTCAACACCACGCAGAGGAGTAATAAGCAGCGTACCACCTAAAAGACTTTTTGCTGACCCTAAAGAAGAAACACTCACATCAATTTTCGTTCCAATTTTGGCAAATGGCGGCAGAGAGGCCGTGACTATGACAGAGGCTATATTATCCGCTTTCAGAGTCGCCGCTGTGCCTTTCATTGAAAGGTTCTGTCTGCTCATCATGTTTATCAGTGATTCCGTGGTAAAAAGATTCTTGGTCAAATCATCTCCGGTCCCGGCTAAACCAACGACAATTCCATAGCCGATAAGCTGATTAGCCCGGACACCACCGACAGCGGCGATATCTTTAATTCTGGCGGCAAATACATTATTTGCCAACATCAGCATTAATGTTAACATGACCATATAGATTGTAATTTTTTCTTTTTTCATCTTCGAGCTCCCGCGCTTTTTACTAATACTTTCGCTGCCTAACCCCGCTTTGCGGGATAAGTGCGTTAACGAAATTATTTTCTGCCGGAAAAAAGCAGAAAATAATTTCTAACTTACTAAAACGGCCACACCCAATCCACTACTCTCGTCAGCCATCCCGGCCTCATTTTGTCGTTAACAACACCATCTCCCGTGTATATTATCCGCGCATCGGCGATATACTGCGAAGCTACCGTATTATCACCCGTAATATCATCGGGCCGGATAATTCCGGTGATAATGATGTACTGATCTTCGGCATTGACTGTCAACTGTCTTTTTCCTTCAATTAGTAAATTCCCGTTATCTAAAACCCTTAAAACGCGGGCGCTAATGCTTGCTGACAATGAACTGCTCCGGCTGGTATCACCCGATCCTTTAAGCGCATTAGTGGATGTTCCTCCTAAACCAATTTTGCCGCCCATCGAGGCATTGCTGCCAATTATGGCGTTCTCAATGCCTAAAAGTGATGTAACAGCAGCTCCCGTGCTGGTATCTCTGCTGGTATTTGTGGATGCTTTGTTTCCGCCGGCCACTGTTTCCGAAATTATAATTGTAACAATATCACCGGCATAGCGTGCCTTTTTACCGGAGAAAATTAAATTATTGTTGCTTTCACCCGCCCAGATGGAACCGGCGGCAGGCTGCGGCTTGGCTATTGGGGGAAGGGCAACATCGTCCGGCCGGATATTTACCTTTTGTTCCGACGGACAACCGGTAACCATAAAAGCAGCTATGATTAAGACTAATGCAGAATATCTTTGTTTTATTTTAAGCATAAGAAAGCTCCATTTCTACTTGAAATCGACTTTAACTTTTGATTCGCCGATAACCCGGGCATAAATTATTTTATTGGATGTAATATTACGCACTTTGACAAAAGATCCTTCCGCGCCATCTTCTTCCGAAAGACCCATCGTTGTAATATTAATTGCTCCGTTATCCAGATCAATCTGCACCATCTTGCCCCTTTTAACAGCTGTTACTTCTTTGAACATATTGCGGGATAATTCGGTATTCGGACGAATACTGACTAAGAGCAATTTGCCGACAACTTCATCCATACCGGAAACCGAGTTTAAGGGGATTGAACGTACCCATTTTTTTTGCACGGAAATATCGTGGGCACTGATTACGGAATCTCTACCAAGATTTTTAACACTGACAACAAATTCGTGGAGAATTTCAATTCTCACCCGAATTGATTCTTCTTTAAACATAATGCCTTTATTATACAATTTTACGACGAAGTAAGTATCACCCAGGTAGTTATCGTTTCCTTTAATATCTACTTTCCAGGAAACATTACCTGAAGGCAAAGTAATCTCGGGCAGGCCAGACAGTACTTCAAACCGCATCGTGCCCTGGGGCCAGGGCATATTTTTCTCAATATGCACACCAATTGCTTTATTTATTTTTTCCTGATCTATGACCAGGTTTTCTGCCGCCAATACACTTCCTGCACTAAGGCAAATGATCAATCCGCAGATAATTGAAAGAACTATTAATTTGCCGGTTATTCGCTTTAACATTTCTTACCTCTTGAGGTTGTTAACTATGGAGAGGAGAGCATCAGCCGTTTGTATGGCCTTGGAATTAATTTCATAGGCCCGCTGGCCGACAATCATCCGGACCATTTCATCGACAACACTGACATTGGACATTTCCACAAAATGTTGAGAGATTGTGCCTATGCCATTTTCCCCCGGATTACCGACCAGTGCATCACCGGATGATTCCGTTTTATCATAGAGGTTTCTACCAATGCTGGTCAATCCCGCCGGATTAATAAATGTCGCTAATTGCATACGGCCTGTTCCTAATGTTGCTCCGGCCTGATCGGTTGCGCTCCAGGTTCCTCCGGCATCAACGGTGAATTCCACTGTCCCTGTCGGGATAGTAATGCTGGGAACAAGTTTCAATCCCTCGGAATTGACCAGGGCACCTTCCTTATTGATTTTAAGGCTGCCTGCCCTGCTGTAAACGGTTGTGCCATTGTTATCGAACTGAAAAAAGCCATTTTGCTCAATGGCCATGTCAAATTTATTACCGGTTTGCTGATAATCGCCCTGCGTAAATATTTTTTGCGTGGACATCGGTTTTACACCCATACCTACTTCAATCCCGACCGGCAACTGATTACCCTGAGTTGTCTGGGAACCGGATTTACTTGTAATCTGATACATGAGATCCAAAAAGTCGGCCCGTGACTTCTTGAAACCAACTGTATTCACATTAGCCAAGTTGTTGGCCACGACATCCTGCTCCAATTGCTGGGCGGCCATACCTGTTGCCGCTGTAAATAAAGCTCTGATCATATAATCCTCCTTCTTTTAAGCCTAAGCCAATCTGCCTATTCTAGTGGTAGAAAGTTTATCTAAGTCCGACATAGTCTGAATTATTTTCTGATACGCTTCAAAAGATCTATGCCCGTCGATCATCTCCACCATCTCTTTCATGGCATTGACGTTGGACGTTTCCAGATAACCACTCGCTACTCGATATGCATCATTTTTTTTCAATCCGGCGGTGCCATTATCGACATACTGCCCTCCGGCAGTACGAGTCAGTTGACCAGGATTTGTAAAGGAAACTATTTTTAATTTTCCCGCCACATTCCCGTCAACCGTGATATTACCGTCAGCGTCAATATTTATCTGCGCACCGTTAATACTTATCGGTCCTGATTCGCCCATTACTTTTGCTCCCGCCTTTGTTACTAATTCTTTGTTCTTATTAACGGCAAAGCTGCCGTTGCGGGTGTATGTAGTACCGTCTGCTTGTTGAATAGCAAAAAAACCGTCGCCTTCAATGGCAACATCCAGCGGATTGCCGCTACTTTGTAAAGTACCCTGAGCAAAATCCATAACTATGGACGTTATTCCCAAATCAGAGCGGGCAGATTCCTGCGCCGACTTTCCCTTCATTGCATAATATAAATGCTCTGCTTTAAATCCGGTTGTGGAGGCATTGGCAAGATTATTGGCGATAAAATCCAACTGAGTCAGCTTTCTTGCTCCGGCAATGGCAATATCACTTATATCGAAGTTCATTGTTCCTATCTCCTTGTTTTGCATTACCCCTGTTGCAATCGATATGCCATAAGATTTTACCGGGACAAAGCTGCCGGAAATATTGGGGGAAACGAGCCTAAAAGCACAGTTTTCTTTGGATATTAACTATAGTTATCAGACACTTAACAGTAGGCTATAATTATGTGCAATGCTGGATAATAAGAATAATTTAAATCAATACAGATTTTCTGCTAAAAGATAGAACAGGAAATAATATGCCGGGGGGAAAAAATTTCCTTTCGGTAAGGTTACTATATTACAATGTTAAAGTTATTGTTGAACAATAGCTTGGTGCCAGAGAAGTAAATTTTTATAATTCAGCAGTACTTGATGATCGCTGGTTTTCATTGAGTGAATAAACAAAGGCCAGTATTTCTGCTACGGCCCGGTATAATTCTACAGGAATTTCAGCGCCGACATTCAATTTACTTAATATTTGAACCAAATCAGGATCGTTCTTGATGGGAATACCATTTTCTTCGGCAATGGCGATTATTTTTTCAGCAATTATACCACGTCCGCTTGCCGTCACTTGCGGCGCGCTATCTCCCGCACTATCGTATTTTATAGCAGCAGCCAGTTTATGTACCGGTTCTTTTGCTTTTTTCTGTTTCATTATTGCCAACTATACAAAAAAATTAACCAAATCCGCAGCAAAAAAAGATTGCCTTGTTAAAAATTCTTCCCGTTCGTCCATCAACCTATCTTCCTGGACACAACCGATATAGTCAAGCCGGTAACCTGTTGCCGAAAGTGAATTCTTCAGTTCATCAAGATTATCGTTGATTAGATCCTTTATTTCCAGACTTTCGCACTTGATCACACAGCTGAATCCCCCTTCACGTATACCGGCATTGACCGCGATTTTTCCCAGCAGGTCTAAATCTAAAAAAATTGTAACAGTACAGGACGAAAACTTTGCCTGTCCTTGCCCATTCTTGTCTTCCGGGGTAATCAATATATAGGCTAAACGAAAGCCATCCGCCAAAGCAACGGGGATTTGCAATACCAATCCATTGTCGCTTAACTGAAAAACTGAATTTAGTGCCTGCTTTACTTCAATCGCCTTTAAGGCTTCACCGGTAAATGCTAATATATTTGTCAGCTTCGCCGAAATTTCAATATTCTGCTTTGAGTTTTCCCGGAGAACTTCGTCCACCACCGCCGATAATTTTAACAGTAATGCTTTTAAATTATCCTCCAGAGATTTATCAATTTTCCCTTTGGAGGCATTAAGAACAAGCTGTCTTAATGAATTTTCCAGCATAAGGCCGATTCGGGAAACAAACTCTTTTAAAAATAACGGATTATTTTTCGTGCGAGGAGAAAAGATTATGTTATCAAATAGTTTTATTAATTTATCCACATCGCTTCTGGAAATCGCCGACGGCAGGTTAACAGTTTGCAAAAGCTTCGTAAATTCGGTAACTTTATTGATAACCTGTAACAAAGATTCAGGATTAAGCCGCCACTGCCGCAAGTTTTCATTAATCTGGGCATCACCTGTTTGGTTTTTGTTCCCGACAATATTTAAAATAATTTGCGGCTGTAAGCTCTCAACTTTTACGACAAGTTTTTCGCCAACCGCTAAAGGCACTTTACTTGTTGCCGGAATCTGCAGGTTTTTCAAGGCCAGCGTATATTTATTGCCGGATGACTTTTCCAAAACAGTTGCGGCAAGTGTTTCTCCCAGAACAATCCCTTTAAGAGGCACATTAGAGCGAGATACTTCTATGCTGTTTTTAGTTATGCTATTGATAGCTTTCGATATTGGTGCGGAAGGCATCAGGTATTCTCATGTTTAATGCGGGAAAGATCAACAATCAATCCAATCTCTGCCTGGGTAAAGCCGGTAGCGCGCGCTATTTCCTCTTCGCCATATCCATTATTGATCATACTTGTAACTTCAGAATATTTATTGCGCGAAAAGGCAGAATCATTATTTGCCGCTTTTGCGTCTATAATTTCCTCTTCCCGCTGAGATTTTTCTAAAATCGTTTTCACTCTTTTTTCTTTCAGCTCCAGTTCCAGAGCAATTTCTTTCAAGGCCAGCCTGCTTTGCTCCATAGCTTTCAGAAATAAATCGGCGCTAACCTGTGATTCAATAATTAAAGATTTTAATTCGGCTGTCATTTTTAGATGAGCGTCAAGGGGAGGATTTTTTATGTTGGCATTTATCCGCCAAAGCAATATTATTATTGCTGCAAATAAAACAAGATCGAGGGCAATTTGCATAATTATCGGATTTAGAAAGTCCATTTTAAACCTTGATGTTGATGAGTCCGCCCTCGTCTTCGAATTCGCTTTCTTCACTTGCAGTAAGATGTTCGGAATGTTCTTCCGAGTGCTGTTCTTTTCTTTTCCGGGCGCTTTCGCGTTCTTCTTTTTCTTTTATTGCAGCCTTTTCCGATTCTTCCGATTGTTTTACTTTTTCTCTTAAAAGACGATCCTGTTCAGATAAATGCAAGGCGAAATACCTCTGTTGCATATCCGGATTTTGCTGTTGGATTTGCTGAACTTTTTCTACCATGCTTGATTGCAGAATTACTTGTTGTGCATCTATTGCCCTGACCATGAATTATCACCTCCTGACTATTATTCTCATGAAACAGGACCTTTCAGTTATGTAAATCGTCAAAATTACAGAATCTCTTAAGCCGTCGTTCAACAATATCTGCAATATTGTAGTCTCGCAACCGGCATAAGGGGCCGTAAACGAACAAGGGAACTTGCCGACCGAATGGGTGATTATTTCGTAACGGCGCCTAAATATCCTTCCTCTTAATTTTTTCATTACGATAGGGAAAACCAATAGAAATAGTGCTAAAGTTTTCCTCACTGAAAAAATTAATTCTTGCTTGATATTTATCAAGGAGAAGTAAAGACAGTAAAAACCCCTGATCAACAGCTCCGGGGACATTCAAGGAATCAGAGTTCAAGTTTTCCATTAAGGCCGAAAGGTCAGGAGCAGGCATAGCTTCGCCGGAGCTTTTAATAAACACACTAACATATTTATTATCGTGATCCGTCTTAATAGAAAATTCTTTTAGCCGGCTGGCTAAAGCCCGGGTCATAGCAAAACGAATGATTCTCCAAAAGGCCAGCGATAAATCCGCCGTGTTCCCCTTGAAATCCGGGATGTCTTTATCCCATTGAATATCCTTCTTTATCTCATGTTTGAAATCCAAATAGAAATCTGCAAAGCGCATCTCCGCCGCCAGTAATTGAGAAATATTAATTCTATCTTCATTTTTCGCAGCCAGGGCATAAAACTTCCCTGCAACATCTTTGAACATATCGAAAAAATAATCCGATTCCTGATTAACAGAACGAATATCCGTCTTGATCCGCTGTAATTCATCCATCATTCCGGCTGCGGCCTCCGGATACTTTTCTTCCATCTTTCTTATATTTTCCTCAATACGCCGCTGCAGCAGTTTCGATCTGCCCATTATACCGTTCAGAGGATTGGCAAAATTATGAAGAATACCGGGAATCAGTTCTTCAATAAAAGTTGCTGCAAAATCTTTTTCCAATGCCCGGTAAATTTCGCCTTTATCCATTAACAGCATCTCCTTTGAGCATAAATCAATTTCCCGTCTTGTGATGTCCAGTATATAATACTTTCCCCCAGGCAGAAAGGTTCTACATTATTAGATAGTTGGTAAAATATACGTTTTTAACAATACCATCACCCAGCATCTTGTTCAATTCCTGCAATAATTCTTGCTTCAACCGTTTGCGCTCTTCAATCGATCTTAAAACCACGGCATTTCTTCCTGTTGCCGTTGAATAAATCAGGCTCCTGATATCACTTCTGTTTTCTAAGTCGCCTATTTTGTCCGCCTCACTAACATCAAAAACAACATCGCACATTAAAATTTTGCTTTTACCTGTTTTATCTTTCAGGTCAATGATAAAATCATTAAAATATACATTATTTGCTTTTAACCGTTCTATTGGAGCCTGTGTGCTTATTTTCTCAGCGTTTACCGTTTTTTTCTTCTCGATCGCCGTAACCTGCGTACCGGATTTAAGCTTGGCCGTGGTAACTGTTCGCGTAAGATAAAACCACAATACTCCAGTAATTACAAGCACAACGATTATTGCCGGCGCAGCGATCAAAAAAAGTTTGTTTAATGCCCATTTTTTTTGTGCAACTGAAAACGACTGCTCTTCAGCCTGAATTTTTACATCCGTTATCTCGATGTCCGGCAGATTTTCCAGAACATCTAATTTTGCTTTTTCTACCATAATTAATTACCTAGAAAACTTAACCATGCTTTTTAATCTTAAAACTGCTTGTGCATGAAGTTGACATACTCGTGATTCGGTTAAATCCATCACCCGACCGGCTTCTTTCATGGTTAATTCTTCATAATAATAAAGTGAAAGAACAAGTCTTTCTTTTTCCGGCAGCTCATCGATCGCATTCTTCAGCTTATCTTTGACCTCCATGCTTACAAGTAAGTTCAGCGGACTGCCTGCGCTAATCTCTTCCAAGATATCTTCACGACTGTAGCGCTCCAGATAATCAGGCGGCAGGTCTTCCATCGATATCAGAGGAAAGCATTTGGTTTCATCCAATAATATAAAATACTCTTCCAGAGGAATATCCAGTTGCTGGGCAATTTCGTCTTCGCTAGGTGCTCTTCCTAATTTTATTTTCAGCGCTCCTATAGCATTTTCCAGTTTACTGTCTTTGCTTCGAGTCGCCCGGGGAACCCAATCTTTCGCCCTCAATTCATCAAGAACAGCTCCTCTAATCCGAAAACTGGCGTACGTTTCGAATTGGACATTTCTGCTTTTATCAAATTTCTCTAAAGCCGACATTAAACCCATAATGCCGACATTGATTAAATCTTCTTTATCTGCCAGATCAATAGGTAATTTTGCAGCCAACCGCCCGACAATATTTTTTACGAGCGGCGCATATTGCATTATCAGTTCTTCGCGTTTTTTTTTATCCAATATTCCGATCAATGATATTTTCCCAGAAGAATTTTACGCTGCCTTCTTCATCATCCTGCGCAATCTCGCTGCAAATCTTTTCGGCAATTCCGGACAGGCATCTTGTAGCAGGAGAATTAGGGTAAATTTCGGCGACAGCCTTTTGTTGCAAAACAGCCTGTTTTACATTTTCATCTAACAACACATAGCCCAAATACTCAATAGTTAAATTCAAAAATTGATCGGTAGCATGACTTAACCTGTTATAAACCTCTTTGGCCTCTGAAGGGTTGCGAACCATATTGACAATTAAGCGAAAACGTTTTTTAGCGTGGCGCTGATAAAGCACTTTAATTAAAGCATAAGCATCCGTGAGAGCTGTCGGTTCCGCAGAGGTAACCACAATGATCTCCTTTGCCGCCATGTTAAAATACATAACATTGGAAGAAATGCCGGCGCCAGTATCTATTAATATAAAATCAAGAGAATCATTGAGGGAATTTAATTCATCAATCAGGGTAAGTTTCTGGCCACGGGAAAGATCCGTCATTTCGGGGATTCCCGACGCTGAAGGCAGAATTTTCATACCACCTGGTCCTTCTACCAAGGCTTCCGCGAGAAGCCTTTCGCCATTTAATACATGGGACAAATTATAAGGGGAATTAATGCCGAGAATAATGTCAATGTTAGCAAGACCTGCGTCAGCATCCAGTATCATTGTCTTTTTATTCATTCGAGAAAGAAGATAAGCAAGATTGGCCGCAATGTTGGTTTTGCCCACACCACCCTTCCCGCTGGTGACGGATATCATCCGTACCCCATTCTGGGAAGAACCTTTCTTTACGCCAGGATTACCCGTTCCGGCTAGTAATGTTTTATCTTGTTTTCTTAATGTTCTAAGAGCATCTGCCTGATCCGTTCTCATATCACTCCTTAAGTATTCAATGAATAACTCTTGTCATCATTAAATTTGCTATTTTTTGCGGTGTAACCTCTTCTATATCCTGGGGAACATTTTGTCCACATGTTAAGAAACTTACCGGCTTCCGGGCTTTATTAATTACATCATAGAGAATACCGAACCGCCTTGATTCATCGATCTTGGTTATAATCAAATTATCATAATTAAAAGGAGAATACTTTGTAACCATATCGAGCAAATTATCTTCACTGGCCGTAGTGCTAACCAGTAGATTGGTTTCGATATTCTTGTTTTGCAGCATGGTATCCATAATGCCTAAATAACCATCATCAACGCAGCTCCGGCCCGGCGTATCGATCAATATAATATCTTTATCCGATAATAATTGGAGTGATTTTTGAAAGGATTCTTTAGATGATGCCACTTCCATCCTGATCCCCATAATTTTGGCATAGGTTCGCAATTGTTCGATAGCGGCTATACGAAAGGTATCGATGGTAATCATACCCACACTCATTTTTCTCATTAATGAATAACGGGCAGCAAGTTTTGCCAGAGTGGTTGTCTTACCAACGCCGGTAGCACCGACATAAGCTTTAATTCGTTTTTCTTCCTTTGATTTATTTCTCACCGGCAGGGATTTAATCACATATTTCTCTACAATCTGTAGAGCAATTTCTTCAGTTATTTTATCATAGGCGGATATTTGGGGACCAATTTCTTCCAGGATACTGCAGGAGCTGGCACGCGTGAAGCCACACGCAAGCAATGAATAATAAACCTTAGAATTAATATCCGGATTGAATTTCCTTTTTCGCGCACCGAGAATATCAAAGAATTTATCCATTGTTTCCTTCAACTCTTCGAGCTCTGAGCTCAATGACTTCTCCTTCTGCCCCGAACGGATGATTTCTTTGAGTTCACCTATCTCTCCACGAATGAATTTATAAATATCATCCCGATTTTCCGACACACCACGACTTTCCGGCGGCAGAAAATTGGCCAAACCTTTTCCCGGCATCTTGGCATTTTCATCACGGGCCGCCATTACTTCTAATGCAGAGTTGCTCGCGCTATTTATTTTCTTTGCCGAAAGAATAATTGCATCCGGCCCCAGATCTTCTTTAATTTTAGTTAGAGCCTCACTGATGCTGGATACTTCATAACGTTTAATTTGCATATTACAATTCTACCATCCCCAGAGATTTTACATTAGCTTCCCGTGTAATTTCATTGTGTGACAAAATTACCATACTGGGATAAAATTTTTCCAATATCTTGCGAAAATGAATTCTCGTATTCGGTGAGCAGAGAATTATTGGTTGTAAGCCACTGGTAGTAAACGTGTTTACCAAACGCTGTAAACTGGTGACCAGTTTCTTCACAATATTAGGATCAGGCAGCACAAACGATTCATAATCCGTATGCTGGATGGAACGATTAATCTTATCTTCTACATCCGGTGACATAAGCATCACTGTGATGGTTCCATCTTTATCCTGATACTGCTTTGTTATGGAACGTCCCAGATTCTGCCGGACATATCCGGTAAGAATATCGGCATTTTTTGTAATAGTTGCATACTCCCCGATTGTTTCCACAATTGTCATTAAATCACGGATCGAAATACGCTCACGCAGCAACCGCTGGAGGACTCGGTGTACTACTGTCACCGGAACAATTTTGGGAACAATTTCTTTTACCATTTTGGGGTACTGTTCATCCAGATTATCCAAAAGCGCCTGCACCTCATTACGCCCCAAAATCTCATCGGCATAAGTTTTAATTAACTCTGTAAGATGGGTTGTCATGACCGTAGCCGCATCAACAACAACATAGCCTTTCGATTGAGCGGAATCCTTATCCCGCTCGGCAATCCACATTGCCGGAAGCCCGAAAGCGGGCTCTTTGGCCGGAATACCTTTAATTTTCATATCCTGATCATCGGCTGAAATAACCAGATGGTGGCCCATCATTATGTTGCCTCGCGCAATTTCTATACCTTTGAGCAAGACATTGTATTCATCAGGCTTGAGTTTTAAATTATCACGAATGTGAATTGCCGGAACAATAAAGCCCAATTCTGATGCCAGTTGATGGCGCAGTGCTTTGATACGATGCAGCAGCTCACCACCTTGAGCGGAATCAACTAAGGGAATCAAACCATAGCCTACTTCCAGGCCCAGAGCATCAAGCGGCGCAATGGTATCTACCGCCTCGACGGATGCAGGCGCCGCTTCCTGTTCGATTTTTTCCTGTTCTTTGGCTTTATTTATGGTGCTGACGATACGGAAAGCAAAAAAGGCAACAATAGCCGAAACGATGAAAAAAGATGCTTTGGGCATTCCCGGAATCAGGGCAAAAACGAAAAGCAATATCGCAGCTGTGGCGATTACCCGCGGCTGCATAAATAATTGTTCTTTTACTTCTTCTCCCAGGTCGGCCGACGCCGCGCCCCTTGTCACTAATATACCGGCTGCGGTAGAAACGATCAAAGCCGGCACTTGCGTCACTAAACCGTCACCAACAGTCAAAAGAGTATAATTTCTGGCGGCATCGGCAACTGCCATTCCTTGCTGGAGCACACCAATAACTAAACCACCGATAATATTAACAAATACAATAATAATGCCTGCAACTGCATCACCTCGCACAAATTTACTGGCGCCGTCCATGGAGCCGTAAAAATTTGCTTCCTGCTCAATTTCCGAGCGGCGGCGGCGCGCATCATTATCTGTTATCAAACCGGCATTCAAATCAGCATCAATACTCATTTGCTTTCCCGGCATAGCATCCAGTGTAAATCGCGCCGCCACTTCCGCAACTCGTGTTGCACCCTTAGTGATAACGACAAAATTAATCAGAACTAAAACCGTAAAGACAACTAGTCCGACAACATAATTGCCACCCACAACAAAGGTGCCAAACGATTTAATAACCTGTCCGGCAGCGGCAGTACCTTCATTGCCATGCAATAAAATCAATCGAGTGGATGCCACATTCAGCGATAAACGCAGGAGCGTAACCATTAATAAAACCGAGGGGAATACGGAAAACTGCAGTGGCTTTAATACGTACATGGCCATCAGCAAAATAATAATCGAAAAAGTGATGCTGAAAGAAAGAAAAATATCCAATAAAAACGTCGGAATGGGAATGATCATGACCATCAGAATAGCAATAACGGCCATGGCCATCATGGACGAGCTTGATTTCACTGCGTCTAGAAAAGCGCCGCTTTTAACTGCGTCGGAAGTGGCCATATTATTTATCCAAATATCTTAATTTTTTTCTGATCGTAAACAAATGCAAGAACTTCCGCCACAGCGCGGTAAAGATCTTCCGGTATCCACTGATCTACATCAACCATCTTATACAATACCTGTGCCAGAGGCTTGTCTTCAACTATCGGAATATCATTTTCCCGGGCAATCTCTTTGATTTTTTCAGCAATTAAGTTTGCCCCCTTAGCCACAACTTTAGGCGCCATCATATTTTCGTGATCGTATTGAATTGCCACCGCCAAATGGGTCGGATTGGTGATAATGACATCTGCTTTCGGCACGGCAGCCATCATCCGCTTCTGGGCGATTTCGCGCTGTAAACGGCGGATTCGGGACTTAATCAACGGGTCTCCTTCGGTATTTTTGTATTCATCTTTAATTTCCTGTTTGGTCATCCGCAGGCTTTTTTCGTATTCCCAGCGCTGATAAATATAATCAAGGATAGCCAGAATAACGAGTACTATCGTGATAGTCAGGATAATTTTGAAGCAGATACGTCCAAAATATGTCAGCAGTCCCCAAATGCTTTGATCCATCAGAGGAATTACATTAGCCAGTTCGCCTTTAACAACAAAATATGCCACCAGGCTGATAATGCAAATTTTGCATATATTTTTGATCAATTCCACAATCGAACGGAGTGAAAATAGCCTTTGAAAACCTTTGATAGGATCAATCTTGGAAAATTTTGGGGTTACAGATTCCGCCGAAAACATAACACCGATTTGCAGCATATTTCCTAAAATCGCCGCAATAATAACCGTCAGCATAATGGGGAAAAGAATAATAAAACCTTTAAAAACATAATCACTGACTAAATAGGTCAGGCTATCTTGAGTTAGGTTAAACTGAGCGGCAGATCGAAATCCGGAAGTCATTAATTCCATAATGTTCTTGAGCAGTCCGGCGGCGCCAAAGTAAAAATAAATCAGACAGGCTACCAGAATTCCCACGGACACAATTTCCGTAGAACGCGCAACCTGGCCTTTTTCGCGCGCATCTTCACGGCGTCGCGATGTCGCATCTTCAGTTCGTTCCTGATCCTGATCGTTTTCCGCCATACATTACCTACAGGTTTGATGACATAAGCGTCAATATTTTGCTACTTCACATCAAGCGCAAAAGTGTTAATAGCTTGCCCTCAAAATCAAGGAAATACCCTTGGGTCATTTTGACAAACATCGGCGCGGTTAACCCCAGAAAAATAAGCCCGATTGCTATTTGCAACGGCATGCCGACGATAAAGATGTTGATTTGCGGCACTGTGCGGGCAACAATTCCCAGACCAACATTGGTAAAGAGCATTACCGCCATGAGAGGAGCAGCCATTTTAACGGCGATAACAAACATCTCCTGCGAAAAACTGAAAATAGACTGCATTAATGAACCGGAAAAATGAAACGCCAGGGGATTTAAAAGGGAATAACTCTGGATGATTGCCGAAAAGAAAATATGATGTGCATCAACTGCTAAAAAAACGAGCAGGGCCATAAGATATTGCAGTTCCGTAATGATGGATACTTGCTCACTGGTCATAGGATCAATGATGTTGGCAATGGATAATCCCATTTGAAAACCAATCATGTCACCGGCCATCTGGATACCGGCAAGGATTAGTCTGGCCGCATAACCGATAATAAGGCCAATCATAACTTCACCGGCCATATGATACATTAAAATAAGTACAGGATAATTTGCCGGTTGCGGAATTTTCGGCAGGACAAGAGGAAAAATGATTAATGTTATCAGGATGCACAAAGCGGCTTTTAAACGCGCCGGAACGGATTTATCACTGATTACCGGAATGGTAACAACAATGGCGCTGACTCTTAACAAAACAAGGATGAAAGCCTCTATGTGCTCGGCGGATAAGAAAGGTAAGCTCATTTTTTTCAGATCCTTCTGCCTTTCTTCCCATATGATTTTACTTTATATATGCTGGTATATTGGCAAATATATTCTGAGTAAAGGTAATCATCAAACTCATCATCCAGGGCAAAGCGGCCACCAGGGCAACCATGACAGCTACAATCTTCGGCACAAATACCAGCGTCATTTCCTGAATTTGTGTAACTGCTTGAAACAAGCTGATCAAAACTCCTACAACCAAACCTACTATGAGCATAGGAGCAGCTACCAGGAGTGTTATCTTGATGCTTTCCGCCATTAATCCCACAACCATATCTGGAGTCATTTTGTTGCCTTTTATCTTTCTAATGCTAATGGAAACTCTGCACCAATGAACCGACAATTAAATACCAGCCGTCCACAAGCACAAATAACAACAACTTAAAAGGTAAACTGACCATAATCGGCGGAAGCATCATCATACCCATAGACAACAAAACAGATGCCACGACCATATCCAAAACCAAAAAAGGCAGATAAATCATAAAGCCGATTTGGAAGGCCGTCTTCAATTCACTAATCGCAAATGCCGGAACCAATGTTGTTAAAGAAATATCTGTAGGTGTTGCCGGTCTCTTCTCGTTCGCTATTTTTACAAACAGAGCCAGGTCTTTTTCCCTTACCTGTTTGAGCATAAAAGCTTTCACCGGAACCACGGCTTTATCGAAAGCAAGCTGGCCGGAAATCTGTTCTTCATAATATGGCTTTAAAGCTTCATTGTTTATCCGATTAAAAACCGGCGCCATAATGAAAAAAGTCAGAAACAAAGACAATCCCACGATGATTTGATTCGGAGGCATTGTTTGTGTTCCCAAAGCATGCCTCAAAAGGGATAAAACTATTATAATTCTAGTAAAAGAAGTGACCATCAAAAGAATAGCCGGGGCCAGAGAAAGAATAGTCAATAATGTTACAAGCTGAATGAGCGTGGAGACTTTTTCCGGTTCCGTTCCCCCACCGGACATACTCAAATTAATATTGGGTAAAGAAAAAGACTGGGCGGCGTAAACACTCGACGAAGTAATTATCGCCACAGCGATGAAGAACAATGAAAATAAAATTATCTGCACTTTCTCTTTTTTCATTTTTCAGTCTTATCCTTTTTTTTATTCGGAGAAAGACTGAACTGTGAAATATACTGCGCCAATTTACTTCCCGGAAAATCAACTATTTGGGAATTAGCATTGCCGGTCTTTATTTTTGTAATAGCCAGAGGATCGTCAATACACGCCAGAGTCGTCATTTGCTGATCGGCAATTCCTACAACAAGAAGCTGATCCAATACTTCGACTAAAACAATTCTGCTTTTCGGACCCAGATATTTGGATGAAATCACATTGATCAGAGCTGAATTGTCAGACACAACACCTTTTTGCTGCATAAACATCTTGACGAAATACATGACGCCAATAAGTAAACCCAGCACAATGGCCAGAGCAAAAATCATTTTCAAAAATGAAGATATAAGAGAAATTTCCATCTATAACCACGCTCACGCTAATTTATTGACTCTCTCGGCCGGAGACACTATATCCGTTAAACGCACACCGAATTTTTCATTGACGACAACGACTTCACCACGGGCAATTAACCTTTGATTAACATAAATATCCAGTGGCTCACCGGCCAATTTGGTTAATTCCAGTACGGAACCCTGTCCCAGTTGCAGCAATTCGCTGATCAGCATTTTGCTTCTGCCCAACTCGCATGTTAAGGTAAGTGGTATATCTAAAATAAAATCCAGGTCAAAGGCCGTCTTATTATCCGGCTTTTTCTTCTTGAGCTCATCGAAATGGACATTAGTCACTTCTGTTTTTGTTGGTGGGGGTGATTTGGACTGTTCCATTTCATCCTTAACGTCATCCCAACTTATTTTGTCCTCTTCCGGCGCCGCCGCTGGGGATGCCCCTGTACCTTTCATCAATTCATCAATTTCATTTTGTTCCATATCAGCCTTCCTCTTTTCCCGTCACTATAGTTGAAATTTGTACAGCCTGGTTTCCCTTATAATTACCGGGATATCCATTATATTTCTTAATCCCTTCCACATAGACGTCAAGTGGATCCGAAGCATAATGCTCAAGTTGAATAACATCGCCTTTTTTAAGATTAACAACATCTTTACCTAGAACCTGCGCCCTACCAAGCTCTACAAAAATATCGACATAAGACTTAAGAAGCCCTGATTTAAATCTGTTGGCCCAGACTTTATCCACTTCCAGATGTTCACTCTGGAAACCGGCAGACAATTTTTCTTTAATGGGTTCGAGCATGGAATAGGGAATACAGATGGAGACAACTCCCGAGGTGTATTCCACTTCAACTTCAAAATTCATCACAACGACAACATCCGTAGGCGGAACGATTTGGGCAAACTGTGGATTAATCTCCGCACGCTGATAAGATATTTTCAAATCGATTAATGGTTTCCAGCATTTTTCTAAATCGGCAAGCGCACTCAACACAACTTTTTTGATCAAATTATTTTCTATTGCCGTAAATTCACGACCTTCAATTTTAAAAGCCGCTGTTCCCGTACCACCGAATATTATATCGACCAGAGTAAAAATTATTTTTGATTCCATAATAAAAATAGCATTGCCGCGCATGGGATCCATACGAAATAAATGCAGGCTGGTCGGAACAGGCAATGTTTTCAGAAATTCCCCGAATTTGATCATGTCGGCGGAGACTGCGGTTACTGAAATAACTTTGCGCAACATGGTAGAAAGAGTTGCACGAAACGCACGGGCAAATTTCTCATTAGTCATCTCCAGTGTAGGCATACGCCCACGAATAATTCTATCCTGACTGGTCAAGTCATAGGGCATTATCTCGCCCGGCTCATGGTACTCTTCTACCTGGGTTTCTATTTCGCCGCCAGAGATGCCGCGTAACAGGGCATCAACTTCTTCTTGCGAAAGGATGTTAGTCATGGAACCTCACTTAGGGATTACATTCTATTCTTTATTTTACTGGATGACAAATTCGGTGAAATATACTTTTATTATTTTTCCCTTTGTTAAAAAGCCATTCGCCCGTAGCGCAATTTCATCCCTTAGACGCTGCTTCCCGATGGGGTCAATCATCTCTTTAAATGTTTTAGCGGACAGCAAATCGAGAATGCTGTCTCGAATCTTCGGTTTGAGCAGATTTAATTCTTCCAGTGCCGGTTGGTCGGACAATTCCAACTGCATAACTACTTTCAAATATCTTTCCCCGTCATTATCAATGAGATTGACAATAAAAGGGTCCATCGGCCAAAAAACAGCTACCAGAGGTTTAGCCGCTTCCGCCTGTTTTTTTTCGGTCGCCGGTGGCTTGGACTTAACCAGGAAAAAATACGCCCCGGCCCCACCGCCACCCAGAACCAACACAGCTATCACGGCAATGATAATCCATTTCAAACTAGAGCTTTTTTTCTTTTCCGGAACAGGCTCTTCGCCTTCTGTTTCTTCTTTTTTGTCTTTGTCGGCCATTATTTTCTCCATAAGCGGAAGTTTTTTATTACTTTCAACGGAAATATCTTAAATATCCTGGAAACAAGGATTTCTCGCTTCGCATCGAAATGACATCATAGTAAAGCTTTTACAGAAATACTAGCAAAGAGCATACCAAAGGCCAGGCACTTTTTTGACAATTATTTTCTAGATATTACGGATATTTACATTAGGAACGATGGAAGGATAGATGTTTTTGTCCAGGCAGAAGCTTTTTATTGACGAAAAGTCAAATAATTGACAGGGAGGAGAGAGAGAAGAAGGCTGAGGGCTGAAGGATAAAATGAAGGCGCGGAACGCGCCCTTTCTATAGCCTAACAGTCTTCACCGGCATACCAGGCTGTGTCGTAATAGAAGAAATTGCCATTTAATGTCCTCCGCTGGCGCGAAGTCGGGAGAATTTCCGAGAGGTGTCACCCGGCAGCCGCCGGGTTTTACTCCGTGACGGAGGTGGACTAAGTAGTGCCAAAGTGCAACTTATGAATATTACGGCCACTTCAAAAACATCCACCCCCTAACCCCCGCCAGCGGGGGACATTACGAAGAGACTTCAATTTTACGACACAGCCTTCAGTCCTCACCGGAATGCGCCGGTCTTTGAGCCTCAATACCTATTGCCAACTGCAAAAGGCTGAAGCTAAAGGAGGGAGTGGGGAGAGAGAGATCAGCCTTTAGTCTTCAGCCCTCAGCCTCTACTATCTCTTGATATTCATCAATTCCTGCATAATTTGATCCTGAGTCGTGACAACTCGGGCATTGGCCTGGTATGCCTTCTGTGCCGTAATCATTTTAATAAATTCCACGGCGATATCGGTATTGGACATTTCCAGAGTATTGGGGGTCAGCACACCCATCCCTGATTCACCGGGGTAATTCTGCACTGTGGCACCGGATAGAACCGTTTCGCCGAAAAGGTTGCTGCCCATTTTTTTCAAGCCCCACGGATTGGGAAACGCAGCCAGCATTATTTGCGCCAGATCGGCGGTCTGCCCGTTGGTAAAGAAACCGTTGATTCTGCCGTTTGCGGCAATGGAAAGTGATTTTAAGTTACCGGACGAATATCCATCGGCCGTCAACGCCCGGATGACGGAGGCGGTGGAATACTGGGTAAGATTTAAAGCGCCGTCACCCGTCAAATTCCAAGTCAGGTTACCAGGCGTAGTACCCGTAGAACCAATTGTCGCC
>CAZYIE010000008.1:50539-89307 GCA_964646755.1 uncultured Smithella sp.
CCCGCCTTCCAGCGTCAAACCAGCGTAGTTAACCGTAATATCATTAAGATCCAGAGGTGTATGGGCCAAAGAGAATTTTGCTATATCGCCTGTAAGCCAAGGATCTGCAGTGTCAAGAGTTAAGGTCAGATCTGTCGCCCCGGAACCATCAAGGCTGAGAGTGAGAGGACCGGCAAGGGTGCTCGCGTTATTAATACTCAAATTAGTATAGCCGCCATTATCTGCTACCGTCCAGGCTGTGGCACCTTTTGTTAAAGCTATGGAACCGGTTTGGTAAATCATGCCCGGACGATTCAAGGCCAATGTAGCCGTAGATGTGTTGTTGGCACCAAGTGTCACGGTAGTTGTAGCCGTTTCAGTCGCGAGCCAAGTACCCGCAAGAGTTAAATGCAGATCCGTTGTGTCTGATCCATCAAGGCTGACATTTACGGTAGTAGCATCGGCAGAAAGAACTCTTGCACTGGGATATAAAAGAAGAGTAGCAGCGTTTAGTGTCCAATTTGCCGCAGTTGCACCACGTACTAAGACTATATCACCTGCAACGTTTGCCGATGCCCAACGGTCCAGCGTAACTGTCGCCGTACCGCCAGCGGAAGTATCCACAGCAGGACTACTAGCCGTATTAACCGCTGTAGCTGACGTAACTGCACCGGCAGTTCCCGTATATATACCGGTGCAAGTTCCATCGGTATCAAAAATTAAACCATTAGCGCTGATGGTAGTTGCCGCAGTCGAATCCAGATTGCTCTCCACACCCCAGTAGCCGGCGCCGGAGTGTTCCGTGCGAGTAAAGGTAGTGTTCAAAGTGCGCTTCGCGCCCAGTGAATCATATAATGTCTGCGTGGTGCTGTACTGCCCGCCTCTTGCAGTTCCGGAATTCAAATTGGCGCCGATGGAGAAAGTAGTGCTTACCGTTGGTTGCGATTTACTGGCCGTTAAATTAATGTCACCCAGCGCTCTGACCGGAACACCGCCTTCAACCGCTCTCCCCTGTACTTTATAACCGTTGGTATCCACCAGTAATCCATTGGCATCCAAATGAAAAGCCCCGGCTCTCGTATAGAAGGTAGCTCCTTCCAAATCGTTCACCATAAAGAAGCCGTCGCCGTCAATGGCCACATCCGTGGCGTTGCCGGTCGTTTCAAAGGCGCCGGCGCCAAACTGGGTTTGCACTGCCGACACGGCCACGCCGCGGCCCACTTGCAGAGTTCCCGATGCGCCGCCGGAAAGGCTCGAACTCAAAACGTCTGAAAAATAAGTCGTCCCGGATTTAAAACCAAGTGTATTAACATTAGCCAGATTGTTGGCGATAACGTCCAGTGATTTGGAAGATGCATTCAACCCTGATATTCCTGCCCATAGTGCGCTGCCCATATTTTATTCCTCCCTCTTACGGAATTTAATTTGTTAATTGATTTATTGACACAATATTGGAAAATGCTACTTCCTGACCATTAATCGTCAGATAGGCTACGTCATTTTTAAAAGAAGCGCCGGTCACCGTACCGGAAATTAATGTCTGAGCGGTAACGGCCACCCCGCTTGCATCCTTCGCCGAAATTTCAAAAGTATAGTTACCTGTATCAACACTGCTGGTATTCCAGGTAATACTATTACTCCCGGATTTCAGGCTGCCCAGATCAGCGCTGCCTACCTCGGCACCACTGGAGTTATAAATTTTAAGAGTGCCGGATGCAATATCTGCCGGCAGACTAAATGGAATATTTGTTGATGAACCGCTGACAGTGATGGCATTTCCTTTCGCTACAGCATTATTACCGATCATGCCGACCATTTGGGCATTACTGAATGCTTTCAGATATGTCGGCAGAGAGCTCATGGTCGTATTTAAGGTGCTCAATTGTTGCAATGAAGAGAACTGAGCCAGTTGCGCAGCAAAATCCTTGCCATCCATGGGATCCAATGGATTCTGGTTTTTTAACTGGGCCAGCAGCATGGTCATAAATGCATCCTGCCCCAACGTATTGTCCTTCTTTGTCGCGGCACTGCTTGTTGTATTGTTAGCAAGAACTGATGTTACATTATTTACTGTTGTCATTTTCCCCTCCCCCAAATTTTCCTTTCAGGCGAATAAACTGATACTATCCGTTGATTGATCTGAAATATTTACCGGCCGCGCGGAAATAATCGACGAAGTCGGAGTCTTAACCTTTTCCTCAGGAATCTCCTGACGGCTGCTGTTGCCCTGACCTGATCTGCCGTCCTGATAAAAAGCCTGCTGGCTGAAACTTTGCTGATATTCTTCGCGTTTATCCTGCATGAAGACATCGCAGCGTTCGATTGTCAGCCCCTGAGTTTGCAAGCTGCCTTTCAGTTTATCGATATGTGTGTTCAATGTTTGCTGAACATCTTTATTATCGGCAACCAGCACAATTTCAACTTTACCGTTGCGGACAATTACATCCATCTCCAGCTTTCCCAAAGAAGGCGGATTCAATGTAATTTTTACTCTGCCACCGTCATTGGAGGCCATTTCTTTAATTTCGTTCGTTACCTGGCTGATTATTTCACCAGGTGAAAGAGAATTACTTTTTTCCACCTTGGCTGAACCACTACCGACTGCATTAGCCGTATTTAAAGCAATTTCTTCATTTCTTATTTCAGCAGAAATAGTTTTCCCCTTTTGCTCGACCTTGATTTGACCTGCCGCCTCTTCCATAATTGCCTGCATCGTTTCCAACTGAGCCTTGTTTCCGGCATTCGCATTGGACGTATTCTGATATTGTACCTGGGCGAAGCGAAGGTTATCCTTACTAATTAATGATTCCTTCGTTTCTTGCAGAGATAAACGAGAATTATTGCGAATGACGTGATCTTCTTTTGATGATTCGGAATTCTGGATATCTTTGCTGATTTTGTTTTCTTCTTTTACGGCAGCCACATTAACAACAATTTTACTACCAGTACTTGCAGAAAGTTGAGCCTCTTTGAAAATCACCTTCTCCGGTTGTACCGTTCTTTCATCAGTTTTAAGCAAAGGTAATTTTTCTTTCTGGGAGCCTGCAAATTGAATTTCGTTATCAGCAGTTTGTTCTTTTGATTGTGTTTGCGGGTTAATATGGAGAGTCTGCTCTTCGCCAGATTTTGTCGAGATTACTTTTTTAAAATCCATTCCATCAATTTTACTTTGAGTAACCTTAGAAGATTCATCTTTTATTTGTGATTGAAAATTAATATTATCTGACTTCTTTTCTACTGATTGCATAGCTATTGCATTTTTAAACTCCATTCCCTCAGTTTTAACGGAAGCAGTTGGGGAAGATCCATCTCTGGAAGAAAGTTTGTTGCCGGCTTTTTCCAAAGTTGTTCCACCGGAAGAACTCAAGATGACAGTTTTATCATTAATTGCTTTTTGTTCATTTTCGCTATTGCCAGTTTTTGCTTTAAATTCATTCTCCGGAAGGCTGGCTGTTATATCGGCCTTTCCTTTTGCATCCGTTTTAATATTCCCTGCTGCCACATTTTTTTTCATTAAATCCATTTTTTTCAGCAGAGCATCAACAAGAATTTCCAGCTGACCATTTTGCTCTTGGCCTACGTTAGCTAGATCACCGGACTGGGCTAAGCCGGCTAATGCTTGTTGCAGTTCTTTTAAATTAATATCTCCCTGAAGCAATGAAATTGCCTGTTCCAGGGTAATTTTTTTCCCATTTATATTTAAAGCCGAAGAAGATTTATTTTTCTCACTCATCTGCTGATTTAATAATTGGAGAAAAGGAGCCAGGGCATTTAAATCTTCTTCGCCTTTAGCGGCCTGTTTATCTTTTCCTTTTCCCTTGCCTCTGGCAGTACCGATAATGTTCAACAGATCGGCAGATCCTTTACTTTCCGTGTTGACTGAGGGTGACGCTTGTATGGCCTGTTCCATATTAGTCCTTTAGTGACCGTGATAAACAGCTTAATCATTTTATAGACTCTTCAGCAAAAGGCATGCCAGCAATAGTATATGTTTTTTATTCAATGATTATAATATTTTAAAGACAGTGCTTGTTATTTGATGTTCTAGGTAGGAAAATATTGCCCGGGCAATACAGAAAATATTTATCTTTATCTGGCAAAAAAAGTCCTCCGAGGTGGAGGACTTTTTATATGGTAATCATACCCCTTTTTCTGGGCATGGAATTATTCGTCTTGCTTACTGCCCCCCGGAACGCGTTATTTCTTTTGTAATCTCCACCGCCTTTTGCGGGCTAAGATATCCCCAGATGGCGCCGGCCTTATCCTTCTTCATATTCATTGTAATTCCGGCGGCAGTTTTTATATCCAATTTTTCCAGCATTGAACCGGCTTTGGCGGCAGGTGTTGCTTCATATACTTTGGCCATTTCTTTGTATTTCTTCACGTCGGAAGTTTGACTGGCCTCAAGTACAGTAGTTAATTTTTCTTCCTGGCTCTTCAACAAGGCAATTTTATCCGTTATTTCTTTACGCAACGTAAGCAGGCGTTGTTCCTCCGTACGCAAAGCATTTTCCCGGTTATCCAATTCATTTTTTTTGGCTAAAAGGGCAGCCGCTAAGTCTCTTTCCTTAGATAAACTGGCATCTAATGCATCGTTAGCCGGTGGAGCCGGCATAACAGAGCCAACTATGGAAGGAGCCACAGTTGCAGGCGCTGCAGCCGGTTGCTGTGCCTGAGCTAAACTGGTAAGCAAATTCGCTGCGGGCAGAATATCTGATTTTGAAATAAAGCCTACGACCGAGGCAACTTTGGTAAGGATCAAAACCAATATCAGTATTTGAACTCCAATTAATAATTTTTTCATTTTTATCTCCTGCCAAATCTTAAGACAGCCATTTCATCGGAATTTTTTTGTTCAGACGCTCTCTCAGCACTGGCGTATTCTTCAGCATGCCGTTCTTTAAGTTTCTCCATAATTTTTCTTTTTTTTACTGCTTCGAGCAATTCTTTTCTTTTGGTTTCTAATTGTTCGGAAACCTGAGCTATAGTTATACTTTGATTTTTCTCATTTTCTCTCACTTGCTCAACATAAGAAATATAGCGGGCGATATCATCAACAGGCAAAGATTTGTTTTGCATTTTTCTCAATTCGCCAATTAAATTTGCCCTTTCATTAATTAAGTTTATTAGCTTTAATTCTTCTAATTCGAGTTCACGCTTTTTTTCCGAAAACTCCCCCAGAATTTTTTCCTCAATATTCTTTCTGTAATCCAACACTGACTGGAGCGAGAAAACAAACATATATCCTATTCTATACTTTAAGAAGTTCCTTAAGCTGAGTTCCGGCAGATTCAAAATCAACTCTTTCACTGATATTCTGCCGCAAAAAAGCATTCACTTTATCTATCATTTTGATGGCGTAATCAATTTCCGGATTTGAACCTTGTACATAAGCTCCGATGTTGATTAAATCTTCCGCCTTTTTATAAGTGGCAACAATATTCAAAAGTTCGTTCGCCCCATTTTTTTGTTCATTACTAACAATGTCGATCATAACCCTGCTAATGCTTTGTAAAACATCAATTGCCGGATAATGATTTTTATGGGCCAAGCTCCGGGAAAGAGAGATGTGGCCGTCAAGGATGGAACGCGCCGCATCAGAAATCGGCTCGTTAAAATCATCACCTTCCACCAAAACTGTGTAAAGCCCGGTTATCGAACCGACACCTTCCACAATACCTGAGCGTTCCAGCAATTTCGGCAACAGGCTGAAAACGGACGGTGTGTAACCTTTTGTCGTGGGCGGTTCACCGACAGATAAACCTACTTCTCTTTGCGCCATCGCAAATCGAGTCAATGAATCTACCATCAGCAGAACATCATTTCCCTGATCGCGGAAATATTCGGAAACAGTTGTGGCAACATAGGCAGCCCTCATGCGAACCAAGGGGTGCATATCGGAGGCGGCAACAACGACAACAGATCGCTTCAGACCTTCTTCTCCCAGGTTTTTTTCCAGAAACTCCCGAACTTCCCTGCCCCGCTCACCAATTAAACCGATAACATTCACATCGGCGTTTGTGTTCAGGGCAATCATTCCCATAAGGACGCTTTTTCCTACACCCGATCCGGAGAAAATACCCATCCTCTGGCCTTTACCACAGGTAAAAAGCGCATTGAGAGCGCGGATACCTAAATCCATCGGCTGGGCAATGCGGCCGCGAGCCAGAGGATTAATAGGTTCTGCATAAATTGGATATTCATCGGCAAACTCAATCGGGCCTTTATTATCTATGGGATTTCCCAGCCCATCGATCACTCTTCCCAGAAGACCGCGACCTACACCGATACTTGCTTTTCTGCCCAGGGAAAGTATTTTACTGCCTGGCCCCAAGCCCTGAATGCTTTGCAGAGGCATTAAAAGCACCCGATCGTTTTTGAAGCCAACAACTTCAGCTTCCAGCGGAACGTCACCATTTATCGGCATTATTCCGCAGACATCCCCTATTGACGCAGCCGGACCGCACCCCGTCACCATTAATCCAACTATTTCGGCAACCTTACCGTTAACACGAATCGGATTAATTCGTTCCAAGAGTTTTTCATATTTGCTTAAATCGACCGCTTCTGTGTTCATATTTAAGTCTGACTTAGAGAACTACTGTAGCATTGTGATATCGTAACCGACATAAGAAGCTGTAACGAAATGTCTATTTCGTTACAGTACCTAACATTGCCGCTCTGATCTCTTTTATTTGACTTTCCAGCCTTGCATCAACTTCGCCAAACATCGTTTCCACAACTACACCACCCCTTTTGATGGAAACATCTTCTTCAAAAACGACATTACGCACACCATCGACTGACTGCAAAAAATCTTTCTTTACTTCCATTATATAACGAAAATCCTGCGGATTGATTCTGATCTTCATCCCTTCTGTTTCTGAAATATTCTTTAAAACACCTTTGAGGACTCCCAGAATAACTTCTTTGCGCGTTGCCACTTCCTGAAGTATTACTTTTTCCGCAACTGCCAGGCTAAGTTTTACTATCTGCTCTTCAGTTTTTGCGACAATATCTTTCCTAATCAGAGGTATCGCCTGGGTCATAGTAGATAGCGCATTCAGCACCTGTGTTATCTCTTTTTTTTGAAATTCGACGCCTTCGTTGAATCCTTTCCGGTAGCAATCATCACTGACCTGGCGGAGGTGTTGCTCCATCTCGGCTTGGAGTTTTTCTTTTTCTGTTTTTGGGGATACCGGTAATAAATCATCATCTCCCGGCCAATAGGCGCCGGGACCTTCTCCATCTGTAAAAACACAGAACAATGACACCGGTTTGCCTGAATCAATTACCTCATCAGCTTTGATGACATTAGCTTTATACAAATCCATCTGTTTCACCACCCCGCAGGATGACTATTCTGCCCTCTGCCTCCAGTTTCTTCGTCATTTCCACAATCTTACGCTGAGAGTTTTCCACCTCGGAGAGTCTAATAGGCGGCATGAGGGAAATCTCTTCGCGTAACATATCGGCGCCACGTTTGGACATATTCTTGAAAATCTTTTCCCGCATACTTTCATCGACCATTTTAAGTGATCTGGATAAATCTTCAGAGCTGACATCTTTCATCAACTCTTGCAGTGATTTGTCATCCAGTTGCATGACGTCATCAAAGCTAAACATGAAATTACGGATTTCCGAGGCCAACTCCGGTTCGGAATCTTCTAATGATGCCATAATGGCATTTTCCGTGGTGCGACTCATCCGGGTCAAGATATTAGCCATCAATTGTACGCCACCCAATTGCTGATCACTTGTGCCTCCGACAATTAATTCTTTCTCCAGTGTTTTAGCAACTTCATCAATAAATTCTCTCGGAACACTTTTGAGTGTAGCCATACGCTTCGAAATTTCGTACTGAATTTCCGGAGAAAAAAATTCCAGAACCTGAGCTGCTTTTTCCGGTTTTAAATGAACTAATATCAGTGCTATCGTTTGAGGGTGTTCCGTTTTGGTAAAATCCGCCATCACTTTGGGGTCGACGTCTTGCAACATTTCTATAATCGGATTATCATTAGCAGAGTTTTCCACTTCGTTTAAAATATCCTGTGCATCGATCTCTCCCAACGCCTTAACAACAAGGTTCTTGGGGGCACCGTCACGCACTGAAATCATCCCACCTTGCTCTTTAGCCATAGTACAGAATTCTTTTGCCACATCACTGAGTGTATCGGCAGGAATATTCGTTACACGGCTCATTTGTTTTCCTAACTTGCGAATTTCCGCCGGGCGCAGATTTTTCATGACATTTGCCGCCAAATCTTCATCTAATGATAACAGCAATATTGCCGCTTTCTCTTCGCCGGTCATCTGGTTTTGTCCTTAATAATTGATGCAGAGATTTTAATTTTATTTAATCCAGTTTCTCAATATGTCGGCAAACTGCTTGGAATCCGCCCGGGCCATTTCTCTGGCGATCTCAGCTGCTGTAAGCGGCTGGCCTCCAGATGCTTGCATTTCCGCTGCAACTTGCCTTGCGTATTGTTCGGCCTGAGTTTCTCCTGCAATACTGAGCGCTGCGTTCGCACCAGGCAATTGTCGGACAGGCACAGGCGCTGCTTTCGTGATGTTTGTAATCAGCGGTCGGACGATAAATAATAAAATGAATATAATGACACCGGCAATAGCGATGTAACCAAATATTGGGATGAACGTCTCCACTCTTTCTTTTATCGAAGGAGATTCTGCTTCTTCAATATCAGCTTTCCTGAACGGCATATTCGTTACAACAACTTGATCTCCTCTTTGCGCATTTATTCCGGCTGATTTACGGACTAAATCCTCGATTGATTCGATTTCATTTTTTGTGCGAGGTTGATAAATTTCTTCGCCCTTTTCATTTTTCTTATAGGTACCATCTACCAAAACTGCAATCGAAAGCTTCTTTGTATCCCCTACGGGCATAACCGTTTTATTAGTTACTTTATTAATCTCATAATTGATAATTTCATCTAATTTTTCCTTTTCAGGATTTTCCGATAACGCTCCCGTTTTCAATACGGCATTAGTTTTATCCGAATTACGCTGAACACTTCTCACAACCGGCGCTTCTGAATCGTATGATTCTTCCGTTTTCTCCGTTACACGAAAATCAAGTTCCGCTGTAACTCGAACAACAGCCTTCCCTTTCCCCACTACATTTTCCAGCATTGATTGGATCCTGCCCGCTAAGTCTTTTTCTGTGTTTCTTTGGAAATCGACTTGCGAAGCGGTAAGCTTGGAAAGTTTGTTGGTATCGCCATGACTCGCCGATAGGATCGTCCCGCGTGAATCTACGACCATTACATCATCGGGATTCATGCCTTCTATGGAACTGGCGACCAGGTGAACAATCCCTTCGATTTGTGCCGGTCGAATTGTCTTGCCTGATTTCAATCGCAGAGTAACAGAAGCCGTCGGCCTTTTTTGCTGTTCGGAAAAAAGAGAATCCTTGGGAAGAGCAATGTGTACACGGCTGGACTGAATTTCATCAAGTCCATTAATGGTGCGGGCAAGCTCACCCTGCAGGGCGCGCCGGTAATTCAATTGTTGTTCAAATTCCGTTGCTCCCAGTGTTTTATTATCAAATATTTCAAACCCGACACCGCTGCCCTGCGGTAATCCTGCAGCTGCAAGCTCCAATCGCAATTCCGACACTTTTTCCGTTGGCACGGAAACAGCGTTCCCCGATGATGAAATTTTATAGGGTATTTTCTTTTCATTCAATTTCCCGACAATAGAGCCGGCATCTTCTGTTGACAAATTGGAGAAAAGCACCCGGTATTCAATTTGATTTGTTAAATAGACCATGAGCCCAATACTGGCCGCAGTAACCATCGCAACTAAAATCACCGACATTTTGCGCCCTGAGCTTAATGAATCAAATCCCGCCCATAATTTCGCCAAAAATTGTAAAAGTGAATCCATAAGAAAATCCGATTAAGAAAATTAAGTAATTATACCTGCATTCGCATAACTTCCTGATAAGCATCGAGGATTTTATTGCGAACCTGCATCATCACCTGGAAAGAAATGCCTGCTTTTTCCAGAGCAATCATCGCTTCATGAATAGAACCAGCATCTTCCAATTGAACTTTGGCAATTGTTTTATCTGCATCATTTTGCAATTTGCTGATGTCCGAAATTGCATCTTTCAGTACTGAACCAAACGAACTTCCTCCCGCTTGATTTTCACTATCTGGTTTTGCGGGAGTTATACTTACCGGATTTAAACTGCCGGGAATGTTAACATTTGTCATATCATTAGCTCCATTATTGATTATTTACCTATACTCATGGCTGTTACTGCCATATTTTTCGCCGCATCAAAAGCTGTGGCACAGGCCTCATAAGTACGGTTGGCCGTAATCATTTCCGCCATCTCCAGCATTGCATTTACATTAGGGAAAGATACAAAGCCATCTTTATCCGCATCGGGATGGGCCGGATCATATACTCTTTTAATTCCTTCTTTGTCTTCCGTTATCCCTTTAACCTTCACTGCCTGGACTGCGCCTTCCAGAGTTTTATCGAAACCCTGTTTTAACGGATCAGCCTCAAAAGTGATTAATTTTCTTTTATAAGGCCCTCCCTCCGGAGTACTTGTTGTGTTGATATTAGCCAGATTACTCGTAATAACGTCCATCTTAGCCCTTTGTGCCGAAAGGCCAGTACCGCAAATCTTGAAAGTTGTAAAAAATTCCATATTATTTAGCCTCAGTCAAAACGTTTTTTATGCCTCGAAATTTTCGCGCCAGTAACTCTGCACTTAGATTATACATCAGCTGATTTTCAGCTAAATTAGTCATTTCTTTATCTAAATTAGCTTTTTCGTCAGATTTGACCAATTTAAAATCGTTTTTGGTAAATTCATCCTTGGCATTGGGAAAATGTTTCTCGTTTGTTTGGGATAAGCGAACTTTTAAGTCGATAGCCCGACGCAAATCTTCTTTAAATACGTAATCCGCCGTTTTATAATCAGCAGAATCCAAGTTACTGATATTAGAAGCAATCACTTTATTGCGTTCAGAACGAAAATCCAACATTGTTGATAATAAATTAAATGTCTTCCCGAATAAAGATTCCATTATTAAACCTCTCTGCACAAATTATGTGCAAATCGCATACCAAAGGACTACCTCATCATTTTTCTTCGGAAGAAAGATCATTAATCCCATATTCATGTAGTTTATTTCTCATTGTTCGAACACTAATGCCCAATATTTTTGATGCCTTGGTCTTGTTCCAGTTAAACTTGTTTAACGTATCAAAAATCATATTCTTTTCCATGTCATAAAGGGTCGATTCGTTTTCGTTTTGCCTGCTCTTATTCGCTACCTGGTCTGCTTCTTCCGTCTGTGTATTTTTTTTGACGCTGGAAGCAACACCGTCATTTTCCAGATATAGATGCTCGACACCAATGCTGGCATCGTTACACAGCAAAACTGCCCGCTCCATCACATTTTCCAATTCCCGCACATTACCCGGCCATGCGTAGGCTGTTAATCGGGCCTTGGCGGCATCGCTGAGAATTGGCTCCTTTTTTTCATTGACCTGACTATATTTTTTAATAAAATGCTCCGCCAATAAATTGACGTCTCCATTTCTTTCCCTCAACGGAGGAATTAAGACCGGAATAACATTTAATCGGTAATAAAGATCACTGCGAAAAGTTTTTTGCGCTATTCGGTATTGCAGATCAGCATTGGTCGTAGCAATTATTCGAATATCAATCGGTATAGGCGTTTTACCGCCCAACCTGTCCACCTCGGCCTCTTGAATCACCCGTAACAATTTCGCCTGCAACTGAAAATCCATTTCTGATATTTCATCCAGCAAAAGCGTACCTCCATTGGCCAGCTCAAACTTCCCCAGCTTTCTGACGGTAGCTCCTGTAAAGGCTCCCTTTTCAAAACCGAACATCTCGCTTTCCAAAAGCTGCGCCGGTATCGCGGCACAATTTACCGCCACAAAAGGCATACTGCGGCGGTTGCTGTACCGGTAAATATAACGGGCAAAAAGTTCTTTCCCCGTACCGCTTTCCCCCGAAATAAGAATGCTGGATTTACTCTTGGCGACATTCTTCAGCATGTCCAATATTGCCAGAATCTTTTTATTTGACGTTATTATCTCCTTCAAGGGATAAATACTGTCGTCTATTCCAGAATCTTCCTGTCCAGCATTTATTTGTGCGCTTGCTGCTAATACATTTTTCACTGCAAATTCCAGGTCATCCAATGAAAAAGGCTTCATAATGAACTCAGCTGCGCCCTCTTTCATTGCCTCGACTGCGGTATTTACAGTCCCATAAGCCGTAATCAATATCACCGGTGTTTGCGGTGATATCTTCTTAATTCCTCTTAAAACATCCATGCCGCTCATCATGGGCATGCGCATATCTGTAACGACAACAGCAAACTGTCCTTCTTTGAACTTTACTAATGCATCAGCGCCGTTTTCTGCAGTTTCCACCTCATAGCCACAACTGCTCAACGATTCATAGAGGGCTGCCCGCATCGATTGATCGTCATCGACAACAAGTAATCTTTCGGCTATAATCATTTAACAGGTCTCTCCATTTTGTTATTAACGTCTTTCATAAGAGGGAAACTGACATTCACAATTGCTCCCCCTCGCAGCGAATTTTCCACATTAATAGAGCCATTATGAGTACTTACAATATTATGCACTATGGCCAGTCCCAGACCTGCCCCATCTTGTTTTGTACTGAAAAACGGATCAAATATTCTGGATAAATTTCCCTCGGGAATACCGGGTCCGGAATCCTGAAAGATTATTTCAGCGACAGATGATTCTGCCGGAATAACTGCGCCGGATGAAGTTATCGCTTTAATCTTGAGCACTCCGCCATCCGGCATAGCTTGCTGGGCATTTAATATTATATTTAAAAATACTTGTTTGATCATATCAGGATCACCTTCAATACAAGCTTGATCACCGGCATATTTTACAGATATATCAATGCCCCCCTGTTGCATGATTTGTTCAGAAAAATCCAGCACCTCGGCTAAAATATGATGTAGATTTATTTTCTTCATTTTCGGACTTTGCTTTCGAGTAAACATCAGCAAATTGGATATTTTATTATCTACATTTTTTACTGAAGAAATAATGTGAACGACACGCTCTTGATCTTTTTTCTCCTGCAAATTTTTTAAAAGCAACGAAGCAAAGAGTTCAATACTGCCTAAAGGATTGCGAATTTCATGAGCGATATTTGCTGCCATTTCTCCCATGGCTGCAAATTTTTCCGTTCGCTTGGCCATATCTTCCAGTTTTTCAATTCGCGTTATATCACGCAAAACAAAGACATTACCTATGGTGGCGCCACCGGGTGACTTAAACGGCGAACAAAAAATTTCCAGAGTCCTGCCATTTATTTTTACTTTATTTCCTGATTCACCTTTAAAATACTCTGCAAGATTTATTGTTGGCCAATCATTGGCAACCGTATCTTCAAAAAGAACACTGACATGCTCTCCTACAACATTTGCCTGATCGGCACTGACAAACATTTCAGCACATGAATTCATCGTCTGAATCTTTCCATTAAGATCAGTTACAATTACTCCATTAATTAAGCTTTCTAAAATATTCTGCAGATAATTTTTTGTTTGTTCTTTTTCGGCAACCGTTTTAACCAATTCAGCATTCTTTTCTTCCAGTTCTTTATTTAAATTGGCAAAACGCTCTTCGAGTCTGGCATAAGCCAACTGAAGATCAACTGTGGCTCTGTTAAAATTTTCAAACGATTGCTGGAGCAACGTAATATCTTCCATATACTCTCTTTAACCTTTAATTTTTTAAGTACTCCCCGTATTTATTCCACCATTGTTGATCACTAACATAATAATCAACAACTTTCGTCCAAAATCCTTCCGGCCCTGATTGGGTCTTGATTTTGGTAAACGCTTTCTGCGCCTCGGCATTGTTATCCATTTTTTGATATGTCTGTCCTATATGGAACAAAGACCAGGAATTGATATCCGGATTGGAAAACTGACTTAAAGCTTTATTATAATCAAAATCAACAACAGCCTTATCGTACAACTTTTTCCGGTAGGCAATTTCCGCAATATCCTGCTTAATTGTGGCCATTAACGGGGTATTTTTTATTGATGCTTTCGTCATTAATTCACCAAGAATTTTTTCGGCTTCGTTGTATTTATATCTGGCCATTTCTGCTTCGGCAATGCGAAGCATGATTTTGTCGGCAACTTTATCATCCTTGCAGACATCTTTGTAATTGATCAAAAGCCCGATATAATCATCAGAAAGGCCAATATTGTTTAAACTGTCCGCCATTTTATTCACAATCTCATATTCATCAGCCTGAATTGGAACCATCCTGTAGGCTTTAAAATAAATATCGGATACAGCCAAATAATCTTTTTTCTGATAACTGGCCTCAATTAATGTACCGGCGGCCAGTTTTAAGCTCTTTCTCGCCTCGACCAACATCTTGCTTTGCGGATACATCTTTAAAAATTCCAAATAAATGTCAGCAGCCTTTCTATCCTGCTTTAATTTACGTAAAGCATCTCCCTTTTGTAACAATGCGATTTCGGCAATATCGCCCTTCGGATTTTTCGTAAGCAACATATTATACGCTTCCAGCGGATATTTATAATAGTGAATGTTCCCTAAAGCTAAAAACATTTTGGCGCCAGGTTTATCAATACCCAGAGAAGCCATGGCTAGAATGCTTTCTTTTGCTTCTTTACTATCCGGATATTTGTCAATGATTATATTATAAATGGCTAAGGCAGCTTTTATCTGATCATCTGCTTGATATGAACTGGCAAGTAACAGAGAGACTTTCGTTATCTTTTCATTATTCGGATACAAATTGGCATAAAAGGAAAATATTTTAACTGCCTCATCATAGCGGCGTAAAGAAAATTTATGTTGCCCCATATCCATGAGAACTTCTTTAGGAATTCCGGTAAAATCAGGCCATTTTTTTTGAGCGTCGCGAAACCATACTTCGGCACTGGCAGATTGTTGCATCTTGTAATAACAGTCCGCTGCTAAATAGAATGCTTGCTTGGCAAAAGCACCCCCCCGATATTTCATCAGATATGCTATTAATTTATCTACCGCCTGGCCATATTTCCCCTGTTGATGCAGCAGCTCACCGGATTTGAAGGACGCCTCGGGAATATAAGCAGAGTGAGGATATTTACTGAGCAAACTTTCATAATTTTTTAAAGCATCCGGATAATTATTCAAATACTCGTAAGTTTTAGCTAACCGAAAATAAGTTAAAGCATTATCTCTTTTCTGATCAGGAAAACTCTGGAGCGCATTTTTATAGAATTGAACAGCAAGGAGCAGATGGTCTTTACTGCCTTTTTCTCCCAGGAAAAAGTGGCAATCGGCCATGTGGCGCAAAGCCCGTTCTCCCAATTCACTGGAAGTATCATCGCGAGCTACAAATTCTTTAAATGTTAGCAGAGCCTTGTCATACTCTTTCTTTTTCAATTCACCCAGCGCCTTATCATAGAGATTGGAACCTGAATTTGGTTCCTCCTTTTCCGCCGGTTCTTGTTCTGTTTTTTTGGTTTTGCCGGTATTTTTTTCCAACACCAAAGCAAGTGGAGTCGGATGTATTTTCTCTATTGTTTTTGTCTTGGCGGCAATGACATCTTTTTTGACATTTGCCTGTCGGGGCTTCGTTTCGTGCTTCTGCTGAGCAGAACTGCTTTTCTCCGAATGTTTTTCTATTACCGGAACTGCCGCCTGCTTGTCTCTTGCCGATCCAATATTACCATTACCTGCCTTGTAATAGCCGGCATTAATTGCTTCGCTCTCTGAATGAAATACAACACGATGATGCTTTTTCACCTTATTATAAAACGGCATTCCAGGCAAATGATAGCGTTTGGAATCGCTATTGGCAATGATAACTGCAGATTTATCTGTTAATGAACTTTCCTTTTTAATATTTTTTTCTTTATTTTGTGCTGCCTGATCAGTAGATACCGGGAAAATAAAATATTCACTGAGCACCTTCTTTTTCACCATCTCTGCTGCTGCAAGTCTGGCCTTTTCTTTCGTTTCATATTTTCCGGTATAAACCCGGTACCACACGCCCTTATCCTTAATTTCAACCTGCTTAATAAATGCAGGATAACCAATCGCCGTAAGTTTTTTTACATCTACCGCAGCTTGCTCACTTGTTTTGTAAGAAGCACAATGAATAGTATATGAATTCCCCGCAACGGCTACGCCTGAGAGATTTGCTATAAAAACAAAAAGCGTTACCAATAATATAAAATATATTGGGATGCTATTTTCTGTTTTTAATATTACTTTTTCCGTATGTAGTTCTCCTCAGGAAATTTTTTTCTATCCGGCTTCAACATCACATGTATAATAGCAAATTATATACCAGGAGAAATTTACAACTAATTTAATTCACTTATCGACTTACATAGCCTTGCTTTTATTTTCTTTAAATCCTGATTCTGTCAATTAGCCAGCTCAATTGCCAATTATTTGACGGAATGCTCAAGAACCAGAAATTATTGTGATTGCTGATTCGCAAGGCTCTTCCAATTAAAGTTCATTTGGCAAACAACATGGCACCCGATTTGCATTAATTACGGCGAATAATTTATTTTTGTGAGGTTTAATTATGGACTGCCACGATATGCACAACATCGAGAATCAACGGGAGTACTCACGTGTTGATGCCTTTATCCCTCTCGAATACAAATTAATTGATCCACAGCAAAGGGAATGTATTCATTCACGAGTAGCCGGAGAAATAATCCTTTCCGAATTTAAGTCTTTGCCCGATCCTGACGATCAACTAGTAGCTCAATGGTTAAAAACGATTAATACCAAATTGAACTCCATTATACGCATGCTGACCATGCATCACGAAGGGTTTGACCAATTACCCATGAAAAGAGTTAATATAAGCGGCGGTGGGATAAGTTTCTCGGCTGATAAGCCATATTCCCCTGGTGATATTCTTGAATTTAAACTAACATTGACCATGCAACACCCGCTATCTCTTTTTTTATATGGCGAAGTAGTGGTTGAACCAAACAAAAATAATCCGGAATACGATACATCTGTTCAGTTTATTGCTATTGACGATTTCATCCGAGACGAAGTAATTAGGTTCGTCTTTGAAAAGGAGAGGGAAATCCTTCGGGAAAAAAGGAGGTAACCCTTTAATAATTCATGTTTCCTATTATTGGCATTATCATCGTCACCGGATGCGTAATTGGCGGATATCTGCTGGAACACGGCAATATGTCCGTTCTTTTTCAGCCCGTGGAATTACTGATCATTGGCGGCGCGGCCTTGGGTGGTTTTATTATTGCTTCTCCCGTACATGTTATTAAGGCAGTAATTTCTTCTTTTGTGGGCATATTCACGCACAAAGCGCGCGAAAAGAAAGAATATATCGAAATCCTTATGCTCCTCAATGGAATCTTTTATAAAATAAGGCAGCAGGGACTTGTCTCCATTGAAAATGATGTCGATTCACCTGCCGAAAGTCCATTATTTGCCAAATATCCAGATATATTGAAAAATCATGCCGCAGTTAGTCTTATAACCGATACCTTGCGGACTGTAATGACCACAACCATCGCCCCTCATGAATTGGAATCGCTGATCGATCAGGAACTGGAAGCTCATCACGAAGAAACAATAACACCTGCTCACAGTGTCGCTGTAGTTGCCGATGGTCTGCCGGGTCTGGGAATTGTCGCCGCCGTTTTGGGCGTTATTTTAACCATGGCTAAGATCAAAGAACCTCCTGAAGTTCTGGGTGCCAGCATTGGCGCCGCTTTGGTGGGAACATTCCTGGGAGTTTTGCTCTGTTATGGTTTTGTGGGTCCGATGGCTAAGCATATGGAATTTATCGCCATGGAAGATTTGCAGTATATGAATGTAATTAAAGTCGCCCTGCTGGCTTTCATCGGTGGTGGGGCAGCCCCTAAGGTTGCTGTTGAGTTTGGCCGCCGGGTCGTACCGGGAAACGCGAAGCCTTCTTTTGTGGAAATGGAAGATGCCTTTCGCGAAGCCAAGAAAACATAACGAGTAAATTAACTTCACAAATGTACCATTTTCATATTGCGATTTTCACCTTTGATGGATGAATATGGATGAACGGCCTCAACAGATAATAATTAAAAAAGTTAAAAAAAATAAAGGCGGTGGGGCTCATGGCGGCTCCTGGAAAGTTGCTTATGCTGACTTTGTGACGGCCATGATGGCTTTTTTTCTCATGCTTTGGCTTTTAAGCATGGTTTCTGACGAAAAAAAAGCATCCCTTTCCGTGTACTTTGAAAAATATAGTGTTTTCCAATCAGCCGGCAACTCAGCAATAACCTCCAAAGACTCAAAATTAACAGATCCCAATTTCATGAATCCTAAGGAAAATTCCTCCCCATCATCTAAAATGGCTCAAAAAGGAAAGAAAACTGGCGAGCTTTCCCACAAAACAAAGCAGGCAATTGATGCCCGAGATGAAGAGTTAGTAAAAAAAATAAGGGCCTCTGTTGATGAAAAGATGGCCAGTGTGCGCGATCAGATATTAGTAGATGTCATTGAAGGTGGTATCCGAATTCAAATTATTGATACGGAGGGAAGCGTCATGTTCCACCTGGGTTCATCCCAGCCGACACCGAAAGCAAAAGCAATATTGAAACTTGTCTCGTCAAATATCAAAGAGATACCAGGACGCATTGTTGTGGAAGGACATACTGATTCCGCACCTTTCAAGAGTGGTCAAATAACAAACTGGGAGCTTTCCACCTCACGAGCTTCAGCTGCCCGTAAGGAGTTAGAAGAAAATGGAGTCGATTCATCAAGAGTAGCCAGAGTTGTAGGTTATGCGGACGCTGAGCTGCTGATTCCTCTTGAACCGCGAGATCAGCGCAACAGAAGAATCAGTATAATTATTTTGAACACAAAAACTCAATAAAATTATTCGGCCAGACACACATCCACGACAAAAGTACCCTCATCAATATCAAAAGGAATAATTAGACTAGGCCCTCCCATGACATGTGTTATGGAATGACCCTTCCCGGCAACAACAGTGGGAATAGCTGCCTGAATATAAAATCCTTCCGCCTCCAAATTTTTCCGGGCCACACCGGAGATCATATTAGTAATTTCACCAACCGCATCTTTAATATCATTATTTATAGATTTTATATCTTCCCCCAGCATGTTGGATACAATTTTTAATATTGCTCCCTCACTGAAACTCAAAGCAAGAGACCCAGCCGCTGAGCCCGTCAAACCAATAATACCGGAAACATCTCCCTTGGCAGCACTATCAACCTTAAGATATGGTTTCCCTGAGCGAGGTTCTACAAAAGCCATCGTCTTTAAAACACTTATAGTACCTTCCAAAAATGGATTAATAAATTTTACATTCATAAATCACCTTTCCCAATGTTCAGCATTAAACCTTCTTTCTTATTTATCTAAGCCTTCCACTAATTTCTTAATTTTCTCGTTTAATACTTCCGCCGTGAAGGGCTTAACAATATAATTATTTACTCCAGCCTTCACTGCTGCAACAACATTATCTTGCAATGCTTCAGCCGTTACCATGAGAAATGGTGTTTTTGCCAATTCAGCATCAGCCCGAACTGCTTTAAGTAATTCCAAGCCGGACATATTCGGCATATTCCAATCAGAAACAACTACATCAATCTTCTGCGACTTCAGTGTTTTTAAAGCCATTACACCATCTTCAGCTTCCACGATATCCTCGTATCCGCCCTGCTTCAGCAAGTTACGAACCACCTTTCTCATTGTGGCAAAATCATCAACAACCAAGATTTTGACGCTTCTATCGACCATAATTAGACCTCACTTTATTTTTTTCCTATGAGAAATAAAATTTAATCAACGACCTTCACTTAATTCAAACAGACCTTCGATGTCAATAATTAAACCAATTCTCCCATCACCCAAAATTGCACCACCGGCAACACCTTTGATACTTTTCAGGCCTTCGCCAAGGCTCTTGACGACTACCTCCGCTTTGCCAATAATTCTATCAACCAACAAACATTTGGAACCGCTTTCGCTATCCACCACAACAACAATACCATCCCATGGTTCTCTATGTTTGGGCTCAATATTAAATATCTCGTATAGCCTGATTAGGGGCATTAAACGCCCCATCGCATTGAGCATTTCCCCTTTGCCAACTATGTTGGTATAAGCTTCAATAGAGGGCCTTAATGCCTGGCGAATTGATAACGTCGGCAAAATATAACTTTCTGTTCCCACTTTTACTATCATACCATCAATAATGGCCAAAGTTAGGGGGAATCGAGTAATAAAAGTAGTTCCAACACCGACAGCGCTTTCAATTTCAATTTTGCCTCGCAGTTTCTCTACGGCTTGACGCACAACATCCATACCCACACCACGACCGGACACATCCGTAACCTTTTCCGCCGTCGATAAACCGGGCAGGAAAATAAATTTGAATATCTCCGAATCGGTAAGACCTTCTGCAGTCGAAATCATGCCATTCTTCAGTGCTTTCTGCAATATTTTGTTTTTATCAAGGCCTTTCCCATCATCTGTTATTTCAATTACTACATTACCGCCTCGATGATATGCTTTTAACTGAATTAATCCTTTTTCTGATTTACCTTGTTGTATCCTAACTTCCGGGGTTTCCAAACCATGATCTACTGAATTGCGAATCATATGCACAAGAGGATTGTAAATTTCATCTACCATATTTCGGTCTATTTCCGTATCTTCTCCAATTAATTCTACCGAAATATTTTTGCCCGCATTTTTTGCTAAATCCCGCACGAGTCGAGTCAAACGCTGAAATGTCTGCTTGATTGGTATCATTCTTAAAGTCATAGAAACCTGTTGCAGGGTTGATGTAATCCGGAAAAATTGCGAAATATCTCTTGTTAACTGCTTATCGGCATTCAGTTGATTTTTTAAATCCTGTTGAATCATGGACTGAGTAATGACCAACTCACCCACCATATCTATTAAATCGTCAAGTTTTGTTGTATCGACGCGAATCGTGGTTAGATCTGTTACCTGTTCAACTTGTTTCCGCAATGCCTGTGATACCTGTTTGGGCTTAACAATCCCTTCTTCAATTAAAGTTTGACCGATTTTTTTATCCGGTGAGCCCTCATTTATCTTGAGAGCTTGATCCAGTTTATCTTTGGAAATTACTCCTTCGCTCACAAGGATTTCTCCGACTTTTTTATCGCCCATGTTGGAATCAAACCCTTGTTCAATTCTGCTGATTCTTGTTTTCAGAGCAGGAATATCCAATGCGGATTCATCAACCTTCTTCCCTTCCAAGGTATCTCGGAGCTGGCCGATTAATGTTTTTAAGGCATCAGAACCGTCTAAAACCACATCAATTAGAGGCGCTGTAACCGATATTTCACCGTTTCTTGCTTTATCCAGAAGATTCTCTAAGCTATGAGCCAAAGAGCGAATTTTTTCTAAATTAAGAAAGCTTGCTACGCCTTTTATAGAATGAAACGGTCGAAATATAGTATTGATATATTCCTTGTTTTCCGGCTCATTTTCCAAATTCAAAATATTAACTTCAATTTCCTCAATGTACTCCAGCCCTTCTGCAATAAAATCTCGCATCAAAGATTCATCTTGGACTTGAAGTGGTTCTTCTTTTACCTCCGAAACATTTGTCTCTATAGATTGTGTTGCGAGAGAAGAATCACTACCGGAAAAAGCAACCCCAGTGATTGCAACTATTTTCCCCATGAATTCTTGAATGCTGCCGTCATATTTGCCCGTGTTTTTAACACTATCGGCAATTTGCTGCATTAAACGGATTCCCTCTTCCAGCAAATCAGCTGCTTGATTTTTGTCTTTAATCATATCCAGAATAATTTTTTCCAGAATTTGACTCAAGCCCATAGCGCAACTATTTAACTGTGGTATTTTAATTTTCTGGGATTCATTGATGATACTTTCGAGATTATTAAGTAGTTTTCCCGCAGTAGGGATATCAATATTTTTGCAATCTAAAAAAAGATATTCTTGTGCTAATTCATCCAACAAGCTAAGCATTGCATCATAGTTCATACTTACACCATTTTAATTATTTCTGAGGGTATCATTTCTAAAGAAACAACCTTATCGGCCGCACCTAATTTTATCGCTTCTTTGGGCATACCGAAAACAACACATGATTTTTCATCTTGAGCAATTGTACTCGCACCCTTGTTTTTCATTTCCAGAAGCCCTTCAGCACCATCAGACCCCATACCGGTAAGAATTACGCCGATAGCATTGGCTCCTGCATATTGAGCAGTTGACTTAAAAAGCACATCAACTGCGGGACGCTGATGATGAACCATCGGTCCTGTTTTAACTTCTACATAATAACGGGCGCCACTTCTTCTTAAAATCATATGAAAATTGCCGGGAGCAACTAAAGCCGTACCGGGGATAACAGAATCATTGTCTTCGGCTTCTTTTACCGATATCTGGCAAAGATCGTTGAGTCGCGCGGCAAATGCCGTTGTAAAATTTGCCGGCATATGCTGAACGATAACAATGCCTGGCGAATTGGGAGGCATTTTTATTAATACTTTTTTTAAAGCTTCCGTCCCTCCGGTGGAAGCACCGATAGCAATGATTTTGTTTGTAGTCTGGGTTAAAGCTTTAATAGGTTCGTAATCAGGAACATTAGCATCTGAGGTGGAATCCCTCTTTGTTAACGTCACTCTTGATGCGGCCCTAATCTTTTCAACCAACTGGGCAGACATGTCCCCGACACTATATGCAGTTCCCGGTTTACCGATAACATCAACCGCCCCGATATCCATTGCTTCCAGAGTTAACTTACCGCCTTTGGGTGTCAATGAACTGACAATAATTGTCGGCACCGGATAATATTTCATTAACTTCTTCAAGAAGGTGAGTCCATCCATGCGGGGCATTTCAATATCCAGAGTGATAACATCCGGCTTTAGAGTGACTATCTTGTCGCGGGCGACATATGGATCCGGCGCAACACCAACGACCTCTATATCTGAATATTTAGAAAGTTCTTCCGAAAATATCTTTCTTACTATTGCCGAGTCGTCAACTATAAGAACTTTTATTTTACTCAATTCACCCTACCTCTGGAAAAGTTAAGTAATTTTGTACCATTTTTATCTACACAACAAAACCATTATAATTTATGAAGCAATATCTCAATAACAGTTACATGTAATGCCTTAAATTCAAGACATTCTCATTTTTACTCCCAGCAGACTTTCATTTGATTCAAAAGACAAGCTCCAGGCGGTATCACTTACGGCTATTTCTTGCGTTGCAAACACTCCAGATTCATTTTTAAATACGGGGATGGAAAGATCAAATACTTTCGATGAGTCGTACTTTTGCAAAAAATTCCCCCCCATCATGTTTACAGCTTCTTTTGCACAATCTTCAATTAGTTTTGGGGTTACTCCGCTCTCATCAACACCAAGCATGTTTTGCACCATAGCGGCGGCCAAATCGCGTGCAAAGAATACATCTATATTGCCTTTTATCGGTCCGGTAAAGTTAATAGATGCAATCATGTCGTATTTGACATCTTCATCCACCGGTTCAAGAAAAACGAAGAACATTTTTTCAAATACTTCAAAAATCGCATTCATCAGATGTTCTTGTATCTTCTTTGTATTCTCCATTTTCGGAAACTCCTATGACTTGATGAAGGACTTTTCTTATATCTTCCGGCAAAAAAGGCTTTTTAATAAAACCTTTTGCCCCGCGATTAAAAGCTTCCTGCATACGCTCGGAACTTCCTTCTGTTGTGATCATGATTACAGGAATTTCTTTTAAAGTTTCATTTTTCTTTAATTGATCCAAAAGTTCCAGACCATTTACTTCCGGCATGTTTATATCAGAGATTATGACATCAACCCAATTTTCAGAAAGGACTTCCATGGCTTCTCTCCCATTTCCGGCCTGCAAACATTGATCCATTTGAAATCCGGAAATAGTTACAATTTTCTTAATAACCGCCCTCATGGCGGCGGAATCATCTACTATTAACACATTGAATGACATAACGTCACCTTCCCTTTTTAAGTTCGACTACGTTATTTATCATATAATACTGATGAGTTCTTTGGCATGGTTCAAATCGTCCGACAGCAAAACCATACTCATTTCCAAATCCTTCATTCTTAAATTGAATTTCTTTAATACTTGGCTGACCGCACGGTAAGACAGCCCGTCAACACCACCCCCGAAACCCAACATCAAACAAGCTTGATCAGCAATATAAACAATCCAAGGCATCATCTTTTCTTCTTTTTCCAATAAATCCGGTCGATGATGGAAAGATATAGCCTCTATAATTTCTGTCGGAAATTTCCAGTATGCCGCAATTTTGCCCCCTAAATCTGCATGATTGATTCCTATGACCATTTCTTCAGCGTCTAAAAAAGATATGTTTTGATCTGACACCAGTCCGGATATTTTCACCAGAGAATCACGAACAAATTCACCCATGATAATTTTTCCCACATCATGAAGAAGTGCAGCGGTATAAAGAGTGGTATCTTCGTGTCCGGTTATTTTTTTGGAAATAATCTGCGACATCAGAGCTACGGCCACAGAATGTTCCCATAAATCCGTCACCTTATCAAAGTAGCCGGGGGCGCCTTTTTTATAATATTTAGAAACACCAGCTGTCTGAATTGCTCTCAATAAGTTTTGTTGACCAAGATAAACTACGGCATCGTTGATGTTGCTGATTTTATGCCGCGGCCCGAAATAAGCAGAATTGGCCATTTTTAAAATATTTGCAGTTATAGACGGATCAAATTTAATGACGTTGGCTACTTCAGTGACAGAATAATCCGGTTTCGTCAGTAACTGAGCCACCTTGTTGCCAGTTGCCGGAAATGCGGGAATTGTATTTATTGATTTTAATATGCGATCAACTGTTTTCATAATTCTTTCATTTCACCCCCGGAAGTGCGGACAAAAACTTTACCAGTGGATATTTCTAAACGAACAGTACGATTATAATTCAGACCTATATCTTCCTTGTCAATCATGACATTATTCTTCCAAAATATTTTCCGCATTGCCATAATATTTTTCTGCCCGATACGGAAAAAATTAGTGTCATCCAATATGCTGGCTCCACCGGCTGCTTTCACAACCATTCTCTTCTTATCTGCACCCAACTTATAACATGACTTGAATAACAGCGGTATACCTGTATCGGCGAACATCTCCGGATTTTCCCTGGCCTTATTTTGATCCAGACTGGATTCAGGCAACATGTAATGTAACATACCTCCGACTTTGGCAATTGGATCAAAAACAACTATTCCTATACAGGAACCTAAGGCATAAGTTATAATTACATCGTCGGCATTATTGCTAACTTTAATATCAGATATTCCTACAATTAAATCACTCATATAATCACTTTTGATAGACGCTAGGTTCTATATATTTAAAAGGATGTTTTAAACTAGTTAAGCTTTCCGAATGTCCGACAAAAAAATAGCCGTCTTTTTTTAAACTACCATAATACTTATTAACCAACTTTGTTTGAGTAACCTTATCAAAATAAATCATCACATTGCGGCAAAATATTACATCATAATTAGAGTCTGAAGGAAATTCATCCATCAGATTAAACCTTTTAAAAGCAATCATATCTTTAATATTTTTTTTAATCCGGTAGTACCCTTCAGAACGGCCATTTCCTATTTGAAAATATTTTCCCAAGACAGAGGCACTGATCTTTTTTACTCTTTCTTCAGCATAAATTGCCGCTTCCGCTACTCGCAATACTTTTGTGGAAATATCAGTAGCAAGAATTTTAGCATCCAATGGCCTCATTCCGGCTACTTCCTTTATCGTTATGGCAATCGTGTATGGCTCTTCTCCCGTAGAACAACCTGCAGACCAAACATTAATTCTGGGAAGAGCACCGCCGTTACCTGCCTTTTCCAGTATTGATGACACAATAGCCCGTAATCGGACAAAATGACTTTCTTCGCGGAAAAATGACGTTAAATTGGTAGAAATGGAATCGATCATTGCGATCAATTCGTCTTTACCACCAACTGTTGTCACATATTGGTAATAATCACTGAAAGATTTATAGCTTCCCCCCCGCAATCGAGCACCAAGACGGGCTTTTACTAATTCTCTTTTACCTTCATGAAGATTTATTCCACATTGTTCGTAAACGAGTTTACTAATTTTTTCAAATTCGCTATCTTTAAGATCGAATTGCATCATATGCTATCATTTGCCAGATTTTAATATTATTAAAATTACCACAATAAGTTATTCATTTTTAAACTTAATTCTAAGCTGTATATACACCTTTGTAAAGAAAAAAAAGGGTTATTACTAAATATTCTGTTCAGGTAAATAATATTCTATCAGTGATGATTGTTTTTTGACGCTTCTTCAATTGTTTACTATTGTTTTTTAGGTTTTTTTATTTTAAGATAATTTCCCTGCAACAATTCTATAATAACAACTATTGGAAATGACATGAAACAAGGTAAAATTCTCATCGCTGATGACAATGAGTTCAATAGAGACAGCCTCGCTCAATTACTTAAAGAAGATGGGCATGAAGTTAAAACTGCCTGTGATGGAAGGGAAGGAATTGAAGCATTCCTGGAAGATAGATTTGATCTGGTAATTACTGACCTGCGAATGCCCAACGTTGACGGATTGGAATTCCTTAAATTCCTTAAGAACAGCAATAGCGATAATATTGTCATCATGATTACAGGCTACGGCACAATAAATTTAGCCGTGGAATCGATGAAACTGGGGGCTTTCGATTTCATTACTAAACCTATCAAAGAAGATATTGTTAAATTATCAGTGAATCGAGCCCTGTCTTTTGCCAAATTACACGAAGAAAACATTTCTCTTAAGGAACATCTCCACGCGAGACAAAAGTTTGACAAAATTATTGGTTACAGCGATTGCATGAAAAAAGTTTTCGACACCATAGACAAGGTTTCCGCTTCCGACAGCACAATACTTATTGACGGTGAAAGTGGTACGGGTAAAGAATTGGTCGCCCGCGCCATTCATTTTAAAAGTGACAGAAATGATCAGCCCTTGATCGCCGTCAACTGTGGCGCCATACCTGAAGACTTACTGGAAAGTGAACTTTTCGGTCATGAAAAAGGGGCTTTTACCGGGGCAATTCGCAATAGAATGGGACGGTTTGAGCTTGCTCAAGGTGGAACAATATTTCTCGATGAAATTGGTGATATGAGTCCGGCACTGCAAGTTAAAGTTCTTAGAGTAATTCAGGAAAAGCAATTTGAACGGATTGGTGGAATAAAAACAATTAACGCTGATGTCCGTATTATAACCGCAACCAATCAAAACCTGGAAAAGGCCGTTGCGGAAAAACGATTCCGCGAAGATCTTTTTTATCGCATTAATGTAATCCCCATTCATTTACCGGCGCTTCGTGAACGTGGCTCGGATATCATGATTCTGGCAAATCATTTCCTGGTAAATTTTAACATATTAAAGAAGAAAAACGTGAAGCGTATTGCGCCCGACGTAGTTAATTATTTAAAGCAATATCCCTGGCCGGGTAATGTACGCGAGCTGCAAAACTTGATTGAGATGATTGTAGTTATGAAAGAAGAAGGCGAAATTTGTGTCGAAGATTTGCCCTTAAAATTTCGCAATGTCAATAAAACAATCGAGAGTAGTTCCAGTATCGAAATAACTGAAGAAGGCATCAATTTTAATGATCGCGTCAGCCAACTGGAAAGAAATCTTCTGCTGAAAGCTTTGAAAATGAGTGGCGGAGTGAAAAACAGAGCGGCTAAGCTGCTAAATCTTAACCGCACTACATTAGTAGAGAAATTAAAAAGACTTAATATCGTTGACGGTTGGATTGATTAAGGGTCCAAGCACGGGTTTAGCTTAATCAGGTTGATCTTTTACTGGAAACGTTTCATTCCGTCAGAAATCCGTTATAAAAACCACTCCAAAATGCAGAAAAGGGGTTAGCTGCTTCAGCTAACCCCTTGTAATTATTTGGTAGCGGGGATAGGATTTGAACCTATGACCTTTGGGTTATGAGCCCAACGAGCTACCAAGCTGCTCCACCCCGCGATATTGCAGTATTCGAAAACGTTGGTTTTAGACCATTATCTCCAATATTTGTCAAGGAGTTATTTGGGCAATTCCCTTCATAATCAAAAAGTGCACTATGTCATTCAGTTATATATCCCATGAGACGGTATATAAGCTTTGCCGCCATGAAATCCGGGGCGACAATACCGGGGATGGGCGCCAGCTCCACCACATCAAAACCACGAACTGTGCAGGACCGCGAAACTGTTTTCAGCAAGCGCAGAACATTTTTCCAGTAAAGTCCCCCTGGTTCAGGAGTTCCCGTTGCCGGCATAATAGAAGGATCAAACACATCGAGATCAATGCTGATAAAAACATCCCCTCTCAAATCCCTGCAAATCGTTTCACACCAGTCTTTATTTTCTAAAACAAATTGCGATGAATAGGATCTGACTTTACTCTGGGGCAAAAACTCGGCTTCTTCTTTACTCATGCTCCGGATTCCTACCTGAACAAGCGGACAAATCTCGGAAATTCTTCTTGCTACAGAGGCGTGGCTCCATGGGCTTCCCTGATAGCTCTCCCGTAGGTCCGCATGGGCATCCAATTGCAGCACCATCAATTCCGGGTATTTTTCTTTGAGGGCGTCAACCGCCCCGAAGCTGATACTATGTTCACCGCCAAGCATAACCGGTATTTTATCCATTGCCGCAATTCGGGAAATTTTCTTCCGCACAGCACTGACCACATGCTTGGGTCCACGGGCGTCAATAGACAGGGGCAGTGTTGTATGAATTCCCGTTGTAAAAGTTTCTTTTTTCAGTTCTTCATCGTAGAGCTCCATATTTGTGGAAGCTTCGATGATCGCCAACGGTCCCCGGCGGCTTCCCGGCTGATACGTTGAAGTTAAATCATAAGGAACGGGAACAACGACAAATAATGCTTTCCGCATTGAACATTCCGGATAAATTCCGCCAAAATTCATAGATCTAATCCTCACATCATTGATAAACAGAAAAACTTAATTGTTTAAAAAGCTAATATTTTCAGCATAGTTAAGTTAGACAATCGGGATGAATATTAACAATTGTCTTTAGAAAGATCGGGCTTCCTAGCATACAGATGATAATATGTCCAGTTGTTCATAAACATGAGTTCATCATTTATTATCAATACCTGCCTGCCCTTAATAGTGATGGTCTTTATTTTCCCCGTCTAATCACCGGTAATATCCCAGAATAAAATTTTTATTTTCGTAATAGAGAAACGAATAGTGATTGATCCAATCCCCTAAAGCAACAAATGTTTTTGTTTTTCCGGCAACGGTATAATGGCGCAAAACCGGCATGTGACAATGGCCAACTATAACAGCATCATAATTCCCCTGAAACTTATCCACGGCGAAAAACAACATTTTTTCGACCAGTTCATCGCTGTCTTCCATTTTCATTTGTTTGCTGGCCATGGAACTGGCATTTGCCAATGCCCAGCGAATCCGGGCCGGGACAAGGCGCTGGAAATGATAAAAGACCCGGCTGCGCAGAATTTTTCTTAACAATAGATATTTCAAATTCTTTTTATCAATTGTATCACCATGAGCGATTAAAGCCCTGATACTATCTATTTTAACATCGGCCCATTCCTCATATACTTCCATCCCTAAAACATTATAAAAATAATCCCTGAGAAAAAAATCGTGGTTTCCTTCGCTCAAGTGAATATGGATGCCTGTTTTTTGCAATTCAATTAATTTATTAATAACAAGAATAAATTCCTGGTAAATTTTATCTTTGTTACAAAACCAGAAATCAAACAGATCACCAACGATGAAAAGATCGGTAACAGCTGTTTCCTTCCCTTTAGCTGCACCGGAATCAATAAGCGAATTGACCTTTCCGTCCCTTATGTCATTGAAGAAATTAAGTAACTGACCATATCGCTCGTCAGTTGCGCTCTTTAAATGAGCATCAGAAATAAAGATTGCTTTCATAATTCCGACTTGAAAGATTATTTTAGTTATTACTTATCAGATAAATACAATTAAGGTCAACACCCACATAGAGTAAAATATAATTGGTTCTTGTCATATCCGGCATTTTTTGCTAGCTTGCAGCCGGATTTTCGAACACCCAAATAAGTTTTAAAGGTAAAATAATGATAAGAAAACTCGAATCAATTAAACGAGCCAAAGAAGTATTGCAAATTGAAGCTCAAAGTATTCTTCGCTTAATTGACAGACTTGATAAAAACTTTTCCCGTGCTGTGGAATTAATTTATAAATCCAAAGGACGAGTAATTATTACCGGAATCGGCAAGTCCGGTCTAATCGGCCACAAAATTGTCGCCACCCTGACAAGCACAGGAACACAGGCAATCTTTCTTCACCCGGTGGAAGGAATTCACGGTGATTTGGGCATCGTGACGAAGGAAGATATTCTCCTGGCCATCTCTAACAGCGGCGAAACACGTGAACTTATGCCTGTTATCAGTTCCGTCCGTCACATCGGCGCCCCTGTTATCGCCTTTACCGGCAAGATGTCGTCTAGTCTGGCTAAAATAAGCGATATCACTATTGATGTTTCCGTCGAAAAAGAAGCCTGCCCCTTTGGCCTCGCCCCGACATCCAGTTCAACCGCGGCTCTGGCTATGGGTGATGCCCTGGCAATTGCCCTGATCGACAAAAGGAAATTCCGGGAAAAAGATTTTTATAAATTTCATCCCGGAGGAAGCCTGGGGACAAGATTAAAAGCAACAGTCGGCGATGTCATGATTGTCGGCCGTCAGATTCCGCAAGTGCCTTCGGGAACAAATGCCCGCGCTGCAATTCAGGAGATTGATCGCAAAAATGTTGGTTTTGTATTAGTAACTGATAAAAAAAATAAACTGCTCGGTATTTTAACTGATGGCGATTGCCGCCGTCTGATCAGTAACGGAATCCCCTTTGATGGGAAAACAATTGACGACTTAATGACACGTAATCCCAAAACAATTAATGAAACCGCCTCTTTGGCAGAAACCATCGAACATATGCAAAAAGATGAAATTACCGCTTTAGCTGTCATCAACAAGAAAAAGGAACTCACTGGTTATCTGCACATGCATGACATATTGGGCAGGGGTGGCTCCATCAACATATCTTTAACTTATTAAAACTGGAAAGTTGACAATTTATGGCACTCTATGAATTTGACGGTAAAAGACCACAGGTTCCTGCTGACTCTTTTGTTCACCCTGCTGCTGTATTAATCGGTGATGTTCGGCTCGGCCATGAATGTCTGATTGCCCCCGGTGTCGCTATCCGGGCGGAATTCGGCCCGGTGGAAATTGGCAATCGTTCCAATATCCAGGACAATTCAATTATTCACGTCAACCCGGACGCGCGCGTAATCATCGAAGATAATATTGTCATTGCCCATGGCGTTATTCTGCATGATGTCCACATTAAACCAAGATGCGTAATCGGCATGGGTGCGATCCTGATGTTTAATGTTGTCTGTGCAGAAGATGTCATTGTAGCGGCAGGATCACTTGTACCTAAAGACATGCAAATTCCTGCCGGCAAGATTGTGTCCGGCAATCCGGCGGAAGTCATTCGTGATGTATCAGAAAAACAAAAGCTAATGGCCCGGGAAGGGGTAGATGCTTACTGTGATCTTTGCCGCAAGTATCTGGCCACAATGAAATTAATCCAATAATTTTTTTGCCAGAACAGCGGCACCGATAGCGCCGGTAAGCTGGGCGTATGGGGATACCTCGGGTTTAAATCCCAGAGCTTTTTCCAGGGCTCCAATCAAACCGATATTTTTTGCCACTCCGCCGGTAACCATTAACGGTGTAATCAAGCCGGTACGTGCGGCCAGCGCAACAATGCGCGATCCAATCGATTCATGAATTCCCGCAATAATATTTTCTCTGGCGGCGCCTCGGGAAATAAGTGAGATTACCTCTGACTCGGCAAAGACGGTGCACAGGCTGCTGATCTGGGCGGGATTCTGAGCGGCAAGAGAAAGAGCGCCAAAATCATCCAGATTGATTTCCAGTGCCCGCGCCATTACTTCCAGAAAGCGACCAGTTCCCGCTGCGCATTTGTCGTTCATGACAAAATTTTTCACTTTGCCCTTTTCATCCAGAAGAATTGCTTTGCTGTCCTGGCCGCCGACATCAATAATAAAACGGATCTTCTCATTGAGAAAATACGCACCGGCGGCATGGCAGGTAATTTCGGTGATGGCCTTATCGGCAAAATCAACACTGCTGCGGCCATAGCCGGTAGAAACAACTTTAATGCCTGATGCACCGTTTATTCCGGCGGCTAAGAGAAGCTCGGAAAATACTTTCTTGCCGGCGGCGGCGGAATTATAGCCGGTAAAAATCAGGCTGGTGCTGATCAGCCGGCCATCTTGTAATAAAGCGGCTTTAGCTGTAATGGACCCGATATCAATACCTACCGTGTACATGATTTCCTTTCTTTAACTACTTCCATAAAAGCGTCAATACGTGTTTCAATCTGGCTTTCGGAAAAGAATCTTTCATCAACCATATCCGCCTCGATCATCAAAGAAGGCAAACCGCGCTTTTCGCGGACAATGCGCTGAATGTCGAGCTGTCCGAATGAATATGGTTTGCAGCTCCGGTTGGAATGCATAACTAAACCATCGGCGCCGTATTTGTCGATCATCTGGAGAACAATCTGCGCCATTTCATCGACACCAATGTTCAAATAAATCCGGGTGTATGCTTCCGCCATGGATTCGATAAAATTATTTTCATCGATATATTTTAAAGTCCCGCACCAGGCTGAGGTATAAGTATCGGCAACCAGGCAGGCATCCGCAGTAGCAAATTTATCGGACAGCCACTTGGTACGGTACCAAACCGGCAGGTTATCCCAGAGCAAACGGTATTTTTCATTTTCAACCGCCCCAATATTCTCGGCAATGCGCTCTTTCATCTCCGCCAGCAATCCCTCGTAATAATCAACGGCCTGCTTTGTTCCCCGCAGGGTGACTATCAGTGCAAGATGAAAAAAAGCGTCAAAGGCGGAAAGTGGCGCCGGTCGGTTCATTGCCGTATCCAACACCGCCTGCCATAGTCTCTGGCCTTCAACAGACAGCTTGCCAACTTCCTTCATCCGGTCGTGATCCATTTTCTTTCCGCAGGCATTTTCCAGGAAAATTATATATTCTTCAATTTGCCTGCGAACATATTTGCGGGCATCCGCCGTAAATTGCGTATGACAAAAAGGCGTATCCAGAATAAACAACGGCACATTATAATATCGAGCCTGGACTTCATACCACTTTAGCACCGTGCCACAGATATTATTGCAGCAAACCAGCATATCGGGCCTGGGCAGGCCGCCAATGGGGCCGCCGTTAACCTTAGCGCAGGAAATATCGCTGCGGGCGTAGGAGCAAAGGTCACTGGAATAACCCATGGCTTCAGCCTCCTGACACAGCTCAATACCCATCTTGGACGCGCCAATCATGGCGCCGTGGTTCTCCGGATAAACGGGAATGACGTCCATCGCAATCAAAGGTTCCACCGGGCCGCCGCTCGTGATCCAGGCAACTTTTTTGCCGTTTTGCTCCGCCATTTTGGCATCGATATAATAGTTCGTCATGATGTCTTTCATCTTTTTGACGGACTTTATTTTTCTCTTTTCTTTTTCGGGATCTTTTTCAGCCATTATTATCTCCTTAAAGATTGTTACTATAAAGTTTCCAGAAACGCCTCTACGCGTGTCTGGATTTGTCCCTGAGCCTGCGGCTGATCTTCTACTTCCAGAAGCAGACTGGGGATGGAGGCCGCAGCCAGCTTATCTTTCAAATAAGGATAATCGAAAGCGTGCGGATCGCAGAATTTCAGTAGCATAAAAATGACTCCGGCGGCTTTGCTGTCTTGTGCTATTTGAATAAGATTTTCCGCCCGGGCATTTTTATCCAGATGCTTGGCCGGACAAACCGGACGCAGCCAATATCGTTCGGCAATCGCAGCAATGGGATCACCTTCGGTGTTGATTAAGCCCGCAAAATATCGTGAGCCAGTGCAGAGATCATCACCGACAACCGCCCCACCCGCATCTTCGATTACGGAATAAATATCCGGCTGGCTGCAGATGCCTCCCGAAATAATTAAGCGCCTCTTTCCGGTGGATTTTATTATGCTGCCTTTCGTCTCCAGTTCAGCAATTACACCCCGCAGAATTTTTAAATAGTCATTTCTATCCATAATCATAGCCGCCCGAACCAGCACAGAGAGATCCTTGCCGCTGATGACTTCCGGATTTTTATTTTTTAATTCGTAAACTTTTTTCAAGCCGCTGCGTATTTCATTGTAAAGGGCAATAGATTTTTTTATGTCATCGTCGGTAATCGTGACTTGCAGTGCCTTTTCCAGTTCATTACGGAACCGGTTTTGTACATCGATCATATAATCCCTGGAGCTTTTTGTGTCTAGTTTCACCGGTAAGACAACATCAAGATGGAATCCATAAGAAATGTTCAGCCGCCAGATATCAGAGAGGCGCTGTACAGTATCGCAGGTATGTGGGAAGACCATGCCATCGAGAAAATTTAAATCGCCGGAGAGTGCATCTTCCAGGATCCCGCGCACCAGTGAACAACAGTATACTTGCAAATGGCCATCGGCCAGAAAGATATTCTTGTTGGAACCGAAGAGCCGCAACGGATGGACCCCGGCGGCCTGGATAATTTCTTCCGGTGCATATGTGCACATATAGCCGATAATTTTTTTGCCGCTTTGTTCCTTGAGCTTCCTCGCGTAACTGATCGGGTCGCCCACAATAGCAGAGAGTTCCTTTATTGCTTGCATTAATTATATCTCCTTAAACAGAATCATTTTTCTCCGGCATAATGGCCTGCGGCCTTAAGCTTGTCAATTTCTTCTTTTTCCAATACATTGAAAGCGACTTTACCGACCAGCGTTTTGGGCAGTTCGGAGCGAAACTCTATGGACCGGGGACAACTCCACTTAATCAACTGATTCCGACAATAGTTAATTAATTCCTTCTCCATTTCCGGACTCGCATCTGTTGTATTCTTCAAGACGACAAATGCTTTTACCGCCTGAACCTGGGCTTCATCGGGCACACCGACCACGCAGGCATCCCGCACTTGCGGATGCTTGTAGAGAATTTCTTCCACCTGCGCGGGATAGACATTCATGCCGGATGATTTGATCATCCGCTTTTGCCGGAGTTTGAAATAAAAGAATCCGTCTTCGTCCATCGTGCCGATATCTCCGGTATGCAGCCAGGTTCTGCCGTCTGCATGCTGCTTCAAAGTATCGGCGGTTTCCTGCGGCTGCTCTAGATAACCCATCATCACGGCGGGGCCGGCAATACAGATTTCGCCTTCTTTACCAATTGCTGCTTCTTCGGTCGTATCGAGCCTCACAATCTTCGCCAGCATATCCGGAAAAGGCACACCGATACTGCCTTCCCGATAGCAGCCCAGTGGCGTCGCCATAATGGCCGTCACCGCTTCGGTTAATCCGTAGCCTTCCAGAAGCTGAACATTGCCGCCCTGCTTTTTAACCATTCCTTCAAACCGCTCTTTGACCGGCCGGGGCAGAGAGTCGGCGCCGGAGAATGTAGCCCGCAGGCAACTGAGATCCGCCTTGCACATCTTCGGATTGCTGCTCAAAGCGTCAAACAGGGTTGGCACACCAATGACGAACGACGGTTTCTGCGAACGGATAATATCGGCAACTGTCTCCGGTGTAAACACCGGCACCAAAATGCTTTTGCCGCCTCCCATAAAGCAGGCATTGACACAAACGCCCAAACCGAAGCCATGAAAGATCGGCAAAATAGCCAGTACGGATGTAGCATCATCGAGCTTTCCCCATTCCGACACCTGTTTGCCTTCAGAGATAAAATTCATATTGGAAAGCATGATGCCCTTGGGGACGCCCGTTGTTCCGCCGCTGTATAGAATAACCGCCAGGTCATCGGTACTCATTTGTGCTTTGGGCGCTGGGGCATACTTTACTTTCATGAGAGCAGACCACCATCTCACCATCGGGTCTTCGGGCACTTTGGGAATAAGGCGGCCTTTGGTTAAATTAAAGCCGATTCGTTTGAAGAGATTCAAATAATCCGGAATCCGCGCCAAAATCAGGGTTTCAAGCTGTGTAACATTTTGAACTTCTTTGAATTTAGCGTAGAAAGCATCGATCGTCAGGGAGAAACGGCTTTTCGCCACATTAAGATAAAATTCAATTTCCTTAGCTGTGGACAAGGGATGAATCATGCTGGAGACAGCGCCAAGTTTATTGGCGGCGTAAAAACAGATAATCCCCTGCGGTGATGTGGGCATCGAAATGGTAATTCTTTCACCTTTTCTCAGTCCCAGCGCAGCCAGGGCATCGGCGCACTGGTCAATATCGGTCATAAATTGGCGGTAGGTTGATGTGTAACCGAGAAAATCATAGGCAATCGCAGCAGGTTTTTCCCTTGCCGTTTGCTCGAGTGCTTCATACATGGTGACACGGGGATAATTAATTGTATGAGGCACATTACCATAATGTTTCAACCACGGCTTCAGCTCGTACATACCATGACCTCCCTATGCCAAGTTTAATTAAACCTATAATACAACATGTTCTTCTTTTCAAAGGATTATTTAAAAACAACTTGTAACTAAACTTGGTTTTATATTATTGCCTTTTATCCACATCTCTGATATTTCTACAATAAACAAGAGGCATAAATGAGCAAACATGAAAAGCTGGTAAAGCGATTTCTCGCCCGTCCGGTTGATTTCACCTGGGACGAATTGACCGCCCTGCTAAAGGGTTTGGGATATATGCAAGTTAAAACCGGAAAAACAGGTGGCTCCCGCGTTCGCTTCGAGCATCGGGATGCCGATGATGTCATTATCCTGCACAGACCACACCCCACACCGGTATTGAAGCGATATATGATTGACCAGATAACAGAAGTTTTGAAGAGAGGTAACATTTTATGAAAAAAGACATGATGGAATATCGGGGCTATTTCGGCTCCGCTCATTACAGCGATGATGATGAAGTATTTTTTGGCAAGCTCGAATATATCCGCGCACTGGTCAGTTATGAAGGTACGGACGTTAGCTCTCTTCAAAAGGCTTTTAAAGAAGCTATTGACGATTATCTGGCCTTTTGCGAAGAAACCGGCAAAGAACCAGAAAAGCCTTTCAAGGGAACTTTTAATATTCGCATTGATCCCGATCTGCACAAAAAACTTGTTGAGACCGCTACCGAGCAGGGCGTCACCCTGAATGCTTATATCAAAGACGTACTGACGCATGCAGTTTCCAGTGACCGCGTTTAGGCGTCATGAGCATGTTTTTACAATAAAAAAGGGCTACGGCAATAACCGTAACCCCTTGATTTCCCTGGCGGTGCTGGGATTGAACTAAACAGATAACATGCTATTATCATTTATAATTAAAGTAGCTTGATTTTCTCCATGCCCCCAAAAATACCCCCAAACCTTCAAATATTGGCCTTTTTTATTCTGTGCATGGCAATAAATATTTCCTGATGTGGCCCCGCTATTTAATTTTTACCGTATAAAAAGCCGGATGCTTTCATATACGGTCTCGGGCCTATCCGGATGTCCGACAACAAAAAACCCGCCGAAGCGGGTAGGAGTGGCTCTATTTTAAAGTTACGGTTTATTTTAAACATGCTTCGTAAAACGAGTTTTTTGATATACCAGCTTGCGCTGCCATAGATCTGATAAGATCTTGAGAAAATGGTTCTTTTGGACTGTCAACGGTTACTTTGTAAATGCGTCCCTTTGCTATTTTTACCCATTGTTCGTGTGATGTCCCAGATTTTTGTGGTCGTGGTTTAAATCCGAGGTTCTTTAATCCCCTTTTTACCTGTTTTGCTGATAAAGGTGGATGCTTAGAACTCATGCATTATTGTGTAGCGGAGCGAGCGGCATAATTTCATCAAATATTCGGCAAATATTCTCCTTTGCTCCGTCAATCTGACACAAGCACTTGTAGTAATGGTATTTAATCCTAAAGTATATTGGAGACTTGCGGTTCAATAATTGTGCCGCATACTGTTTATCTTCACCGACCAAAGCATCATGAAGATAAGCAGCAATTTGCTGATGTAGTCTATTCCTGGCGTCTTTCAACGAACTTCCTTGCGTAGCCAAATTTAAATCAATACAGAATGCTTGCCAGAGATTGCCTTTTTTTTCGCAGTAACAACGCAAGATTAAGTCTTTTGGTGCCATGGTTCCTCCTCCTTCCGTGGTTACTTTGTGGGATATTCCACAGTCTATGTAAATTAACTAAAATATCCCGATTCGTTTGTCAAGGGGAAAGATGCCTTTGCAAACAGCTTTCGTCCTTGAAACAGTTATCGGCAAAAACACGGCAATTGATGAATTATATGCCGATTTGGTCCGGGGTGTCCTGGCCCCCGGGTGAAGTTATGTGTACTCATTTAGCAATTGTTTCATGGCATTCGGCATTTCACTAATTTCCTGATATACTTGCACCAAATAATTCGGTTTATCAATTAAACGCTTGTCTACTTTCGAGAAACGCATCACATATAGGATATGATTAATTCTTTGTATTTCGGTTATCGGATCAGCTGATCAATTTATTCCATAATCTATTGATTCACGGACTGTCATCTGGAAGGGATAACGCAGC
>CAZYIE010000008.1:89317-91385 GCA_964646755.1 uncultured Smithella sp.
CCTTCAGGTTTATACCTTGCGTGTCCCATGGAAACGCAAAATACCCATTATCTTAGACATTTCCAACTCACGCTGTCGTAATATCTCAATATGTCCCGATTCGTTTGATATATATCCACGATCGAAGCCCCTCGAGTCGCTGAAGATACTATCTTGGCCGCATGCATGATAAACATATAGACCAGGAATTATATATTGCTCGAAACCGCAATTATGCAGCCGTAAAGAATAATCAAGATCACACTCATATGCCTCCCTGAACCCGCCCAATGCAGACCACGCGGTCTTGTTGATCAACATAAAAAAACCGCCCAGAGGATGGGGAGAACAAACTTGTTGGATTGTCTCTCTGTATTTATTATGTAAGTAATGTGCATGCTTAATATGAAGATCGATATCATTATTTTTCGGACAGTCCAAAGATATCTGACATGCGTCACCAATGTGATGCGGAGTAATATGTTTAGGCAAATAATTTGTCACCGCTCCAATTAATCCGATGCATTTTGATTCCCTTTCGAGATATAAAATCACCTGTTGACAGATATCATACCAATTCGGGTTCAGTATGATCACGTCCCAATCAAGCAGCAAATTATATTCATAAGCCGATTCCTTAATAATACGATTATATGCTGCGCCTAACCTTTTTTCTGGCTCATAAGGGATGTAAACGTTAATAACCGGTTCTTTAAACATTTTTATTTTCTCCTTTTAAAAGTTATTATTTAATTAAATATATCAATTAACCAATCCACTGGCGGGTGATCCGGGGTACTGGTCTTAAGGAATAACAAGCCAAATTTTTACTTCAGGGGGAATGTCCGCGTTTGTTCTTATTCGTTCATTATATTGTCTTAAATCAATGAATACCTTCTTTAGCCGTGCGGCCAGGTGTTCAAGTGTTTCGTGTTTAAGACTATCAGAAAAAATAAGTTTAAAGTTTGCGTCCGCCTGATATTCCCATGTCATATGATTTTTATATTCAAGCGATCTCAACCCCCAGCCCCCCTTAATAAAATCGCTCCGGCAAAAAAATGGCCAGTTTTTCAATGAATACGATCGTCCATCTAAAAAAGCGGCGGGTCCTTCCAGCGACCTTGGCAATTACGGGTAATTCGAAGCACGACGTTTTTGGGGTTTTGATAAAAAAACCGGACTGGAAAACTGGAATTTTTCATATATTACAAAAAGTTTGCAATCCCTCAATCATGATCGTTTTCGGGCACTTGCTCTAAATATTCACCATCATATTCCATATTATCCGCCGTTGCTACTTGCGGCGCTGGCACTGTAAAGTCTCTTTTTTCGGCATATCGGTTTAGGAAAATAGCGAATTCTTCCTGCAGATGCTCTGTTAATTCAGAAATTAAATCATTGTTGCCGTTAACCATCTTGCATATTTTCGGGGCGCTGGCTCGGGCGAAACTTTCCAGATCATTTTTAAAGAGCATCGCCCGTTGAGCGAGGGCAATTTCAAAAGCGCCGCGCTCTACATAGAACCCGGCGGCGACCTGTGCCTTGATTTCCCAGTGATGAGCCTGGGCTTCCATCTTCCGGGCTTCCGCCTCGTTTCGCCGCCGTTGCATTGCATCGGTTGATTTCGTCTTCTGCTCATTCTTTGGTTTTAAATAATTCATGGCGTATTGGTCTACATCGCTTGCATAGAAAAGGCGGTCTTCGCGGGGTTTGATTTTCCGGGCCCTGCCGTGTTCATAGACTGTAGATTTTGAAACCATGTATCCCATGCTATGCAAATAAGCCGTTACCATTTGCAGATTCCGAAAAGTTTTTTCATCCATTTCACTTTCTCCTTTTGTTATTCAATACCCGCTTCGATCCATGCCCTGATATTTAATCCGCGGTGCCAGGCGTCCGAAGGGTCTTTGCCTATTGGTACCGGCCAGCGCTTTACTTTTGGGCCGTATGTTGCCGGCCAGAATTTCCAGGAATACCGCGCCCCCGCCGGATCATAGTCTAAAGCGTTTAATATTTTTTCGGATTTTAATAATAATGAATGAGAAAGATTATCCGGGGTCATTCCCGCTGCGCCCATGGCCAAAATACC
>CAZYIE010000009.1:0-14010 GCA_964646755.1 uncultured Smithella sp.
TATTATCACGGCGCTAAAGCCGTTCGCGGCCCGCTGGGCTGCTCCGGCTTAGCTTTTCGTTGGCCTAAAAATTCTGTTTCCATAATGCACACAATGTGCTAATATAAAATCATGAAAAGCCTAAACTGGAACACGGAAAAGAGCGTCGCGCTTAAGTCGTCTCGGGACATCTGTTTTGAGGATGTGGTGTTTTTTATTGAAAGGGGTGACATATTAGATGACTACCTGCATCCCAATCAGAAAGATTATCCCGGACAGCGAATTATGGTTATCAATATTGCCAATTACGCCTATCTCATTCCTTATGTTGAGAATGATGAAGAACTATTTCTCAAGACCATCATTCCAAGTAGAAAGGCAACACAAAAATATCTTGGAGAAAAATCATGAAGACGAAATTAACGAAAGAAGAAAAAGAAATACTCGATAGTTTCGAGAAAGATGAGTGGGTACCAGTTACAAACCTCGCTAAAAGAAAAAAAGAATTAATGGCCTATGCGCGTAATACGTTACGCAAGGATAAGCGGCTAAATATACGGATTTCGGAAAGAGATCTTCTTGAGCTACAAAAAAAGGCCGTCAATGAAGGCTTGCCCTATCAGACTTACGTATCCAGCATTATCCACAAATTCATTAACGGAAATTTGGTGGAAGCGAGAAAGTAAACCGGCCAAGGCGCTACAGCCGATCGCGGCCCGCTGGGCCGCTCCGACTGAGCTCTGCGTTAGCCGTTCTACTTGGAGGTTCACTTGACTCAAAAAATATCTATTAGAATTGCAAAACCGTTAGTGGTCGCTTTGGCAATTCTAACTATCGGTGGCTGTGCCACGACGCAGGTCACTACGCATGTCGTTGGCAACAAACATGCATCATGCAAGGCACAAGCAACAGCTAAAACAGTGCTGATTCTTTGGGGCACGGCATGGCGGGACAACCAGAAGGAAGTAGCACTCCGTGAAAAAATGGCTTCTCAAGGCATAGCTCAGTACTTCAAAACCTCCTCGTGTTTTTCAAATGTAGAGGTTCTGAAGGTGGCAGCAGGTCGTGAGGCCGTCGGACTATCTGATGCTGAAGCTCTGAAATTTGCCATATCCACAGGAGGGCATTATGGCAAGGTTATATTCGTACGCGTGGAAGAACTGGGACCGCTCGTAATAATCCACCCCTCTCCAATTCTTTGGGAAGGCGGTACCGAAGTTGTCCTACGGATCAGGGTGCTTAATGTACATTCGTTGGTCTTGGAAACGGACATTGCCATTCACTGGAAAAACAGCGGGGCTTTTGTTCTCAAAGGAACCAAAACGCTTGAGCAAGACATACAAGCTGCACTTGCTTCTGTGTTCGGCGAAACAACTCGTGCGACAAACTGACGAGACGGCTAACCAGGCAAATGCAGCCTACCGCTAATTGCGCCGGCTGATTTTTTCGTTCTTCGTCATTTCTCAAAATATTATTCTTTCTCTTTGCCTTATTCGGGACATATCGTAATTTCCCTGCCATCATATTGTTGATTTTGCAGCAAATGCCGTATATGATTATTTTTCGGTGGAATAAATCATGGATTCAAAAAAAGTAATATTTTGGCCGGTCTTTATATCCATTATCGGGCATATTGCGCTGATTTCAGCCTCCGGCATGATTGATTTGGGGAAAAATGGGGACGATTGTGTTTAATGAATGCCCAACAAAAGCAATACGCCCGATCTCTCCGCTCCGTGTGATTTCGTCGTTAAGGCTCGCGAAACGTTGTCTTCCGGGGCCAAGTATATGACGAGGATTGCCGAACATACTTCACGCAGGCTTGTTGTTGAAAGCAAGCCACGCCTTGCCTTGGGAATAATTATCTCGCTTGGCTTGCTTGCAACTTCCGGTGCTCTTTTTGCTGTGTTTAACCAGAGCAAAGCGCTATCAACTAACGACATATTCGGCATCATTCTTGGACCTCTATTTGTCGTTGGAGGACTGCATTTTTACAGGGAGACAACTACGGTTTTTGATAAGCATTTACGTCTTGTTAATTGGCAGCAACGCGGTCTGACAGTAAACAAATCAGATAGCGCTCGACTTAGCGATATTAAGGACGTAGTAGTAGGCTGCCCTGTTTCCGATCAAAGTGGCGGTGCTACCAGTTTAGTTCTGATTCTATCCGATCGCTATTGGCCACTTTCTTTCGGATTCTCGGCACTCAATTATCAGAACAAGGAAATCATTGAGGCGATCAGAGGTTTTATTGATGACCGGGATCCATAACGCCGCTCAAGGCCGCCAGCCCTGACTGGCCGTTGCCTTAGCTCAAGCGCTAGGTGAAATTTTTCGATACCTGACGGAGATAAAAATATTAAGAAGATAAGGACGAATGATGAGTGACGAAAATAAATCCATTCACGAGTTTGATTTTAAATTAATCTGCGAATATTTTTCGGGCATGGAACGACAAGGGCCTGGGAGTCCCGAAGTAACTATTAAAGCTTTGAGCTTTATTGGTAACCTGACAAATGAATCCAAAATTGCGGATATAGGTTGTGGAACCGGTGGTCAGACTATGGTGTTGGCTAAACATACGTCAGGACATATTACAGGTATTGATTTGTTTGCCGACTTTATAGATATTTTAAATTTTAATAGCAAGAAGCTGAATCTACAAGATAGAGTGGATGGTGTTGTTGGTTCAATGGACAATCTTTCTTTTCAGCATGAAGAGTTAGATTTAATCTGGTCAGAAGGTGCAATCTATAATATCGGGTTTGAACGAGGTATAAACGAATGGCATAAACTGCTGAAGACTGGAGGCTTTATTGCCGTTTCAGAGGCATCTTGGTTCACCGAAGAACGACCTATAGAAATCGATAGGTTTTGGAAAGATGCTTATCCGGAAATTGGCATCATTTCAGAGAAAGTCAAACAAATGCAAAAAGCTGGATATATTCCAATTGCTGCTTTTGTTTTACCTGAAAATTGCTGGACTGAACATTTTTATGCTCCGCAAGTATCTGTCCAAGAAAAATTTCTAAAAAAATATGCAGGTAATAAAACTGCAGAAGAGCTTGTGAAAAACGAACGACGTGAAGCTGAGTTATATATTAAATATAAAGAGTTCTACGGATATGTTTTCTACATAGGAAAAAAGATTTAAATCAAATAATTAATAGCGGATGTGTTATCAGATATCTAACCCGTCGCTCCAGGGAGAAAAAGGTGACGTTCTATTTAATGAATGCCCAAAAGCAATACAGCCTATAGCTGCGCTCCGGCTGATTTTTTCGTTCTTCGTTATTTCTCAAAATATTATTCTTTCTCTTTGCCTTATTCGGGACATATCGTAATTTCCCTGCCATCATATTGTTGATTTTGCAGCAAATGCCGTATATGATTATTTTTCGGTGGAATAAATCATGGATTCAAAAAAAGTAATATTTTGGCCGGTCTTTATATCCATTATCGGGCATATTGCGCTGATTTCAGCCTCCGGCATGATTGATTTGCGCGATAATGTCAAAGCTGCAGAAATATTTACTGTCGATATAAAAGGAATGGAACCGGACAAATCAGTTCAAGAAGGAGATAAGAAAGAAGAAAAAAATCTACCAGAGTCCAAAACAAACAAAGAATCAAAAAATATCAGCACTGATGGTGTCAGAGAGGAAACCGTTAATCTGGGCAGCAGTGATATTAAGTATGTATCCTATTTGGTTAAAATAAAAAGAAAGATTTTGCAAATATGGGAATACCCTCTCAAAGCTTATGAAAATAATGAGGAAGGGGTGGTAGTAGTTAAAATATCACTTGATGCCGGAGGTAAGCTTGTCGAAACAAGTCTTTTATCTTCTTCCGGCTCAGCACTACTTGATGCCGGTGCCCTTGGAATTATCAAGTCAGCTGCGCCATTTGAGCCGTTACCGAATAGCTACGGTCTCGCGCGTTTGCATATAGTTGCCTCTTTTCGCTATAAACTTGAAGAATGATTCCCAGTTTTACTTCAGTCAACAATTTTACAAGCGTGCTTTCACTTCAGCAAATTTTCGGTCTGCTTCCTTCAACAATTCCCTGATTTCGGCCTTCCGGGCGGAAGATAATTGCTGGATATTCTGTCTTATATTATTGAGGTACTCAATTTTTGCGTTCAGCTCATCCAATGCTGCATTAATGTCAATCTGCGGCTCGAAAATTTCCGGCTTTTTCACGGTTTCTATTCGAGCATCCACGCGCAACTGTATTTCCTCAAGATATTCGGGAATATCTACCGCAAAGCCATATTTATTCTGAATTGCCGCTGCCAGTTGTTCCTGTGCGGACAATTCACCATGCACTAAAAATATTTGCATTTTTTTATTTTGGAAATTACCCAGCCAATCCAAAAGCTGATCCTGGCCGGCATGAGCGGAAAAGCCGCCGATAGTAAATATTTTAGCGTTGATGGCAATATCTTCATTGAAGATACGGATTTTTTTCGCACCATCCACCATCTTGCGGCCGGGCGTGCCTTCCGCCTGAAAACCGACAAAAACAGTACTAGCACCCGGGCGCCATAAATTGTGCCGCAAATGATGCTTGATCCTGCCGGCATTAGCCATGCCGCTTGCGGAAATAACTACTGCCGGGCCTTGCATTTCATTAATTTCCATGGATTGTGCTGTTGTCAATGAAAATTTAAGCTGCGGCAGATCCAGAGGATCTTCACCATTTTTCAAAAGGCTTTGTGTTTCTCCGTCCAGATATGACCGGTAGCGGCGGAATATTTCCGTTACCTGAATCGCTAGAGGACTATCCAGAAAGACCGGCATGTCTTTAGGCAATTTTCCTGCGCGATGCAGAAGATACAGCGAATAAAGGATCTCCTGCGTTCTTTCCACGGCAAAGGCGGGAATGATGACTTTTTCATGCCGGGAGTAACTGAAGTTTATGGCTTCAGCCAGTTCCTTTAAGCTGTCTTCTTCGCCTTTGTGATTGCGGTTGCCGTAAGTTGACTCCATAAAAAGGAAGTCGGCAGTATCGATTGCGGTAGGGTCCTTCATTAACAGTTGGTGGCGGCGGCCTATGTCACCGGAGAAAACTAATTTTGTGGATGCGCCATTTTCTTCGATAAATATTTCCAGAATAGCCGCACCCAGAATATGGCCTGCATCCTGAAATTTTACCTTTACTCCCGGTGCCGGGCTGAAGGCATCATCATAAGCTTTGGATTTAACCAGCTGGCCAACGGCTTCAGCATCTTCTAAATAATACAGCGGCAAAATATCTGGCTGCCGTCCATTGCGCTGCATTTTTTTGTTTTTCCAACCGGCTTCAACTTCCTGAATATGAGCGCTGTCCAGCAGCAATATTTTCAACAAATCTCCCGTAGGTTCGGTTGTATAAACAGGGCCGGAAAAACCTTTTTGCGTCATCCGGGGCAGAAGTCCCGTATGATCAATATGGGCATGGGTGATGAGAAAAAAATCAATATGTACCGGATCGTACACACCGGTTTCCCAGTTGCGCTTTTCTATTTCCGCCGCGCCCTGAAACATTCCGCAATCGACGGCAAATCTGATTTTTCCGGTTTCAATAATGAAACAGGAACCGGTAACCGTTCTGGCAGCTCCCAGAAATGTAATTTTCATTAAGACACTCTCTAGCCCTGAGCGGGCTATTATGCGCCAGATAAAAACGAAACTAAAAAATAACTATCTACCGGCGCCAGAATCATTAAATACCGGGTTGAAAAAAACCTACAGGCCGGATTTTTTCATTTTCTTTGCTTCTTTCTTTTCCTTGGCTGTCTTTGCCGGTTTCTTCTTTTCGTCTTTCTTCACATCTTTTGATTTACCCATTGCTTTGTCTCCTTTTAATTTATTCACGCAGCATTATTTACCATTTGCTTCTTTCCAATCGTTAAATTTTCCCTTCACTGAGCAGTTGCCTTTCAATTGCTAAAATTGCTTTTCCCAGCGACGCTTCCAGTTGCTTGTTGTCATATTGAAATTCAACACTAACATATTGGAGATTACGATTTCCCGATATATCATCAGGTGTCCGCACTTCGCGCACTCTGGTCTCCAGATCAAATACCGAGGGGCCGATTAATAACTTGAAGTTAACCTTATCGGCAGCCCGCAATAAAAAATCCTTCGGACAAATAAACTTGGCTCCCGCTAAAGATATGTCGATTAAATTAACCTTTTCTTCTTTGAAAAAAAGATTGATGTCGCTTTGCTGCGGCGGTTTAATACGGAAAAACGTCCGGAAATCAATCTGCTCAGATTCCTCATATTGCTGCAGAACAAGTGCTTCCACGATTTGCTGAGAGGAAATTTTATAATCACTAAGCAGATCAACCAGCTTGGCAGGAAAACCAAAACGCAAATTGCGTTTTTCAATTCTGGACAAAAAAGAAACCATTATTCGGCGATTAAGAAAGTTACGATTTAATGCCGGAGACGTTTGTGAGATGATGATTTTACGATCTTCGATATCATAAACCAGTGCCTTCATAAAATGGGCATTGCTTTTATTTATCTCGTTTTCAAAAACAATATTTACGTTTGCTCCTACTCTTAATTGGGGTATTATCATTATTTATCCATATTATCTCAGTATTAGTTCATTTTCCCTTCAGCAAGCATCTGTCTTTCAATGTCGATAATAGCCCTGCCCAACACGGCCCCAAACTGCTTGTTTTCATATTCAAATTCAACACCGATATATTGGATTGTTTCTTTTGCAGGCAATGATGACTGTGGCGTTATTATGTTTCGCACACGGGCCTTCAGATCAACTGCCGCAGAATCGATTACTAATTTGCAATTCAATGTATCCCCATGAAGCAATAAATTCGATTTGGGATAAGCAAACTTGGCTCCACCCATAGATATGTCTATTAGATTAACCTTTTCATCTTTTATAAAAAGACTGATATTGCTTTGCGAAGGCGGCCTGACCCGAAAATGCATGCGGAAATCAACCTGCCCCGGCGTATCATATTGCTTTAGGACAAGCGCTTCGACACTATTATTCGAAGAAATTTCATAATTGTTTAGCAAATCAATTAAGCGTGCCGAAAAGCCGAAACGCAAAACACGCTTTTCCGTGTTGGCTAAAAACGTAACCAGTATCCGGCGATTGAGAAAGTGACGGCTCAGCGGGGGCGAAGTTTGTGAAATAATGATGTTACTGCTTTCGTAATCATAAACCAATGCCTTCATATAATGGGCATTGCTTTTATTGATCTCATTTTCAAAAACAATATCGATTCTTGTTCCAACTTTTAATTCCGGCATCTTCCGCCCTGGGCACTAACAAATTGGTTTATTAAACACAGCTTATCCGACCATAGTTGTCAGTTGGGGTTTATAATAAAATGAGCGCATTTAATCAAACGTTTTCTTTTACGAAGCGCAAAAAAATCGTCCTTGACTATTATTCAATAGTATGAGCTTGTGAAAACAGCACTTTAGAATGATCATGCCATCTAAAGGCTGCGAGGTAAGGCATGCAAGCCCCTCACTTTTTCCTTCCTTCTCAACCAGGAGCCGGATGGGGGTGATTTTGATGCTTTGTGGTACCCCATCGGGGAGTGAAGGTTTAATAAAATTTATAAAAAAGAGAGGGATTTAAAATGAACAAAAACTTGTATGTCGGCAACCTATCCTTTAAAGTAACTGACGATGATCTGCGATCTAACTTTTCCGAAGCCGGCGAAGTGGCCTCCGCAGCAATTATTAAGGATAAATTCACAGGGCAATCCAAAGGTTTTGGCTTTGTCGAGATGAAAACAGAAGAAGGTGCAACCGAAGCGGTTAAAAAATTTCATGGCGGAATGCTGGATGGAAAGGCAATTACCGTAAATGAAGCCAGACCGAAGAAAGAATACGGCGCAGGCGGCGGCGGAAATCGCGGTGGCGGTGGTGGATTCCGCGGCGGAAATCGCAGTGGCGGTGGTGGAAATCGTGGCGGTGGCGGCGGCAGGTACTAAGCAATATACTTAATTCGGCAAGAATTTAATTTCATTCGCAGAAGGGTCTATTTATAAAACCCTTCTGCGAATTTTTTATTTCCCCGACTCAATATACTCCACAATTTTATCAGCGATGATTTTGACAATCCTCTTGAATTCTTCCACGTCCTTATCCAGCAGCGTCATGCGGAAACCGGGCAGAGGTGTGAAAAAAGATGTCAGTGGCACTACACAAATTCCTGTTGCCGCCAAAAGATAATAAACAAAACGTTTGTCGTTCTCGACATCACCCTCGACCAGCTTCTCAATATATTCTCTAATCTCCTTCTGCTCAATGGGCAGGGTTTGCCGGTTGTTAAGCGCAGACTCATTAAACACAGCCGTCATGTAGAAAGCACCGTTCGTCTTGTTCACTATCAAATAAGGAACATCTTTCAAAATATCGTAAGCAATATTAGACAGCTTTTCATAATGTTTTATGCGGAGGGCCAGATAATTCTGGTATTCCGGGTGACTCATCATTCGCGGAATCGTCATTTGCGGCAGCGTCGTCGAACATACTTCCGACATTTTCTGGTGGAAAATAGTATTAACAAAACGGGCAAAAGCAGGGTCTTTATCGGCATTGTAAACTTCAATCCAGCCGCAACGCGACCCTGGCCAGGGAAACTCTTTAGAAATTCCCTTCATGCTGATTGCCGGAACACCATCAATAAGATCGGAAATAGGTAATGTCTTTTTCCCTCCGTACACAATATTAATGTAAGTTTCATCGACAATAAGGAAAAGACCGTGATCCTTGGCAATCCGTACCATTTGTTTGAGGGTCTCTACCGGATAAACAAATCCCGTCGGATTATCGGGATTAATCAGCAAAATACCTACTATTGATTTGGCGCTTTTCACCTTCTGTTCGATCTCGCAAATATCCGGATACCAGTTACTGTATGGATTCATGCGGTACGTGTTGGGCGGAAACGAAGCGTGGAGCACTTCCGCCATAAAGTGTGTTGAATAGGTCGGTTCTGGCATGATTACACGGGCATCAACCTGCAAAGAGCTGTAGGAACGGGCAATAGCATCACCCAGGCCGTTAAAGAAAATTATATCTTCTGCAGTAATTTGCGTTTTCCCTCTCTTATTCACCAGCTGGGAAAGAAATTCTCTGGTTTCATTTATGCCCTTTGTTGGGCAATAAGCAAAAGAACGATCCTCTTTCACGGTCTCGGCAACAACCTCTTTCATCCAGGCAGGAATTTGTTCGCCTTTCTCTACGGGATCACCTATGTTTTCCCTGATAATTTTCACACCATATTCCTTCAGTTTGTCGGCAATCAACATAATATTGCGGATTTCATAGGTAAGTCCGCTGCCGCCCCTTGCAATTTCAAATCTCATAAATCACCTAACTCCTTAAAAATTGTAATTGTTTCATAATACATTTTCGTTTAATTATCCATTATTTTTTAAGTTACTGAATTTTAATGATAATTCATAATACAACTTTCTCAAAGACAAAATATATTTTTCATGCTATCAGAGCTACATATCGATGTGTGTACTGTTGTTGGTCACATAATTACCAATTAAGAAGAGGCGTATAAATGGACGAAACTAAGAGCTTTGCTCAAATGCTGGATGAATCATATTTATCACCCAAGCGATTTTCCGTGGGTGAAAAGGTGGAAGCAGTAATCGTAAAAATATCTCCCGAATGGATTTTTCTGGATCTGGGAGCAAAAAGCGAAGGCTATGTAGACAGAAAAGAGTTTATCGATGAGAATGATAACCTTACCGTAAAAGAAGGCGACACGATAACTGCCTACTTTATTTCCTCGCGGCATAGTGAAAAGCTCTTTACAACTAAATTGCTGGCGCGTAAAAGCGTTGATGAATTTTTAGTCAATGCCTACGAAAACCAAATCCCGCTGGAAGCAACGGTAGAGAAGGAGATCAAGGGCGGCTTCGCGATCAGAATAAGTACCAGTGCCACCGGGTTTTGTCCTTATTCCCAAATGGATATCAAGAAAATTGACGACGCCGCAGCTTTGATCGGCAAGAAGCTGGATTTCATCGTGATTGAATACGGAGAGAATGGCCGCAAAATCGTACTTTCCCGGCGGCCGCTGCTGGAGGTAATTGAACAGGAAAAAGTTAAAGTTCTGAAAGAAACCTTGCAAAAAGGCATGACTGTACAGGGAGTAGTAAAGAGCGTTCTCGATTTTGGTGCTTTTGTCGACATCGGCGGTGTTCAGGCACTGCTGCCGGTTTCCGAAATGTCCTGGGGTAGAGTGGAAGACCCCAAGTCGCTTTATGTTCCGGGTACAACCATTGAAGCAATAATCATCAATCTGGACTGGGAAAATGACCGCATCACCTTATCTTTTAAAGATACGCTGCCGGATCCCTGGAATGAAGTAATTGCTAGGTACCGGGAAGGTGGACTTTACAATGGGAAAGTGTCCCGCCTGACCGATTTCGGCGCTTTCATTACGCTGGAAGCCGGTGTGGACGGTCTTTTGCATATTTCCAAACTGGCAAAAGGCAAAAAAATCAAACATGCAAAAGATGTATTGACTAGCGGCGCCGACCTGGAAGTAAAAATCGAAAAGATTGATCGCGAAAATAAGCGGATTTCTCTGGATCTCGCCGGAAATGACGATGATTCCAAGGGAGACGAAAATGTGGAAGATTACGCAAGCTTCATGCCCAAAGCGCCAAAGACCATGGGCACGTTCGGAGATCTGCTGAAAAAATCCGGTAAAAAGCGTTAAGTGCGGCAGTCGAAAAACATGCTTTTAGAGGAGACCGTTTTCAAATAATATAATACATCGGTTAACCATCAGAGAGGTGAAAACATGATAGACAGCAACATGGAAAAAGAATGCATCAGCCAATACGAAAAACTTTTACCGCGTATGTTCGATTATGTTGATAAGTGGGCCAAAGAAAAACCTCAGGGAATTGCTCTGATCGAATATGACACCGGTGAGCAGATAACATGGAAAGAGTTTGCTCTGCGTTCCAACGCCATGGCCGCCAAACTGCTGGCAATGGGCATTAAAAAAGGTGATGTCGTTGCGACAACCCTGGTCTTACTAAAAGAACATGTTTTTCTGATGTACGCCTGCTACCGCATAGGAGCAATCATCGCCCCTCTGGATCCCCGCCTGAAAGCGCAGGAGATTGATCAGTGCTTTGAGCAGGCTAAACCGGTTGCCTATTTTTTTCTGGGCAAGACACCGCTGGTGGACTTCCGCCCAATGATCGAAGAAGTAATGAAAAAACATAAGAATGTTTGCAAACACTGGATTCAATTTCAAAAAGAGGAAGATCTGATTATCAACGGAGCGGTTAGCGTAACCAAATGGGCCGCCGACATCAAGAAAATTTTCATCATCCAGGGACTGATTCTGGGCAAGGTCAAAAAAGCACAGAAGAAGGTGGATAAAAGGGATCCCTGCCTGATTATTTTTACGACCGGCTCTACAGGCAGACCCAAACCGGCCCTGCTTTGTCACGAGAACATTCTGATTCAAAACATTTGTCTGGCTGTCGGCTTCGGCCTGCAGAAAAACGATCTCATGCTGATAAACCTGCCGCCCAGCCATGTCGGCTGTGTAACCGAGCAACTGGCTACAACAATTTACGGTGGCGGCAAGAGTGTTCTGTTGCATATTTTCGATGCGCATAAATCGTTGGACGCGATTCAGAAATACAAGATAACTATTTTCGGCCAGATTCCCGCTTTATTTTCGATGGAATGGCGCCTGCCTGATTATGATAAGTATGATCTGTCTACTCTGCGCTTCGCTATTTCCGCCGGACAGGCCGTGACGCGCCAGTTTTTGGAAAAGTTATCCACTATGGTGCCGCAATTCGGCACAGGACTGGGACTCACGGAAACCGCCGGATTTGTAACCTATTCCCCGCTCAACGGCACGGTGGATGACATTCTATCGAGCGTCGGCTACGCCATGCCGCTTTGCCCGATTTCCATCAGGGAGTCAATGAGAGAAGACGGCTACGCCGGTGCGGAAAAAAAGCCGGGAGAAATAGGAGACATTTGCTTTTCCGGCCCGCAGATATTTTTAGGCTATCTCAATGATGAAGAGAACACCCGCAAAACCATTTCGCAGGACGGCTTCTGCTACACCGGCGATCTGGGACATTATGACGAGCAGGGATTGCATTTTGCGGGACGCAGCAAACTGATCATTAAACCAAAAGGCTACCAGGTATTTCCGACCGAAGTCGAAGAATTTTTTGTACAAAACTTAAAAGGGAAAATTGCCGGTATTGCCTTAATCGGCGTCCCTCATGAAGTATTCACCGAAGGCATCATGGCCTTTGTGGAAAAATCCCCGACGGCTGATATAACCGTTGCCGAGCTGGAAGCAGTAGCCGGTGAAATGGCCGCCTACAAAAGACCCAGCCACTATGAGATAATTTTGCCGGGCACAATGCCGCTGAATCGTGTGGCCAAGACCGACTATGTTTTTCTGAAAGAAAAGGGCATAGAAACAGCAAAACAGCTGCGCGCCGCAGGCAAATGGGACGCGTAAAGCAAAATAACAAGGAGCAATATTATGAAAATTATACCCTATACCGATATTTCGCCTACGCATTTTGACAATGAGATGGCCAAAGGAGTTGCCGGACGTGTTCTCGTCGGCAAAAATGACGGCGCAAACAATTTCTGCATGCGTATCTTTGAAATTGCGCCGGGTGGGCATACACCGAAACACACGCACCCGTGGGAGCATGAAATGTTTATCCATGCGGGCAATGGTGAAATTTATTGCGGTGGCGGGTGGACAGAAATATTGCCGGGCTATGTTGCTTTCATCCCGGCCAATAATGAACATCAGATAAAAAATACAGGCAACACTCTCTTAAAAGTTGTTTGCCTCGTTCCGCCGCAGGCTCCCGAGATGTGAAGCAGAAAACTTTTATCCGTTTTTCTTTGCCGGTTAAAAAGACTGTTGGAGATGACTGTTGTCATAATCCGGCTCTTGTGACCTTTAGGTTATGACCGGATGATCCAGAAATAAAAGAACTGGATTGCCGAATCAAGTTCGGCAATGACAAATTATTTAAACAGATTGCGGAAGAAATCCCCGACACCGCGCATTCCCTTGCGGAGCGTATCCGTGACAGCATTGCCGGGATGGAGAGGGCAGTTTTCTTTGGGCGCTGTGCCTGTCAAATAGGCCTCTCTAAAAGTTTGCGGGCATAAGTCGGTGGCAAGGTAGCCGGACTCAGGGTCGATAACGGCCGTTTGTATTCCTTCCGGAGCAATTACAGCCGCCGGTTCGGACTGGGAATATAGGGAGCGCATGAACCTCGTCCAGATAAGCAGCGCTCCGCTGGCTCCTGTTAAACCGGTATCGGCTCCGGAATCATATCCCACCCACACAGCGCAGACCACGCCGGAGGTATAACCCACGAACCAGGAATCACGGTTGCCGTTCGTCGTTCCGGTTTTTCCCGCTGCCGGAAAGTTTATCCCCAGTGCCTTGGCCGTTTTTGCCGTACCGCGCGTAAGCACTCCTTCCATTGCATACCCCGTAAGATAGGCCACTCGCGGATCCAGCACCTTTTTTTGCTGAACCTTCCTGACGATGATTTTATCTCCATCTGCCGTGGTTACTGCAAATAGAGAAAAAGGTTCATAGCGGATGCCGCCGGAGGCAATTGTCGCATAAGCATAGGCAAGTTCCCGGGGCGTAACTTCAAAGCTCCCCAGTACCATCGAAGGGACAGGTAAAAGAGGGCTCGTGATACCGGCCAGGCGAGCAGTTTCTAATACTTCCTTGAACCCTATGTCACTGGCCAGTTTTGTAGTGGCAGTGTTTACAGAATCTTCAATTGTTTTCCGAATTGTGATCTTCCCGTACTTCTTGTCTTCAAAATTCGCCGGGCTCCACATTCCCTCCGGGGTAGGAATAGATACCGGCTCGCCGGACACTAGCGAAGATAGCGTTCTATCTGACTTGCCCTGCAATGATTGCGCAAGCGCTGCCAGGAGGACAAAAGGCTTAAAAGCACTCCCCGGCTGACGTCTCGCATCGACC
>CAZYIE010000009.1:14020-24646 GCA_964646755.1 uncultured Smithella sp.
CCCGTAGTTGCGCCCGCCGACCATGGCAACCGTCGCTCCCGTTAACGGATCAACGGCAACTAGCGCCGCCTGCAGTGGTTCACCAGCCGGAAGAGCAGTTTTCTCGATTGCCGCAAGTCCTCCAGTAACTGCCTCCTGGGCAGAAGCCTGTAAAACGGGGTCGAGAGTGGTGTAGTAGCGGTATCCCGGCTGATAGAGTTTTTCACTGCCCAACTCTTCCCTGGTAATCCGCTGGATGTAGTCAACGAAGTACGATGCCTGGTGGACAGGCCCTTTACCCGACCTTAACCTGACCTGCGCATTTGATGCCCTCCGGAATTCATCCGCACCGATCATCTTCAAATGCTGCATCCTGGACAGGATTGCGTTGCGCCGTTCCCTTGCCGTCTTGTTGTTCCTGGCCAGAGAATACCGATTCGGAGAATGGATGATCCCGGCAAGCAGCGCCGCCTCCTCCAGAGAAATGGTTTTGGCGGACCTCGAGAAATAAAAACTTGCCGCATCTTCGACGCCATAGATCCCCTGGAAACCATCCTGCCCTAAATAAATCTTGTTCAAATACATCTCCAGTATCTGTTTTTTCGAGTAGCGCATCTCCAGAACAAGAGCCAGTTCCACTTCCCTCAGCTTGCGCAAGACGGTCTTCTCCGGAGAGAGAAAGAAATTTTTCGCCAGTTGTTGAGTAATGGTAGAGCCGCCTTGAGCGAAACGCCGTTCCTTGATGTTGACAAACAATGCCCGCCCCATTGCCAGAACATCAATGCCGATATGCGAATAAAAGCGTGCATCTTCCGCGGCGATTACAGCATTCTGCAGATAAGGGGAAACGGCTGCAAGGGTAATCGGGTGCCGTGATTCCATCTTCGACGCCATAATACGGCCGATCTCTTCCGGTTCCAGTCGGATCGACTTCATCTCTCCACCGTCAGGGGAAGTAAGCGACATCACACGGCCGCCGCGCACTACGATGTCCACAGGACCACTGGTGTGAGGTTGTTTTTCACTTCTATTATTGCGGAGGAATACCCGGATATGCTCCCGCTCTGCGGAGAACATCCCGGCGGCGGATGGCTTTCCCTGAACTTTCTTGTACGAAAGCCTCTGCAACCGTTCGACAAAGTGGATGTTCCCGAGGGAATCTCCCTTAAATATTTCCGTGGGGCGTCCGTAAAAGATGGATGGTGCTTCCCCGGCGTTCCCGGCAATTCCCTTTCCGACTTCGAAATACAGATAACCGATGCGCAGCAGCAGGGCAGCTGCGAGAAAAATAAAGATATATCGACGAATCAACTAGTCCTCCCCGACTGATCATCTTATACTTAATAACAATATAATTCGTTATTTAAGTTAAAAATAACACAAATCCTGCCAGTAGCATGAAGAAAAAGACCGTTCATTCCCATCCAATAGGATCGTATCCTTTTTCCCGCAGACAGCGGTTGACAAAGGCCTTATAAACGGGACTGGGTTGAGAAGCCTTGTAGATTCCGCGCACCAGTCCACTTGTGGCGCCGGCCACTCCACCTGCAAGCGCACCTCTGCCAATATGACCGGTTACCGCCCCCACTGCCCCGCCGACAAGAGCGCCTCCGGCGCCGCCCACAATCGTCCCCCCGACAACCTTTGCCCCCGGATTGGACTGAACATAAGATTCGGCCAGACGTGAACACTCCTCAATATCTATTTGCGTTTTTGCTTCGCCGACTCTTTTCAAATGCTCGTTCGGATAGAGCACAGGGCTCTGCGCAGCGCATCCGGCCAAAAATAGAATAATTATTGCCAAAAATATTTTTTTCATAACAGCCCCTTATTCATCTGAGGGCGATTATAGCCGGAAGTTAAAGTAAAATAAACACTTTTCCTGTCCAAATCAACAAACTCTCAGCAGGCTGTCGAGTTATGAAATGAATGTCATTATATCACCGCAAGCTACGGAGAATTAACGCTCGTCCCGCAACAGCGGGATTCAAATGATGGCTCTCAAAGCAATTTTGCCTTTACAAAAGCCCCCGATCCTGATTAAAGTCTTATATAAAATATACGGGAGGTCATTGTGTCTAACGCAAAATTACCGCAATATGATTACGATATAATTATTATCGGCGGCGGACCGGCTGGTTTCACTGCCGGCATTTATGCCGCCCGGGCCGGGCTTAAAACACTGCTGCTGGAAGGTGCGTCCACCGTAAGTCAGATAACTATCACCGATCTGATTGAAAACTATCCGGGCATACCCGATGGTATCAATGGCCTTGATCTTATGCAGCTTTTTAAAAATCAGGCACTGAAATTCGGTTTGGAAATATTATCCCAAGATACTCTTTCCATAGCAAAAAGTGATTTAAACACCGCTTTATGGATTGTCAGTACCGGCGATAAATCATTTACAGCTCTCAGCATCGTCGCGGCAACAGGGGCGCAATGGCGCAAGCTGGGAGTTCCCGGCGAAACGGAATTTGCCGGAAAAGGCGTTTCTTATTGTGCCACTTGTGACGGGCCTTTCTATCGCAACAGAGATGTTGTTGTAGTCGGCGGCGGAGATTCGGCAATTCAGGAAGCCCTCTTTTTGACTCATTTTGCAGGGCGTGTGACCGTCGTACATCGCCGCGACCGATTGCGGGCAGCAGCAATTTTGCAAAAAAGGGCCTTCGCGGAAAAGAAAATCGAATTTGCCTGGAATTCCGTGCTTGACGAAGTTGTGGGTGGAGATTTCGTTACTGGTGCCAAGATTAAAGATGTAGTATCCGGAGAAATGAGAACAATTAATGCGGAAGGCGTCTTTATCTTTGCCGGCCGGCTTCCGCACACGAGTATCTTCCAGAATATTGTACAGCTGGATAACACCGGCTATATCATCACTAATGATGCCATGAACACTTCCGCCGAAGGAATCTTTGCCGCCGGTGATTGCCGGGCTAAACTTTTCCGGCAGGTGGTCACAGCTGCCGGCGACGGAGCCAACGCAGCTTTCAGCGCTGAGTTGTATCTAGGAAACCTGAAAGGCGAAGCCTACTAAATCCTTGCTGCCTGATGGAGAGCTTTCTTCTTATCGAAACGGTATCCTGCTGAAAGTAGCTGGTCTTAATCTGATGTAAGGAAATTTAATTTATGGAATCATTGATCAACGTCTGGCAAAATTTACCTGCGCAAATCAGCCCGACTCTTTTCGGTATCGGGTCATTTCAACTTCGTTATTACAGTTTGATGTATATTGTCGCTTTTGCCTTGGTTTATAGTTTGGTTCTTTACCGTATCAAGCAGGAAAAGTACGAATACACGGCTGAAACAATTCAGGACTATATGGTCTGGGCTATGCTGGGCGTCATAATTGGCGGAAGGCTGGGATATGTCTTGTTTTATAATTTTGGTTATTATTGGCAGCATCCGCTGGAAATAATTTTACCTTTCGACTTTTCTAATGGGATGAAATTTACCGGACTTTCCGGCATGTCTTATCATGGAGGAGCTTTAGGTGTTGCGGCAGTTTCGGCTTATTTTTGTATTACACGTAAAATCAATTTCTGGCACTTTGTCGATCTCTTCGTTCCGGCAATACCATTAGGCTATTTTTTTGGCCGGATCGGTAATTTTATTAATGGCGAGTTGTATGGCCGGGTAACTACAATGGCCTGGGGAATGTACTTTCCGCTTGATCAGACACAGAAGCTGCGTCATCCCTCACAGCTCTATGAAGCCTTCTTTGAAGGAATTATTTTGTTCGCGCTGCTTTGGCTAATTCGCAAAAAGAAGCGCTTTGACGGCTTTCTACTGGGGATTTATATTTGCGGTTATGGTTTTGTGCGTTTCATTATTGAATTTTTCCGCGAACCGGATTATCAGCTTGGTTTTGTTTTAGGATCTTTAAGCATGGGACAAGTATTATGCCTTTTGATGATTTCCGGTGGTCTGGCTGTGCTGCTATGGCGCAAAAGAGCAGCATCTGCATAAAACAAATGCCGTATCGGGTAAAATTTAAAAGTTACGGGGGTGATTATGGGCAAAAAACTGGTCATAATAGGTGGCGGAGCAGCGGGTCCATCGTCAGCAGCCGAAGCCAAACGTAATGATCCTTCTTTAAATGTAACAATTCTAGAGAGGGGGAAATTTGTTTCTTTTGCCTCCTGACCTATGCCCTATTACATCGGCGATGTAATCAAAAACGAAGGAAAATTAATTGCCCGAACACCGGAAAAATTTCGTCAGACGGGAATTGACGTCCAATTAGACACTGAAGTGTTGAGCGTAAACTACGAAGAAAAAACCATTGAACTGCGGGACAACAAAAAAATTACCTTTGATTTTTTAGTTATGGCCACAGGGGCTAAAGCCATCAGCCCCGATCTTCCGGGTGCCCGAAACCCGGGTGTCTTCACCTTAAAGAATTTGGAAGATGCAATTAAGATCAAGACTTATCTGCAAGAAAAGAAATGCCGCAAAGCGATCATCGTCGGCGCCGGCTTTATTGCCATGGAGATGAGCGAATCACTGTGCAAGGCTGGTATCCAAACGACTGTTTTTCACCGGGGAGAGCTTCCCGCAACCCGCTGGGATCCGGAATTATCAAAGCTAATGCTGGAAGAATTAAAAGCTAATGAGGTGGAATTTGTTCCTCATGCTGAAACAACGTCCATTGAGGAAGGGAAAAACTATTCGCTTTGTGCCGTCACAAACCAGGGCAAATGGGAGGCTGATTTAATTTTATTTGCCGTAGGCGTCAAACCGAATGTCGAATTGGCCAGGGCAATGGGCTTAACTATCGGCCCAACAGGCGCCATTGCGGTCAACCATTTTCAGGAGACTTCTCAGGAAAATGTTTACGCTGCCGGTGATTGCTGTGAGTCATATAATCGTATAAGCCGCCGCTTTGTAAATATTCCTCTGGGCGATATAGCCAATAAACAGGGAAGGGTGGTGGGCCGCAATATCGGCGCCAAGCCACTGACCTTTCCGGGAATAGTCGGCGCTCAGTCCTTCCGGCTCTTTAATCTGGAAGCAGCGGCAACCGGTCTTGATGAGAAAGAAGCAATTGCCGCCAACTATGATCCAGTCAGTACATTGGTCTGGGGAAATGCTATTGCCGGATCGCTGGGCCAACAGAAAATTGGACTCAAGCTTATGGCCGATAAATCTTCCGGGAAACTTCTGGGCGCACAAGCTGTGGGATTTGCCGGAGCAGTCAGCCGGATTAATGCTTTATCCGTTGCGCTCTGGTCAGGTATGACGATTGAGGAAATTGGTTATCTGGATCTGGCTTATTCTCCCCCCTATGGCGGAGCGTGGGATATTATTCACAATGCTGCTCAGGCCTTGCGCCGGGCGATTTGAACTGAAAGGAAATTGTTATCATGACTTTGTGGTGGATCATTTTCGGTGTTTTTATCTTTGCCATGCTGGCTCTTGATCTGGGTGTTTTTAATCGGAAGGTTCATGTTATCAAAATGAAGGAAGCCCTGCTTTGGACGGCTTTCTGGGTGATTCTTGCCTCTCTTTTTTGCGCAGGCATTTACTTTTTCTACGGGCATTCCAAGGCAATGGAATTTACGGCTGCTTATCTTATTGAATACTCTTTGAGCATCGACAATCTTTTCGTCTTCATGCTGATCTTCCGGTTTTTTAATGTGCCCGTTGCGTATGAGCATAAAGCTCTATTCTGGGGAATACTGCTGGCGCTAATCACCCGTGCGGCCTTCATCTTCGCGGGTGTCGCGCTGATTAATACCTTCAGCTGGGTCATGTATATTTTCGGCATCTTCCTTGTTTTCACCGGTATCAAAATGGCGCTCAACAAACAAACTGAAGTCCACCCTGACCGAAATGTCGCGATAAAGCTGCTGCGCTTTTTCATCCCCGTAACAAAAGAATTCTCCGGAGCCAAATTTTTTATACTGCAGAGCGGCAAGCGCTTTGCCACGCCGATGCTGGCAGTTCTTCTGGCGCTGGAAACCACCGACATCCTCTTCGCGATTGATTCAATTCCCGCCGTGCTGGCCATATCCAAAGATCCGTTTATCATTTACACTTCCAACGTCTTTGCAATTTTAGGATTGCGCTCTTTGTTTTTCGCTATTTCCGGGTTGATGAAACTATTCCATCTGCTGCATTACGGCCTCGCGGCAATCTTGAGTTTTGTCGGCGTAAAAATGCTCATTGAAGATTTTTTCCACATACCGATTGCCGCCTCTCTGATTGTGATCGCCTCCATTTTAGTTTTATCAATCATCCTGTCCATAATTTGGCCGGAAAATGAGAATACGGAAGTTCCTCCGGTGACAGTGAAGGAGTGACAGCGAGATGAGAGTTGAGTGCGCCGAAGTTTCGCTAAATCAGCTAAAAAGATACACCAGACTCGACGACCATAAATTCCGCCACGCTCAGGGATTATTTCTGGCCGAGGGCATAAAGGTTGTGGAAGAGCTTTTATTGAGCAACTGGCAAACAGAAGCTATCCTGGTGTTGCCGGAAAAAATAAAGTACTGGAGGGCGCTGCTGGACAAGACGGCCGGCAATATTCCGATTTATTCGATAACCGGTTCTCAGTTAAAGAAAATCAGCCAGGATAAGGAACCGGAAGGGATCATAGCAGTAGTCCGCATGAATCCTGCGCCTGACTTGTCTTCCTTTCTGTCGACAACTGAGGGGAATATTTTGATTCTGCATGAAATAAACAATCCCGCGAATATCGGCGCGTTGCTGCGCAGCGCCTTATGGTTTGGTTTTACCAATATAATGTTAAGCACTAACTGTGCCGATTACACTAACCCCAAAACTGTGCGTACCTCCATGGGAAGCTTGTTTCATGTCAATATCGCTGCTAACATAACATTGAAAAAAGTCTTGCCGGAAATCAAAAAATCCTATTATCTGGTCGGCAGCAATGTGCACCGAGGCCAAGCTCCCCATTTGCTGCAAAAAAAGGCCGCCTTGCTGCTAGGCAGTGAAAGTCATGGGCTGCCGGATGATTTACTGGACATGGTTGATGAACAGTGGAGCATTCCGGGTAGTGGCAAAGTTGATTCCTTGAGTTTGCCGCAGGCAGCAGCTATATTGATGTACGAATGCACAAAGAGATAAATATTATGATTATGGAATCTTTTCTTCAAATAACGATAACTACGGAAACCAAAGAACAGGCCCAAACCATCGCCCAATATCTTGTAGGCGAAAAGCTGGCAGCTTGCGTACAGATAGTAGGACCGATTACCAGCACATATCGCTGGAAGGGCAAGGTGGAGACCACCGAAGAATGGCTTTGCCTTATCAAAACACGGGAAGGCCTTTACGAAGAATTAGAAAAGGCAATTATCAGCCTGCATTCTTATGAAACGCCGGAAATTATTGCTGTTCCTATTGTTAAGGGGAGCAAAGAATACCTGAGATGGTTTGACGATGAGCTAGCGAATAAGACTGAAGACTTACTTAACTTTCCGTTACATGACAAATAATTGGTTTCTATTTGTCTTGACACCTATATTCATTGTTCATATACATTAGAAAATAATAATCTGTGGTCACATTTTTATTCAGCAACTATTACAAAGAAAGCAGCAATAGTGAAAATAGCCCATGACTTATAAAGCAGACATCCTTGAAAGTATTGGAAATAGCATTTGTGCTGAAGGTGCGGCTAATAATTACGGTCAAAAATTAGATACTTTTTACTTTAATCCCGAAAGAAAAATCAAAATTTACTGTGGGGACGCTTTGGATATTCTAAAACGTATCCCTGATAATTGTATTGATATGATTTTTGCCGATCCCCCTTATTTCGGTAACCAATCCGGCCTGGTTATCAAACGCACTGACGGACATGCGGATACATTTGATACACAGAAAGCTCAGTGGGCATATTCAAAACCTATCGCAGAACAATTTCAATTCCATTACTCTTGGATTAAAGAAGCCCAGCGTATCCTCAAAGATGGATCTACAATATGGATCAGTGGCACATATCACAGCATCGGCGCCGTCAACGTTGTGTTGCAAGACCTGGGTTTTAAAATACTTAATGACATTATTCTCCACAAGAAAAATGCCCCACCCAATTTCCTCGGTTCATGTTTCCGTGCCGTAACCGAAACTCTGCTTTGGGCAAAAAAGAATAGTAAAGGTAAAACAAAATTCAATTATCAGCAGATGAAGCAACTTAACAATGGAATTCAGATGAAAAATATATGGGAGTATTGGGCAGAAAAAAATCCTTTCAGGCATCCAGCCACAAAACAGCCGATCGTCCTGGAGTATGCAATTTTAGCTTCAACCGATGATGGTGACTTAATCCTAGACCCATTTGCTGGTTCTGGCACAACTGGTTATGTGGCGCAAGGATTTAACCGTAAATGTATTATGATAGAGATCAACCAGGAATATTGCAGTCTAATTAAAGATAGAATCGAGGGGAAATATGGTGATTTCGAAAGAAAAACTGGAATTGAAAGAAAAGTTCAGGAAAGAACTCCTCATCCACGTTGATTTATTTAACACTGCAATTTCCACTAATGCAGGGGATTGGGTTGTTAAAGGCTTCATCGACATTGCTAAAAATATTTATACGATATCCGTTGACACAAAAGTGGTTTCAAAAATTATGGAGCTTCTACTATTCCCCAAAATATGCCACTTTGCACAAGAGTATGGCTACAAGATGGTTCTCTGCAAAGAGCAGAACTTTTATCCTGATGTATCCTTCATTGATACCAATAATAATATTTATGCTGTTGATTTGAAAAGTACATACCGTAAAAATGAGAAAGAAGTAAATGGAATGACATTGGGTGCATTCACGGGATATTTTCGTGATAGAAAAAGCACAAAAAATATTTCTTATGCATACGAAAAATATACAGGACACTTTGTTTTGGGCGTCATCTACTCAAGAACAGACGGAGATGTTGATGAAAAGAGGGTCTATCAGCTCAGTGATCTGCAGAACATTGCCTCTGTTATTTGCGACTTTAAATTTTTCGTGCAAGAAAAATACAGGATTGCACTAGACCGTCCGGGAAGCGGCAACACGAAAAACATAGGTTCTGTAATAAAAATTGACGATTTGGTAAAAGGTCAGGGGCCGTTTGCTAACTTGGGTGAAGAAATGTTCGACGACTATTGGATGTATTATTTAACGAAAGACATGGCCAAGTCTATTGACCTGAAAAATGCACCATATAAAAATTTAAAAGAATATAAAGAATATAAAGGCATGAAGTAATGCGGACTAACACTATTCAGAAGATTGATAGGCAACTTAATTTACTTGCTCCAAATCCTGTTTTTCCTTCAACAAGATTTCAAGGCAGCAAGCTAAAAATTTCAGACTGGATTTGGGAAGCTATTCAGGAAATAAATTTTGATACAGCACTTGATGCTTTTGGCGGCACTGGTAGCATCGGTTATATGTTCAAAATGAAGGGGAAAAAAGTAACGTACAATGATATTTTAAAGTTTAATTGGTATATTGGGTTGGCATTGATTGAAAACGATGAAGAGCAGCTTAGTCAAGGTGATATAGATTTTATCATAAAACGACATTCCGACGTTAAATATTCAACATTTGTGCAGGACACATTCCGAGACATATACTTTACAGAAGAGGAAAACAAATGGATAGATACTGTAGTCACTAACATTCAAATGATCGAACCATTGTTCAAAAAAGCAATGGCTTATTTCGCTCTCTTCCAGGCATGTATAATCAAACGCCCTTTTAATTTATTTCATAGAAAGAACCTTTATTTAAGATTTTCTGAGGTAGAAAGAAATTTTGGCAATAAAGTAACTTGGGATAAGTCCTTTGACGTGCACTTTAGAAAATTTGTTGAACAGGCAAATCAGGCTGTTTTTTCAAATGATCAAAAGAATAGATGCTTTAATTTAGATGTGTTTAATGTGGAAGGAAATTATGATCTTGTATATATCGACACGCCCTACGTATCGAGTAAAGGAATGGGAACTGATTATTTAGGTTTTTATCATTTTCTTGAAGGCTTGGTAAACTACGGGAATTGGCAACAGATGATTGACATTAAAACGAAGCATAAGCGACTAAAAGGAAATACAAGCGTCTGGACTGATAAAAAATTAATCCATTCATCATTCGATCAATTATTTAAAAAATTTAAAGATAGTATTTTAGTAGTCTCTTATCGAGCAGATGGCATTCCAACACTCGAGGAACTTGTCGCTTTGTTAAAAAAATATAAAAAAGATATAATGGAAATAGAGCGTAAGAATTATAAATATGTTTTAAGTACGAATCATTCAGAAGAAGCATTGATAATCGGCAGATAGGTATAATAGGCCTTCTAATTTATTATGGACAAAACTATCGGGTTACTTTGAACAATCTTTTATACTAAGGAGATCATATGTCCGGAAAACAAGAGTTGGAAAATAAATGCATTGATACAATCCGCTTTCTGGCCGCGGATGCTATCGAAAAAGCAAAATCAGGGCATCCGAGCATGCCGCTGGGTTCTGCGGCTGCGGCGTTTACTTTGTGGACAAAACATTTAAAGCACAACCCGAAAAACCCCCGGTGGCCGGATCGCGACCGGTTTGTTCTTTCCTCAGGGCATGCTTCCATGCTCTTATATTCTCTGCTGCATCTCACCGGTTATGATCTTTCACTCG
>CAZYIE010000009.1:24656-38398 GCA_964646755.1 uncultured Smithella sp.
TAAACATACAGCCGGCGTGGAAGTAACAACCGGCCCCCTGGGTCAGGGATTGGCTAACGCCGTAGGCATGGCCATTGCCGAGGCGCATCTCGCGGCACGATTCAATACGGATAGCGCAAAACTAGTTAATCATTTCACTTACGTGATGACGGGCGATGGCGATATGATGGAAGGTGTTGTCAGTGAGGCCTGCGCGCTGGCCGGTCATTTGCGGCTGGGAAAGTTAATTGTCCTTTATGATGATAACAAGGTTACGTTGGCCGGTTCTGCGGCCCTTTCCTGTACGGAAAATATGGAGCTTCGTTTTAAGTCTTACGGCTGGCAGGTACAAACGGTTAAAGATGGCAATGATGTTGCCGCCATTGACCGCGCCATCAAAAAAGCAAAAAAAGATGCCGACCGGCCATCATTAATTTGCGTGCAATCAACAATCGGTTATAGCGCACCCTGCAAACAGGGAACATGCGATGCTCACGGTTCTCCTCTGGGGGCAGATGAACTCAAGGGCGCTAAAACTGCCCTATGCTGGCCTGAGGAAACTTTGTTTTTTGTACCGGAAGACACACGCAAATTTTTCCGCAAAGCACTTTCCCGGGGGAAAAAACTCGAAAATATATGGCTGGAAACATTCCAGAATTATAAAGAGACTAGTCCGCAGCTCTTTTCGGAATTTTCTTGCGCTATCAGTGGGAAATTACCTGTAGATTGGGAAACTGCTCTTATCCCTTTCCCTGCGGGTTCCAAAGATGTGGCTACACGCAAAGCATCGGAGACAGTGATGCAGGCAATTGCCGCCAAAATACCGGAATTTGCCGGTGGATCTGCTGATCTAAACCCCTCCACATTTACCTGGCTCAAGAACTTAGGTGATTTTCAAAGTCCGGCCACTTCCTCCGCAGGCCTGCACGGCATGGTCGGAGGTGTTTGGAGCTATCTGGGACGCAATATTCACTTTGGCGTACGGGAACATGCCATGGGTTCCATTGCCGTCGGCATGGCCCTGCACGACGGGTTCATCCCCTATACCGCAACATTTCTCACTTTTGCAGATTACATGCGCCCACCCATGCGGCTTGCTGCTTTAATGGGTTTGCAGGTGATATTTATCTTTACGCACGATAGTATCGGTGTCGGCGAAGACGGCCCCACTCACCAGCCCATCGAGCAAATTATGAATATGCGCCAGGTTCCTAATCTTACGGTTATCCGACCGGCAGATGCCAATGAAACAGTAGAGGCCTGGCGAATGGCATTAGCAAAAACCACCGGGCCAACGGTGCTCGTCTTCAGCCGGCAGAATTTACCGGTACTGGATCGCACCATATGCGCCGAGGCTGCAAATACTCAACATGGTGGTTATATTTTATGGGAATCGGCCCCGGATCCCAATATAATATTAATTGCCACTGGTTCGGAAGTAGCAATTACACTGGAGGCAGCGCGTAAACTTTCCTTAGACGGTGTAAAAGTCAGGGTTGTCTCCATGCCCTGCTGGGATATTTTTGACAGCCAGTCACTCGAATACCGTCACAAAGTTTTGCCGCCGCAAATTACCGTCCGCCTTGCCGTTGAAGCCGGCATTCAGTTGGGCTGGGAGCATTACACCGGGCTCGCGGGGAAAATTATCGGAATGGAAGGTTTCGGCTCTTCGGCTCCCGGACCGGTTCTTTACGAGAAATTTGGCTTTACTTCAGCAAACATCGTCACTGCGGCTAAAGAATTGCTCAAATCCGGAGCATAGGAAAAATGATGGCTGGTGCGAATCTTAATTATTCCTTGGGAATATACGAAGGTGCTGTTCTCCATACATTAAAAGCCCTGCAGAAAGGCAGGATTATTCAACGCATCTGGCAGCACGACTATACAGCCTGGAAAGCAAAGCCGGACAGCATTATTAACCGTCTGGGCTGGCTTAATGCACCGCGTGAAACCTTGGAACAGCTATCTTATGTTCACAGAGTTCTTGATCCGGTTATTGCAGAAGGTTATACAAATGCCGTCCTGATCGGCATGGGTGGTTCCAGTCTGGCCGCTGAAGTGTTCAGCCGAATTTTCGGCAGCAGAGAAGGATATCCCCACTTACATATTTTAGATACAACCGATCCGGTTACTATCTCCCAAATTTCAAAAAAGTTGAATCTGGCAAAGACTCTTTTTCTCGTCTCTTCCAAATCGGGTACAACCCTGGAAACAGTTTTGCTATTCCATTACTTTTATAATTTAGCCCTGAAAAAATTGGGAAAGAAAGCAGGCCGCAATTTTATAATTCTTACCGATCCCGATAGTCCCTTAGAAGAGCTTGCTTACCGGCTGTCATTAAGACATGTCTTTTTAAGTAACCCGTCTATCGGTGGCCGTTATTCAGCACTATCCTTTCCGGGAATAGTTCCCGCAGCGCTCCTGGGCATTGATGTGGAAAAACTCCTGAGAAACGCCCTGACAATAGCGGAAACAGAAGAATCTCCATTTATTAGCGGCAAATTGAATTCCAGTGGCAGCGTTTTAGGCGCAGTTATCGGCATTCTGGCTAAGAACGGCCGCAACAAGCTTACTTTGATTTTCCCGCAGACTTGGGCTCCGTTTGGCAGTTGGCTCGAGCAGCTTATTGCGGAGAGCACCGGTAAAGAAGGCAAGGGAATTTTACCTGTCTGTGCTGAACCTTTGAAGATGCCCACAGCTTACAAGGATGATCGTTTATTTGTTATCTTTCGCAACAATGAGAAAAGAAACTCCCCGAAGGTTTCCGCTATCATCGCCGCCGGGCATCCGGTAATTACCGTTCGACTGCAAAATAAATTTCACCTGGCAGGACAAATGTTTCTCTGGGAAATGGCCACCGTCGTAGCCTCGCACATTTTGGGTATTAATCCTTTCGACCAGCCTGATGTGGAAGCCAGTAAAGTTATCACCCGCCGGATGATTGACCTTTACCGCGGGAAAAAAGAACTGCCTCAGGAAAAAGCAGTACTGGCTACTAAGGAGTGCGACGGGTACGGTTGCACAATGGCGGCCACACCTGCCGACGCTTTAGCCAAATTTCTCTCCGAAGCAAAAGGCAATGCTTATATCTGCCTGCAGGTTTATCTGCCATCAACGCCTCAACTGGCTGCGGCTCTCTTGAAGTTGCGGACGGCAATCAGCAATAAATTCCGCCTGGCCGTAATAATTAGTTATGGACCACGTTATCTGCATTCGACAGGACAATTGCACAAGGGCGATGCCGGCCGGGGTTTGTTCATCCAACTTACATCCGATGATTTAGAGGACATAGACATACCTGATCGTCTCGGAATTTCCGGCTCCACGCTTACTTTTGGGACTCTGAAATCAGCGCAGGCTATGGGAGACAGACAGGCACTGATTAAACTGAATCGAAAAATTATCCGTTTTCATCTGAAGAAAAACATCATTGCCACCATAAAAGCAATGGCTCTTTCTCTTCAGGATAATTAGTTTTTGATCTGCATAACGACTATGGCTGCCCATTATGACCCGAAACAGCAATTATAGTTGTTTTTTGATCCGTATCATGCTAATTTTTAACAAATTTCTCAATGCTTTGTTTCGATATGTTTCGATAAGTTGATTGAGACAACATAATGGCACATCAAATAACATCAGGAAGTTATGTTAAGGCCATGGAAGAAAAGCACCAAAGGGAAATGTTTTATAAAGCCGTTCTAAATAATATTGACAGCGGTGCAATATTCACTGATCTTGGAGGAGAGGTAATTTTCCTTGGTAAATCAAACGGACTTTTTACCGGCATCAATCTCCCAAAACAGCTCACCTTTCATTCACATGCATTAAACGAAAGTTCGGTAATGCCCATCATCGCCAGAACCGGAATGCCGGAAATCAATAATGTGCTACAAATCATGGGCCGCAATCTGCATTCTGACATCCATAAAACTAACTGCGCCAAAACCAGATCATCAAAATTAATCGGTATGCATCAGATTGTGCTTTATAAAAAAATAAATAATTTGGTATACGGTTAACTCATTACAAATTTTAATCAACCATTTCCACATGTTCATTCATCTTCTTCAAGCACGTATATCATCAGCCGAATGTGGAGCTCTATACATAAATATTAAAATAAGGAGGTGAATATTTAATTTGTTTTTGTAGCTGATTCCCTCGGGCGGAAACGGGAAAAGTAATAAAAAAATAGGAGGAAATAAATCATGGATGTATTCGGTATTTTGCTTAGTTTGGCACTATTAATATGGATTGCCTACAGAGGCTTTTCCGTCATACTTTTCGCTCCGGTTCTGGCATTACTTGCTGCAGCCCTTCAGGGCTTTTCCATTATGCCGACCTACACGGAATTATATATGGAAAAAGCCGTTGGTTACATCAAACTCTTCTTCCCGGTATTTTTGTTGGGCGCCGTCCTGGGAAAGATAATGGAAGACACGGGTATGGCCAAGTCCATCGCCCACGAAATTGTTAAAGTATTGGGCAAAAACCGTGCAATTCTGGCCGTTGTCCTGGCATGTGCCGTTCTGACCTACGGTGGCGTCAGCCTTTTTGTAGTAGCTTTTGCCGTCTATCCTCTCGGGGCGGCCTTGTTTAAAGAGGCCGACATTCCCAAACGCCTTATTCCCGGCAGCATCGCGCTGGGATCCTTCACGTTCACCATGACCATGCTCCCCGGCACACCGCAGATTCAAAACGTAATTCCCGCCGGCTTCTATGGAACCACCACTTGGGCCGCCCCTCTTCTGGGAACAATTGCCGCGGTAATCCAACTTGCGGCTGGTATGCTCTGGCTGGAAAATCGCCGTAAAAAAGCGCAAGCCAAAGGTGAAGGTTACGGGATTCATACACTCAATGAACCGTCAGAGACATCCAGCACGGCCGGTTTACCATTGTGGTATCTTTCTTTGCTGCCGTTGGTTGCGGTAATTGTCATCAACTTTGTATTGACCTTTTATATGACGTGGGATCCCAATATTCTGAAGCCCTTTCAAAGTATGGGACTGAAACTGGTTGCCCCTGCCGTAAAAAATCTAGCCGGCATATGGGCGCTCATTATCGGATTGGTGGTGGGTGTTACCCTGGCCATCGCCATAGGCTATAAGTATTTGACGGTTAAAGAACATGGGTTGCAAACGACCCTCAACGCTGGCGCAATCGGCTCGTTACTCGCGATCATGAATACCGCCTCCGAAGTCGGATACGGCAATGTGATCTCTTCACTGCCCGGTTTCAAATCTGTAGCCGCCTTCCTGCTGAGCATAAAACTCGGCGGAACCCCGTTGGTTTCGGAATTCTTTACAGTCAATATCCTGGCCGGAATTACCGGCTCGGCTTCGGGTGGAATGTCCATCGCCCTGGGAATCATGGCCAAAGACTGGCTGGCCTGGGCAAACCAGGTGGGATTGTCTCCGGAACTGCTCCACCGTGTCGCATCCATTGCTTCCGGAGGTTTTGACAGTTTGCCCCATAACGGCGCCGTAATCACGCTTCTCGCCATCTGCGGCATGACCCATGTGAAGTCATATGCCGATATCGGCGTTTGTACCGTGCTCATACCGTTTTTAACGGGTATCACAGTCATTTTATTTTACACAGTAACAGGAATTGCTTTCTAGTACCGGCCAGGGACAAAGCCCTGCTGCACTTCTGATGCAGGGCTTTGTCCCCAGTGAAAGGCGAAGACCGTAGACATGCGTTGCTGTTTTTTCATCCACATAAAACCAGTTATTTCCTTCTTTACAAAAACTGCTGCGGATGACAATATATTCAAAAAGATAAAATCGCTTTCCCCGAAGTCAGTATTTTGAAAAACAATCGGGTTTATTAGACAGATAGCAGAAGATAGATTGTTTAATTTAAAAATGAAAATATTATAAATTGATTAACATGAGGTAAATATGTTCAATATCAAAAACATGTTATTCCCGATTGATCTGGATGAAGAAGACATTTCACCTGTGATCACGGCTTTAGAAATCGCTAAAACATTCCATAGCTCACTCCATATATTTTATGTGAATGATATTGAGGCCGGTTTCCGTCACCCTACCGACCGGGAGGATGCGGTTGCGCTGCGGGTAAGAGAAGTTGCCCCTCAAGAGCTACTGGACAGTGTAAAAGCACTATATGCCGCAGCCAAAGGCGATCTGGCTGAAGAAGTTGTTAAATATTGTCAGGATAAGGCCATCGATTTAATAATTGTCGGACATAAACACCGGCATAAGATCTATACTGAACTTTTCGACAGTTCAGATGTTAATATTATTGATGCCGTAAAATTGCCGGTTTTGGTGATACCGCTTAGAGAAAAATCATGAAACAATTCAATTATTTTTTGTCAATAATCTTGTTTTTGTTATTTATGATTATTGCTTCGGGTTTTATAAGCCCTGTTGAGGCCGCTACCGGTCCGGTTGATATCGGCGCATTGCTGCCGCTCTGGTCGGTGCTTCCTTTTGCCGGAATTTTACTTTCCATCGCACTCATGCCGCTATTTGTCCCTCATTTCTGGCACCGGCATTTTCCGAAAGTTGCGATTTTCTGGGCGCTTGTTTTTGCCGTCCCTTTTCTTATCTTCTACAAAGGTATTGCCCTCTACTCGATAGGCCATATCTACATTATTGATTATATACCTTTCATTATTCTTTTATGGTCACTATTTACCGTTTCGGGCGGCATTTATATTAAGGGATCATTAAAAGGCACACCGGCCGTTAATTTGACTATTCTACTAATTGGCACATTACTGGCTTCCGTCATCGGCACGACCGGTGCGTCCATGCTGCTGATCCGCCCGATCCTGCGTTCCAATTCCTGGCGCGCATATAAAGTTCACACTATTGTCTTCTTTATTTTTTTAGTCAGCAACATTGGCGGTTCTTTAACGCCACTGGGCGATCCTCCCCTTTTTCTAGGTTTTCTGCACGGCGTACCTTTTTTCTGGACGATGCACATTCTGCCGGAGATGGCTTTTGCATCGGTGATCCTGCTGATTCTATATTTTATTCTGGATTCTTACTATTACCGGAAGGAAAGCAAAACCGCCGCACCGGATTCTGAGCCCGAACCTTTAAGCATTGAAGGCTCATATAATTTCATTTTTCTTATCGGAATTATTGGCGCAGTGTTGTTCAGCGGAAGCTTCAAGCTGGGTGAGGTTAATATTTTCGGCATCCATCAGACGACAGAAAATTTAATCAAAGACGCTATTTTAATTTTGATGGGCATATTGTCCCTTGTTTTCACCACAGCAGAGGTACGCAAAGGTAATGAGTTTGGCTGGGCACCGATTCTGGAAGTCGCCTATTTATTTGCGGGAATCTTTATGACGATTATTCCGGCTCTGGCCATACTGAAAGCCGGTGAGCACGGTGCGCTGGCGTTTCTAATTAAATCAGTGGATACACCGGCTCACTATTTCTGGGCATCGGGATCGCTTTCGAGTTTTCTCGATAATGCCCCTACTTATTTAACATTTTTCAGCAGCGCCATCGGTAAATTTTATCCGGGAATGCCGGAGGCCGAAGCCGTAGCCAGGCTTATTGTCGAAAAAATTCCCTATCTGGCCGCCATATCAGCGGGAGCAGTTTTCATGGGCGCCAATACGTATATCGGCAATGCGCCCAATTTTATGGTCAAGTCTATTGCAGAAGAGGCCGGAGTGGCGATGCCCAGTTTCTTCGGTTATATGTTCAAATACTCTATTCCCATTCTTGTCGTTTTGTTTATTGTTATGACGTTTGTTTTTTTCTAGTTTAGTGTCTCAAGGAAACCTTGTTCATTATCAGCAGCATTATTTTTAAAAATAAAAAAAGAAAGGGGAAGAAAGATGGTGAAGAAAACAGCAAAAGTCGGAAAATATGATTTGCAGATGCCGGATATCAAAAAGGCGGATATTATGATTGTCAAGGATGATAACTTCAAGCCGGAATATGTTGGTCTTGTAACCGGAGCGGCAAGCGGCATTGGCAGGGCGGTAGCTCTCGCCCTGGCAGCCAACGGGCTTACTGTGGCCGCTTTGGACATGGATGAAGCCGGTGGTAAAGAGACAGTCGCCATGGCCAAAAAGTTGGGTGGCAATGTCCAATTTATCAAAGCCGATCTCACGAACGATGCCCATATTGAAAACTGTGTCAAGCAGGCGGCAAAGCTGGGCAGCATCAAGTTCCTTGCTAATATCGCCGGGCTGCAGCATATCGATTCGGTGGAAAATTTCCCCATGGCCAAATATGATCTGATGCAAGCCATCATGCTGCGGGCGCCATTTTATCTTTCCAAGCTGGTTATTCCTCACATCAGGAAGAGTAAAAACGGCGTGGGCGCCATTGGCAATATGACATCGATTCATGCTCATATTTGCACAATGAATAAACCTGTTTACAATATTACCAAATTCGGCCTGCGCGCCCTCTCCCAGTCCATCGCGGCTGAAGGTGAGGGGAAAATCCGTTCTTTCTCCGTCAGCACTGGTTTTATCAAAACACCGCTGGCTTTAAATCAGATTCCAGCTCAGGCTTTACAACGCGGCATTACCGAAGAAGAAGTGGTGGTAAATGTCATGCTGGGTAAATCAAGAGTTAAAGAGATGATGAATCCTGTGGAAGTGGCTAATTTGTTCGTGTTCGGGTTTTCCAAGCATGGCAAATATCTGGTCGGCAACGATCTGCTCTTCGACGGTGGTGTCGTAAAAACATATTAATTTAACCGGACATGTTTGCTATTTCCGTAAATCCACATGGCTCTTTTTATCAGTTCCATGTGGATTTTTTATTCTTTTTATACCAAGTCGCATTCAAAGAATAAACTATGACAAGGCAGAGGATCCAAGGCAAATTACCAACAAAGGGTCCAACAAATAGCTTTCGCCGCGTGGGTCACGCGGCCTACAGCACAGATTTATGTTTAGTTGTAGGCCGGGTCACCTGACCCGGCGTGGAATGTCGGCCAAACGCTGTTTTATCTTTTGAATTCAACTTGGTATTAGCACTTGAGGATTGCTTGAAAAGCCAAATAGGACAATCCCTGGCTTATGATTTTATTTTCCCACCGGAATTTCCTCTGGCATTACATTACTTCTCGGGCAATCACTATCCGCTGCACTTCGGAAGTTCCTTCATAAATGGTGGTCACCCGGGCATCACGGTAAAGTCGTTCAATCTTGTATTCCTTCATGTAGCCATAACCACCATGAATTTGCAGTGCACGGTAAGCTACCCTATTGGCCAATTCCGAAGCATAAAGCTTGGCCATCGAAGCTTCTTTTGTAAAAGGCAGACCCTGGTCTTTCAGACTGGCAGCATGAAGGGCCAGAAAATATGCTGCTTCTATTTCCGTCGCCGAGTCGGCAATCATCCACTGAATGGCCTGAAAAGAATTGATACTCCTGCCGAATTGCCGGCGGTCTTTAGCGTATTGAATGGCTTCGTCCAAGCAGGCCCGGGCAATCCCCAAAGACTGCGAGGCAATTCCGATCCGGCCGCTGTCGAGGGCCACCATGGCAATCTTAAAACCAATACCTTCTTTCCCCAGCAGATTTTTCTTGGGAATCCGGCAATCCTGAAACAATAACTCCACCGTATTCGAAGCCCGTAAGCCCATTTTATCTTCTTTCCGGCCAATTGTTAACCCCGGAGTTCCCTTCTCCACAATAAAACCGGAGAGGCTGCGGTTCGATTTTTCCTGCCCGGTACGGGCAATTAAAATAATTACATCAGCATAGCCCCCATTGGTAATAAAAACCTTTGCTCCGTTAACCAGGTAGCAATTCCCTTGGGCTGTCGCCTGTGTCGTCATCCCTCCCGGATCCGACCCTGCCCCCGATTCGGTAATGGCAAAGGCACCGAGTGCCTGGCCTGCGGCTAATGGTTTTAAATACTGCTGTTTTTGTTGTTCATTTCCAAATTTTAAAAGGGGATCCGAGGAAAGATTAGTTACGGACATGGTCACGGCAGTAGAGGCACAAGAATAAGCTATTTCCTGCAGCGCCAGGGAATAGCTTACTGCACCGGCACCGGCTCCGTCGTATTCCGGTGGTATCATCATGCCGAATAAACCCAGTGCCCCCATTTTTTTTACGGCGGCATCAGGAAAAGTTTCTGTTTGATCCCATTTATGGGCATTAGGTTCCAGCTCATTGCGAGCAAAATCACGCGCCATCAAACGAATCATTTCTTGCTCTGAAGAAAGTTGAAAAGACATAGCCTTTTTCTCCTTAAGGTGTGTATATCGTAACCAGAAGTTTGGTTGCCTCCTGATTGGGATTGCTTAATTTATGGTGCAGACCGGAATTAAAATGGATGCTCTCTCCCTTAGAAAGCACAGTTGAGTTTTCACCAACCCCAATAACAAGACCTCCTTTCAGGACATAGATAAACTCTTCGCCTTCGTGCTTATACTCGACACCCTTATGCTCCGTTCCGGCATCGATGGTAACAAGATAGGCACGCAAATGATTTTTGGCACCGGCTTCCGTAAGAGGCGAATAGGCGTAAGAAGCAACCCTTTTTTTATGGCTTTTCGTCCGAATGGCAGATGCCTTTTTCCCGTCGGCGACTTCTTCGTCTTCCATGTTGAATTTTAATGCCCGGCTCAGTTGCAGCACCAGAGCAACAGGCGGCACAATGTTATTGTCTTCGACACTTTTGAGAACGCTTGCCTGGTAACCGGTTTCGTGCGCAAGGTCACTTAAGCTCCAGCCCCTTTTTTCCCGGGCTTTTTTCATCTTCTCACCCAGTGATACTGCAGTTTTCTTTACCTCGGCCATTACCTACCTCCCTAGGGGTCAGCCCTATTCTGTTTCAATTGTTTCTGTTATAGTACACTCGTAATTGAGTACCGGATATATTTTGCCGTATTAAAGGAAAAGGATAACTTTAATAACCGCCAGAATAATCGACTGAAAAAAGTGTATCAGGGGATTGAGTGCACCGAAATACAGCAGACCGAGAACAATAAAAAAGCCGAAAGGCTCGATCTGATAAAGTATGCGGTTAAACGACTCCGGCGTAAATCCCATAAGAATTTTCGAACCGTCCAGCGGCGGAATCGGAATAAGATTAAAGGCCGCCAGCATAATGTTAATATAAGCCAGCAGATTAATAATCTGATATATCATGCTCCCTGGTTCGAGAGATAGCAGCCTCAATAACAGCAGCGCAATAAAAGCGATAATAATATTGGCGGTAATACCGGCGGCGGATACCAGAATGAGCCCCTTGCGCTGATTGGCCTCGGGAATGTTTTCCAGATTAACGGGAACGGGCTTGGCCCAGCCAAAACCGATAATCAGGAGCATCAAACTGCCGATAGGATCAAGATGCTTGAGCGGGTTGAGCGTCAGACGTCCCAGCCATTTGGCCGTGGCGTCGCCCATCCGGTAGGCTACCCAGCCGTGAGCCAACTCGTGAAAAATAACGGAATACAAAAGCAGCACCGACAAAACCAGAAATGATAACGGATCTTTGAACAATAAACTTATTAGTCCCATAATTGTCAGAACTCCTCTTCCCGGACAATCTCGTTTTTGACCGTCGAGAGCAGCTCCTGCAGGACAGGCAGGACATCAGTGCGAAATCTTCCGGCGACGAGAAGATACATGATGTCGTCACCGACATTCAGCATACCACTATTGATCCAAACCCGGATTGCGGCAATTCCTTCCCGCTTTCTTAGCCTGTTCAAACAGTTATCCAGCTCTTCTTGATTATAGGATAACTGCATAGTCTTGACCGGTTTTCCATTTTTAGTCGTACCGCGCACGACACCGTTATGTATAAGAATCATCCCCACTGATGCCGGATCACTGTTGTTTTTGATTTCTTTAATCCAATCATCTATCATTGCATGCCTCTTTATTACGATTTTTCTATTTTATTTCATAAAAACATTAAAGAGTCCACAGACTATTTTTTAAAGGAGATATTTATAAAAATCGCATTAGATTCAAGACAAAACCAGATTAAAAAACACTTCGGACGCTGTAAATTCTTCAGAGAACTTTAATCTCAAAGAAATCAAGCTTGTCCTGCAAGATATTTTCAACCTGCTCTTTTGCAGAAGTGTTAAAACGCAGACAGACACCGCAATCAGAGCTGAGATGACGCGGCACAGGAATTAGTTTGCAGAAAATTGTTGCGGTTTTGATCAGTTTTTCGGCGCGTAGCGCGTGGCTTACGGATTCAAAAAGGACAACGCTTGTCGATTCTTTTTGCTCCATGACTAAATCATGTTTCCTTTTTGGATTAAATCTCGCACCGCACTGACCGCCTTGTCAATATCTTGTTCGCTATGGAAAAAGCCGAAACTGAAGCGTACTGTGCCCTGCGAAAACGTTCCTATTGTTTTGTGAGCCGCAGGCGCGCAATGCAGTCCGGGACGGCACATGATTCCCCATTTTTCTTCAAAGTAGAGAGCAGCATCCGATGGGGTGATATTCTTTAAGTTAAAGGACACCACAGCGGTTTGCATTTTAGCATCGTTGGGCCCGTAAACAGTCACTTGATCTTTATCTTCCTTCAATTGATGAAGAAAACGTGATGTCAGTTGTTCTTCTTTTGCCCGGATGGCTTTTGTCGTCTGTTCCAGGATGAAATTTGCGCCCGCGTCAAGTCCCGCCAGACCAATGGCGTTAGGAGTGCCGCTTTCATACTTGTCCGGCATAAAATCCGGTTGGTTTTCAAACTCCGAGCGGCTGCCTGTTCCGCCTCTCATCAAAGGCGCAATTCGTTGATCGAGATTTTCGCGAACATAAAGCCCTCCTGTGCCCTGAGGGCCATAGAGAGATTTGTGGCCAGTGAAAGCCAGCAGATCAATGGACATTTTGACCACATCAATCGGCAGGGCTCCCGCGGTCTGGGCTGCATCCACACACAACAAAACATCTCCCCTCTCGCTCGTCACCTTCCCGATTTCTTCAACAGGCATGATTGTGCCCGTTACATTGGATGCAGAAGTAAGGACTACTAATTTTGTATTTTTTTGAAAAGCCCCTTTGATGTCTTCCGGGTCAAGCTCCCCTCGCGGTGAGCAGGGAATCACCGAAAGTTCCAATCCCTGCGACGCAAGATAACGCAGTGGCCGCATGACAGAATTATGCTCCATGCTGGTTGTAACAACATGATCGCCTTTTTTAAGCAGACCAAACAAAGAGATGTTAAGTGATTCCGTTACGTTTTTTGTGAAAGCAATGCGCAGAGGATCTTCTATATTAAAGAGACGCGCCAGCGTTTCTCTTGTTTCAAAAACAACTCGCCCCGCACCAATGGAAAGCCTGTGGCCGGAGCGCCCGGGAGAACCGCCGATATTTTGCTGATAATTGATCATCGCTGCAAGCGTCGCTTCCGGCTTCGGAAACGACGTTGCGGCGTTGTCCAGATAAAGTGTTTCCATTGATGATATTTATGCTTTCGCCGTGCGAATCACTATGTCTGCGCCTTCTTCCCGCGCATCTGTTTTAAGGCCGCGCCGTGTGGCAAGACGTGTGACATTTTCACGGGCTACTTCGTTATCAACTATAATTTCCAGATCGGCATTGCCATCTGCAATAGCCTGGCTAACCAATACAACCGGCTGCGGGCAGGATAATCCTCTGGCATCAATACGTTTTGTAGTCATTATCATTCTCCTTCCAATTAATCAATTTACTATCTTGTCCCGTTGTGTAAACCCGATTATCAAACAGAATGCTAATCCGATAATAACAGCAACGGAACCGAACGCGCCAATACCCTTCGGTGAGGAGGCTATCGCGAAGTTAT
>CAZYIE010000009.1:38408-81436 GCA_964646755.1 uncultured Smithella sp.
GGGCAATACCTGCGCCGACAATCATGCCGATGGCAAAGACCGCAGCATCCATATCGCCCTCGCCGGAAAGAAACAGCTGTCGGCCGGGACAGCCACCGGCCAGAACAAACGCCAATCCTGAAAGAGTCATACCCAGGAAATTCCAGATATGATCGGTATGGGCGACGGGCTGGCCTTCAAAACCGGGCTTGAATTGACCAAGAATCAAATTCATACCAAAGGCAAAAACCAGCAAAGCGGCCACACCGCTGATCAAATGGAAATCCTTAATCAAAATGACGTCCCGAAACGCGCCCATCGTGCAGAAACGACTGCGCTGCGCCAGAGCGCCAATTACCAGACCGGCAATGATACTGATGAGGATTGGAGCATGCTGTGAGCCGGGTCCTTTCACGCTAAAGAAAATCGGGCCGCCCGGAGCAAAAGAAACATTAAACACAAGCAGAAGCAAAAGACCAATCATCAATGCCGGGAAAATCCACCCGCTGGCTTTTCTTTGCGCATAGGAACGCCCCAGGCTGTAGCCATTTTTCAGAAATTGGACACCGATAAAAATACCAGCAATGAGACCAAGCAACCCCAAAATCGCGTTTCCGTCACCACCAGACAACCTCAAAAGCGCGCGCCAGGGACAACCCAGAAATACCAAGGCACCCAGCATGGCGAACACACCGAGGAAAAAACGGACGAGAGGCGCTGACCCGCCGCGAGGTTTGTATTCTCCGGCAATGAGGGCGGCAACAAAAGCACCCAGAACAAATCCCATGATTTCCGGTCGCAGATACTGCACGACATCCGCGCGATGCAGTCCCAGAGCACCGGCTATGTCTCGTTCAAAGCAGGCAACGCAAATCCCCATATTGGGCGGATTGCCGAAATACTGGAGCAGAGCTGCGCCAATACCGATAACAGCGCCGACAATAATCATCCCCGTGCGGGTTGAAAAAATATTTTTCATAAAAACACCCTCCCTAAGATAAGTTGCCAGCTTGTAACAGCCGGTAAATCAAAAAGCAAATTCATTAAAGTAATAGTATCGCTGAAATTATTATAATTAGGAATACTTACAAGGAAATGAGATGTTTCCGAATTATTCTTCGACAGTATATTATTTTTACTCAATTCAAATTGATTTTATGTCTTGACATATTGTGGGCATATGCCTATAATATGTCCCAAGGAGTAATCCAGGAAAATGTCGAGACCTAAATGCTGCCGGCAAGTAGGTTGCATGCCGGATAAAAATTATTTTAAGCCCAGAGGAATACCTTCTTCACAGTTGGATGAAGTGGTGCTTTCTCTTGATGAGTACGAATCAGTGCGTCTGGCCGATTTCGATGGTCTATACCAGGAGGAGGCAGCGGGGAAAATGGGCATTTCGCGACAGACATTTGGCCGGATCATCGAATCAGCCCATAAAAAGATTGCCGACGTCTTGATTCACGGCAAGGCGCTGAAAATTGAAGGCGGAGACGTTGCCATCAAGGATGGGAACATCTTTCACCTGCGGGAAATACCATAGAGAATTCGATTGCCGTCACGAGGAGCAGGACACTCAAATATGTCCGCATTGCAAAGCCAGTTCATGAAAAATAACAATAATTACAAAAGGAGAACATTATGAAGATCGCATTACCATCCAATCAGAACCAGGTGGATGCACATTTCGGCCACTGTGAATATTTTACCGTATTCACGATTGACGACAAAAACAAAATACTGTCGCAGGAAACAATCACTCCGCCCGCCGGTTGCGGCTGCAAATCGGATATTGCCTCGATACTGGCACAAATGGGCGTGACGCAGATGCTGGCCGGGAACATGGGACAAGGCGCCGTGAATGTTTTGGAAAGCAACGGAATTAAGGTTTTGCGCGGCTGTTCCGGTGATGTGAAAGATGTCGCCCAGAAATGGCTTGCCGGGCAGCTGCAGGATTCCGGTATCGCCTGCTCACAACATGAGCATGGCTGCCATGAAGGCTAATGCCATAAGTTAAGGTTCTGATATGAAAGTCAGGCAATCCCCTAAACCTTTGCCCTTTAATCCGGGAGACGAGCAAAACATCATCCTCAATTCCATTGCGGATGGCGTTTTTACCGTAGATCAAAACTGGCGGATCACCTCTTTTAATCGCTCAGCCCAGGAGATTACGGGCGTCACCAGAGAAGAAGCCATGGGTCAGTTGTGCAAGGATGTCTTAAAAGCGGACATCTGTGAAAAAAGCTGCTGTCTGCGCACTACCATGAAGACCGGGGCACCGATTATCAACAAAAAAGTTCATATAATCGACGCTGCAGGCAGACGGATTCCGATCAGTATTTCCACAGCCTTACTGCGCGACAAGGACGGCGCTCAACTGGGAGCGGTAGAAACGTTCCGGGATATAAGTGTCGAAGAAGGCCTGCGCAAAGCCATCAAGGCGAAATATTCTTTTGCGGATATCATCTCGAAAAACCACAAGATGCTGCAACTGTTTGATATCCTTCCCGACATCTCCGTAAGCCAAAGCACGGTTCTGATCGAGGGAGAAAGCGGCACTGGCAAAGAACTTTTCGCCCGCGCCATTCATAACCTCAGCCCGAGAAAAAAACAGCCGTTTATTGCCGTCAATTGCAGCGCTCTGCCGGACGCTCTACTGGAGTCGGAGCTTTTCGGATATAAAGCTGGTGCATTTACCGACGCAAAAAAAGACAAGCCGGGCCGATTTCGCCTGGCCGAAAACGGCACACTGTTTCTCGACGAAATTGGAGATATTACACCGGCCATGCAGGCAAAGCTTTTGCGGGTTTTGCAGGAAAAAACATACGAGCCGCTGGGCGCGACGGAAAGCCTTAAACACAATGTGCGCATGATCTCGGCCACCAACAAAAATCTTAAGGAACTTGTCCAACAGGGCCGCTTTCGGGAAGACCTGTTCTACAGGATTCATGTCTTCAAAATCACGTTGCCGCCGCTTCGCGAGCGGATGGAAGATATTCCCCTGCTGGCGGAACACTTCATCAACCATTTTAACGTACTGCAGAAAAAAGATATTAAGGCCATCAGCGATGAAGCCATGTCCGTTTTAATGGCCTATGCTTATCCGGGCAACATTCGCGAACTGGCCAATCTTATAGAACGAGCTTTTATTCTCTGCAAAGACGGACTCATCGAAAAGAGGCATCTGCCGGAATCGCTTTTTGCGGGGGCATCAGCCGTCCACAATTCAACTGATTCCGAATCTCTCAAGGATATGGAATCCACCTATCTGCTTAAAGCCCTCAGACAAAACAACTGGAATCGTCCACAGACCGCCGGACAACTGGGCATGCACAAAAGCACGCTTTATCGCAAGATCAAATCCCTGGGACTTGCCGTTCCCAAATAACCAATTTTTTCGAGGTCGCGCTCGCTGGACGACATTAATGGAGTTACACCGTGGAAGAAGACAAAATCAAGAAGGAAATGATTGATCTCCTCAGCCTGCATTCTTAGCCAGAATTACCTTGACGTATAATCCCGAATTTCCTATGCTGCCTTCCGTAAAAAAGTAAGTTCTCGTCAAACAATTACAAAGATCATGTCACACCAGAAAAGAACAAGAGTTGTATTTGTAAAATTTTGAGACAACCATAAAGGGGGGAGTGTTTTATGCTTTACAGATTTGGCGGCAAACAGCCAACTTCAGGAAAAGATACCTACATCAGTGAACTGGCCGATGTTATCGGCGACGTAGCGATCGGCAATAACTGCTATATCGGCCATGGCGCCATTTTAAGGGGAGACTATGGCCGCATTGAAATCGGAGACGGCACAGCCGTGGAGGAAGGAGTCATTATCCACGCGCCTCCGGGCTTTACAAACCGCATCGGCGCAAGAATCACAATCGGTCACGGCGCCATTCTTCACGGGCAATCCATAGGAGATAATGTAGTGATCGGAATGGGTGCCGTTCTCAGCATCCTTTCGGAAGTTGGAGAAGGTGCAATTGTTGCAGAGGGTGCTGTCGTTACAGCAAAACAGATCGTCCCCGTAAAGGTGGTTGTTGCCGGCAATCCAGCAAAAATCATCCGTGATGTAACAGCAAAAGACGAAGAACTGTGGGGTTTTGCCAAGCAACTATATATTGATCTTGCCAAAAAATACCTGAATGAGCCGATGGAACCGGTAAAATAAATATCGGCCGATAATCACGTTGAGCAACAAGGGGCGGTAATAATTTCCAAATATTAAAAGGGTGTAAGGTTGATGTTATGAAGGTATCTATAGTTATAAAAGATTCATTACCTTATATGAAGATTATGAAATTGCGGCAAGAAATGAGGCTCGTAGCTTTTAAGCAGCTACCCTCCGATATTTGACATCGACTTAATACCGGATGTGATTGATCTGCATCCTGTATTATCCGCGGTACATTTAATATTGTGGCCTTCTTCTTTTTCCTTTATTGCTGAAAAAATATACTCAATAATGTCTGTCTCGTCTGCCTTGTTTCTCAGCAAATGCTTCAGATTATAGAGTGTGCTTGAGTGAAGACATGTTTTAAAATTACCATCTGCTGTTATTCTTAATCGGCTGCATGTAGCGCAGAATCTATGCGTCACTGGCGGGATCACTCCAATTCGGATGTTTCTGTTTTTATATTTAAGATCATATCTCAAAGAAACACCTGTATCATCACCATTTTTTCTTATAAGTTCTCCCTTACTGCCAAGTAACCGGATAAGTTTATCTGATGGAATGAATTCATTAAACTCATCTTGTTCCGTTACAGGCATTCTCTCTATAAAGCGTAGTGTAATATTTTTGTCAGCAAAGTAGTCGAGGAAATCGTCAATTTCCTCTAAGGTGCCTTTAAGGAGGACACCGTTTATTTTGATATCGAAGAAACCGGAACTCAGCGATCTTTCGATGTTGTTTATTACCGTATTGAAATGGTCTGCACCGGTTAATGAATGAAATTTTTCACGGGACATTGTATCGAGGCTTATATTGAGTTTTTTTACATTATATTTTTTCAGGTCGGCAAGATGTTCTTCCAGGAGCGTTCCGTTTGTTGTCAAGCACAGATCAATTTCAGGATGCATTTTAACATTTGCTGAAATTATATCGAAAAAGCCTTTCCGGATAAGAGGCTCTCCCCCTGTAAATCTTATCTTTTTTATGCCCATCCTGATAAAAATATCAATAAGTTTTACAAACTCCTCGTTTCTTAAAACTTCATCATGAGTCACAAACTTCACACCTTCCGGAGGCATACAGTACCTGCATCTAAGATTGCATCTGTCAGTCACGGACACCCGGAGATAGTTATGAGTCCTTAAATAATTATCTTTAAGCATTAATTTTACCGTAGTTAATTTTTAATAACGCTGTATAAATTAACAAAAGCATAAAAATGTCAAAGAATAATTATTAGAAAGTTTTATTATTCTTTCTATTAAAGAATGTCCGCTTAAAAACATTATAACCAGAAGAAAGTTTGCGCTATGGCCAATACAAAAAGGAAGTTCCTATCACAAATCGCAATATTGCGACATAGTCGCAACAAAAGTTGTATTATTGCAACCATATTTCACCAAAAGAAGACCTGATTTATGGCAAGCTATTATTATTACTAGCTTAACCAAAAAAAATACTCGTCTGGCACTTTCCTTGCTAATTAACATAATCATGAAAGAAAATAGCAGCACCCCCTCAGACCGAAAAGGCATAAAAGAATGAAGATCGCCCTGTCCGTATGGAAAGATTATATCTCCACTGTTTTTGATACCGCAGATCAGCTATTGCTTCTGGAACTCGACGGTACAGAGGGTCGGAAACGGACAACGGTTAAAATGAACGCCTTAGATATTGCGGGAAGGGCAACCCAGATCAAGGAAAAGCAAATCGATGTATTGATTTGTGGCGCAATTTCCCGTCCTCTCGAAGCGGCCCTCACCTCTCGGGGCATTCGGGTATATGCTTTTGTGCGAGGGCATGTGGAAGAAGTTCTTGACGCTTATCAAACCGGCAGCCTTGATCAGGCAATCTTTACCATGCCCGGCTGTCATGTCCGCGGCTGTATGGGCCTCCGGAAGCAAAATCGCCGAAGGGGAAACAACGTTAGATGATCTATGGCTCAGTCTTAATGGAAGGCCATTATCTTGAATAATTAGAATTAAGGAGAGAAAACATTGAATCAGCATATTCCCAAGGAGCTTTTCTTCACCAAAGGCGTCGGCACACACCGCGAACAGCTGCACTCATTTGAGCTGGCGCTGCGTGATGCAGGCATTGAAAAGTGCAATCTGGTGCAGGTATCGAGCATTATGCCACCGGGCTGCCGTATCATTTCGCGGGCGGAAGGATTAAAGAAACTTCAGCCGGGCGCAATAACTTTCTGTGTAATGAGCCGCTGTTGCAGCGATGAGCCCCGGCGTCTTATCTCTGCATCCGTCGGCTGCGCGATACCTGTGGATAAAAAAACATACGGCTATATCAGCGAGCATCACGCGTTTGGCTACACGGAACGCCAGACGGGCGACTACGCGGAAGACCTGGCGGCAGCAATGCTGGCTTCGACGCTGGGCATCGATTTCAACGTCGACGAAAGCTGGGATGAAAAAAAGGAGCTATTTAAGATAAGCGGCAAAATTGTCGGCACGAAAAACATCACGCAATCCTGCGTCCTGAAAACAAAAGACTTTACCACTGTTCTGGCGGTTGCAGTTTTTGTTTTCTGATAGCAGTGGGAAATAGGATTTGAGTTATCGCGACCGGTAGCAAGAAAAAAAGATACACTCAAACAACAAGGAGGAAAGGGAAATGAATGGAAGCACTCGCAGCGGAAGAGGAACTGGTGGCGGTAAGGGACTGGGTGGTGGCCGGGGCCGTAAGGGTGGACCGCTTGCGGGAGGCGCGGCAGGTACTTGCCGGTGTCTCCAGTGTGGGCATACACAACCGCATGAAAGAGGCGTGCCCTGCACGCAAGTTCAGTGCCCGAAATGTAAAACGGCGATGGTTCGGGAATAGACAAATAATCGTATAATAAGGAGGATTTTCATCATGCCAAGAAGAGATGCAACAGGCCCCATGGGAATGGGACCAATGACCGGGCGGGCGGCAGGTAACTGCGCTGGAGTTGAAATGCCGGGACTCACAAATAACGCCGGAGGGCGCAACTTCGGGATGGGTTTTGGACGTGGAGCAGGATTCGGAGGACGAGGTGGTGGATTTGGCCGGCGTAACCGCTTTTTCGCAACCGGTGTGCCGGGCAGAGCATGGTTTGGCGGCGCCAATGCGCCCTGGGCAAACCAAGATCCGGCGTCAGAAAAACAGGCCTTAAAAACTCAGGCCGCATATTTAGAGGCCGAAATTAACGCCATTAAAAAGCGTCTGGACGACTTGACAGCCAAAGGCTAGAATCAACAACTCCCCGTCAAAGGAGCAGCCAACATAGGCGTGGATTCTATCCACGTCAGGATGGCGGCGGTGCATCTCATACCGCTTCGCACCGCCGCCACCGATTTTAACCAGGTAAATCGGTCTCAAAAACCTTCTTCCAAGAGGAACTGAAATTGAAAAAAATAGGGATTATCATCTGCGCCCGCTACTGCAATTGCGGAGGAGGAAAATGTTTCAGGGCATTGCGCGAGCGTCAGGGTGGCTTTGCCCGGTACGCGCCGGGCGATGCTTTGGAAATCGTGGGATATTCGACTTGCGGTGGTTGTCCGGGCGGAAACGTGGAATATGTGCCTGCGGAATTTCTGAAAAACGGGTGCGACGTCGTCCACTTGGCCACCGGCCTTGTGGTGGGATACCCCCCATGTCCGAGAATCCGTCAATTTAAAGTGTTTATTGAAGAGCAGTTTAAGCTACCGGTGGTAGTGGGAACTCACTCCATTCCGCTTAAATACCTGGAGACTCACCGCAGGTTGCCCTTCTGGAAACAAACGAATATGGAAGAACTCGCCTCACACCTTATGACCGAATCACGCGAGTTAATGGAATCTTATAACTAAGGACAAGAAAAGAAAGGACAATATGAAAATTGCACTGACCACATCAGGAAACGACTTAAGCGCTCCTCTGGACAGCCGTTTTGGACGCGCGCCGAAATTTCTCATTTATGACCTGGAGGCCAACACCTTCGAAATCGTCGATAATGAGCAGAATCTAAACGCGGCGCAGGGCGCGGGCATTCAGTCTGCGCAGAACATCGCCCGCCTTGGCGCTAAGGCAATTGTCACCGGACATTGCGGCCCGAAGGCTTTCAAAGTACTAAAGGCAGCGGGCATCATAATTTATAACACTTCCGCATCGACCATAACGGAAGCGCTGAACCTTTATCGCGAAGGTAAACTCTCCGACGCTTCATCCGCCGATGTTGATGGACACTGGGTATGACAGACAAGTTGTTCACGTACAAACAAATTGGTGTGATCCATAGCGAACATACTGTTGCGGAGAAAACGCCTATTCAGCCCGTTTATGCCAAAGGCTGCAAGGGACACATTGAAGTGTTCCCGGAATATGCTTTGGGACTGCAAGATCTGGAAGGCTTTTCGCACATTTATTTGATTTATCACTTTCATCGGTCACCACAGGTTAAATTGATCGTCAAGCCTTTTTTGCAGGATATAGAGCGCGGCGTTTTTTCGACGCGGCAGCCTTACCGTCCCAACGCCATCGGCATGAGTGTCGTGGAATTAATCGGTCGCGAAGGCAATATTTTGCGTCTGGACAGCTTGGACATATTGGACGGCACACCTCTTCTGGACATCAAGCCCTACACAGCCAAATTTGATCTTCACGACGTAAAGAAGAACGGCTGGCAGGACGATGTGGACGAACGAACCGCTCAAAAACGGGGAAAGCGCGGATATAGCCGGCCATGAAAACTTCTCTTGATTGTATTCCCTGTTTCGTCCGCCAGGCAGCAGACTCAGTAAAAATGTCTGTTTCCTCGGATGATGAACGGCAGCGCCTGATGCACAATGTTTTGCAATGGCTCAGTGAACTTGATATGCATCAATCACCGCCTGCTATTTCGCAAATCATTCATCGCCGGGTGCGCGGTCTTCTAATGATGGATGATCCCTACCGCGCTGCCAAGGATTCACACAACGCGTTAGCGGCGGCTTTAATCTCCTCAATCCGTCGACGCATCACGACTTCATTCGATCCCCTGACCATGGCGGTTCGTTACGCCATCACAGGCAACATCATCGACCTGGGGGCCAAAAACGGCATTGGATTCGGAGATATTTACGCGGAACTGCAAAGTGCCCACATGCAGCCAATTTTCGGTGATATGGAGGCTTTCAAAAAAGCCATCTCAAAAGCACAAACTATTTTGTATCTTGCCGATAACGCCGGGGAAATATTTTTTGACCGGCTGCTCATCGAACAACTTTCCGGCGGAAAAGTCACGCTGGCCGTGCGCGGCGCACCGGTCATTAACGATGCAACCCGCTTCGATGCGCTGGCGGCGGGACTTGAAGAAATTGTGGAAATAATCGACAACGGTTCGGACGCGCCGGGAACGCTTTTGGATGATTGCAGCCCGGAGTTTCAGCGACGATTCGATGCAGCCGACCTGATCATCGCCAAAGGTCAGGGCAATTTTGAAACACTCAGCAACGACGCGCACAACATTTTTTTCCTGCACAAGACAAAATGCCCGATCATCAGCGCCCATACAGGGTTCTCCGTTGGATCCTACGTGGCGGCGAATCGGTTTCATCACCGGGACACTTTCGGCAAAAGGGGTATTCAATGAAGATAGCCATCGCTTCCGGTAAAGGCGGAACCGGCAAGACCACCGTGTCTGTCAATCTTGCGCGTACAATGGGCGTTAGTGTTCAGCTTCTGGACTGCGACGTGGAAGAACCCAATGCGCACCTGTTTCTCAGGGGCACCAAGGTCAAAGAGGAAATCGTAACGATTCCGATTCCCCAGGTGGATGAAGCGCTTTGCGATGGTTGCGGCGAATGCAGCAAATTTTGCGAGTATCATGCCATCGTCACGTTTGGAACTTCACCGCTGATCTTCCCAGAAATGTGTCATGGCTGTGGCGGTTGCACACTCGTCTGTCCCACAAAAGCCATCTCGGAGGTCGGAAGACGAATCGGCGTAGTGGAAACTATGGAGTCGGAAAACATCATGCTTATTGGCGGGCGTTTGGATGTCGGTGTGGCCATGGCGCCGCCGCTGATCCGCGCAGTCAAAGAGCGCTTGCAGAAGAATATGCCGGCCATTTTGGACGCGCCGCCGGGAACTTCCTGCCCGGTTATCGCCGCTATTCGGGATACTGATATGGTTTTACTGGTAACGGAGCCTACGCCGTTTGGCCTGAACGATCTTTCGCTAGCTGTCGATATGGTGCGCGAACTTAAAATTCCTTTCGGCGTTATCGTCAATCGCATGGGCAGCGGGGATGACCGGGTCCACCATTATTGTAAAAATGAAAACATTCGCCTTTTACTGGAAATACCGGACGACCGGCGGATTGCGGAGAGCTATTCCCGGGGCATCCTGATGGTCGATGCGCTGCCGGAATACCGGGGACTTTTTCAGAGCCTGATCGAAAATTTGGCTTTTTTCAAAAAAGCAGAGGTGATTTAATTATGCTGACTTATGAATATCAATGTAACAATTGCGGTCTACGTTTCGAAAGAGAGCAAAACATAAAAGACGCGCCCATTAAAGAATGCCCCGAATGCAAGGGCGAAGTCCGAAGGATAATCAGCGGAGGCAGCGGTTTTATTTTGAAATCATCGGGGCAAAGCCCGCGCGACTCACGTAAGGGCTGCTCTTTGGAAGAAACCGGTCAAACTTGCTGTGGCGCAAGCCAGCGTTGCGGGCAATCGCATTGTGGAGATTAAAAAGTGAGTTCAAACAATTTTAAACATCTTTACGGTCCCGTTCCCTCACGCAGACTGGGGCGGTCACTGGGTATTGATCTTGTGCCTTTTAAAACCTGCACTTACGATTGTATCTATTGCCAGTTGGGCAGAACAACAAAAAAAACAATTGAACGGCGACCCTATGTGCCCATCGAAGATATAATAAGTGAGTTACAAATCAAATTGACAACGGGGGAACATCCCTCTTTCATCAGTATCGCCGGTTCCGGGGAACCGACACTGCATTCAGAAATCGGTGAACTTATTGCCATGATCAAGGCAATAACAAAAATACCCGTGGCCGTTCTGACAAACGGCTCTTTGCTGTTTATGCCGGAAGTCCGGACAGCCCTGATGCAGGCCGATCTGGTCATTCCCTCGCTGGATGCAGGGGATGAAGCATTGTTCCATTACATCAATCGCCCGCAAGCGGATATTTCTTTTGATGAAATGGTGAGCGGCCTGATTGAGTTTACTCGAAATTTTCCAGGCGACGTGTGGCTGGAAGTCCTCTTGCTTTCGGGCATTACCGGCATGGACACCGAAGTGCGAAAAATTGCCGCTTACGCCAAAAAGATCAGAGCACAGAGAGTGCAGCTCAACACAGTTTGCCGCCCGGCGGCAGAGGACTTTGCCTGCACCGTGGCAGGCAGTCAGATGGCGAAGTTCGCCCTGCTGTTTCCGGGCACAGTAGATGTTATCAGTAAACATGAAAGTGATTCTTTTTCCGGCTCTTTGCCCAACGACACAAACACTGCCGAAATCGTCAATCTGTTGGCGAGACGTCCCTGCACGCTTTCCGGAATCTGCTCAGGACTGGGTTTGCATCCACATGACGCAGTCAAAAAACTCAAAAAGCTCGCGGACGAAAAACAAATCACGACACTGCGCGCGGATCACGATGTGTTTTATAAGATAACGGGAAAAGGCCGGACATGACGAAAGGATCAAGGCATGAATTCTAAAAACGCAATACCGGTAGCTTTCGAGGGATTAAAACTGATTATTCCGCTGGCCGTTCTGACGATTGTGCTGATGTGGCTGGAATGGATAATTGCAGGTTTTATATTACTGGCACTTACCCTGTTTGTCCTGTTCTTTTTTCGTGACCCCAGGCGAAGAACACCTGAAGGAGAAAATGTGGTGGTATCGCCGGCTGACGGCAAGGTAATTGTAATCAAGGATATCTATGAACCCGATTATCTTCAACAGAATGTAAAACAAATCAGTATTTTTCTTTCTGTGTTCAACGTACACGTGAATCGCGCGCCGATTGGCGGCACAATCGAAATCGTTAAGTACAACCCCGGCAAATTTCATATCGCGGCTCTTGATAAAGCGTCGCTCGAAAACGAACAAACAGCAACGGTCATCGCGGACGGAAAGACAAAAATGCTTGTAAAACAAATAGCCGGAATTCTCGCGAGGCGGATCATCTGCTATGTCCAACCCGGCGACGTGGTCAAAAGGGGCGAACGATATGGCCTGATCTGCTTCGGCTCGCGGGTTGATATTTTTCTGCCCATTGATTCGGAGATCAAAGTGAAACTCGGTGATAAAATCAAGGGCGCCAGGGATATTATTGCGTTGTTGAAATAAGAATAATATACTAGTATCTTATAGCAAAGGACAATGCGGTTGTGACGGAAAATGAATTAGTAGAAAATTATCAGCGCTATATCGACAATATGGCTACGATATTGATAAAGAGCGGTCTTATATTCTTGAAACTGATCCGGATACCGTCACCGGTCGGGAAAATGGTCCTGAGCGATTTCAATTCGCGGGGATTTGCCCTCGCTGATAAGATTCACGCGCTGGAGGGAAGACGGCATGAAGTAGGCGCGGGCACCATGATCGAAACAAAGGATATATTCACAGAATACGGATTGACGGCGGATGAGTACCAGGGCACAAATCAGGATGTCCTGGTGGCCTGCCGAACATGAAGGGAACAGGTGAGAACGACTGCATGAATGGCGTTGAAGACATAAAAAGGTATGTGGAAACATGCCGCGAGGCGTTTTGGCAGAATATTTTTCAGAAGAAATTCAACAATGAATCGGAATCATGAAATAGATAGAGCCAGGCGTTTATTGGGCATTTCCGGAAAGGGTACGGCAGAGGCCGCCAAGAAAGGCTATCGGGATATGGCCAAAATCTGGCATCCGGACATCAATAAAAAAAAAGAAGCGCATGCGAAAATGCAGGAAATTAACAAAGCCTTTGCTTTATTGATGAAAGAAGAGTTTGGAATTCTTGATTGGTGGGAAGACTATAACCGCTGGTGGTGGCGACAGTACGGCAATGATCCGATCTGGGGCAATTGTTACCCTGAAGATAATGCCGAAGCATCGGTCGGAAAAAGGAAGGTTATCGAAAAGTAAAGCATCCGGCGAAAAAGGAAATCGTAAATAAATGAAAGAGCTTGTTATCATCAGCGGAAAGGGAGGAACTGGCAAGACCAGTGTCACCGCTTCTTTCGCCGTTTTAGCCGAACGTCCCGTCATCTGCGACTGCGATGTGGACGCAGCGGATCTGCATCTGGTTTTGGCGCCTGATATTCGGGAAAAGCATGAATTCCGCGGCGGTCACGAAGCGGTGCTTCGTCAGGCCGACTGCATCGGCTGCGGCATCTGCTATGATTACTGCCGTTTCGATGCGATCCGGAAAGAACACACCCCTGAAGGCGGGCTTTTGTTTTCAGTTGACCACATCTCCTGCGAAGGATGCGGTGTTTGCGTCCGGTTCTGCCCTGAACAGGCAATTGATTTCCCGGAATGCCTTTGCGGCCAGTGGTTTGTATCGGAGACGCGTTGCGGCCCGATGGTGCACGCACGCCTGGGAGTGGCCGCAGAAAATTCCGGCAAGCTTGTTTCCACCGTGCGGCGGGAAGCGCGCCGCATCGCAGAGGAACAAAATTTAAAAATGGTAATTGTGGATGGTCCACCAGGCATCGGCTGCCCTGTTATCGCATCCCTCACCGGCGCTTCACAGGTTCTTATTGTCACGGAACCAACGGTGTCCGGCGAACATGATCTGGAAAGAGTGCTTTCGCTGACTCGCCATTTTCAAATCCCGACAGCCATTTGCGTCAACAAATGGGATATAAACGCGGAAATGACTCAACAAATCGAGCATAAAGCAAGGCTTGCCGGGGCGAGCATTGCCGGACGAATTCGCTACGACCGGGCTGTCACGCTGGCGCAAATACAAAAAAAGGCAGTTGTGGAAATCGACGCTGTCAGCGCCGCCGACATTAAACAAATTTGGGAAAATCTTAATCTTTAGGAGGTATAAAAAGTAAAAATGGAAGTAATTAATCTGGATAATTTTTATCTGACAGCGCGCCGGCATGCAAAAGACCCGCATAACATGGGAGCACTCGATAAATTTAACGGGCACGCAAAAATCACCGGTCCCTGCGGAGACACGATGGAGTTCTGGCTTGATGTACAAAATGAAAAGATAGAGAAAATATCGTTTATCACAGATGGCTGCGATCCGTCACGGGCATGCGGCAGCATGACAACCTGTCTGGCCAGGGAGAAAACCGTTGAAGAAGCCAAAGAGATCAGCCAGCAGGATGTGCTCAAAGCGCTGGAAGGACTTCCCGAAGACCACGACCATTGTGCGCTACTGGCTACAAATACTCTAAAAGCGGCTCTGGTAAATTACGAAAAAGAATCTGCGGCAAAAACCGCGTCCAGCCCGAAGAAAACGTGTGATACCTGCGGCGATTCAACCTGTTCCGCCACTAAAAAAGGCAAGGATGAATCACCGGAGGAATTTGCCGACCGGCGCAGATTGCAGGCCCGGCTTTGCCGCATTCAACACAAAATTGTTGTGCTTTCCGGCAAGGGCGGCGTCGGCAAAAGCACGGTTGCCGTTAATCTGGCCACGGCGCTGGCACTGAACGGTTTGCGCGTCGGCCTCTTAGACGTCGATATTCACGGCCCGAGCGTGCCCACCATGCTCGGGCTGGAAGACAAAACCCTCCAGGGCACTGACGGAGGATTGCTTCCGGTAGAACTGGGTAACATGAAAATCATGTCGATTGGATTTTTACTTAAAAACCCCGACGACGCCATCATTTGGCGTGGTCCAATGAAAATGGGAGTAATAAAGCAGTTTCTCACGGATGTAGAATGGGGCGACCTGGACTATCTGATTGTGGACGCACCTCCCGGAACCGGCGACGAACCGCTTTCGCTTTGTCAACTCATCTCGCCGCTCGACGGCGCGGTCATAGTTACCACGCCGCAGAGGGTGGCGGCGGTGGATGTACGCAAATCAATCAGCTTCTGCCGACAGCTTAATGTGCCGGTACTGGGCATCATCGAAAACATGAGCGGGTTTGTTTGTCCCAAATGCGGTGAAATTACACAGATTCTGCCCGCGGGTGGTGGAAGAAAAATAGCCGTGGACATGAAAGTTCCTTTCCTGGGCGCCATTCCCATGGACCCGGGCATTGCCCAATCCGGCGATTCCGGAAAAGTTTTTATTTATCATTCATCAAACACCCCGACGGGGGTAATTATGCAGGATATTATCGATCAAATCACGGGCTTGGATCAATCAAAAAAACTAAATTCATAAGGAGAAAACACCATGAAAATTGCCATACCATTAGCGGAAGGAAAACTGACCATGCATTTCGGCCACTGCGCGAGTTTTGCGCTGGTCGATGTTGATCCTCAAACAAAAAACATTATCAAAAGCGAAGAGATTGCGGCACCCCCTCATGAGCCGGGGCTTTTACCGCCGTGGCTTGCCGAACGGGGCGTGACCATAATTATCGCGGGAGGCATGGGTCAGCGCGCCCAGCAGTTATTCGCCCAGCAGAACATCCAAGTGGTGGTCGGCGCACCCGCGGACACACCAGAGAAACTAATCACCGATTATTTTGCCGGCACACTGCAAGTCGGCGCAAATGTCTGCGATCACTAAATTAAAAGGAGAAATATACAATGGCTGCAATTAAATTAAACGCTGTGGATAAGGTCGAGATTATGACCTTGCAGGACAACTATATCGAAATGACGGCGATGGACAACAATGCCGTCGTTACACGCGCCATGCCGCTCCAAGATGGTGAAATCCGCGCCTCTGTTCTGGCGGAACACGGTTTTTCGGCGCTTGTCAAAACGACCGGAGAAGGCAAAACGCACACGCTGCTTTTTGATTTTGGCTTTTCCGAAAACGGCGCGGCGCAAAACGTTAAAACTCTGGGAGTTGATCTGAAGGAAGTCGAGGCTGTAGCTCTCTCGCATGGACACAGTGACCACACAGGCGGTATGACCAGGATGGCAGCGATGATCGGGAAAGAAAACGTTCCTTTAGTTGTGCATCCGGCCGTATTTAAGTCGCCGCGTTATGTTAAACTGGGCGAAGAATTCAAACTCAATTTTCCCAAATTGACGCGCGACATGGTTAAACAAGCGGGCCTTTCTGTAATTGAAACGGACAAGCCCTATCCGCTGCTGGATAACTCCATTCTTTTCCTGGGTGAAGTCCCACACACCACGGATTTTGAAAAAGGGTGGCCCCTCCCTCATTGCCAAAAAGATGGCAAGGAAGTCTGGGATCCCATCGAAGACGACACATCCATTGTTATGAATCTTAAAGACAAGGGGCTGGTGATTCTTTCCGGCTGCGCCCATTCGGGCATTGTCAATACTGTGCGCTACGCAATGGCTGTAACCGGTATCGATAAGGTTCACGTCATAATGGGCGGATTTCATCTCTCCGGCCCGTTTTTTGAGCCGATTGTTGACCGGACAACTGATGAACTGCAGAAGCTTCACCCGGCCTTTATCATTCCAACACATTGTACGGGCAGAAAGGCTATAATGGCCATGGAAAAGCAAATGCCTGATCAATTTATTTTAAATATGTCGGGGACAAAACTTACGTTTGCGTGAAGTGTGAGGCGTCAGAGGTAAGGGGTGAGCAGGTACAGTCAGAACAAGTGGTTGCAACCCCTTGTTCTAGGGGAGTAGGGCAAATTACAGTGAAGTTTCTTAGAAGATGTGCGAAGTGAAGAAAGCTATTTTCTCAATAATACAAAAAGGAGATTACATGACTAAAAAAGCATTTCAGGATTACTACCCGGATGATTTGAGCCACTGTTACGGCTGCGGCCGTCTCAATGAACATGGGCTGAAAATAAAAAGTTACTGGGACGGAGAAGAATCCGTCTGTATCCACGAACCCAGGCCGGAATATATGGCTGTTCCGGGATTTGTGTACGGGGGAATGATTGCCTCTCTAATCGATTGTCACGGAACAGGTACCGCCTCCGCCGCCAAATACCGCTCCGAAGGCAGGGACATGGATACTCAACCTCCCCTGCGCTTCCTTACCGGCTCACTGCACGTTGATTTTTTGCTGCCAACGCCGATGGGAGTCCCGCTGGAAATCCGCGGAAGAGTCAAAGAAGTCAAAGGCCGCAAGGTGATCGTGGAATCAACACTTTCGGCCAATGGCCAAATCTGTGCCCGCGGAGAAGTAGTGGCTGTGCAGGTTCCGGAGCACATGATGATGGAACTTCTCAAAAAATAACGCCGGGTGAAAATCAATTTACTTGCATTAATTTGCAGCAAGGAAGGTCTGATATCTTGAACAAGAATATTAAAAGTTTTTATTTTAGTGCTACAGATACCACCAGGAAAATCATTACCGGCATAGCCGACAGACTTGCCGCCGATTTGAGCAGCAAAGAAGTTAAAAATATTGATTTTACATTACCGGATGCCAGAAAAGAACCGGTGTCTTTCACAGAAGACGATCTTGCTGTTGTCGGATTACCTGTGTATGCCGGCAGAGTACCCAATGTATTATTAAAATATTTAAATGCCATTAGGGGTAATGGAGCATTGGCAATTGCCGTGGTAGTTTATGGAAATAGACATTATGACGATGCCTTAATAGAACTAAGAGATATTCTGGAATTAAAAGGGATGAAAGTCATTGCCGGTGGTGCATTTATAGGCGAACACTCCTTTTCTAAAATTCTTGGCATGAACAGACCGGATCAGCAAGATATGTCTGTTGTAACGGAATTTGCGCGGCAAATTTATCAAAAAGTTGCTAAGCAAAATGTATTGGAGAGCGTATTTGTACCGGGAAACAAACCTTACCAGGCTTATTATCAGCCTAAAGATAAAGACGGCAACCCGGTTTATATACAAAAGGTCACTCCAAAAACCAAGAGCGATTGCATTAATTGTAAGCTCTGTGTAAGCCTTTGCCCCATGGGATCGATTGATGCTGATGACGTATCGATAATAAAAGGAATTTGCATTAAATGCTGCGCTTGCATTAAGCAATGTCCGGTACAAGCAAAGTATTTCGATGATGCCAATTATTTATGGCACAAAAATGAATTAGAAGTTGCTTTTACCTCACCGCGCCGGGAACCGGAATTGTTTTTATAGATAATATCCAATACGTTGACCTAGATCAATGCACGTTCGACAAGCAGCTGCTAATGTGTCACCAAAAAGGAGTAAGACTATATGAGTGAGCGTTTGCAGCATTTTCCTATTTCGTTTTTCGCGGTGGTAATGGGGCTGGCGGGGGCGGCGATTGCCTGGCAACGGGCCGAATCCCTTTGGGGGTGGAATGGGTATATCGGCGCAGCCCTTATTTGGCTGGCTTCTCTTGTCTTTCTTTTGATTTTCTCCATGTACCTGGCCAAAGCGCTTCGCCATTTTTCTGAAGTCAAAAAAGAATTTCGAAACATCACCAAGCTTTCTTTTTTCCCGACGATTTCAATCAGCCTCCTGCTCTTAAGCATTGGAGCGATGAACCTTTGCCCTGCGCTCTCGCAGGCGCTTTGGATTGTTGGAACAATCATTCATTTTATCTTCAGCGTGGCTATTATTTCGATCTGGATTCGTCATCCGTCGCTGGAAATCAACCATATAAGCCCGGCCTGGTTCATTCCCGTCGTGGGCAATATTCTGGTTCCAGTTGCCGGCGTAGCTTACGCTCCCGCGGAAATTTCCTGGTTTTTTTTCAGCATTGGTCTGGTCTTCTGGATCGCGCTTTTTACCATTCTTTTATACCGGTTGCTTTTTCATAACCCTCTCCCTGAGCGGCTTTTACCGACGCTTTTCATTCTTATCGCACCACCCGCCGTTGGATTTATCGCTTACGTCAAAATGACGGGCGCTGTTGATTCGATGGCTCGAATTCTGTATTATTTCGGTTTATTCGTCTTGATTCTGATGATCCCGCAACTGCGCATGCTTTCGAGGATTAAATATTACCTGTCCTGGTGGGCATATACCTTTCCGATCGCGGCCTTGACAATTGCCACGATGCTCATGTATCATCACTCGCAGATGGCTTTATTCAAATATCTGGCGCTGGTTTTAATCATAATCCTTTCGGGAGTCGTCATTTTGTTGGGTTTCATGACTCTTGCCGCCATCAAAAATAAACAGATCTGCATCGAGGATTGATCCGGTTTGTCGATGCACTCCCACATTTTCATCATCACTATAAAAAGAGGAGACACTTTATGACCCAAAAAAGGAAAATAATTGTGATTGGCGGATCGGCCTCAGGTCCGAAAGCGGCGGCGAAAGCCCGGAGAATTGACAACAATGCCGAAGTCGTCATTATGCAAAAAGAGGCCGACCTGTCCATGGCGTCATGCGGTTATCCGTATTATGTCGGTGGGTTTTTTAACGACCGGAACATGCTTTTATGCACACCCACCGGTGTGGTGAGGAGCCCAATATTTTACTTAAACGCCAAGGACATTGACGCTGAAGTGAACACGGAAGTCACGGGCATTGACACTAAGAATCATTCCATCTCCTTCAAAAAACTGGCCACAGGTGAAACCGGTACTATGGCCTATGACAAGCTGGTCATCGCCACCGGCTCCGTCCCTCGTATGCCGCCTGTTCCCGGCGCGGACCTTGCGGGCATCACCACGCTGCAATCCATGAAAGACGCGGACTTCCTGCGCAAGGTGCGCGATGAAGGCAAAATCAAGAAAGCCGTCGTCATCGGCGGAGGCCTGATCGGCATCGAAACCTGTGAAGCCCTGCAACTGGCAGGTATCGAAATCACCGTCATTGAACTGCTTCCGCAGCTCCTCACCTTTCTGGATCTGGAACTCGCGAAACTGGTGGAAAATCATGTCAAGAGCAAAGGTGCCAACGTCATCACGGACAACGGCATTGCGGCGTTTTTAGGTGAAAACGGCAAAATCAACGCGGTCAAACTGCAAAACGGCACGGAGCTGCCCTGCGAGCTCGCGGTTGTGGCCATCGGTGTGCGCCCCAACGTCAAACTGGCCAAAGAATCCGGCTTGAAAATCGGCGAACTGGGCGGCATCGATGTAAATGAATACATGCAGACTTCCGACCCGGATATTTATGCCGTAGGCGACTGCGTGGAAACTGTAAACCGGATTACCGGCAAAAAGGTGCTGGCGCCTTACGGTGATCTGGCCAACCTGCAGGGTCGCGTGGCGGGTGAAAACGCTGCCTCGACCAACTGCGTGACCTTTCCCGGAACCATTCAAACCGGCATCTGTAAGGTCTTTGATTACGCAGCCGGTTCCACAGGACTCTCGGAAACAGTGGCCAAACGGCTCGGGCTTTCGGGCATCATCACGGTTATCAACGCCAGCCCCGACAAGCCGGGATTCATGGAAGGCAAGCTTCTGATCACTAAGCTCATCGCTGATTCCAAAACAGGCCGTGTCCTGGGGGCGCAGTGCATCGGACCCGGCAATGTGAGCAAACAAATCGCACAGTGGGCCATGGCGATTCAGGGCAAGCTGACCGTTGAGGACCTCATCAACGCGGACCTCCCCTATGCTCCACCTTTTTCGCTGGCCATTGATCACTTTATTGCCACGGCGCACCTGATGCAAAACAAAATGAAAGGCCGTCTCAAAGGGATCAGTTGCAAAGGCGTGCGCGACATACTGCAAGCCGGTGAAAAACCCTTCATAATTGACACAAGGGGACCTGAAGAATTTGAAGAAATGCGCCTGGGGATCGGTGAGACACTCATTCCCCTGGGGGCGCTGCGCAAACGTCTTAAAGAACTGCCCGAAGATAAAAACAAGGAGATTATCTGTTTCTGCAAAATTTCTTTGCGCGGCTATGAGGCGGCAATAGCGCTGGAAGGCAATGGATGGAAAAACGTTAAAGTGATGGAGGGCGGCATCATGGCGTGGCCGTACCCGCGAGAAAAATAGATTATACATGAGAATGCATCATACATTTGTCGAAAAGGTTCTTTGGAAATGAAGGCAATACCAAAAGAAATTGATTATTATGATAGCCTGCCCATTGGTGTTTTTGCCGTTGACACCGATATGAATATCGTCCATTTCAATGCATATGCCGCAAAGGTTACGGGTTATTCACAAACTACGGCTCTTTCATGCAAATGCTATGAAGTCTTTCGGTCAGAGAAATGTTTCAGCAAATGTCCGCTCCGCGCGGTATTGGGAGGGGGCGAAGCTATCTTACGAGGCAGAAATAGCATATTGACGAAAGCAAACATCGTAATTCCGGTAGACATCGCTGTTTCCGTAATAACGGACAAATCCGGAAATATCAAAGGTGCGATTGAATGCTTTCAAGAACCTGTTTTGAATGTTGATGTGTCCCAAAAATCAGAAAAGAGTCCTTCACCTAAAACATCTTTATTTGGTGCAATTATTGGCCAAGACAAAAATATTGCCAAGATTATTGAAATTCTTTCCATCGCTTCGAAAACAAATGCTAATATTTTAATAACTGGAGAAACTGGAACGGGAAAGGACATTTTCGCGAGCTGCATCAAAGGGGCAAGTCCCCGACTAAATGGTCGCTTCGTAAAAGTCAACTGCGCGGCCACGCCCGGGGAACTTCTGGAATCAGAATTCTTCGGCTACAAGAAGGGGGCTTTTACCGACGCTAAAACCGACAAACCCGGAAGGTTTCAGATGGCAGAAGGTGGAACAATTTTCCTCGACGAGATCGGCGATCTTCCTGTTTCTCTTCAGGCAAAGCTCCTGCAGGTGCTTGATGAAAAAGCCTTTTATCCTCTCGGCGCAACAAAACCATTGACTGTTGATGTACGAATCATCTCTTCTACGAACAGGAACATTAATGAAATGATCAAGAAGGGCACTTTCAGGGAGGATCTTTATTATCGTTTAAACTCAATCCATGTCGTTTTGCCTCCGCTTCGAAAACGGCGCTCCGATATTCCTTTCCTGATTAATCATTTTTTTAAGGAAAATTATCGCGGCAATTCGGATTGCAACTATTTGGATCTGATCTCTCCTCAGGCAATGAAAGTGCTCCTTGATTATGACTATCCGGGAAATATAAGAGAGCTTAAGCATATCATTGAACATGCCTGCATACTCAGTCAGGGTGAAAAAATTACGCTGGCAATGCTTCCTCAATGTGTTTTTTCTTTAAATGCTGCGCCGACCATCGAGGGAGACGATGGTGCAACCTTTAGCTTCTTGGAGCCTACTGAAGAAAAAAACCAGCTGCTGATGGCACTGCGCAAAAATTCATGGAACCGTAAAAAAACTGCTGAAATTCTCAAAATCGACCGAACAACTGTATGGCGGAAGATGAAACGATTAGGTTTGTTGTGCTAATATCCCTGTCGCTGCAACATACTGCAACATAGTTGCACTGTGTTGCAGTTCTCAAGCAGTTGGAATATTACAATTAATCGTGTTCTGCCAGAGCGTTCGCGCAACAGTCTTCAGGAGACGCAACCTCACAACAGCCACCGTTGCTTCTTAACATCTTGTATATATTGATTTATATTTATTATAGCCTTCTGGTATATCTTTTGCTTTGAATATCATAAAGACAAAGGAATGTTGTCATGAAAGTGGCGCTTTGCACGATTAACGGAAGAATAGCCCCGAAGTATTACGACGACATAGAACTGCTGATTGTGACAATTCATAATGGAATCATTACTGAGCGTAAATTAATAGCTGCTGAAGCCTTGAATCCCGACGAATTGTGTACATTAATTCTTTACTTGAAGATGGATGTTATTATTTGTGGAGGAATCATCAAATCCTATCAGAAAAAATTACAAGATTATTCAGTACAATTGATTTTCAATGTTATTGGGAATGTAGATGATGTTTTAAGACGCTTTATGGAAGGACAACTTCAATCGGGTGATGTTGTTAAGTAAAAATTAACTGCGAAGGAGAATACAATTATGAAACGAAGAGAATTTCTAAAGGGTGTTGCCGTAACAGGTGCGGGCGTTGCGCTGTCAGGCGGAGTCGGAACATTGTCAAAAGCACTAGCTCAGGGCAAAGAAGATTTCGGAGAGGTTAAAAGCCTGAAGGTCCATTGTATTTCCGAGACGAGTTGGTTCGACAATGCCACGCTCGGCCAGGACATAAAAGCCGCCGGAGGAATTAACACGAATCAGTATGATGTCGCCTACAAAAAAGACAACCTTGGCGGTTATGCTGCATTGGTTGAAGTGGAAGCGCTGAACGGCAAAAAAACAAAATACCTTCTTGACACCGGTTGGAACACTGAATGGATGGATTATGTCTTTGCCAAAGACGGAATCGACAAAATGCTCAAAAATAAAGAGATCTCGACATTGATCATTTCTCACGACCATATCGACCATTACTTTGGTCTTGAGAGCACACTGAAACATCAGCCTGATATCAAAATTTACTTCCCCGGCACGTCAATGAAAAAAAGCTTTGAGTTGCTCAAAGGCGCCGATTTCTCTGCAAAGCCTGGATGCCCCAAAAACGCTTTTCCTCACAAGGGAGAATTGATTGTTACTAAAACTGACAAGCTCTACAAGTTACAGGACGGAGCCGCCATTGTCTTTTTTGATGCACCGGCAACGCTTCAGGTGAGAGGCGAGAATGTCATGTACTTCAAGGTTAAGGACAAGGGATATGTAACCGTTACCGGTTGCTGCCATCCGGGCATTTTATCGCTCATCAATTACTCACGCAGAAATTTCAAAGACGGCAACAAGAATTATGGCTGCTACGGAGGTCTTCACATCTCGCCTTTTGAGAACTGGGATCCCAAGATGGACGATTTGATTCAGGGCGTTAAGGCGATGAATATGACTAAAATTGGATGCAATCATTGCACCGGTTGGATTTGGGCTGAAAAGGCGGCACAGTCGGGTCTTCCCATTGTAAAAGGCACCAGCAAGAATCTTTCTTACAGGAAAGTAGGAACACTTGCCAAAGCCAAAACTTCGAATGTTTTTCTTGGAAATGGCGACGAGATCGTTTTCTAGCAGAAGGCAATTCGAAACTGCATTTATTAACTTTCACACGAAGGGGGCGATTCCTGCCAAAAAGCGTTGCTTGGGTTTCGACCCCCTTCTTCTGTATGATGCAACAAGAGACTATAATTAATTGGGGGGTATGTTATGAGCAATAATAACACAAATGACAATTGGCTGGCTTCAAGAAATCTCACTCCGCGCTGGTCCGTTGGCATTTCGGGAATCGCAAATCTGATTGTTCACGTGATTGCCGTTTTTGTCGTGTGGTGGATATTTTTCTCCAATGCGGGAATCTTTAAACTTTATACGCCTCTTTTAGGCTTTTCCCTGGTAATCTGGACGCTGCTCATAATCCTTTGGCAAGCCGAGCTTTTCGATTTTTGGCCGATCAAACACAGCTTCCTCCGGGATGCAAACCCTCTGGCTAAGGGCACGTTGCTCACGGGGATAACTCTTGCCATATATCTCATACTGATAATCGGCATTGTGTTTTTCGTTATCGGCAAACTTGGCATTACTTATTTCAACTGGAATAGTCTGGTGCAGTATGGAGAACTCGGACAAGACGTCATGTCCACAAGAGAAACAACATCCTGGGCCATGCTTTCACTTTCCGTCCCCTTCTTTCTAATCAGTGCATGGTTTATGTTCGGTGTTGGAAAAGATCTATTCCATGAATTAAAACAACCTAAAAGAGGAATTGCCACGTGGTGCCTGATAGCGTTCATCAGCATTATTCTCTATACGATTTTTTTCCATCCCCACATTGGTTCCATGTTTCATCCGAAGCAGATTTATACGGCAGTTCCCCCATGGTGGCAGGGCATTGCTCAGACCACCAGCTCAGAGTTCAGTCTCGGCATTCTTTTCTGCTCTGTCATCGGCATCTTCTATGCGATTCACCTGTGGGACGGATGGCCATTTAGCATCATAACAAAACAACCTTGGCGCTTCATTGCCTTTGCCGTGGGAAGCCTGATTTTCGGCTACGTTATTTTTCAGGTGCAGCTTTTTATTTTCGATTACTTTTGGGACAAAGCATATATAGGCGGTCAGAACGAATTAAGTTTCGGCTGGCGTTACAGCCACACTGTAACGATGGCAAACTTTATCCTTGTTATTGCCGTAATCCAGAATAGTTTTTTCGGCTTGGCCTATGCAAAACTACCGGGCATCTTACGCGGGATTATTAAAACGATCGTTGCTCTTGTTGTAGGACTGCTTTTCGCCTGGTCCTACTATAGTTGGGGACCTGTGCTTCTCGGCGTGTGCGGTGGAATTTCTCATCCCTCCGAAAACGCCGCTGCGTTTCTTATCATGATCATTAACCTGCTCATGATTCAGGACATTTTTATGGACGGCTGGCCTGGATACAAACTAAAAAAATAAGTAATCGCTTCAATATATTATTACCTGCAAGCCCCGGCATAGTCGGTGCTTGCAGGATTGCAGCCGGTTGCCAAAAGGGAAAATCGCTATGTCGGTTACGACACACATTGACTCTATCGCCTCAGTAGAAACATTGCTGAATGAAATGTTTCAGCACGTCTTTCAAAACGATGGGGCGCGCGAGCACCTCGGGTTTTCAAACATTTCACAGGTTTTTTCCAGTGATGGATTTCCCGGATGGTACCTGTGGTTTAGCAAGATAAAAGGCGCCTACTACATTGGGATCAGTGGAGAGAATATCGTTTATTCCGGTCAGGCTTTTGAAAATTCAAATCAGCGGATAGCCCTGAGGGAAGTTCAGTTGGTAATCCGGTATTTCCCCGATCCCGAAGAAGATGCCTTTGAAACTTTTTCCTGTTTCGAACAGATATTTAGAATGAGATCTGATTTTGACGCTACAGGAACACCTACGTTCGAGGGCGGGTGCGCCATGCAAGAAAGTTTTTATGTTGTTGGCCATATAACTATTATGCTGGATTCTCATAATAACTACATTGATTTTTTCTGCCGTGCCCCCGAAAGATGGAGAGACTACCGTACTGATGGTCTGACTCTTTTCGATTCCAATGACAAAAAAATTCAGATGCTCTCGCCAGGTGATTGCGATCGTGACGTCGAAGGGTGGAATCTGAGCCGGCATATTTTTGATAAAATAGTTTCAGCCTACATTTTTTTAATTCATAGTCCACCTTCTATTGTTGGTGCATCAATGCGTTCGTCCGTTCAGTATCTGATCGACAAATCAAACAATATCCAACAAATAGAAACCGGAGAGAGTAAGGAATTTTCGCTGTTGGTGGCCTTTGGTCAAAAAGTCAACCTTGCTGACGCCAGGGCGCGACTCACATCGAAAGGGGAAACTTTTATCGGCCTATGGAACGATTTCCTGTCCATTCCTCCGGAATGGCACGATCAGTTGTGGTGGTCGATATCTGATCATCATTTTCATCAAGACAACTGCTGTTTATGCAGCTGCTATAATGATCACTAGCGCTATATCGGGGAGAACAACAAAGCATTATGGACACATCGCGAAGACGCTTTTTTAATGATTATTTTCTTAAGAACACGATACATCTTATCGCTGAAATTCATGGAGCTTATGAAGAAGGCAAAAAAGCTTACGAAGAGACAAAAAGTGATCTGAACTATTTTGATTCCTTTGAATCGGCATATCCTCTCATATCGGAGAGTTCTTATTTTCTGGAAGATGAAGCGGCGCGACTGGGTATTGATCCAAAGGACATGACGGAACTGGAAATAGTCAAAAAAATATATTTCACAGACAAGAAGAAACGTCCTTAGCTTAGGATAAGTTATTAAAAACTGAGTGAAAAAGAAAGGAGGCATTTTCTTATGGCTGAAGAAATTAAGGCAGGGTGCGCCAGACCCACCGGCGGCCCGGTCGGAGGGAAAGTCACCGCTAAGAAAGAAACCCAACAACAAACAGTCATTCAGGAGGTGAAGAGCATGGTCACTGTCGGCAAGAAGGCGCCGGATTTCACGGCGCCAGCGTATTCTAAAGGCAAATTCATTAATGTTCAACTGTCCGAGTTTCTAGGCAAATGGGTCGTTTTATGTTTCTATCCCGGTGACTTTACTTTCGTCTGAGCCACTGAAATCTCGGCGGTCGCTGAGAAATATCCTGAATTTCAAAAATTAGGCGTTGAAGTTCTCTCCATGAGCGTGGATAGTGTTTTTGTTCATAAGATGTGGAACGACCATGAACTGGCCAAAATGGTCAAGGGCGGCATTCCCTTCCCCATGCTCTCCGACGGCGGAGGTAAGGTGGGCAGTATCTTCGGCGTATATCTGGAAGACGCAGGCGTGGAAGCCCGTGGCAGATTCATCATCGATCCCGACGGTGTCATTCAGGGTTTTGAAGTCCTGACCCCGCCGGTGGGACGCAACGTTATGGAAAGCATCCGGCAGATTCAGGCTTTCCAGCACGTCCGCAAAACCAAGGGCGCCGAGGCCACACCTTCAGGCTGGAAACCCGGCAAGCCCACACTTAAGCCCGGCCCGAATCTCGTGGGCCGTGTCTGGGAAGTCTGGAAAACCGGCATGGCGTTTGATGATTAAACATAAGAACAATAGGCTGGCGGCAATTATATCACCGCCAGCCTATTGTTCTTCGTAAATTGTATAAATTTAATTAAAACGGACATTAATTATAGTTCTTTTATAGATGATTATGTTATAATTAATTTGAAAATTGGTTTTTTTAATTAACTTTAATCTTTTATTCAAAGGAGGTTGCAACATGAAAAGCAATGTTTTGTCCAAACTCCTTCCCCTGATTTTATTAACTCTCTTAATACCTTGTCTTGGCCAAACACGCGAGATTGAACCTATTGTTTCCACCGACTGGCTCCTGACCAATATCAACAATCCTAAATTGATTATTCTCGATGTCCGCCGGGTCGAAGACTACCGGAAGGGGCACATCCCCGAAGCACTTAGCGCCTTTTACGGTGCGTGGGCATATCAAAAGGATGGACTTTATTCACAGCTTCCCGAACAGGATGATCTTGACGACGCAATCGGCTATGTCGGAATCAGTGTTAATTCCTGGGTTGTCGTCACCGGAAAAATGGATACTCCCCGGTTGAGTTATCAAAGTGCACGTGTCGCCTGCACACTGCAATACGCCGGTGTCAAAAATGTCGCGCTCCTGGATGGCGGCATGAACAAGTGGTATAAAGAAAAGAAACCCTTGTCGACAGATTTGGTGCGCACTACAGCAAAACCATTTCGTGGCAAATATAACAAAGCCTTATTCGCCGATAAGGAATTCATTCAGGAACATTTGGGCAAGATTATTATACTGGACGTCCGCGAAGCAGAATTTTTTTCCGGACAAAAAAAGATGGATTGCATTCCCAAAACAGGGAGGATACCAGGCGCTTTTAATATGCCCACATCCTGCGCCTTTAACGAAGATAAAACGTTTAAGAACAAAAAAGAACTGGCTGCTATCGCGGAAGCGGCCGCAGGGAAAGACCGCTCCAAGGAAATCGTTACGTATTGTGATATCGGCCAGTGTTGCCCGACTTGGTCATACCTTTTAACCGAAGTCCTGGGTTACACCAACGCCAAACTCTATCTGGGTTCTATGCAGGATTGGATGCAGGGCATAAATGCACCCGTCAAGCAATGAGATCACCTCGACATGAGGAAGTAAGGGAGCAAAAACAAGGCTGTTAATGTCGTATAAAGGTTTGGGTGACCCACTTTAACCAATCAATCAGGAGGTGAAGGTTTATGAATGTTTTTCGTGAAAAAACATGGTCCCCTTATGCCGCCGGTGCGCTGGCAGGCCTTCTGCTGGTCCTGTCCGTTTTTCTAACCGGAAAATACTTCGGCGCCTCGACGACCTTTGTCCGTGCCGCGGGCTTTGTCGAGCAGGTCGTAGCGCCGGAGAAAGTGGCCGGCATGGAGTACTTCCTTAAAGAGAAGGCAAAGGTCGACTGGCAGTTTATGTTCGTGGTCGGGGTGCTTTTCGGTTCCCTGGCATCCGCCTGGATTTCGAAAGAAAAGCGGGCCGTAGCGGTACCTTCAATGTGGGAGGGTCGTTTCGGGCCTTCCCGTGTGCGACGCTGGGTTGCTGCTTTTCTGGGAGGTATCGTTGTAATGTTCGGGGCGCGTCTTGCAGACGGGTGCCCGAGTGGACATGGACTGAGTGGTCTGGCCCAGATGGCCATTAGTGGTTACGTTTCCCTTATATGCTTTTTCCTGGCCGGTATCGTCATAGCCGCAATTCTTTATAGAGGAGGAAGCTATAATGAATGAACTGCTAAGCGGTGCCATTACGGGAATCCTCTTTGGATTTATCATGCAGAAAGCCCAGGTCATCCGGTACGACCGTCAGCTGGGCGCTCTTCGCTTCCAGGACATGACCATTGTTAAATTCATGTTGACTACAATCCTGGTTGCCATGGTGGGTATCTATCTTCTTTTGGATCTAGGGTTCATTAAACTTTCCATTAAACCGTTAATTCTGGGTGGAAACGTGCTGGGTGGCCTGATTTTTGGTATTGGATGGGGCATTGTGGGATATTGCCCGGCCACAGCGATGGGAGCTCTGGGAGAAGGGCGTTACGACAGTGCTTTCGGCCTGGTGGGGATGATTCTGGGAGCGGGAATCTACGCCGAGTTCTATCCCCTGCTGAAAGGAACGGTGCTGACCTGGGGAAACTTCGGGAAGATCACTCTGCCTACCGCTCTGGGAATTAATCACTGGTTCGTTATTATCATCTTATGCGTGGCTTTTGTCAGTCTCTTCCGCTGGTTTGAGAAAAAGGGACTTTAAACTGCTGTCGCAAAACCGTGTTTTCATATGTCCGGCAACCGCTTGCCGCACCTCCGTTCGGTCGATGCTTTTCGACTAGACCGTTTTATGTATTTAATTCATTCCGGAATCCTGGTAGGCCGAGTCAAAAAACTTGGCCCACAAAAGGGGGGGGGGGATCCTGCCGACTTTTTATTCTTTGGCCTGAGGAGTTTTTTCCTCTTCCTGCACCGGAAGTACTTTATCTTCAATTTCCTCTGCAACTACACCGGAAATAGCCTGACCCTGTTCAATTTCATTAACCCACAGAGAGTGACGGTGACGGGCGTAATCCAGGCGCACGGCTCCGCTAAAGATGCCGCGTACCATAGGCCAATTGGGCCTCAAGGCAATCGCCGCCATGTGCGCCAGAAAAGCCAGGAAAAACAGGATGAAAAAGATGTTGTGAATCCATGTGGCCCAGAGGAGAACCGTCTGGGACATATCCGGTGCGTAGATGTTTTTATAAGTTTTTACCAGACCGGAAAGAATCAGCATCAATATTATAAAGGCCATGCCCACATATGCCAGTCGCTGCTCCGGCAGATATTTGTGCATCGGCGGTTCCTTCCCGATACCGATAAGACTTTTCATGACGGTAATCGACGCCGCCAGATCGCCCTTCTGAGGGATCATGCCATTCTCGCCGCGCATACCATGGTAGAAAAGATGAAATATCCCCGCTGCCGTAAAAACCAGAGCTGCAGAGTAGTGCAGATACAATGATGTAATAAAATCAGCCGACCAGCCCAGACCAGGAACCGTGATGATATAGTAGCGCTTAGCAACGGGGAGCTCGAAGATTCCGGTTAGAAGAAGGATGAGACCGGAAATGGCCATGGCCCAGTGTTCAACAAGCTCTACGGCACTGTGGCGGACGATGAGATTTTTCCCCTCAAGTATTTTTTCAGCCATTGTTTTTCTCCTCCTTTTTCACCAACTCTTTGCGGCGCGAAAACCAATTGAGCGCTCCCGCCGCAGCAATCCCCAGAACGGGAGCAGCCAGAACTGCTTTTGCCAGGGGATCCGTGGCGGCCATTCGCCTCACTACCTGCGGTTTCATATCCGGTTGCCCCGGTTTTTTGCCCATGGTTTTGTTGATGAGTTCAAATGATACAGGAGACACATACAAGGTTGCTGTCCCGCCATTTTCAGTTTTGCCGTAGATGTAGCCGTTCATCGCGCTGGCGCGCTCCCCGGCAATTTTTTCAATTTCTTGACGCGGGCCGATAAGCAGAGCCTGCCGGGGGCAGGCCTCGACACAACCGGGCAATTTCCCTTCTTGAAGACGGTCATTGCACAGATCGCATTTATACATGACGCCGTTGCCCATCAACCCCGGCAATACATGGAGATAGAGTCCCACACCGGACTGACGCTGGGGAATTTCCCAGGGACAGACATCTTTGCATTTCGCGCCGCCAAAACAAAGATTCTGGTCGATTACAACGGCGCCGTTTTTCTTCTTGGAATTCGCGGAAAATGGACAGATCGTTGCGCAGGCCGGGTTGTCGCAATGCATGCAGCGTCGGGGCACGAAAATCGTTTTCCCTTCGATCTGCGCTTTATGAACATAAATAAAATTATACGGCGTCAATCGGTTGGTAACTTCCTGCTTTTTTGACCAGTCTTCAATGGTTTTTCGCGGCCAGGGTTCGGGAATGTTTCCAGCAACCTGCGGAATTTTATGTTTATTGATGGCCCTGCAAGCACCGACACAGGCCGGAGTTTGCAGGTTTTTACAGCCATCGCAAAGGCTCAGATCGATGAGGGTCGATAATTGTTCCTCTGTCCGGGCAAATACCGTTTTCGGTAGACTCACCCCAGTCAAAGCCGCCGCCCCGGCACTGATCTTTAAAAATGACCGCCGGCTTATACTAAAATTTTTCTTTTCCTTCATGATATTCCTTTCTTTTCTTCCTGTCCCCGACCGGACATGCTGGTTTCACTCAGGTGGAAACCCCCAAACGGGGCAAAAGCCATCCCTGGAAGAAGAACCACAACGCAATTATAAAGATAAAAATCAAAAAGTCACTCATTTTTATTTACCCCCACAACGGTTAGTTCAGGTTACGATCAATTAGATCGGCCAATTGATTCTTTGAAGCCATACCAACACTGGTATCTTTTACCTTACCATCCTTGATCATCAGCAGAGTCGGGATACTTCTGACACCATATTGCCCCGCTGTCCGGGGATTATCATCGACATTAACTTTCACAACATTCACCCGATCACCATACTCACCCGCCAGTTCCTCAAGAATCGGCCCAATAGCCCGGCAAGGACCGCACCACGGCGCCCAGAAATCTACCAGAGCTGGTTTATCTCCCTTTAAAACCATGGCCTCGAAATTACTATCATCCGCATGTTTGATCAATTCTTGCGTACTCATTTTTCTTTCCTCCTGACATATAAACTTGTTTTGTTTCTCTTGGCGCTGTGTTAATTATTCCCTGCGCTCGAGTGTATGATTACACTTTATTTTCCCAGGCGTCATTGATCTGAATCAATGAGGAAAGAAATATTTTTTATGGATATTATCAAGCAAATACAAGATGTTGCTTTGTTTCGGGGAGTGTCGACAGAAAATCTAAAGCTCTTGGCAGCCCGGGCAATATACAAAAAATTCAAGCCGGGTGATTTATTAATTGGTGAGGCCGATCCAATCCGGGCATTTTATGTCGTCATCTCCGGACGATTAAAACTCTCCAAGAGTTCTCCGGAGGGTCGGGAACAGACGCTATCGCTTTTGGGACCGGGCGATCCTTTTGGATTGTGCACAGCATTTGCCACGGATTCTTTTCCTGCCAACGCCATGGCTCTGGAAGAAGGTGCGGTTATGATTATTCCCGGCCAGTTCATGGAAACCATAGCGAGAAAAGAACCGGAACTGCTGCTAAATATCATCCAGATACTATCCCAACGCCTTAAAGAATCCATGACTCTTATCGAATCTCTGGCGCTCAAAGAGATACCGGGACGGCTGTCATCTTTTCTTCTTCACGCTCTCCCCAATGAGGCAAAAGAGAAGAAAAACAAACTGGAATTGACAATCTCGCAGCGGGAACTCGCTAAGATACTCGGAGCGACCCCCGAGGCACTTTCCAGGACATTGAGAAAAATGAGCAACGAGGGAATCCTTGCCATGGAAGGCCGCATGATCAATATTCTGGACAGGAAGGCTATAGAAGAATTGGCCGAAGGCGAGTAATACCAAATAAAAATAGCGGAAGAAAATGCTTAAGCATTTTCTTCCGCTATCATCGAAATTTAACTCCAGGCTTTCTCCGCCGCCGCGTTTTTACCGGCGATGCGGCCGAAAATTATACAATCAAGCGTTGCACAGCTGCCCAGCCGCACAGCACCGTGTACACCGCCGGTGAATTCGCCGGCTGCGTAGAGTCCGGCAATCGGCTTATCCGTCATGACATCCAGCGCCTGCGCTTTGGTATTAATATTCACCCCACCCATACAGTGATGAATCTTTGGCGTAAGGCGCAAAGCATACCAGGGTCCGGGGCCAAGGGGTTTTTGATTTTTCTGGAGATACCTGCCCCATTCTGAATCCTTGCCTGCAAGCACTCCTTTGTTGAAATTCTCAATAGTTTCTTTGAGGGAATCAACCGGACAATTATATGCCGCCGCCATCTGTTCCAGAGTGTCATATTTTTTGACAACACCTCTTTCCAGCAATGGAGGCAGTGATTCTGCTATTAATTTTTCACCCAGCGAATAACCATAAGCGTCCGTGAAAGCAATGCATTTATTCCCTACACGAATGATCGCGTCAGCACGGATTTTCCGATCGGCTAATTCATTGACAAAACGTTTACCTGTTTTCGTATCGACCCAAAGGCCGTACATGGCGGCACAGAGCTGCGCAAAAAACGGCGACAGTCCCATCCCCTTTTCATCCGGGCTGCCCCACGGGCCAAGCTGAATCCAGGAAAGCTGTATCGGTGTGCAACCAATGCGGAAGGCTTCACGCATTGATTCCGCAGTTGCACCTGGTTGATTGGTGCTGGGAAATTCGGTCGTCAGGCGGGGGTCCTGAATAGTACGGAAAGATACATCATTGCCGAAACCGCCTGTGGCCATAACAACCGCTTTCCTGGCTTTAATATTTTTAATTTTTCCACTATCGGACTTAGGAAAAACGTATTTTTCCCGAATCTGCACACCTTTGACTCTCCCGTCCTTATCGCGGTATATCTGGGTGAGGATGCTCTGCATTTTCGGCACAACCCCCAGTTCCTTGAGTTTAAGCAGTTGCTGCTGAACAATCGCCGAACCACTTTGATTGTAGGTGCTGTACATCCGGGGAACAGAATGTCCGCCTTCCTGCGACAACTTATCTTTGTACTTCACTCCCAGTTCATTAATCGTCCACTGAACTGTTTCGTTGGACTTGTCGGCAACCATTCTGGCCAGCTCGGGATGATTCAGGTTCAAACCGGCAGTTAACATATCCTTGTATAGCAGATCCGGCGAATCCTTGATGCCTTGTTCCTGTTCCTTGGGCGATCCAGCTGCGGAGACAACACCGCCGTTGATAATTGAATTTCCACCCGGTGTGCGCATCTTTTCCAGAATTACAACGGATGCCCCCAGCTTCTTTGCTTCATATGCGGCAGCCAGTCCCGCAAAACCACTGCCGACGACCACAACATCATACGTTTCATCCCACTTTGTCGGCATGGTTGTGCATGCCGCTTCCGCTGTCCAGGGCTTTAAAGCCAGACCACTGGTTGCCAGACCTGCTACTGCAGCGGCCCCCCCGGCTGTCTTTAAAAAATTCCTTCGACTAAGCGCTTTGGAAAGTTTTTTGTCCTCTGTCATACTGTACCTCCTAATGTTTGACTTGTTTGGTTTGATTGTTAAATGACTTTTCCTTTATGATAATAAGCAGAGCGTAATTATAACAGTTCCAAAGCATTAAACTTCTCCACAGCCGCTTCTTTACGGAACAACCGAATCAAAACATTATTTGCACGTCAAATGCGTCGAGCAAGGCTCGTTGCGAATTTTATTAACTATCCTTTAATCACGACTTATTATTAGAGAAGGATAACAACAAAGTCAATGGGGAATAACCCTATTTAACAGGAGGGGTTTCTCTAGTTTTTCTTTAAAGCAGAATCTTTCAGCAATAATATTTATGAAAATGCTCCAATTAAGTAAAACAATACCAATAAATAACAAAATCAAATATTTAGACATAAGATGCCTATCGACAATTATTTTCAACAGCATTATGAATGTTTTTTTCTGTAAGGAGAATTGCCGTTGACATGGATTATTGTGAAGGTGTATATAACACAGCAAATAAAGCGATTGCTCTTTTTATCGCCTGCCATTCTCATAAAGCTGTGTGTTTTCTATGTTCATAAAAGAATCGTCGTCAAGTGTTAACTTTGCTTATGTCTTTAAGGGAAATCTTTTAAACAATCCAAGCATACAGGAGGATTAATATGAAAAAAGATGATACTACAGAAAAAACACTCAGCAGACGAAATTTCTTGAAAACGACCGGAGGAGCGGCGGCTGTGGCGGCAATGGCCGTTGGCGGTCTGGCCATACCCGCCAGGGATGCGCAAGCGGCATGTGATACCCTGCCGAAGAAATGGGATGAAACGTATGATGTCGTGGTCGTCGGCAGCGGATTTGCCGGACTGGCCGCTGCCATCGAGGCAAAAAATGCCGGAGCCAAGGACGTTGTCGTGCTCGAAAAAATGCCGGTTCACGGCGGCAACTCCATCATCAATGGCGGTGATTTTTCTGCTCCGGCAACCAAGATGCAGGAGGCCAACGGCGTAAAAGACTCTGCCGAGCTCATGTTAAAAGATATGCTCAAAGCAGGGGCTAACCTGAATCATCCCGAACTGGCCAAAATGGTCGCTTATGGCGCCAAGGATGCCTTTGAATGGAGCGAGTCCTATATAGGCGCCAAGTACACAAAACTTAACTTCCACGGCGGACATTCTGTCAGAAGAACCCACGGGACAATTAACTCTTCCGGCTCCGAACTGGTCAACAAGATGCTGGCCAAGGCCAGGGAGCTTGGTGTGAAGTTACAGATGCGCACCAAGGTGGTAAAATTCCTGTCCAACAAGGAGGGGCGGATTGTCGGCTTGGAAGTGCGCAAGGATTATAGATTCCCCAATGAAAACACCGGCAGGACGGTCTTTATCAAGGCAAAAAGGGCTGTAGTGCTGAGTTCGGGTGGTTTTTCCGAGGATCTTAAGCTGCGCCAGATACACGATCCCCGTCTTACGGACAAGTTCGGATCAACTAACCAGCCCGGAGCCACTGGAGAAGCATTAATGGCCGCGTGTAGTGCCGGAGCCATGGATGTTCAGATGGACTGGATTCAATTAGGGCCCTGGACAAGCCCCGATGAAAAAGGATTTGGCTATGTTCCTCTCTTCTGTGAAAGGCTTGTCGGCCATGGCCTCATGATCAATCCCAAAACAGGTAAGAGATTTTTCAAGGAAACGGGAAACCGAAAAGAAAGAGCCGATGCCATCGTTGCCATCGGTGAACCGGTTCTTATCATGGGTGATTCCTACGCCGTGCCCAAGCAGGTTATGGCCAGCATGTTACAAAAAGGCATTGAAGCAGGAGCCATCAAAAAATTCGACACACTGGAAGCGTTGGCTAAAGAATACAATATACCTGTGGCCACTTTCCTTGATGAAATCGCCAAATGGAACTCCTATGTAGAAAAGAAGAAAGACCCAGACTTTGACTGCATGATTTTCCCCGACGCAAAACCGACAACAATCCCACCTTTTTATGCCGCCAGACTCTGGCCCAAGGTTCACCACACCATGGGTGGTTTGGTTATCGACAAAAACGCTCAGGTCATCGGTTTTGATTTCAAACCCGTCAAAGGCCTTTTTGCAGCCGGTGAGATAACCGGTGGTATTCACGGAGCTGTGCGTCTGGGTGGCGTAGCCATGGCTGATTGTCTTGTCTTCGGCCGTATTGCGGGACAAAAGGCTGCAGCTGAAAAGGCCTGGAGCTAATTATTTTTTTCGGATAACCGGGAAACTAGTTGAACGGTTTCCCGGTTATCCGGTTTTTTAAAGAATTATTTTGGAGGAATATGCAAAAGTATCAGTTTGAAAAAGTGACGAAAGCGGTCGCTGTTTTATTCAGCATTATTATGGTCTTTATACTCAGTCAGGCTCTCTGGGCAGCCCCCAAACTTGCGCAGTCCAAAGCAAAGAGCGGAGATTGCGCCGCCTGTCATGTTAAGGCAAAGATGCTGCCGGACAAGCATGTCGATACGAAAGCCATGAATTGGGAAGCATGCAAGGCCTGTCACACAAAAGATAATCTTAGCCTAACGGGGAAATTACCGGGTAGTCATCAGCATCAACTGGCTGATGTAAATTGCATCAAATGCCATGGAAAAACCAAAACTCCGGAAGCATTGACAATGGAGCAGTGCGTTGCCTGCCATGGCAGCACGGCAAAGCTTGCGGAAAAGACAAAAGGCGTGAAACCGAGCAATCCGCACACGTCGCCCCATTACGGAACAGAACTGGACTGTAATCTTTGTCACCATCAGCACGCCAAATCGGAAAATTATTGTGCGCAGTGCCATAAGTTTGAATTTAAAACACCGTAAAGCCGGATAGATTCCATTGAACAGGTTTCAGTTTGACATGGCTGTGCTAATTTGTTAATTTAAATTCAAATTCAACTTTGAGAGGTTTTGTGAAAAACCAACGAAAGTTCTCTACCGTTCTGATCATCCTTGTTTTCATGCTTTATAGCTATGTAAGCTTTGCAGCTCCCGCCAACAGCTGTATCGCCTGTCATACGAATGAATCTCTGATGAAATCTCTGCACAAGCCTCCACCAATGCCTGCAGCTGAGGGGGAAGGTTGAGCGGGCGCCCCTCCGCCAGTTCGGGCGGAAGATATGTATAAAGGATATGTTGTCGATAATGAGCTTCTTAAAAAAGATCAGCATTTTAAAATGGGATGTTCTCTGTGTCACAAAGGAAATGCCAAGGAAATAACAAAGGAAGCCGCTCATAAGGGATTAGTGAAAAGGCCTTCTGACAATCTGCGCTCCTGCGTGGTCTGCCATAAACAAATCACGGACAATTATGCCAAGTCTTTACACTACACGACAGCAGGCCAGAGAAACGGCGTAATGCCCAGGCTCTCGAAAGAAGAACTGAAAAATTTCGACGAAAAGGTCTTTCAACAGTCGTGCCGCAGCTGTCACGCTTCGTGTGGCGATTGCCATGTAAAAGGGGCGCCGGTGAGCGGCATCAGCATCGGTCTGATTGCAAAACATAAGTTTGTCAAAAAGGATGAGGGAAAAACCTGCGCGTTTTGTCACGGAGGAAGAGTCTATCCGGAATATACCGGAGATTACGGTGGCTCACCGGACGTTCATTATCAGAAAGGCATGCTGTGCATGGATTGTCATAAAAAAGCTGAGTTTCACGGCGACGGCACAGCTTACGCCTCCAAACAGCATGTTAAAGACAGACCGTCTTGTCGAGCCTGTCATAAATCGGGGCAAGAAGCCAAAATGACGGCGCGGATCGCGCATCGCGAACACGAAGGCAAAGTCACCTGCTACGGTTGTCATTCGGGGGCGGCATATCGCAACTGTTCGCAGTGTCATGGTGGCCATTCTGCGGCCAACCCGGGCATGATTCTGGGGCTCAATCCGCGGGACAAAAAAACTCTCACCACGTTGCGATTGATACCGACCGTGCGGAATACCTTTGCCCCGAACGGGATTAAAATGGAAAATTTCGACGCCTTGCCCAATTACTGGGACACACCAGCTCACAATATCCGTAAGCGCACTGATCGAACCCGTAATTGCGATGCGTGTCATGTGGACAGGAAAAATTTCTTAACCAAAGAACTGCTCATTAAAGATGGTTCCAAGGCCAATGATAGTTTGATAGTTATCCCTAAACCCATTAACCGATAGAAGGAGGATATACATGAGAGTTATAAAGTTGTGGAAAGTGTTTTTGGTGGTGATGTTGCTTTTATTGCCAGCGGCGGTTCTGGCGCAAATTGCCGGTCCGATTGTTTCCACGGATGATTTGGAGAAAAACCTGACCAATCCAAAAGTTGTGGTACTGGATGTTCGCAAAGTGGAAGAATATAAGGCAGGCCATATTCCCGGAGCGGTGAATGTCTTTTACGGTTCCTGGGCAATCAAGAAAGGAAATCTGCTCAATGAGCTGCCGCCCATTGATGACCTGGCCGATGTTATCGGCAGTGCCGGTATTGGCAAAGATTCTCTGGTTGTAATCGTTGGGAAAACGGATAAAGTTCCCGATCAGTTTGATATGACCCGCGTTGCCTGGACATTGAAGTATCTGGGTGTGCCCAATGTATCTATTCTCAATGGCGGGCAGAATCAATGGACAAAAGAAAACAAATCCTTATCGCAGGACATGGTGAAGCCAAAGGCAAAGTCATTTAAGTCTTCAATAACCGCTAAGCTGTATGTGGACAAAGCTTATGTTCTGGACAAGCTAGGTAAGGCCACTATCATCGACAACCGGGCTCCGGCTTTTTACGAAGGCAAGGAAAAGCTTGCTTTCGTGCCCAAACTAGGACGAATCAAGGGAGCAGTCAATCTTCCTGTCGGTCAGCTTTATACCCCGGAAGGTTTATACAAAGATAAAGCCGCACTTGCCGCGCTTGCGCAAAAAGCCGCGGGTAATGATTTGGCCAAAGAAATAATTGTTTATTGCGATACCGGAAAGACATGCACATCCTGGGCACTTATCATGACGGATATGCTGGGATATAAGGACGTCAAAGTTTATGATGGATCCTCTATGGAGTGGCTGGCTGATCCTGCAGCACCATCTGAACCATAGGATAAGCATTAAGCAGACCGGCTCCGGTTGCAACCGGAGCCGGTCTGCTAACACGTGAAGTGCGGTATCAGCAGTATTGAGGGTTTCCATGGTTAATCACCGTTACATTATATCGCTATTTCTGGCCGTATTTTTATTTTCCCCGGCTTTGGCCAGTTCGCATCAGGACGTCTGGCTACGTAATGAGCAGGGAGATAGAATCACTGCAAACCTCAATAGTATTGATCCCTACAGCACAAAGAAAACCTGTGGTGTCTGCCATAATTATTCTGTTATTACAACCGGTTATCATTTCCAGCAGGGATTCGACGTCATAAAAGACCGCTATGATGCTCGTAAACCATGGATTTTATCGCCGGGCATGTTCGGCAACTGGTTACCCACAGCAGCAGCCGGAATGCTCGCAGCGAAGGTCAACCCGGATAGCCGGCAGATCGATTTATCTACCTACGATTGGATCGGAGCGGGCAAATTCAATTCAACGCATAAAATAAAATCGTCGTCCTGTGGTTCCTGTCATCCGGGCGGAGGTCCGATGGAATATGGACGCAATGCACAGGGCAAGGCAGATTTAAACAAAACGTTGATTTCAGGAGAAACCGCAAGCCAAAGTCAACTCGATGGCGACTACAGCTCACGTTTTACATCAGATAAAAAAAGTCATTTCCGGGAAAGCGGTGTGGTCGAGGCCGATTGCCTGATCTGCCACCTGCCGGATTATCGCCTGGAAGAAAGAAGTGAACAGCTCTACCTGCGCAATTACCGCTGGGCGGCAACAGCAGGCGCAGGATTGGGCACAGTGAAAGGGGCGGTTTTTACTTACAGCAATTCTGCCGCCGGTCCTGGACATCCCGAATTCTCCGCAGGCAGTTGGAATCTGTCGAAAAGGCCATCTACTTCTTATGCCTGGTCGAACCGCAATTTATTCACAGCGGATGGACGGATGAAAGGCTCCCGGATCAATAAAACCGTTTCGTCGAAAAACTGTTTGCAGTGTCATGCTGAAAGCGAGGCTAAAAACACCGGTACCGCACACACGGCCGCAAACGATGTCCATATTCGTGCCGGCATGACTTGCACGGATTGCCATCCGCTAACCGGAAAAACAAAAGCACAGCGTCTGGCCCATCAGATCGCAAAAGGAAAATCACACACCGGCAGCGTACGGGACGATCTCGACGGCAGCGGCATGAAGACCTGCATCAGTTGCCATTCCGACGGACAATATCAGCTTGCCCGTCCGGGAGCAGCAGGAAAAGCGAAAAATCCTGTGCAGACCCACGCCAAGATACTAACCGGCGCTACGTTTCACACATATCTGATTTCCTGCAACAGCTGCCATTCAACTGCACAGCCGCTGCGAGCCATGACCGTTCTGGATATGAGCATCGGACAGGAATACGGATATACAGCCAATAATTTTGACGCCGTTGCGTGGCCGGAAGACTATCTCAAAAAAACAAACAAACCGTGGCCGCCGTGGCAGTCACGGGGGAAACAATATTTTGCCGCCGTCCCCAAGCACATGCAATGGTTCGGCGAAAGAATGGCGAACGGCGAAATACGCCCCGTCCCTCTGCACCATGTTGCCAATACAGCACGCTTAATGAAGAACCTTACCGTTATGGACGTCAGTCTGACCGATGGCAAAAAGGAAAGAAGGCGCACTGTTGTTTCCGAACGGGACATGACAGATATGATTTCCAGGCTCACCAAAGCGGGCTTCAGTAATGTAGTATATATTGCAGATCAGGTCTATGAACTGAAAAACGAAAAAATAATTTCCACACCGCTTAAACAAAATATTCTGTATTATGCGGTTGAACATGGTGTTGTCGATTTGGCCGCAAAATCGACTTACGGCTTGCAAGGCAGGCCCGCCGGTTGTATGCAATGTCATGACGACAGCGCAGCTTTCTTTACTAAAAAAGACATTAAAAACATCCGGGAATTTTTGAGAAAAGATTATCCGGTCTTGAAAGAGCCGAATGCCGTACCTCAACATGAGACTTGGGGATTGCGTTCGGTACCCGCTTTTGAGTAGGTGGAACCATGAAAAATACTGTGCACATAATAAACACTTTGAATAAGTTTATATTGCTGGCAATCATAGCAATTTGCCTGGGTATAGCAGGTTTTGCCGAGGCTCAACACGATAGCATACCGACCCTTAATGTCCAGACCTTTAAGTCTTTGAAGGACAAAGCGGGGAAAATTATTTTGGTTGACTTAAGAAGTGTGTTGGAATGCATGGACGCTAAAATTCCCGGAGCACTATGTATGTCTTGCAATGACGAAAAAGCCATTTCGACTATTTCCTCTTTGGCCAAAGACAGCAAAATAGTTTTTTACGCGGAAAGCAAGTCTGTGTTTTCCGATTGCAACTTGATAAACCGGGCTGCCGTCCACGGATTTTCTTCTGCTTATATCCTTGACGGCGGTCTTCCCGCCTGGCGCAAAGCCGGCTATCCGGTAGTAACGGAAAAACGAATCGTGCGCGTACACTCGCGAGCCGTAAATCCGGGCAAATTCCCCGCATGGCTCCAGCAAACAAAAAATCCACTGGTGATCGATATCCGGTCCGCCAAAACTTACGCCACAGGACATCTGGATGGCGCATTGAATTTCCCTCTGACCAAGCTTCATGCTCAATACGCAGACATTCCCTTTGATCGGACATTGCTGATTGTTGATGAAGACGGGACTCAGAGTTTTATGGCCGCAAGCTATCTCGCGGGCAAAGGATTTTTGAATACTGCAAGGCTCAAAGGCGGCATGGCCAATTATCGACGGGGAACAAAATGAAAAAATATTTTTCTCCTGCTATTTTTATAGTTACTGTTTTCTGCATGATTTGGATTCCGGTTCAGGCGGAAGCTCAGGCACAGACAGCAAAATGTTACTCCTGCCATGCGGAGCATGCTTTTGTTGAAGGTTTTGCCGCGTCCGTGCACGGCAATAATTCATGCACCAGCTGCCATACCGGCATCGACAATATCTCCAGGCACAGCTCTGGCGAAAAAAAATCCAATCCTGTTCGCTGTTCGGGCTGTCATAAAGAAATAGCCTCCCTCTATAAAACGGATGTTCACGCCGTAACACAAAACATAACCTGTTCGGACTGCCATCAGAAAATCCATACGATTGCCAAATCAGAAAAATCAAAAAAAATATTTGTGGCCGAAAAATGTGTTGGCTGTCACGCGCCGGAGGACT
>CAZYIE010000009.1:81446-89198 GCA_964646755.1 uncultured Smithella sp.
GGAGGACTACGCTCTTATGGGGCACGGCAAGGCGGTCCTGGCAGGCAATGCCGATTCGGCAACCTGCACCGATTGCCACAGCCTGCACAACATTGCCAACAATGAACCATCTTCCGAAAAAGATAAAGCCCTGCTACGGGAAGCATATACACATAAGTGCAAATCCTGTCACGCCGATGCGGCGGTTGCGGGTAGAAATAATTTATCTCCGGCAGTAGCAGAAACATACGATAAGACCTATCATGGGAAGGTACTGCAAGTCGGTTTACCGCAGCGCGTTGCCGGTTGTGCCGATTGCCACACCGGCCACAACACGCTGAAGGCAGAAGATCCACGCTCCGCTCTGCATCCCGACAATCTCTATGTCGCCTGTAAAACCTGCCACACAACCATGCATAAACGCTTCGTTTCTTTTGAAGCTCACCCCGGCGCAGTCAAAGGAAAAACTTATCGGTCTTTGCATATCGCAGAAATACTTATGATCGCATTGCTGGCAGTTGTTTTTGCATTTTTCTGGCTGCATACGTTCCTGTGGTGGAGGCGTGCTTATCTCGATAAGTGCCGTAAGAGCAAGGCCGGGTTTATCGAAGACACACTGGCATCAGGATGCCGCGAAGAAAAACAGATTCAGCGTTTTCCCGTAATTCAGCGGGTCATGCATGTGTTGCTTATTTTGTCCTTTTTTACGCTGGTTGGAACCGGTTTCCCGATTAAATATTCCGAAACAGCATGGGCGAAGGTGTTGGTCAATATGTGGGGAGGCCCGTATATGTCGGGAATTTTCCACAGAATTGCCGCGGGTGTTCTTTGCGCGCTGTTTTTATACACGCTGTGGCTCTCGATTCGCTTCCTGTTCCCGAAATGGCAGTGGCGCGGCTGGATAGCACGGTTGCTCGGGCCGGATTCACTTTTTCCCAACATGAAGGATTTGCGGGATATAAAAGGCATGTTTATGTGGTTTTTCGGAAAAGGTCCGATGCCGCAGTTCGACCGCTGGACATACTGGGAAAAGTTTGACTTCCTGGCGGTATTCTGGGGCATGACCGCCATCGGTCTTTCCGGCTTCATGCTGTGGTTCCCCGGTCTTTTCTCGTATATCGTACCAGGATGGGTGATCAATATCGCCACCATCGTGCATTCAGAAGAGGCCTACCTGGCGGCCGTCTTTATTTTCACGGTTCACTTTTTCAATAACCACATTGTGCCCAACAAGTTCCCTCTCGAACCGAACATTTTCACCGGCCGTTACCGCCTGGAAGCAATGCGAGAAGAGCGGCCTCTCGAATATGAAAGAATGGTGGCCGAAGGCAAGCTCGAATCTCTCAAGCGCGAGGGCCCCGGTCTGTGGGTACAGCTTTTCGCTTCCATCTTCGGCCTGGCCAGCCTTGTTCTGGGTTTGTTTTTACTGGGATTGATTTTCTGGGCCGTAATATTTTACTAATGAGACTCCACTTCCGATACCTTCAGGTGTCGGAAGTGGTAAGTTGAATTGTCCCGATATGTGAAGCGTCGCGGGGCGAGATCCATCATGCCCGGAAGCGCATCGGCATCAAATATAACGCCTTCGATTCGTTCACCCACGTTGCATTAATGCTGCAATAATGCTAAATAACAGCACATTAAATCTTCAGGAGAAACTTCGTTTGAGCAAAAACAAATCCGGCCTCTGGTCCTTTTTTTCGTCGGTTCAACTGGCTATTATCCTTCTTTCGCTAATCGCTTTCTTTGCTTTGATTGGCACCATTGTTCCGCAGCGGGAAGCATCCGCAGAACTGGCCGGCCGCATGTCGCCCGGTCTTTTTTCCTTTCTGCAGAAGATGCAAATATTCGACATGTACCACTCTATCTGGTTTTTTCTTCTGCTGGGGCTTTTGTCCGTTAATCTGCTTATTTGCTCGCTGGATCGATTTCCTCTGGCCTGGCGCCGTTTCCGTAGTCAAGCTATGCCTAAGAACGAAGATGCCTTTAATGACCTGCCTGTTGAAAACACCTTTCAATCCGCTTCCAATATTCAAAAAGCAGCGGACGCTACGGCTAATCTGCTGAAAAAAAATTATTCTAACGTTGCACAGGCCAGTGAGGAAAACAGTGTTTTTCTTTCTGCGCAAAAGGGCCGATTTTCTTATTTTGGCGTCTACATCGTCCATCTGAGCATTCTGGTTTTAATTGCCGGCGCGATCATCGGTTCTGTTTTCGGCACCGAAGGGCACATAAACATTACCGAAGGGGAGACAGCCGGCTCCTTCAACCTGCGCAGCAACAACCAGGCTATGCCCCTGCCATTCTCCGTGCGCTGCGATAAGTTCATCGTAGAACTCTACGAAAATGGAGCACCGAAAAATTTTCAATCTGATCTGACTTTTATCAAGGATAACAAGGTTGTCCATTCGGGAAAGCTGCGAGTTAATCATCCCATAGATGTTGCGGGATTCCGCTTTTATCAATCCAGTTATGGCGTCTCTCCGGAAGGAAAAGCAACTCTGGCATTATTGAGGAACAGCGGTCGCCGCGATGTGATAAATGTCGCTAAGGGATATGCGTTCGACCTTCCGGGAAAAGAGGGAACTTTTCATGTTTTAAGAGTGGAAGAAAATCTGATGAAAATGGGCCCCGCAATTAAGGTCTCTGTCCAATCTAATAAAGGAGAGGTAACATTCTGGGTTTTTCAGCAACTTGATAAAATTATCGAGGCTAATCCCGGCATTACGGAGCAGATTCCAATGTTCAATCCCAGTCTTTTCCACCCCTACACATTTAAACTTTTGGGACTGGAAGAAAAATATTATACCGGCCTGCAGGTAACTCGTGATCCGGGAACTCCGGTGGTTGGTACGGCGGCAGTGCTGTTAATTTTTGGGTTGCTGTTGATGCTGTTTTCCTATCCTCGACAGGTTTGGGTGAGAATCAATCAGGAACCAGATAAAACACGTATCAGCGTTGCGGGACGCAGCTATAAGAACAAGGCCGGTCTGGAAAGTGAACTTCAACATCTCCTTGCGGAGATTAAAGATAATCTGGAGACTTTTAAATGATCAATTCAACAATCCTGAGCTGGGTGACCTTCATCTACTTTGCGGCTTTTGTCTTCTATCTTTTCCGGATGATTCTGGGGCGGGAATTCTGGGGGAAAATTGCCACCTCGACAGCACTGATCGGGCTGATCGCCCAGAGTGTCGCTCTGGTCATTCGCTGGAAAACATCCTACGATCTCGGCATGGGACATGCGCCTCTGTCCAATTTCTATGAATCGCTCATATTTTTCGCCTGGACGATTGTGCTTCTGTACCTGCTAATGGAACGGCGTTTGAAGAATCGCAGTATCGGAGTTTTTGTCCTACCGGTGGCTTTTTTGATTATGGCTTATGCTTCAATTGCTCCCGGCATCAATAATCAAATTGCTCCACTGATTCCCGCATTGCAGAGTAACTGGCTCACTTCGCATGTGCTGACCTGCTTTCTGGGCTATGCCGCATTTACTGTGGCTTTTGCACTGGGAATCATGTTTTTTGTGAAAAAAATGTCCACTGCCGATAAAAATAAATCTCCGGTTTTCTTTCGCCTGCTGCCTGCCGAAGCCATGATTGACGAGTTGATGTATCAGAGCGCGACCTTAGGATTTATATTTTTAACTCTGGGCATTATCACGGGTTCCGTCTGGGCTCATTATGCCTGGGGCTCTTACTGGAGCTGGGACCCCAAGGAAACATGGTCGCTCATTACCTGGCTGATTTATGCGTTGATGCTGCATGCACGCAACGTCCGGGGCTGGCGGGGAAAACGCATGGCCCTGATGACCATTATTGGTTTTGGCTGCGTTTTATTTACTTATCTGGGTGTAAATTTACTGCCCAGCCTGCACAGCTACATGACGTAAGAGCAGCACAGCGACGTAAAGCGAAAGGGTTTATCAAAAGATGAAAAGGTGATGATTATGAAAAAAATAATGATTACTTCAGTGTTTTTTCTTTTGGCAGTATTGACATCGATTTCTTGTTTTGCTCTAACACCCCAGCAAGTGATTGATCTGAAAAAAGCGGGGGTCAGTGATCAAACAATTCAAATAATGCTTAAGCAGGAAGAAGCAAAAGACCCTTATGCCACCATGGGAACAAGAGAAGTCCAGGACAAAGATGGCAATACGGTAATCATTTACACAACCGGCAACAGCACAACCAGTGCTGCCGACGATGAAGAAAAGAAAAATGTCGAGAGAGCATGGCAAATGCTCAACAACATCATTATCGATAAAAGAACAAAAAAATAAAGAGGCAAACAGCTTATCTTCCGCAATTTGATTTTATTTCTTCTTCAACAAATCCAGCGTACTGTCTATAATTTTATTTTGCTCTTCGCCTATAAGCTTTTTGGCAGCACCCTTCCCTGTTTCCAACAACACATTGCCGGCAGCTTTTTTGACTATGCCGTCAACTGAATCCAACTGGGGCTGCACGATTTTCACATCAGTCTTTTTAGTGGTACCACCCGCCTTAAATTTCAGCTCAATTAATCCATCTTTATTCAGCAGGGGCTGCAGGGCGGCCTCGGCCAATTTATCCGCTGTGACATATTTTTTTACTTCCGGACTGCGCATACCCGCGTCAATCTTTTTCGCGAGAATAGTTTTAACGGAGTTGTTGATTTCTTTTTTCATGACCATGCCCAGATTCATATCGAGAGCTTTGGAATCCGTATTCACAGTGCCGGCAAAAAGTAGTTTGGCTTCTTGAAGATCGAGATTGCCGTTGGAAATATCGGCTCTTCCCGATTTGTAGCGCAAATCAACAAATGATGTTTTTGATTTTTTCCATTCCTGCTTTCCCTTTAAAAAAGAGATATGCTCGCCGAGATAATCTCCGAGCAGGGGAATGGCCGCCACAGAATTAAATATCTGGAGGCCGCTTATTTGTCCGTCAGGAAAAGCAACATGCAGAATTATCTCCGGTTCCAGTTGTCGAGTTTTGATGTCGAAGGGTATAACACGGCCTGTGGCATCGACTGTCAGATCAAAACTCTGCACACTGCCAGTTTTGATCGGACCGACCGTTTTCAGCCCCAGAGCGATTTTCAATTTGACTTCATCCTTGCGGGCCAAATCTTTAGGATCAATGTTGATATCGTAAGCCAGCGTTGTCAGATTATAGACCTGAAATTTCTGATCGAACTCACCGTCATAGTAGTTGACGGTTCCGTCTTTAATGCCAATTTCTCCGACGGCAATGGCCACGGGAATATTATCTGCGGTAATGGGTTTGGCCGGCTCAACATGACCTTCATTGACCTTTTTCTTCAGATCAATCTGCTTGGAAGGCGGCTCAGCCGTTGGCTGCTTTTTTGCCCCGATGATGTCGTCACAGTTCAGCACACCCTGTTTGCTGCGCGTTAAATTGATTAACGGCCGAGATAAAACAAGCTCTTTGAGCTCCAACTGCTTTTTGAACAATGGTAAAAACTTGACCTTAAAGCGCAGCGATTCCATGCCGGCAAAAACGTCGTCTGCTGCTACCGGTTTCCCTTGCAGGGCAGCAAGCTGAGGCGCTGTTTTAAAATTGGATATGACCATTTTTTTAATTTCAATACCAGACACAAAGGAGAAAATACTGACATCAATTTTTTCGATTTCTACCTGACGGTGGAGAGCCTGCGATATTCTAGATTCGATGAAAGACTTATCTACTATCAGCACAAGAATAATTCCGGCCGCGGCAATGAAAATTATAATTGCGGCTATTGCCGCACCGATAGCAATCAATATCTTCTTTTTCATAAATCCTCCTGTTTTTACTTATTCATCGTCTATTTATAGTATTTACTTTGGTCATTCCGGCGAAGGCCGGAATCCAGACTTATTTTACTAGACCCCGGCCTTCGCCGGGGAGACGATTACGCTCTGGACTGGTCAAATGTCGTTAATATTATCGGTCTGTTAATAAATACCACTATTGTGTATGCTTTGAGCGCCTAAGCTTTGCTGTTCGTCAGCCTCTCTCGAACAAAATCAATGTGACCGCGTAACACATAAAATTGGTCGGCAAAAGAAACCGGAACGTTCATTTTGTTAACCGCACGTTCAATCTGCTCCAGTTGCCGCAGCAATTCTTCGCCCCGGTCTCGCGCTGAAGGCAGCGCCATATCTTTTTCCAGCACCATTAATGCCCGGTACCAGCGGAAAATGCGTAAACGTATTTGCCACCGGTAGATCGCCGGAATACTGCGCATTCCCGGGATCAAAATCAGGATCAGCGGCACAAAAACAACCAGAATGCGATTAAGAAGGCTGGCCAGCCAGAAGGGCAGGTAGCGGTAGAGAAAGCTCTTGCCCGATTTATAGTAGCGGCTGGCATCAGAGCTGATGCGGTATTCATGCTCTTGCGGCGCCGGAAACTCTCCCCGCCGCTGAGTCAATCCGGCACGTCCGTGCACTTCCGTTGCCGCTTCCAGGAGCAAATCGGAGAGCGCCGGATGAAGATCAGCCCGGGCAATGAGTTCTACAGTGGGACTGATCAGATTAATATCATTATCGGGAATATTCTTGCCAAAATCAAGAGATCCCTTAGGCAGCACTATTTTATTTAAATAACCGATGCGGCGGATGTAAGCATCGGCCTGAGAAAAATTAAAAATTCGAATATCCGGCCGGCGTTGCAGTTCCCGCATGGTTTTTGACGAAGCCGAATCACTCATCATGAAAGCAGCATCAATGTTGCCCGCCAGCAGTTCCTTCTCCGCATCTTCATCGTCCATCTCGAGGAGCGCCGTCGAACCGCCGGGCTTAATTCCGTTCAGGGACAGCAGTTGCAAGGCCAGAATTTGTGTCCCGGTGCCGTCTTCACCGATAGCCAGTCTTTTGCCGCTAAATTGGGAGAGCAAATCAAATGGTTTGTCGCTGCGATAGAAGATGTAAAGCGGTTGGTAAGAGACGCTTCCCAACGATACCAGGTTATCGAGATTCTTTCCTTTAGCCACTCCTGTTTGCACAAAACCGATATTCACAGCAAAAGATTTATTTTCGAGCCTTTCGAGATTTTCCAGCGATCCTTCGGAGGGCAGAATTTTCAGGGTTACCCCGTTGCGGGCCAGTATCTTGGCATATCTTTCCGCCGTTCTTTGAAAGCGACTTCCTTCATCTCCGCTGGTAAGAATAATTGTTTTAGGCGGGGCGGAATGAAAAAAACAGAACACTGCGGTAATTGTCACCAGGACGACAAAAATAATTGTGCCGAGTGTGGCAATCGGACCGAGACCAAAAATCTCGGCAAACATTACTTGAACGCGGCCCAAACCGTTGCGCAGGAAATTCATAATACCGGGAGATTTTATTTTTTTGCCCTGCTCCATAATGGTATGATCCTTCCGCTTATTTCAATACGGACAGAATGTAATGTTGTGTTATTTAAAATAGCATAATAATTACACCATCACAATAGCAGACAACATAGCAGACAATTTAGCCGCAGCGACATCTTTCCGGTGCATCCGGTTTTCTTTTTATGAGACAATTGATTGCAGTTGGCCAAATTTTCCATAAATTACCCGCCGGGTAAAGTTCAATTATATTGATTTCATGATACATTTTATCTTTTTATTTTTTTTGAAATGAAGTAGGCTTGCAGAAAATATCGGAAAATACCCGGTGGGCATATTAATTGTTCTCTATAAAAATAATTGACGTTATGACGTTATAGTGCTATGGTAACAGGACGTCAAGGGAGGTGATATTATGGGAACAGCGGCAATGAGAGCGACTGTATATTT
>CAZYIE010000010.1:0-15542 GCA_964646755.1 uncultured Smithella sp.
TGTTGCCTATGCTGATGCCGACAATGACAAATACGGTATTGAAGGCGTTTATAAATGGAAAGGCGGTCTGGCCGGTCTGGCGGTTAATTACTATAGATATGCCGAGCTGAGGCCGGCAACTTCAACTACACCAAACACTAAGAGGGTATATTACCTTTTTACCCCTTATACCATTGCCAAGTTCGGTCCTGTGGATGTGCAGGCCGAATTTAACTGGGCTACCGGAAAATATACTGAAACTGAGTCCGGCCTCAATGAAGTTAGAATGGATAATATCAGCGGATGGATTGACGCTAAGGCGACTTTCGGGGCGGTTTATTTCGGTGGTACTTTCGCTTATGTTTCCGGTGATGATCCTGCTACTACCGATAAAAGAGAAGGTGGAACGCTTAGAGGCGGCCGTGACTGGAGTCCCAATTTAATCATGTGGAATTACGACCGCAGCATGTGGCTGGGTGAATTAAGGTCCAGCAGTGTTGCCGCCGGTAAGGGATTTGGTACTTCCGGTATGGAAAATGCGTTCTTATATCAGGGGCGTTTTGGTGTAAAACCTACTGACAAGCTGGATATTATGACTTCTTTAACCTACGCCATCGCCGATAAAAAACCAGTTGCTACTTACGTGTCCAACGATTATGGTTATGAACTGGATGTTACCGCAACATACAAAATTACCAATAACCTGAGCTATATGCTGGGTGTCGGTTATCTATTCACCGGTGATTATTTCAAAGGAATCACTGCTGCTAACACCGTGCAAAATGATTATTTGGTTATCAATAAGTTGACGCTGACATTCTAAAACAGCCGACATTCCCATTCAACACCCCGGGCATTATATGTCCGGGGTGTTTTCTTTTTAACCGAATTTTCTTTATTCCTTCATGGCCTCAGTAATTAATCAATCTGCCGCCTGCTCTAAATAACAGAGGAATAATCAAGATTAATAAAATGCCCACGGCAACAGTAGCAATAGCAACTTCCGTGATGGTAATAAATCCGATATCTACTGCCCGATAGATTAATGTGGAGTTAATGGGAATAATCAAGAATATTCCGGTGAACAAGCCCGGTGCATATTTTTGGAGAGCTACGGTTGCAACCAGATGGGGGAATATGGCGTTAATCATCATGGCTCCCAAAAAGCCGTAGAACATCCAGCTGATGAAGACAAAATCAGGAAGTATTATGCGAAAAAAAGTTACCAGATAGGCGAGAGTAGTGATTATAATCAAGGCAAAATGAAATTCATTTTTTTCAACCGGCTTATGATATTTAGAGGCATGGTGAGACCACTGCGGCAGCCAGAGCGCTTCTTCGATGTTGTGTAAAGTAATAGCCAGGGGAAAAAACAGCAATAAATAATTGTTAAACATATTTTATCCTTTCTTTATCCATCTTTGAACTTATCAAAATATATAGCAACTACCTGAATGTTTTTCAATGCATTCTCTTTACACTCTCCTAACTGGTAAATTATGAAATAGGGCAATTTGCAGAAACAGTAAATATAACATTAGAAGTTTGATTACAATTTTATTGCCTCGAAGGCTAAGGTATGCTATTTTTCAATGAAATTATCTACTAGGAGCTATAAATGAACATCAGGGTGCTTGGTTGTCACGGCTCGCAGCTTCCTAATTACAATACGACAAGCTTCCTTATCGGGCAGAATGTCCTGGTTGATGCCGGTACTATAACTAGTGTTCTGAGCATAAAAGAGCAACTGAAGATTGATTACATTTTTATTACCCACGCCCATCTTGATCATGTCCGGGATATTGCGTTTTTAGCCGATAATATCTGCTATCAGCACCGGGAAAAACCGTTGGTTATTGTCAGCACAAGGGGCATTATTGATGCAATTCATCGTCACTTATTTAATAATGTTATCTGGCCTGATTTTTCTAAAATACCAAGCCCCCTGGCACCGGTGATAAAATTCCAGATGATCAAGCCGGGCAAGACGCAAACAATTGGTGACATACAGGTAAGAGCTATTGATCTTCATCATGTTGTAGAGACAGTTGGCTACATCTTTGAGGCGAAAGGGAAGGCAGTAATTTTTCTGGGAGATACGGGGCCGACAGAAGAAGCATGGCAAATAGCAAGGAAAACTAAAGGTCTCAAGGCGGTATTTGTGGAGACTTCTCTGCCCGATGGACTGAAAGATATCGCCAACATTACCGGTCATCTTACTCCGCTCTCGCTTGCGGTTGAACTGAAAAAATTAACAGAAGTTAATCCGGAAATTTATCTCTATCATATGAAACCGAATTACCGTGAGAGCATCCGTAAAGAAGTCGCAGCGATAAAAGACCGGAAAATTCACATAATCGAAGACGGCCAGAAGATCCGTATTTAATCTCAGCGAAATAATGAAAAAATTTGATCCCGCTGCCTATCTTTCCAGCTTAAACATTGACGTAATGCGCTTCGGGCTTGCGGCAATTTCTGATCTTTTACTTAGACTGGGCAATCCGCAGAATTCATATAAGACAATATTAATTGCCGGTACCAACGGGAAAGGTTCAACCGCGGCCATGGCCGCTTCCATCCTGCACTCGGCCGCTTATAAAACCGGCCTGTACACGTCGCCACATCTGGTCGATGTGCGGGAGAGAATCAAAATCAACAATAAAGCAATATCCGCCAATGATTTTAGCCAAATTATCGCTCTGGTAAAAAAAGCGATTAACCAGCCCGTGACTTATTTTGAAGTATTGACGGCTGCTGCCCTTCTCTATTTTCAGCACCGCGAAATTGATATCGCCGTGCTGGAAGTAGGTTTAGGCGGCAGGCTGGATGCAACAAATGTTTGCCGCCCGCTTGTTTCGGTAATTACTAATATTGGTTTTGACCACACGGCTTATTTAGGAAACTCGTTGGCAGCGATTACCGGGGAAAAAGCAGGCATCATCAAACGGCGCAGTGTTTGTGTTACCGCTGCCAAACAAAAAAAGGTAATAGAGGTGCTGGAAAACGTCTGTTGCCGTAACAAGGCCATCCTCTACCGGGTAGGTAAAGATATAAAAATCAAACAGCAGGAAGATGGATTGGTTGCTTATTCCGGATTATACAGTAATTTGAATAATTTGACTATTCCTCTTCTGGGCAGTCACCAACGAGATAATGCAGCGCTGGCTTTAGCGGCACTGGAAATTTCAGGCAGAAATGGATTTCCGGTCAATGCCGCAGCAATTGCGAGCGGGCTGAGAAGTACAAAGTGGCAGGCGCGATTGGAAATCCTGCATCGCCATCCGCTTTTTGTGGTAGATGGTGCACACAATCCCGCCGGAATAAGTGTTCTATGCCGGTCGCTGAAAAACGATTTTACCTATCGCCATTTAATTCTTATTTTTAGCGCACTGGCTGATAAGGATTACCGCAAAATGATCCAAAAAATAGCGCCACTGGCTAAATTAATAATTCTCACACAGCTGCAAGCCAAACGTGCCGTTCCGGTTGCAAATATTCAGGAGTGTGTGAAAAAAATGGGATATAAGGCTATAATTACGGAAAATGTGCGGAAGTCTGTTGAGCGCGCGTTTGACCTGGCCGGAGAAGGTGATATGATTTGTGCCGCCGGTTCACTTTATTTGGCCGGAGAGATAAAACAAGCTTTCCCTGAGATGGTATCTTATGATAAGGAACCCACAGGCTGTTCAACTTAAATAAAAGGGGCATATTCCGGGATTGGTTAATCTACTAAAAAATAAAATAATAACTGCATTGCTATCTCTAATAATCGTCTTTACTTTATGTCCTCAATTATCGGCGGCTGAGACTAAAGATAGTAAAGTTCCCGTTAATATTGATGCCGACACCATGGATTATGATAATACGAGTGATGTTTATCATGCTCAGGGATCAGTAGTTATAACTTATGACGGAGGCGTTTTAACTGCCGATGATGTGGAGTATGATAAAAATAGCAATATCGCTACAGCGTATGGCAATGCGTTTCTTAAAATGGGCGAAGATACTCTTGCCGGAGACAAGATAGTTTTTAACGTGGAGAAGGAAACCGGCATTGCCTATAAAGGCCGTGCGTTTTATGCGAGGAACCATTTTTATGTTCGGGGCGACGAAATCGAAAAAACCGGGGAACTGACCTACAAAATAAAACAACCGGTAGCAACGACTTGTGATGGTGATAATCCCGATTGGGAAATTGCCGGCAGTGAAATGAAAGTGACCGTTGAAGGTTTTGGATTAATGAAAAACGCCCGGTTGGTTACCGGTAATTTACCGGTATTCTATACACCGTTTCTGCCTTTCCCCGCCAAAACCAAACGACAATCGGGATTTCTTTTTCCCTATATTTCTTACTCCAAGGATAAGGATGGCACTGATATAGAAATCCCCTATTTCTGGGCTATTTCTCCCCAGATGGATGCGACACTTTATTCGCGGTATATTGAAAAGAGAGGATTGAAAGAAGGTGTGGAATTTCGCTATTATGCCGGGGAAAAATCTTATGGCACCTTCTATGGCGATTATCTGGGAGACAATAAGCATATTACAGATACAGCGGTAAGTACCGGTACTAATCAGCAGGATTTTAACAAACGCTGGTCGTATTATCTGAATCATCAGACCAATTTCGATTCCCAGTCATATCTCCGTACTGATTTACGTAGAGTATCAGATCACTGGTATTTCCGTGATTTCTCAGCCCACAACTATTATATTGACCACTATGCTCAAACAGAGTTGGATCCGTTTAAAAAGGTGCCTTTTCTGGGGGATGAATCCCTGGGTTCTCTCGAATCTACCGTCCGGTTATACAAAGGATGGTCTAATTACAATTTAACGGCATTAATGAGCTCAACGGATAATCTTGCTGTAACGAATAATGACAGTACTTTGCAGAAATATCCGGAAATAACCTTAACGGGAATTAAACAACCACTATTAAAATCGCCTGTCTATCACGAGTTTACTGCCGTTTATGATTATTTCTATCGCGGCGCCGGACAAAAGGGCCATTTTGTTGATGTTAATCCTACTTTTTCTGTGCCCTTCAATCTCTCTCATTATGCCAAAGTAATCCCGCAGGTTGCCTTAAGAGAAACATTCTGGAGCCGGGAAGATGGGCAGACGGAAGGGAATAGCAAAAGCGGCACTCGAAGCAGTTATAATATTTCTCTGGCTTTGAGCAGCCAGGTGTCTCGTGTATTTGATGTAAATGTTCAAAGCTGGGATAAAATTCGTCACGAAATAAAACCGGAGATAAGTTATGCCTATGTACCAAATGTCCGGCAGGACAACATACCAGATTATATGCCGGCTGTTGCTGAATCTAACGCACTAACATGGGGTGTGACCAACACATTTACCGCTAAACAAAGAGATGCCAAAGGCGCATATAGTTATCTGGAGTTCCTGCGCGTAAAACTTTTTCAGACATATGATATTAATGAGGCCAAGAAGAATATTGAAGGCACTGCCGAAAGACGTTATTTATCCGATATGGGAACGGAAGTGGATTTCCGACCGCATCAGTATTTATCGTTTTCGGCGCGAAATCAATACAGCGTCTATAATGGCTGGACGGTGACGAATTATGACGCCAGTATCAGTGATTGGCGCGGTGATAATCTTACGGTAGGTTACCGTTATACTTTAAATTCGATTGAAGAAATCAATGTTAATTTGAAGGCGGTTATTACGGATAAAATTGACGGCACATTTATTTCGCGACGTGATCAGTTTAATTCCCGAAATGTAGAAAACACTGTTGGTTTAGTCTATCATAAGCAGTGCTGGGCAGTGGGGCTGGAGGTCAGCCGGTCTGATTCACTGGGATTAGATTCTCGGATAACTACAGATACCAGATTTATTCTGAAATTATCACTGACCGGGTTAGGTAAATTCGGCTTATAACTAAATAAATTATTATTTAAAGGAGATTTGAATATATGATTCTCTTTTCGCGTATTTCAATTTCCTTGATTTTTTCGTTAATCTTCTGGCATGCCTCCGTTGGCCATGCGGCAACCCTCTACACGGAAGAAACTCGATCTTTTCTCACAGCACTCAGAAACGATAATGCAGAATCGGCGCTCGAATATGCCGACTCTTTCGTCCTACAGACAATAACTTCCGGTAAAGCAAAACAAAATAAATACCTGGCCCTGCTGGAACGCGGGAAGATAGCCATTAATGCCGGGCGCTACGACCAATGTATTGTCGATTTGCAGGAAGCCGAGAGAAGATTTCTGACGATTGAAGGTACTATTTCTTTGACCGAAGGATTCGGTTCAATTCTTACGGATGATACGTCACGAGAGTATGAAGCCGAAATGCACGAAAAAATAATGATCAGCCCCTATCTGGTTCTGGCGTATCTGGGTAAGGGTGATTTTGCGGGGGCTTTAGTTGAACGCAACAGGACAATGAACAAGATCCATCAGTACGTCGAAGCAAAGGAAGAGCGCAGCTATCTGGAAAATCCGTTTGCCCGTTTGCTCGCCGCCATCTTGTATGAAATGGAAAATAAGCCCGACGATGCGAAAATAGAATACCGGAAAATGAAATGGGAGGCGGAAGCGGCGAGGCTTGCGAAAAAGGAAATGTCAACTGATTTGGTGATATTAATTGATACCGGATTGGCGCCGCATAAATCTCAAGTGAAATGGGGGCCCTTGCCGGTGGTGTCGAAAGATACGACTATCCATTTAGGATTTGCCTATGCTTCTTATCAAGCGACGCCGTCTGCAGTATCGAAATGCGATATCAGTCTCGACGGCAATCCTCTGGGCACAGCCGGTCTTCTTTACGATCTGGAAAATACCGTGCTCACTCAGTATGAAAAAGATAAGGCGGCGATAATAGCCAAATTGGTTACTCGCATGACTGCTAAGGCGGCAACTCAAGTCTCCGCTCATGCGGCTGCCGATCGAGTGGCCAAAGACAATCCGCTGGCCGGTTTTTTATTAAAATCGCTGGTTAATATTGGCAGTGCAGTCTGGATGGCAGTCGAGCAGGCTGATTTGCGCGGGTGGTCAACGCTGCCCGGCAAAATAAATTATTTACGAGTTAACGGACTTGCTCCCGGCGAACATACTATCAAAATTGATTACGGCTGCGGTGTGCAGGAGAAAACAGTTAAACTTGAAAATGATAAAATCGGTATCGCTTATTTTTCGTTTGCTAAATAGAACCAATTTACGGAGGAAAAAATGAAAACAAAGCTCAATTTATTTTTGCTGATTATCATAATCGGCCTTGTGGCCGGTTGCGCACCAACAATCAAATATGAGATAAAAGATGAAGAAACTGTTACCGGATCAGACTGGTCGGCCAAAGACTTAAAAGAGGTCAGTGATTACATGGCCGGTTCTGTAAAGCAATCTTCCTTTATCGCCAGCCCGCAGTACGCCAAGGAAAGGCCGCGCTGGATGTTGGCACGCGATATGAAAAATGAGACGGACGAACATGTCAATACGCGGACCATCATGGAAAAAATCAGGACCAGGCTGATCAATGGAGGTATTGCTAATTTCATTGACGATCAGGCCGTAGAAGACATTTTGAATCAGATGAAATTGCAGCAATCCGGACTATTCGACAGTAAAACAGTTGCACAGGTAGGGAAATTAGTTGGCGCCAAACTGATCTTAAGAGGCACCATTTCCAGTATCCGCAAAAAAACAGACAGGAAGGATATAATTTACTACAATATTACCTTGCAGCTGGTTAATATCCAGACCGGTGAAATTATCTGGACCGACGAAAAGGAAATCCAGCGTCTGACAAGCAAAGCGCTATTCCGTTGAAAGGGATATGCCCAGGAAGACAATGCCTACAAGGGCACAACATCATGGGGAAATAAATAATTGACAGAAAAACTGAACTTCCCTATATTCATACTATCAGAACACAATGTCTTATCAAATAAAAAAATCAGTTAAATGCTCCAGATGTTTGTCTTCCGGAGGTGGCATGGGCAAAGAAGTCGTTCTTCAGCAACACTCTCCTGCTTCATATGTGAAATCTGCTAAAGTTATTATTTATCCAGCCGTTGCGGACGGTGTTGACCTGCCTGATTTCTCATTTTGCAAGAAAGCGGATGAGGATGCCTTTGTCCTCACGACATTGCCCCAGCAGCAGTCACTTCTTAAAAATAATGAGAATATATCCGCCAGAGTGATGGCGCTTGACGATCTACGTATCAAGACTCTGATTGCCCCGATGTGGCCCGAGGGTGAGGTTTTAAATATTACCTTCAATATCATTGGTCGGCGGGCAGCAATTTTAAAGATCACGCAAGACGGGAGAAATGTTATTGTTGATGCCCATTGGAATTTATTTATCCCGTATTTTGATCAAATCAAAGCACTTCCTATCGTTCATTCCGAGATCCTGGATGTTTTTGCCGGTGGTGTCTTTCATTACGCTGCTTTGGCTATGAATCATCAAAATGCGGCGAAGAACGAATTAAGGAGTATTGTTGTCGACCGGTATAGATCCCGGCCTGAACTTTTATTAGCGTCATTGGATATTTTTTATAAACCTAATATTTATCACATCCGCCCGACAAGAATTTGGTTCAACATGATTTTGGTAGCCAATGACCGTTATCGTTTGCAGATTGATGTTTCCGCTGCTACAACCGCTCTGCTTGTCAGCCAGAAATTCTTAGAAGAGGTTACAATCTTTATTCACAAGGTTGTGAAAAATTATGCTTTCCGTTATGTGGATTATCTGTGGACGCAACAATACAGAATTACATTTGGCGTCAAATCCAGTATTGGCATGGTCTTGTATGACGGCAAAGATATTGTCATTAATATTCATCCTTTAATCGATCAGAACGATTGGAAGCCTGTTGTTTATTTAAGTCTTGGATATGCGCTCATGCTTTCCATTCTCCAATCATCGGGAAAAGAAGATAAAAGAGAAAATATTTATTTAGCTGCAATGAAGACCTGGAATCGTTATTCGAGCTTTGAAGAGTCTGTTGAGCAGCAAAGTGTGCGTGAGTTTTACAGTTTGTCCCAGTCAACCGGAGAAGAACAGTGCTGCAGTCTGCTCGAGTGCATGACGGGACAAAAAGGTCCGGAACTTGTCGATGATTATATAATGCTCATGAGCTATTCTTCCAAGGAAACATTTTTGGAAAGGCTGAACGTTTTAAACGAATCCCGGTACGAGAAAAGAACTGGTGTTTATTTTGAACAATTATGGGGCACAGTCCGTAATATGAACACCTATTTAATAAGAAATAATATTAATTACAGTAAAATGATCGAGATATTACGCAATGACAATGTCGATCATCTGCAGTTGACAGAGTTTTTACGTACAGGGCATCTGGACGGCAGGAGTGTTGTGGATGTAAACGAGTGGCTTTTGTTAAGGACGCTTTTATATGATCTCATTAATGCACCCAAGGTATTTAGAAACGATTACACCATGCTTTTAAAAGTCCTGACAAAAATAAATAAAAGCCTGATTGTTTATGTCTGGACACTGGGTATTGATAATGATGCGCGTTATGAAATGGTCAGCGCGTATATAGCAAAGCTGATGAATGACATTTTCGTGTTTAACCGTGTGAAAATCTATGAAATCGTTGCTGATCCTGTAGAATGCCTGGAAGCGGAGGCTGTGACAGGATATCTTTTGAATTGGGCTGGTCTTAAGCCCGAGGAGCGGCGTTTGATTATTGAAGAGATAATCTCGCGTCTGCCGCGCAATTTTGTTGCGCATCTAAGCGTTCAAACACCCGACGATGTGGATCAGTTGATCCATGCCATGACTATAAGAAGCAGTGGGATCTTTGGCTTTTATCTGTATCAGGCTTACCGTTGGGGAAGCAGGCAGGATCCCCTTACCGAAAGAATTCGTTCCTGTTTCCCCGTGCTGCTTAAACTGGCTCAAGGAGCCATTCTTCCAGCGAAGAGGGTCATGGGAGGGGCAATGCTTCTTTTGCTTTTGGCTCAAATTATCTCTGATGAGCGGGACGGGTTTGCCGAAAATATTGTTATTACTGAAGAAGAAAGGCATATAGTCCGTGACCTTATCAAACAATGCGTTGATTGGGGCCAGATGCATTTTGTTATAATGATAGCGGGGATTGCTGCTGGTTATATGGGAAATATTGACGGATGGATTCTGCAGCAATTTGACTCGTTACTGGGGCGCTATGATGCCGGAGACCGAGTGGTATTGCGCAGTGTTGTGCAGTTTGATGTTGAAAACTTAATTGAGCGTGCTCTGATTACATTGAGGGATGGTGAAGAGAGCGAATTGTTGAACAAAATTAAGCTTCTCCGTTTTGGGGTTGATCCTGTTGTAAGCGATCAGGCGAACAAGTTTTTCCGTAAGATGGCCTCTCGGTTTTGTCTTGATTTGCCGGAAGCCGTTCTGAAAAGAAAAAATATCCGTGACCTTGTTCTATCCTTGTCCCGGCACATGCGGACAAAGACCCTTTGTACATAATTCCATCTCTAAATCAATGATGATATCGCGGCACCTTCTCTTTGCCATCGGTTAAGCGGGATAATTCGACTGACTAATTTCATTACACCTTGTTTTTGAAATTGGAATTTCATTGCCGTCGCGGTATCTTTTGAATGTAACTCGTTAGGAATAAAGTGTTGTGCCTGCTACAATATTTCCGGGGGGAAGGCAACGACGTCATCAATACTTGCCGCGCCTGCAAAGAGCATCGTCAGACGATCAATGCCGAGGGCAATACCGGCGCTGGCGGGCAGATTGTTTAACGCGGATAGAAATTTTTCCGGCATTGGATATGCGGCATAGCCTTTTTGCGCTCGGAATCCCTGCGCTTGAACAAAGCGCTGCCGCTGTTCCTGTGCATCGGTCAATTCCGAAAAACCATTGGCCAGTTCCAAACCACCGATATAGAGTTCAAAGCGTTCCGCTACTGATTTATCGGTTTGTTTCAATCTGGCCAGCGCTCCCAGTTTAGCCGGATAATCGCAAAGAAATGTGGGCTGGGCGATGCCTAAATTAGGTTCGATGTGCTCGGCCAGTATTTCATCAAAATTGTCTTTACTCAGAGCTTCGGCTAAAGTTACCGGTGCATATTTTTCAAAGGCTTTCTGCACCGTGATTATTTCCCAGGGTGAGGCCAGGTCTATTTTATGGGACTGCCAGACAATGCTAGCAGCAAACCCCAACTTATTAGCTACAGTGATAATCATTTCTTCGCACTGGTTCATTAACTGCTGATACTCAAAACCGGCAACATACCATTCCAGCATGGTAAATTCCGGCAGGTGCAATCTTCCTCTCTCTCCGGCACGAAAACATTTGCAAATTTGGAATATCTGCGGATAGCCTGCGGCCAGCAGCCTTTTCAGGCAGAGTTCCGGCGAAGTCTGCAAAAACCAATCGCCGGATGGAAGTGCTTCGATATGCTCTTCCGGAGCCGGAGCCGGTATTCTAACAGGTGTTTCAATTTCCAGAAAATTATTATTGATAAAAAAAAGGCGGATATTTTGGATCAGACTGGCGCGAAGTTTTAGAGTATCACGCTTGCGCGCCAGTAAAAAATTTTCATCCGCAATTGATTCGTCCAAATTGAACTAGCCTTTGACGCGGGTCATATACTCACCCGTTCTTGTGTCAACGCGAATTTTTTCGCCCTCATTAACGAAAGTTGGCACTTGAATGGTATAACCTGTTTGCACTTTGACGGGCTTGGTGGCGCCTGATACCGTATCGCCCTTGGCCCATGGTTCGGCTTCCGTAACAATCAGGTCAACAAAATTGGGTAGGCTAATGCCGATAGCCTTGTCTTCGAAGAGCAGAATTTCCGCTTCAATGTTATCCATCAGGAAGTTTTTGGCATCGTCCATCTGCTCTTCCGTTAGATAAATCTGCTCATAAGTTTCATTGTCCATGAAGCAATATTTGCCTTCTTCCTTGTATAAATACTGCATCTTTTTTTCCCGTAAATCGGCAGATTCAAATGTGTCCACAGAACGAAAAGTGCGCTCGAACTGGTTGCCGTTAAGCATGTTTTTCAGTTTGCAGCGGTATAGAGCTTGTCCTTTACCCGGTTTGACAAAATTAAATTCGACGAGGATATATGGATCATTATCGATTTTAATCCGTAATCCTTTCTTTAACTCACTGGCTGTGTACATAAAACTTCTTCTCCCGTTATTTTTCCTGTTAATCGGAACTTAAGTGTTATTTGTTTTGCCCTTACTAATCTATTTACTTGATCTTGTCAAAAAAATGTTGATGTTTTTGCAAGTCTTTTTTTATTGCCTTGGACATGACGTTTAAGGGAATCTTTCCCGTGCTTCCCGGGACATCCAGGACATACTGCGGCAGGCTCAGGCCGGAGCATTGACGCCAGATATTTTCCATCAGGGCCATGCCTGTTTTTATATCAGTGCGAAAATGATCGCAACCCTTTACGGGGTCGCAATGAAAAAGGTAATAAGGACGGACAGATATCTTTTGCAAGCCGTAAAGTAAATTCTTCATTACTTCCGGGGAGTCATTGATTCCGCTCAGCAAAACTGATTGATTGGAAACAGGAATTCCAGTTTCGAGTAGCATGTTGCAGGCGCGCGCAGAATCTGCTGTTATTTCAAGAGGATGATTAAATTGCGTATTAAACCAGAGTGGACGAGCGCGTTTTAGTATCCGGCAAAGATCTGCAGTAATGCGCATGGGCATAACCACCGGAGCGCGGCTGCCGATACGTAAAACTTCCACATGCGGGATTGCGCGTAAAGATACCAGTAATTCATCCAAAATATGATCTTCCAGAGTTAAAGGATCGCCGCCGGAAATAATTACCTCCCGAATTTGCGGGGATGCGGAAATATAGCGGATCATGTTCTCAAGTCTGGTTTTCAGACTTATTTGCGGGGAGGAAGACCAGAATCGCTTCCTGTTACAGTGTCGGCAATAGGTGGCGCAAATTTCGGTAACAATAGCCAGGCAGCGGTCGGGATAGCGATGCACCAGCTTGGGTACGGTCATATGAGAGTCTTCCTCCAGCGGGTCTTCCGAGCTCGCGGTGCGCAGAATTTCCAGCGGATCGGGGAAACACTGCCTTTTTAGCGGATCGTTTTCATTATTCTTATCAATTAGTGAGAAATAATAAGGAGTTATCGCCAGTGGATAAACTGCCGAAACTTGTTTTAATCCTTCCCGCTTTGCTGCCGGCTCCTGGAGTAAATTAGCCAATATTTCCGGTCTGGTTATGCGATTTTTAAATTGCCATCGCCAGTCCTGCCAGTTTATTTTTGTTACATCATCAAAGCTTTGTATTAATTTATTCATAGATTTATTGGGAAAAGAAACTCCGCGATCTTACTACTGGTGCCCCCGTCTCGTTTTCCTCGCCCAGGATCAACGCGATTAAGGCCTTTTCTGCTGCCTGGCCGGAAAAGGCCAAATCTCATTGAATTAGGCTGTGTTCCCTACCATAATTTGTCTGCACTGCAAAGAAAATACATTAGGTGGATATTTCTGGTCCTTGCTATTGAATTCCATAAAGAAAATGGCTCCAAGGTATATGGTTATAAAAATTAAGGAAATAATATTTGGTTCATGTTATGCATTAAATCCAATTAAGGGTGCAGGGTTATAATCTGATCTTTAAAGGAAGGAATTATGAAACAGATTAAAAAAGCCACAGTCATAGTTTTATCATTGCTGACAGTGTTCTTGGCCACGAGTTGTTTTGCCGCTGAAGGAAAAGAAAGCAACGAATTAATGATCCTCTTCACCCACGATCTGCATTCATACTTTGAACCTCATAGCAATTTGACTTCCTCGGGCAAAGCGGAGCAAGTCGGCGGCTATGCCAAGCTTGCCTTCCTGATTAATGAGCAGAGAATGCTGCACAAGAATAAAACCCTGCGGCTTGATGCCGGGGATTTTTCCATGGGGACGCTTTTTCACACATCCTTTGCGGAGGAAGCCTCGGAGTTAAGGCTTATGGGGAAGATCGGCTATGATGTGACAACCTTAGGCAACCATGATTTTGATTTCCATCCCGCTGGCCTGGCGAAATCTCTGCAGGCGGCGAAAGCTAAAAGCAAACAACTGCCAGCGATAGTAGCTTCCAATGTTGTTTTCAGCAAAAACGATCCACGCGATACAACACTTAAGCAGGCTTTCAAAGATTACCCGGTTACCGAATACACTGTTATCACAAGAAATGGTATCCGCATTGGATTGTTCGGTATTGTCGGCAAGGATGCCCAGGATGATACACCATTTGCCAAGCCCATTACCTTTTCCGATCCGGTTTCGGCAAGTCAGCGCATGGTGGATATTTTGAAAAACAAGGAAAAGGTGGATATGATTATCTGCCTTTCGCATACCGGAACATCGCCGTTAAAAAGCAAATCGGAAGATGAAGCCTTGGCGCGGGAAGTGCCGCAGATTGACGTGATTATCAGCGGACACACGCACACGGTTTTACTCCAGCCGATAGTAATAGGAAAAACAATTATTGCTTCCTCCGGCAGTTATGGCGAGTATCTCGGTCTGCTGGGAATTAATTTTTCCCGGGGAAAAGGTGTTCAACTGTTGTCTTACGAGATAAAAAAAATTTCCACTGCTATTCCGGATAATACTATTATGGCCGCTGAAATCCAAAAATACAAAGCGCTCGTTAATAGGAATTTCCTAGCTCCCTATCGCTTGTCCTTTGATCAAGTGATCAGTCAGAGTGATTTTGATATGGAATCGCTGTTTTCAGCCTATGTGGAACCCAGAGAAATGGGGTTGGGTAATATGATTACCGATGCCTACCGTTTTGCCGTAAAAAAGACGGAAGGCAAGAATTATGAACATGTTAGCATGGCCATAGAGCCGCTAGGCCTGATTCGCGGTTCGTTCCAGAAAGGGGCAATAACGGTTGCTAATGTTTTTCAGGTACTTTCGCTGGGGCTCGGCATGGATGGTGTTGCCGGATATCCTTTAGTGGCCTTTTATATCAGCGGCAAGGAGCTTAAAGATGTTCTGGAGGTGCATACAACGGTGGCGCCGTTAAAGAAGGTGGGCGCATATTTACAGGTTTCCGGTGTAAAATTTTCCTACAATCCACACCGGATGTTTTTTGATCGGGTAACCGGAGTTCTGGTACAGGATAAGAGCGGCGAATATGTTCCCCTGGATCAGCGAAAACTTTATCGGGTTTGCGCCAATTTATATACAGCGGAAATGGTTGATTATGTCGGCAGGGTTACGCATGGTCTGCTGAATGTGAAACCGAAGGACAAAGACGGCCAGGCACTGCCGGATTATAAAAAAGCAGTGATCTATATCGATAACAAATCGCCCCAATCCGAAGAACTCAAAGAATGGCTGGCGCTGGTCGAATACATGAGGTCTTTTAAGAGTGAAAAAGGTGTTTCCAGGGTACCGGAAAAATATATGAAAGCAGAAGGACGCTATCGGTCCGAACCTTCCTGGAATCCGATTAAGCTTATTGCCGGTGGTAATGCCATTACCTATGGGGCTTTGGTTCTCGGTATTCTGTTCCTGTTTGTTCTCGGCTTAGTTATTCTGTATGTAGTGAAAAAGAT
>CAZYIE010000010.1:15552-26089 GCA_964646755.1 uncultured Smithella sp.
GTTTGATGGTTACAGAAAAAAACTTATCCTATTCCCGGCAAAGCTTAAGTTTTATGAACAACCAGGGTGCGCCCGCAGAGATCCACAGCCCAACGAAGGCAAAGCGCAGGTAACGAAACACATAGGGAATCAATGAGTCTCCACGGGGGAGTATCGCGCGCAGGCCTAGATATAAAATCAGAATTCCCGCTAAACCGGGCAAAAGACGCAAGACCCTTTGCCCGAATTTCCCATCGGCAACATATCCACCTCGTGAATCCATCCAGGCCAGGCCTGCCAGCATACCGAATAAGACTGCAGCAAATGCAACGGCATTGTTGAGCGTCATTGGCGCCGGAAGAACATTCACCCCGGATTGCCTGGCATTTAACATCCAACCGGCGGGCATCACCCATGCGTGGAGTGAACCGAAAGCAATCACTCCGGGTAAGAGCATCGCCATCGAGAGTGCAAACGCCAGTACAATCTGCTGCAGAAGCGATTTCTTTTTCGCCCAGGCAGCAACATTATTCCACCAGCGTGAGAAAGCTAACAGGACCATTGCGCCCAGCGCCCAGCCGGCCAGAACATCATGTGGGAAATGAGCAGCCAGGTAAAGGCGTGAAAGTCCGATCATGAAAATTACGAAAGCTGCCGCTACCCATGCCCATGGACGCGCTATCAGCGATGCTGCCATACCCCATAGGCTGACGGCAATTTGGGCATGCCCCGAGGGCACACCGAAAGAAGTCTCGGCCGCTAGCGCTTTCACTTGGGTGCTGAACCAGTAGGGGCGTGGGCCCTGAAAGACAAGTTTCAGTGTGTCATTCAGGCTGCCGGAGACTAGTAAAATTGTTCCGATCCGTAAACCGGCATTGGCGTTTATGCTCCAGTAAATAATTGGCAAAGCCAAAAGAAAGAATACTTCCGAACCGAGGAAGGAAAAAAACTTCATAGGAACTTCCAGCCAATTGCCCAGTCCCTGCAGCCATATAATAAAAGTGATCCCCATTTGCAAGATTGATTCCATATGCACCCCCGCTATCATATTAGTACCGCTTCATCATTGTTATCTGCTCAACGCACCTCAAACAGCCTACTGTCTTTGCCGAAATTAATGATGACTGGTGTCTGGGGGTGGCCGAGTTTGCTGGAAAGCTCAGTGGTCTTCTCCTTTGAGTATATTCCCAGACTTTTCACCGTCACATTACCGCTCTTCTCCTTGTCCACCGCAGTGCCGTTGTTCAATCCCGCAAGCAGGGTATGAGTATATAAACCGTTGCCCTTATAACCGTCCAGGGCGGTTTGTACACTTCCGGCTGAGGCATAAATGTGCAGCCCCATCTTTTTGGCCAATACCGACATCCGGGCATCATACAGGCCGCTGACAATTGTATCCACACCACCGGCATGGCAGGTATCGAAGATGAGCAGTTGCGACAGCGATTTGATCTTTTTGGATACCTCGACGATCTCGTTGGAGCTGATCAGGCTTTGGCTGCTGTCCAGCCGGCCATCGAAATTGCTGGTCACAATGTAGTACTGGCTCTGCAACAGCAGGCCGTGGGAAGCGTTGAAAAAAATAAAGCTATCGCCTTGTTTTATCTGGAGAGCCAGTTTTTCGATGGTGGCCAGAATGTTCCGTTTGCCGGCCTGCTCATTGACCAGACTGGTCAAATGAATGTTGGATGGTTTATAGATGGTCGAAGCCCTGTCTGACAGCTGGGTGATGAAGTCCTGGGCATCCTTGGCCGCATATTTAAGATTAATGGAGGCGTCGCGATAGCGGTCAATGCCTACTGCCAGTATATACAGATGTGCTTCTTCCTGTACTCTGGTGGATATAAAACTTGCCGTACCCATCACGCTTTGCACGGTATTGGGGGCGTTGAAAGCAGTCAGGCTGATCTCGTTCTCACCGGCAATTGTTTCCAGCTCCACACATTCATTAACCAGATCACTTTTGGGCCGCACCAGGACTGCACCGGGGCTCTGTTTGGCCTTCAAGGTCAGGGAGCGCATGTCCTGATAAACTGCCCGGCTGTTTAATGTGGCCAGTTTGAGGGAGGAAGTTGTACTTTGCGCTGCCGCTTCCCGATAGAATCCATCGGATTTGATTAATTTGCCATTTTGGAACAGGCGTATCTCACCAATGCCACCGCCGGTGCTTTGCACCCGATAACAGACCTTTACCTTCGGATCTCCGGTTGAAGTGGGGATAACGGAAAATTTGACCGTCGGGGGAGGATTGCTGATCGCCTCGTCAACCGTCAGAGTGACCAAACCCTTGATATCCTCGCCTTTGAGCTTTGCCGCCACGATGTCTGGGCGGTAAAATACATCGTAGAACTGGTCAATGCCATAAACCTTGTTGCCCCTGCGGACATTGATGTATTCATGCCCCCGGGTCGATGAGTTGTAATACCCTTCCGGTGTGATGATAATCCATTCGTTGTTGATAAAGCCGATAGAAGAACTGATTTCCTGGCCGCTCGCCACATCCCATAGCCGCATAGTGCCATCACCACTGCCGGTGATAATCCGTTTGCCGTCAGCAGTGAATACGGCGGAATAGACCCTCAGCTTGTGGCCATGGAAGTTCATGACCAGCTTGCCGGTGGCCAACGCCAGGAGTTTCGGAATGCCGTCAAAACCGGCGATCAGAGCATGTGAGCCGTCGGGCGAAAACGCCACCGAGGAGATAGCTATGTCCTTCCATATCTGTACCTGCCTGCCGCTGTCGACAGCAAAAAGTTTGGCAGTGTTGTCACCACTTCCGGCTAGAACCAGTTTGCCGTCGGGAGAGAAAGCAACCGAGTTTACATGGTAGCGAAAGTCCCCGAAAACACGCAGTTCACGGCCTGATTCGATATCCCAAATCCTGACTGTTTTATCGCGGCTTCCAGATGCTATATATTTGTCGTCAGGAGAGAAAGCGACGGAAAGGATTTTATCGGTATGGGCGGCAAAGCTTTTTAATTCCTGTCCGGTTGCTGTATCCCACAGTTTGAGACGGTTATTGGGAGCACCTGACACAATCCATTTCCCATCCCGGGAAAAAGCAGCAGCACCGTGCCCGTTAATCTGCATCAATGCTCTGCCGGTTTCCACCTCCCGCAGTATCAACGGCCCGTCCAGCCGGCAGTCCAGCATGGACATGCTATCCGGTGCAAAAGCCAGCGAAGTAACGCTCCCCTTGATGCCACGGAATATTCTGAGTCTTTTGCCGGTATTGCTATCCCACAGATGGATGCCGCCATCAGAATAACCGGACAGGAAGTATTTACCGTTGGGAGAAGCGCCGACAGACATAATCCATGTGACCATGCCTTCGAGCTTGTGTATCTCTTTTGCCGATTCAACATCCCACAGCGACATATTGCGACTGCCTGCAAGCAGCTGTTTTCCATCGCGCGAGAAGGCGACGGAGAATATGGAACTTTCCTCGCCCGAGCTGGCAGGCAGGGACTTCAACTCTCTAAAGCCTGCAAGATCCCAAACCTGGACGGTACGGTCCCAGCTCCCTGACGCGGCAGTCCTCCCATCCGGTGAGAACGCTACCGAGGAGACTTCTTTAGTGTGCCCCCGCAGTATGGCAATTTCTCTGCCGGAATCTGCCTCCCAGTACCGGACAGTTTTATCTTTGGTCCCGGCCGAGAGCAGATACCTTCCATCCGGTGAAAACACTACGGCATTTATCCCGTCAGTGTGACCGAGGAATGTCCGTATCTCCGAACCATCTGCAATATTCCAGAGTTTGATGGTTTTATCCCAGCTGCCGGATGCTAGCACTCTGCCATCCGGTGAGAAAGCCAGTGATCTGACAGCGGCCGTGTGTCCGCTAATTTGCTTAATCACTCTGCCGGTGCCGGGTTCCCAGATTTTAATGGTGTTGTCCATGCCGCCGGAGGCGATAGACCTTCCATCAGGGGAAAAGACGGCGGCAAAGACACCTTTGGTATGCCCCGTAAACGTCCTAACCTGATTACCGGTCATTACATCCCAAAGAATGATCTTTTTGTCCATGCCGCAGGACAGCACAAAGCGTTCATCAGGAGAAAAGACCGCCGAGGCCACAAAGGCCGTATGTCCGGTAAAAGTGCGGATTTCCCGCCACCTGACGATATCCCAAAGCTTGACAGTCATATCCCCGGCGGAGAGCGCTTGCTTTCCGTCAGCGGAAAAGGCCACCGAATTTACTCCGGAGTGTCCCAGCTGGACAAATATTTCCGGCCCCTGCTTATTGCCTGCTGGGGCAAGCTTTTCCTCGGCAAGCGCGGAAGTTGAACTTATGGCTAGCAAAAAAATAATTTCCAGGACGATTATCAAAGAATAAAAGAAACTCTTAAATCTGAACATGTTTTCTCCGTCTATCTCTCTGGTAAAAATTTTATTCATACGTTCTCTTCAATCATTAAACGCTGTTTTTGCTCCTGTAATTTTCTTCCTGTTATGGGAAATAGTGCAGGAATTACGTTACAGCTTTTTTGGGGCACAATTATTGTGCATTCGGTTCTCAAACAATAATCTGAAGGTCTAAGTGGTTTCTTCCGGCTGATTTGGTCACGCTTCGAAAATCTGTTGCGTTCTTTCTGAAATTCAGGGTATTGGCTCGCCGCAAGAATGATTGCTGCCAGAAGTAGGATAATAGCGACGATGCGGACATTTTTTGAGCCGAAGAGGGCGGGCGCTGAGGCAAAAAGCGTGGCCATAATAAATACAACAAAGGAACCGGAGGGCGACATCATCAGCAATCCTAGGCAGAGCAAAATTGCTGACAGCCAGGTAAGCGCGGAAGCGGAACTGTTTTTAATCATTATTTCCCCTCATATGTGGTTGCTATTCTACTGGGATTGCGCGTATATAGCAACAAATTATATGTCCTATAATCAGGACGGAGGGGGAAATATGATGACAGCAAACAATCAATGCACGCAATTAAATAATGAACAGGATCTTGCTGACGCACTGCAGGCAAATAATAAAGCCATCGCTCTTTTTTATGCGTCGTGGTGTCCTTTTTGTTCCCGGTTTTTGCCCGTCTTTAAACAGCAGGCACAAGGAAAAGAGGGGAACTTCTTGCTGGTGCAGGATGACAAAGAGACCATCTGTGATAAATACTCCATTGGGATTTTCCCGACGGTGCTTTTCTTTGAGAATGGGGTGCTGGCGAAAAGACTCGATGGTGCAGCAGGAGTCGGCTTGCAGGAAAAGCAGCTGGTCGAATTTATCGATACGTGTTCTTTAACGTAATTCGCATAAGGTGATATCAGCAATGCAAATTGAGCAACCACAAATGAATTTAGCCGATATCCGGTTTCCCCGGGAGTTGGAAACCGATAATACGGCGGAAAGCATTAGGATTGCATTGCGTGCCCATACAGTCAAAATCAGGCCGGAGAGTGATTTTGTTATTTCCCGGATAGAAATGACAGACCCGCTGAAAATTGCGCTTCGTCAAGCAAAGCTAAGAGGTCACATTCGTTGCGGCTTTGAAGATATCGCTGCTAAGCTGGAAAGTGAAAGAATGGGGATAGCCAATGTCCGCCAACGTATGGATACCCCTTATGGAAAGCGTATTTCCCGGCTGCTTTTATTTTCTAATGATGGCGCCGGGCGTCTTTACCGGCATATCGAGCAGATACTAAAAGCACACTCTTCGCGGTTGCTCGGTTGTCTTATTAATATGGACAGTAATGATTTCGGTTATTTGATAACGGGCAAAGACAGCATAGTCAAAATAGTTATGGTCGAACATAAAGCTATTGTTTGTGATATATTGAGGGCCGTGATTGCTGTACCCGATGTGTCCTCAGAATAATTATTCATTTCCCGAATAAAGAACGACTTTTATCATCTCCGGTCCTAATTTCCTCAATAAGCCTCTTCCTAAAAAAATCGGCCACAGATATGACAACATGTTTTTTGATACAAGCGGAACGTCACCGCGTTTTATCGGGGAATTTATCGCCACGGTGGGCGGAGACCGTAGCTGATTTTAAAAACAAGGGGGCCCCCGCCCTGACTTTTGTTGCCGGATACATGGTCAATGGAAGGCTGCATTCCTGCAACCGCCAATGTTATCGATGTGACAACCCTTTTTGCGGAAATACACCATTTCGAATTATAATCGATATATCACCAGCCACTTTCCTTTAATCAATTTATTTTGAAAATTTTCTTGATTAAATTTTCAAAATATTGAATACATCTACAAATATCATTTACAATGCGTAATCTTGCTGAAAAAACAGTAAAAGAAAGAGCATCTCTCAATATTTCACATACCAATAAATTTCGTGACGATTATAAAGAGCAGCGACAAGACAGGCAACACATTTTGGGAGAAATACAGCCATAATGAGTTACCAACGCGATTTACAACCGAAGCTATCTTATCATTCGATTTACCCTGGTAAACAAATTGCTGCCAACGATATCTTAAGAAAGATTCTATTCCTGGTTGATTCTGAACATACCGTAGTTGCAAATACAACGTACGGATAAGTACATAATTACACAGCATTCTGCTGTTAGCGTGCAGGTGCTCTTAGCTCTATTTAAAAAGGGGTCAAGGAAAGGAGGAAATGTAGGCAAAGTATTTTCACCGAGGAATGGTGCCAGACATCTCCGCTCTCCGAGTGGGTGATCAAGCATTATTAAAGGAGATCAATTGATGGACGCTGATGACAAAAGATCAATAAGCAAATAATTTAAACTATGGAGGCAAAAATGAAACGTACAGAGATATGGAAATTGTTCATTGCTATCTTAGCTCTTTTATTTGTTTTTAGCACCGCGGGCTGGGCGGAAGTAGGTGTCTCAAAGGATGAGATCAAAATTGGCGGCATTTTGGATGTTTCCGGCCCCATTGCCTTCATGGGAAAAGGGGTCAGTGACGGGTCTAAGCTTTACTTTAAGTATATAAATGACCAGGGCGGTATTTATGGACGTAAGATAAACTACTTGGTTGAGGATGACGGGTATCAATCACCAAGAGCCGTACAAGCTGCCAAGAAGCTGATTGAATCGGATAATGTCTTTTGTATCTATTCGGTTTTGGGATCTGCTCAGAGTAACGCCATGTATCCGATTTTAGAAGCCAAAGGAGTGCCCCTGCTTTTGCCGGCAACTCAGAACCGTGATATGGGTGTTCCTCCCAGAAAGTACCTGTTTCTGGCAGACCCTACTTACACTTTACAAGGTAAGCTGGCCATGGAGTACATAGTAGATGATATGGGCATAAAGAAACCAAAAGCTGCTGTCATCTTTCAGGATGATGCCCCTGGTCATGACTGGCGAAACGGTGTACGCATAGCGGCCAAGCATTATGGTTTAGATATCCTGGAGCTTTCGTATAAAAGAGGTTCCGTGGACTTTAGCTCTCAAATAGCCCGGTGCAAAGAGAACGGAATTACCCATATACTGATGTGGACCCTTGTCCGTGAGCCGGCTTTAATCATGAAAGAAGCACAGCGTGTGCAACTCAAGGCCACCTTTTTTACTTCGACGGCTTCCAACGACAAAAGATGTATTGATTTGGCCGGTGATGCTGTTGATTACACCAATGGCTTTTTCGCTACGTCCATGGTCTATGATCTCCATACCCAGAGCACTCCGAGAATCATTGAATATAAACAAAATATCGCCAAGTACGGGATATGTCGTGAAGATAATTTCTATAACCTGTACGGATACCAATCTGCTGTAACTCTGGTCGAAGGTCTCAAGCAAGCCGGCAAAGATCTGACCCGGGAAGGGATGATCAAAACGCTGGAGGGTTTCAAGAATTTTGACAATGGAATACTTTCACCTATTACCTGGGGTCCCAACAAGAGGGCCGGAGGAAGCTCCATAAAGATTGACAAGGCAATAAATGGCCGTTGGACGCCTGTGAGTCCGTGGCGTGTTTCTAAGATTGCCGAGGAATAAAGGTAAAAAGTTTATTATGAGGTAAAGAAAACGAATGTTTATCTGTACGAGGCTTTTGCCTTTTTATGGATTATGACGGACATACGACTCCACCCATAGAGAATTATCTTTTTATGGGTGGAGAAGTGTGTCCGCAAATCATGTTTTGTCGTGGCTTCGTCAAGCGGACTGTTATATTTCTGGAAACTGTAAAATATATCCGGGCAGTGGTGTAATTTCTCATCAAGCGCCAACAGGGGAAACTTCGCTGTTATGCCTGCAGGACAACTTAAGGGCCAACCTATTTGCACAGACAGGTTTTTGCGTTTTTTGTTCAACAAGACCGGATACTTTTCTTTCCTTCTTACATTTCCCACAAATATAGTTCAAGGAATTATGCGCGATGCGCTACGTTCTACTTTCAATTGTTTTATCAAAAAACTGTCCAGCCCATTGGCAAAAGCCTGGCGGTCTTTCCTGTCGAATGTCGCCGGCCCGCCCGTAATCATACCGCTGTCGCGCAGCTCATTCATCAGGCCGCGCATGGCCAGACTATCCTTGATATTTTCTTCAGTATAAAGCTTGCCCCGGGGATTGAGCGCAAAGGCACCTTTCGTCACCGTGCGGTCTGCGAGCGGAATATCGGCGGTAATTACCAAATCGCCTGGTTGGACAAGCTCGGCGATTTTATCATCGGCCACATCAGCTCCGGCGGTGACGAGGATAACTGAAATATGTGCGGCATTATCAATTCTCAACGGTTTGTTAGCCACGAAAATAAGGGAGACGTTCAGGCGCATCGACGCCCGCATTAAAATATCTTTAATTACATTCGGAAATGCATCAGCATCGATAAATATTCGCATTTCTGTCCTTGATTCTGCAAAACACATTTATCTGTCTTTGCGAGGAGCAAAGCGACGCGGCAATCTCTTCAATATTCACACCATCATTAGATTGCTTCACTTCCCCCTTCGCCTGACTCAGGGCTTCGGTTCACCGCAATGACAGCTGTTGTGCTTTGCACAGTATTTTTTTATAATCATTTTCAGTCCGTTAATATTTCCTTCACTCTACCGACAATGCCGCTTTCCAGGCGCACTTTGATGCCGTGAGGATGCGTGCCGGACTTGGTCAGAATATCCGCGACGATGCCTTCGGTCAGCTTGCCTGTGCGCTGATCGGGCTTCTGGACAACTTTTACCTGCATCCCCGCTTTGATGTCACTTCGATTATTTCCGTTCATAATGAATACCTTTAATTGCAGCCTGCCGCCAGAGCCGGAAGTTTCCTGTCTTTGGGCAGTTTTTTAATTTTCATTTCCAGACGGAGCGCTTCTGATTGCGACATACACTTGCTTACGGCCATTAGCTTTACCGGTAGCCTGGCCCTGGTATATCGGGAAGCAGTTCCTTTATTATGTGCCAGCAATCGTTTTTCGACATTATTCGTTATGCCGGTGTACAGCGTATTGTCAGGGCAACGCAGTATATAGACAACCCAGTTCTTGTTTGTTGTTGATTGTGTCATTGCTTTTATCCGGGTTTGCTCACCGTAACCCACAGGAATGTCTCGCCGCCGATTTTCCGGTAATCTCTGGCCTCAATATTAAAACCGGTGTTTTCCAAATCATTCCAAAGTGCGGCAGGGTGCTTGTGGCTGTAGTACAACTGCTGTCCCATAAATTCCTTATAACCGTCGAATTCATCACTGCCTGTATATTCTTTCGAGGCATAGGTAAACAGCATTTTGCCTTGAGGACAAAGCCAGCGATATAATTTCGTAAACAAAGCCGCATGATCATTGCTGGGAATATGGAACAGGCTGTATATCGCCGTGATGGCCTCAAACCTATTCGCCGCAAATTCCACTTCCCGCATGTCGGCGCGAATAGTCTGCATTTCCGGGACGTATTTTGCCGCGAGTTCCAGCATCTGCTTCGAGAAATCCACGCCGGTAACCGCCCATCCGTGATCGATAAAAAAACGGGCAAATGGTTCTCCGGCGCCGCAGCCCATATCCAGTAATCTTCCTTTTTTTATGCTCATGGCTCCGTAAAAAGCATTCAGAACTTCCGACATGTCAAAAAGATTGCGGCTCTGGTCATAGGTTGCCGCAAACTGATCATAAATTTTTTGAAGTGTATTTTTCACAGCATTGCCTTTTAACGTCGGCGCAGAGCGTCGGCAAAGGGATTATTGAACGGTTTGGGCGCTTCCTTGCCTCGCTTCTTCTCCTTGTTCTCCCGCTGCGACAAACCCGGTGCAATCTTGCGCTCGCGGGGAGCTCCCGCGTCAGGAGCCGGCTGCTCAACTTTATCGCGGACAGGTTTTTCGCCCGGTGCTTTTTTCATCGACAGGGAAATCCGTTTTCTCTGGACATCAATTGCTAGAACAGTTACTTCCACTTTCTGATTCACCCTGACTGCATCAGCGGGAGTTTTGACAAATCTATCGGCCATTTCGCTTAAGTGGACGAGGCCGTCCTGATGGACGCCGATATCCACGAAAGCACCGAATGCTGTGATGTTCGTAACCACACCGGTAAGTTTCATTCCGGGAATCAGGTCGGCTATCTTTTCTATCCCTTCGGCAAAGACAACATTTTCAAATTGCTCTCTGGGGTCGCGTCCCGGTTTACTAAGTTC
>CAZYIE010000010.1:26099-73888 GCA_964646755.1 uncultured Smithella sp.
CATTATATCCTTAAGGGTCGGCAGTCCCACTTTGTCCGTGACATATTCGGTTAAAACAATCTTTTGTCTTCGGACATCATCGGCGATCAAATCAACAACCGAGCAGCCCTGATCCTGCGCCATTTTCTCCACTATATAGTAACTCTCCGGATGGACGGCGCTGGCATCGAGCGGATTGGCACTATCGCGTACCCGCAGAAATCCTGCGGCCTGCTCATAGGCTTTAGCTCCGAGACGCTTCACTTTTTTGAGCTCTTCGCGTGTCGGATAGGGGCCACTCTCATCGCGATACTTCACAATGTTTTCCGCAAGCGCCGGTCCCAGACCAGAAACATGGGAAAGAAGCTGAGCGCTGGCCGTATTGACTTCCACGCCGACAGCGTTGACGCAGCTGATTACCATATCATCCAGGCAGCATTGCAAATCGTCCTGATCCACATCATGCTGATACTGGCCTACACCAATGGCTTTAGGTTCGATCTTGACGAGCTCCGCCAGCGGGTCCATCAAGCGCCGGCCAATGGATACTGCCCCGCGGACGGTGATATCCTCATCGGGAAATTCATCGCGGGCAAGCTTTGAGGCCGAATAGATTGATGCGCCGCTTTCGTTGACCATAACCACCGGTATCTCTTTGGAGAGATCAAGGCTTTTTAAGAATGCCTCTGTCTCGCGGCCCGCCGTGCCATTTCCTACCGCAATTGCTTCAATGCTGTACCTGCTGCAAAAATTACGAACAGCCTGGCCTGCCGCCTCCCGTGCTTTTTCAGAAAGAAGCGGAAAGATTGCTTCGTGCCCGAGCAGTTTTCCCTGACGATCCAGACAGACGGTTTTGCAACCAGTCCGGAAACCGGGATCAATTGCCAGTACCGCCTTTTGTCCCAGAGGCGGCGCCAGAAGAAGCTGGCGCAGATTGTCGGCGAATATTTTAATGGCCGTTTCATCAGCCCGCTTCTTGGTTGTCAGCCGGATTTCCGTTTCCATGGACAGCGACAGAAGACGCTTGTAGCTGTCATGAACGGCAAGTTTGACCTGATTTGCCGCCTCGGTTGCATTTTTGACGAACAGTTCTTCCAAAATGGTTAACGCTTCTGTCTCCGGCGGTGTCATGCGGAGCAGGAGAAACTCCTCGCGCTCGCCGCGGCGCATCGCCAGAACCCGGTGGGACGGAGCTGTTGCTACAGGCTCTTCCCATGCATAATAATCTTTGTATTTAATGCCGGACTCTATCTTGTCCGGCAAAACTTTGCAGGAAATGACACCTTTATCCAGAAACAGTGTCCGCATCTTTGCCCGGGCATCCTGATCTTCATTTACCCACTCGGCAATAATATCGCGTGCTCCGGCCAACGCCTCATCAAGAGTGGCGACACCTTTTTCCTCACTGATAAACACGGCGGCCTCACCTGCAACATCCATTTCTTCCTGGGCAAATATTTTAACGGCCAGCGGCTCCAGACCCTTCTCCCGCGCAATCGTTGCCCGTGTGCGGCGTTTGGGACGAAACGGCAGATAGATATCTTCCAGAACGGACATAGTTTCCGCAGCAGCTATCTTTTCTTCGAGTTCCGCAGTGAGTAAATTGCGCTCGGTCAGGGATTTTAAAATGGCGGTGCGGCGGGTTTCCAGTTCTTCGAGTTGCGTGAGCCGGTCGCGAATGGCCGTGATCGCGACTTCATCGAGCGATCCGGTTACTTCTTTGCGGTAACGGGCGATAAAGGGAACAGTTGCCCCTTCGGCAATCATCGAGGCAGTATCGCTAACCTGTTGAGATGGGATGTTTAGTTCTTGAGCAATTTTTTCGTAATGTAATTGATTCATACTGCTATTTCTATTCCTTTTCTGAAAAGTTTAATATATTAGAAAAACTCCATAAAAGAAGCAATTATGTCATACCGGCGTATGAGGCTGTGTCGTAATGTCTTTGCGAGCGAATGCAATGAGCGAAGCAATCTCTTAAGCCACTGATAACATTTAGATTGCCACACGCACTGTCGTGCGTTCGCAATGACAAACAGCTACTACGACACAGTCTCGTAGGCCGGTATCCAGCATTATCAAACACTTCCTGGATTCCGGCTTTCGTAACCTAAGGGTCACAAGACCGGAATGACGAACAGGAGATATATATGCAAAGGCATGAATGTGTCTTTGAGTATTATGCCCCATTTACTTAAGCACGGTCATATCACAAAGCTGAGTCTGGTCAATATTTTTATCGCCGCAAGTCAGGAATTGGCCTTGCAAAAATAATCCTTGCTATTTAAAGGATATACCTGTAGAAGATCATCCAGTGATAGCGATAGTTATTTACCTTCCCCTCTTTCTTCTTCAGAAATCCCGGCAGGAAAATCCAGCTAATCGTAACAGAATCCAACTATAAGGCGTTGTTTGTTGCTTGTTATTCAGGTGGTGCATCGGCGCATGAAGCGGTATGTCCAGAACTGCCGCGACGATTAGAAATGGGTTCAAATGTCACAAATACTGAAGGAAAAAGGAAAAAGAAGAAAATGAGTTTTGAGAAGTTTGAGTTAAATGAAAAAATAATGGCCGGAGTTCAGGCGCAAGGTTACGTAAAACCGACACCAATCCAACTGCAATCAATCCCGCCGATTATGGAAGGCCGCGACGTTATGGGGCTGGCCCAGACCGGAACGGGTAAAACAGCGGCTTTCGTGCTGCCGATTTTACAGCGCCTGATGCAGGGTCCGCGTGGCCATGTCCGCGCGTTGATTGTTGCCCCGACACGCGAGTTGGCCGAGCAGACACATGAAGCCATCGGAGAATTGGGCCGCAGGACACAACTGAAGAGTGCATCAATTTATGGCGGTGTGAATATCAACGGTCAGATTAACAAAATGCGCGGCAAGGTGGAAATTATTGTCGCTTGTCCGGGTCGTCTGCTGGATCATATCAATCGCGGCACAATAGATTTATCCCGGGTGGAAGTGCTGGTGCTCGACGAGGCTGATCACATGTTTGACATGGGTTTTCTGCCGGATGTGCGCAGAATTGTCAAAAACGTGCCGACGCAGCGCCAGACACTGTTGTTTTCCGCAACAATGCCCGATGATATTCGAAAACTGGCCAATGATCTGCTGAAGAATCCTGTTAACATTAAAATCGGCGGCATTGCCCCGGTAGAATCAGTTTCCCATTGCTTTTATCCGGTGCAGATGGAAGGGAAGACTGCCCTGCTGCGAGATATTCTGGATAAGACTAAAACGGAATCTGTTCTTATTTTTACCCGGACAAAATCGCGGGCCAAGAGTGTTGCCCTGCAACTGGATAGATCGGGATATAAAGTTACATCGCTGCATGGAAATTTAACGCAGCAGAAACGTCAGGTTGCCCTCGACGGCTTCCGCGACGGCCGCTATGAGATCATGGTTGCCACCGATATTGCCGCCCGGGGAATTGATGTGACGAGAATATCCCATGTTATTAATTATGATATGCCGGCCACCACCGATGCCTATACTCATCGTATCGGCAGAACGGGACGCGCCTCTAAAACCGGCGACGCTTTTACTTTTGTTACCGGGCAGGACATTGATTTGGCGCATTCCTTGAAAAGAGTGCTCGGCGAAAAACTGGAATACCGCAGTGTTGACGGATTAACGATCATCCTGCCGACAAGTCAGGTCAATGAGCGAACCGGGCGCAGCGGCAATGGCCGGAATCAGGGTAATACGAGGACTCAATTTTATCCTAAAACGCGGACGAACAGCCGCCCGGCGCAGCGTTCTTTTTCACAGGCCAACCGCAGTTCCTGGGCGAGTTAATTCTCTGTAAGAATTGGTTAATAATAACTGACATAAGCCGGTGAGGTTAACTAGCCGGCTTTTTCTATTTCTCCGCCGCTTCCACCGTCTGGGCAATCAGAGTCGCAATGGTCATCGGGCCGACACCGCCGGGGACAGGTGTATAGGCAGAGCACTTGTCAATGACGGCGGATAGTTCAATGTCGCCAACATTGCCCGGGTGATAGCCTGCGTCCACCACAACAGCCCCTTCTTTTATCCATGTTCCTTTGATAAATTCCGGTTTGCCCACGGCGCCGACAACGATATCGGCAAGGCCGACGATTTCGCTCAACCCTTGTGTTCTGGAATGACAAATCGTTACTGTGGCGTGGGCATTGAGCAGCATCATGGCAACAGGTTTTCCTAAGATAGGACTGCGCCCGACTACAACGGCATGCTTCCCGGCTATGGCGATTTTATAGTGCGACAGAAGCCGCATAATGCCGGCCGGTGTCGCCGAACCATAGGCAGGCTCGCCCATCACCATTTTTCCGAAACCCAGCACTGTTACCCCGTCAACATCTTTTGCCACATCGATTCTGTCAAAACAGCGCCGTTCATCTATCTGCGGGGGAACGGGGTGCTGCAACAAAATTCCCTGCACGGAGGGATTTTGATTTAGCTTGTCAATCTCCCGCAGCAGCTCATCTGTCGTTGTGGTTTGCGGCAGGACAATGCGCAGAGACTCCATTCCCACGCGCTTACAGGCATTGCCTTTCATGCGGACATATGTTGCGGAAGCCGGATCTTCGCCGACCAGGATGGTTGCCAGTATGGGCGGCGGACCTGAAAATTTATCATTGATTGCCTTCACGCGAAGCGCCAGTTCGCCCTCCATCTGCTTAGCCAGGGCTTTACCATCCAGAATTATTGCTGCCATTATTTTTTACCTTTCGATTTCGTGCTTATGATATTTTTGCTTCGGGTCTATATATAATATCCGAAAATTAAGGAAAATTGTGGACAAAATATTCCCCTATTGTTTATTTACGGCACTAGAGATCATTTTATTGAAGCATCTGCAAAACAGTATCCGTTCTTGCCGGCTTTCTTAATTCTATACATGGCTTCATCAGCTAGTTTGATCAACTGGTCATTATCTTCGCTGTCATTTGGGTAAAGTGCGATTCCAATACTTGCTCCAACAACAGCCGGGTTTCCTTTGTAAATGATCGGTTGGGATAAGAGGTGGATGACCTTCTCGGCAATCTGCGATGCATTTTGGGGAATATGGATTTCAGGTGCTATGATCAAAAACTCATCTCCTCCAATGCGAGAGATCGTGTCGATCTCGCGCATGCATGATCGTAAGCGTTCAGCAACTTGCTTGAGGATATAATCTCCAGCATCATGACAGAGGTTGTCGTTAACGGTCTTGAACCCATCGAGATCGATAAACATCACTGCCACTATTTTCTTGTATCTGCGTGCCTCGCCAAGAGCCATAGAGAGGCGATCCTTGGCGAGCATCATGGTCGGCAGATCCGTTAACGTGTCATGCGTGGCCATGTGCTTTATCTTTTCCTCTGCCAGCTTGCGTTCGGCAATTTCTACCTGTAATTTACCTTTCTCCCTGCGAAGTGCATCCTCGATTATTTTTCTTTTAAAGAGATCTTTATCGAGCTCTTTCTTTGTATGCAAAAGGCGCTTATAGAGAAAAAGAACCAGCATTAAAGAAACCGTTATAATGAAAACTGCAAAAGCTCCTATGATGATTTCCAGCCAGTATTTTTTAATTATATCTTTAAGTCTGATTTGGCCAAGATATTTATAGGCTCCTATTTTCAATTCCATTTTTAATTCATGAACCGATTGATAGTTCATGGGGTACGTCCAGCCACCGCACTCCGCGGCAATTGCCGCCTGATCGCTTTTCTTCATTCCCAAAAGCGCAATGGAGACATTGTTGACCACTTCTTCGGGAGTATGCACAAGCTTGGAAATCGGCCATTCCGGATAAAGACGGGTACTGACCAAGAAAGGGAAGGCGATTGCCGTCGCTTTTATTTCTTCGGGAATTATTACTTTAATATCTTCCAGTTTAATCTTCCTGTCTTTCGCCAGCATTTCGAGCAAATCTGTCCTGCAAGTGCCCGCATCAGCATGCCCGGCAATTACATTAAATACGACGGTATCTTGATTGCCGGCAAACTTAAAACTTGAGAAATCCTTCTCTGGATAAATCCCAGCCTTATGTAATTCGCGCCAAGCTGCAAGCCAGCCGCCAAATGATTCCGGGTCTGTTGCAAGAAACCGCTTGCCTTTAAGGTCCTGAATGGTATTTATTTTCCTGTTATCGCTACGAGTAAAAATTACCCCTCCAAAGGACGAATGATAACTGTCCAATACCTTTTTTTTGATCGTTGCTATACGGGAAATGCCATATCCGGCCTCTAAGTCTACATACATTCCGGAATTGCAGATCAGAAAATCGATTTTCGCAATCTTAACTGCCGGCGTAATTTCTTCGAAGGAGAGAGGCACCAACTGGAAGTTGTGTTCGGGAATCTTTTTTGACAAATATTCTATTGTTGGTTGCCATTTCTTAATGCACTCGTCATAACCGCGATTGGCAAGTACACCGACCCTTACAACATCTTTACCGCTTACAATTCCAGGACATAAAATGATGAGAAGAAAAATGATAAAAGCCCTTGATTTCACGTGATCTCCTGATAATTTTTTTTTCAAGACTGGAATGGGAACTATTAATATTTAAATTATTGCTGAATGTCAATCTCTATGACGTAAAACTAGAAGACAATAAACACTAACACTTTAGCTTATAGGCCATGATAACTCACCTAAGGCCATGCGGCACAGATCGGTAATAAATATTTGGGGCAACCCGGCCTTTGAGGTCTGGCCGCGCAGCACATAATCGCACATGGGACAGATCGTGATCATGGCCTCCGCACGGTTATCCATTGCGTCCTTGATATTATCGTTCTGAATATTCATCGATAGTTCAATGTTTACGGCTATAGCCGGTCCGCCGCAACAGAGGGCGTTGATGCCTTCATATTTCCTGGAAATGCGCGTTGCCCCAATAAGCTCGAAGATTTCATTGAGCCAGGTATCCTGTTCCGGGATCCACCTGACCGCACAGTTCGGCTGGTAGGCAACTTTTTTGTTCAGTTTTGTAATAGCCGTTTTGTTGTTGTTAAGATAGTCGCGAATATATTCGAACAGGTGCGTATATTTGTAGGGTACATCAATACCAAGCTCCTTGGCTTTGACGTGAGCCAGAACATATCCTTCATTATGAATGTAAACGATATCTTTGCCCAACTCAGCCAGGCCTTCGATCACTTTTTGACCATATCGTTCGGCAAGGCTCTCTCCGCCCATATGGGCCATGCCGACCAGGGAAGCATACTTTCTCCCTCGAACCACGGTCATGCCTTTGAACATTCTGCTTTCGAGTGTACCTTCCGGAAATTGCTTAAACAGGAAGGAATCAAAAGAGAGGGCAGGCTTATCCGGGTCCCCTTCAATCACCTGGCTGTCCTTGCTGCCTTGTTCAAACGTCTTGTTCACGCCATCAATAAAATGTTTAAATGTAGCGACGATCTTACCAGTCCCGATCTTCTCCTGCATTTTGTAGATAAGATTAGCCGGATCAGCTCCGGTCGGGCAGTTCTGGAAACAGGCATTACAAGTAATGCACCTCTCCAGGATATCAGCCGCTTTTCCCTCCATGAGAAGGGTAATTTCACTGACCGCCTTGTCCTTGCCGTAATCGACATAAAGGCACTTTACCAGACAATCGCCACATAAATCACACTTTGACGCATCCCACATTTTTTCACCCCTATTAAAGTTGATTAAGCAAAACCCTGTACAGGTAAAACGGGAAGACTTATGCTTTCTATTTCACTTTCTTCTGATCGCTTCTGACGATTTCGGCAATCCTCTTGGCACGTTCCGAATAAAGTGCAATTCCCCTCCAGTCTGTTTCGCCTATAACCTTCTGCATCAACAAACCATCTCCACCGAACCAGCCGGGTTGGAGACCGCCGATAAAGTAGCCGTGCATGCGCAGGATATTCGTCGCCACAGTTGCAAATTGCGAGGTCAGTGGCAGCCATACCTGGAAAACCTCCGTTCCTCTCTCCCACGCCTCATTTTCCAGCTGGGAGATAAATGCCTCAAAATCGGACCCGATGCGAGAAATCGCCATCCGTGCGACTTGTGCAAGGGCGAATATATCTATTTTCCCCTGGCTGGCTCCCTCTGCAGGCAAAGATTCGTTTGCTCCAGCAAAAGTGCGCTCGAGCCCAATGCCGGAGTACAGGTATTCCAGTTCGTCCCGATAAACCGGCGGCAGGAAAACGGTTTGCGGTACGGGCTTGTGAAGAAAATATCCAAGCAAAACAGAAACCCTGCCCTGTGCACTATGCTCTTTGGTGTAAGCTGTTGCCGGCATCAAATCCACTTCCAGACCAGTTTCCCGGTAGTCCATTTGCAGGCACATCTTCTGCAACTGGAGGTGGTTGCAAACAGGTTCGCCCAAAATTTCTTCCAGATTAAAACGCTGCGCATAGTCGAAGACGTTGTGCTTCATCAGGCGGAAGAAGACACCTTGTCCTCGATAATCGGACAGAACCACTCCCGCCGCATTTTCATAGAGCCTGGTTGCGGGATCCAGGAGAACGAGTGCATCATGACCAACAACCTCACCTGTCTGCGTGCGTGCAACGGAGGATAGTACGCGGCCGGCGACGTTCTCCTCGATCAAACGCTCTGGGCGGTAATAGATATCGATGGGATACCCCTCGCCGTAGACTTGGCGAAAGAGTCGGACCACGCCTGGTGCGTCTTCGTTACGAAAAAAATCAATTTCAATTGCTTGCATTTTTGCACCTCACACCGGTGTTTAGCTCCTTAGACCGGCAAACTTTTCCTTCCCGATAATACGGAGCCTGCTAATCTGTTTTAAATCAAATTCTTTCAACCATTATTTGATCCCCTGCCTTATTGATGACGGTCATGAATTCAGGTTCGCATAGCGTGGCATTATCTTTTTGCGCGGAATAATCTTGGAATAGTGCTCATCCGGCCAGCCTACGGCAATGACTGAATAGACGTTCTCTCTGCGCGCCAACCCCAGTGCCTTGACGATTGATTGGTCGCGGGTGAGCGCCACAACGGCAAAGCCGATCAGACAGGTGCCGAGTCCCATCGCATGGGCGGCCAGTAGGATGTTTTGGGTTGCCAGCAGGGCATCTTCCTGCGGACAGGAGGCGGCTTCAGTTGCGCCAACCAGGATGAGGGCTTGGACATTATGGAACAGCATATCTTTTTTCTTTGTTTCCCAATTTGCGATTAACTCTTCCATACGATCGTAATAACGTTCGTGGTAACGTTCAAGTTCATCCTTCCCCAACAGGCTTAAAACCCGGCGTAGCGGAGTGATTTGTGCCATGCGGTTTAGTTTGCGGAAAAAGGTCAAAATATATTCACCGAATATCTCAATCTGGGTTCTGTCCGGCAAAATGGTAAAAGTCCATTCCTGGCTGTTTGATCCGGTGGGCGCCGTGGTGCCGATGGCAATCAGGTCTTCCAGAATATTTCTGTCAACTGGTCTATCTTTAAAGTTGCGGCAGGAACGACGTGAAGCCATAAGCTGTACCAGGTGGCCTGTATCGTCCGAACCGTGTTTGATCCAATCATTTTTCATCCCGAAGGATAAAGATTTCAGCGGTTCAAGTGTGGTTACCCGCACCGCACTTACCGGACACACCGCAACGCAATGACCGCAGTTGAGCGATCTTTCTCCAGTAACGCAAGCCTTACCGTCCACCAGGGAAAGGGTTTCATACGGACAAACTTTTATACACAGGCCGCAGCCGGTGCATTTTTCTGAATCGATAATAGTATTTACCGTCATGTCCATAATATTCTCCCGAAGAATTGTTAAGGTTTGTTACCTGATATATATTGCGAATACTACCAAATAGCAATTGAGATTTCCAAAGGAAAACAGGAATAACAAAAGTAACTTCCATCAGAAAAATTTGGACTTAAAAAGCTGTGCCTTATTATGGAAAACACCCCGCCTTTTCCGCCGCTTATTTACACTTGACGTTCAAGATTGTCCCGTATTATTCTGCAATTGTTAAGAAGCAATGTCTTGTTATGAAAACCGGTTCGGTCAGGAGTGCAAATGAATAGAGAGCTAATACGTACCCAAAACGAGTTTGGCGGCAAAACAATAATGGCTTCTTATTTTCCGGATGATGACGAGTACAAGAACGGAATAGCGAAGGCAATAATTTACTCCGACAGCAACGGGAAGGTAGTAAAAGTAGAGACCTTCAATACCGATGAGTCTGCCAACAATAACGGGATAGTAAAAACTATATCGAGCAATGATGAGATGATCGTTGAGTTCTACGACCAGAACGGCAGGTTGGTCCGAATCTTCCCCTAGTTAATATAGAGATACTATGAAATTGCTCTCGATTTAAATTCGGAACAGCCGGATGACTTTTCCGACCAATTTTCTCAGAGGATTTCCGTGCAGGTCTTAATGTCCATCTGCGGATCGAGGATTGCAAAGAGCCTGCCCATGGAGGTCATCAGGTTTGCCGAATGGAACTTCAGAGCATCTTTGTCGGCGTATTTCTCATACATCATTATTGTTGTGCTGTTTCCTTCGCCCTTTACGGTGTGCGGGATATAGGACAGACACCCCGGTTCGTTCTTCAGCATTTTCGGAATATCTTCCTTCAATATCTGGATGGCCTCATCCATTTTTCCCTCTTTAACCTTGAGCGTGGCGATTACAGTGTACATTGGTTCCCTCCTTACGTAGCATCTATCACTAATTTAGCACATTGCCAAAAGGAAGGGGTCACAAACCGTTTTTACGACTTGCAACCCCTTGATTTAGCTGGTGGGCCAGGACAGAATTGAACTGTCGACACTCGGATTTTCAGTCCGATGCTCTACCGACTGAGCTACCGGCCCGCCAAATTTATACATTGCCTGCGGAAAGCAGGCATTCGTCTATAAAATATGAAATCTTTTGTCAAGGTATTTTTTGATCATTACTTCCCGGCTGAGCAGCCATTGCTCTATTTTCGCCTGACGCAGGCTCGCTTGATTGAGCCACTGCCTGAGAGTCAGTTTCACCTTGTTTTTCAGCTATTGGCGGGATAGTTAAAGAGGCATGCGTCTCCGGGATAATTAGGCCGCCCGCGTCATTTTCTTCATGTCGGATAATAACTACAGTTCCGGCTATCTTGTCATGCCAGCCCTGCTTTCTCTTGTCAAAAGCGGCCCAGATAAAACCAAGTGGGATGGTAAATAATAAACTGGAGACAAGGTAGCCCACTGCTCTTAAAAAGGCTGTTCCGAAACCGATAGGAGTGCCGTCAGCCGATAAAACCTGCAAGCCGAGCAGCATTTTGCCTGGCGTGCGGCCTTTTATGCCGTGAAAATAAGTGAAATAGGCAATTGATATGACAATATATATTGCAACTACCAGAAGAGCGAGTGAAGTAATGCGTGCCGGATCAGTTAAATCAGCGACCCAGGCGCGAGCATTGCCGGACATTGAACCCAAAATAAAGGCCGTTGTAATGATTACCGTTAAGATTAAAAAAACAATATTAATGATGATATTATCAACAGTATAAGCCACAAAGCGCCGCCAGAAACCGGCATATTTATAAGTAGTCATTATTACCTCCCGGACGTGCTGCTGAAGATTCCTTTTTCATACTGGATTATGGAAATTATTGCCAGCGCTGCTGTTTCCACCTTGAGAATTTGTTTGCCCAGGCTCACGGATATAAAGCCGGCTTCTTTTGCCTGCCAAATTTCGTCTTTGGACAAACCGCCTTCGGGCCCGACAATGATAAAAATATTTTTAGCCTGAGCCCGGGTTTGATCAGAGAGAATATCTTTAATGCTCATTTGATCTTCTTCTTCCCAGAAAATCATTTTGAGAGCTTGTTTATCGGTGTGAGCAAGCATGGTCTCCCAGGAGGCGACCGGCAAAACGTCTGTTATCTGTGCGCTCCGCGAACAACGGGCGGTTTCGCGGGCGATCTTCTGCCAGCGTGCGGATTTTAACGAACTTTTTTCATTGGCAATACGACTGACTGAGCGCGCCGCAGCAAAAGGTATAATCACGTCAGCGCCCAGTTCCGTAGCTCCCCGGACGATCAAATCCATTTTGCCGGCTTTGGGGAGGGCCTGGGCTAAAGTGATTGTTATCTCGCGTCCTGAGTTTTCTATCATTTCTCCTAATTCCAGAGCAACGCCATTTACGGGGAAGTTTTTTATCACCGCCGCAAACTCATGGCCCAAGCCATCAAAAACTTTAACGCTGGCGCCTTGCTCCAGGCGCAAAACCTGCTTTAAATATTTGTGATTGTCTTGCCCCAGTTCGCAGAGCTTTCCTTTTTCCAGCGCAATCGGGCTATAGATTCTGGGGATGGTCAAGGTGTGTTTTCCCTCTTTTAGCAAATATCAATAAACAGTGAGCCGTGTGGCCACGTGGCGGATTAGCTTTTCTTCAGGACGTAGCAGACCCATTCTTTTTCTTGAAGCACTCTATATTGAATCAACGGTGCAACAGAAAAATTCTCTTCGATCTCCCGGGCATCTTGTTCGATGATGCCGGAAATGATCATGTAGCCTTCCGGCAGGAGTAATTGTTGTAAGTGCGAGCGCAGTTTTAGCAGCAGTTTGGAGGTTAAGTTGGCGATGATCAAATTCCGCGGCTCATTGATGGTCATGGCATCTTTACTAATAATACGCAGCCGGTCAGAAACCAAATTAATGGCGGCGTTTTCCCTGGCAATTTCCGTTGCTTTTTTATCGATATCCAGGCAGATGACGTCCTGTGCGCCCAACTTGGCGGCGGTAATGCCCAGAATTCCGGTGCCGCAACCCACGTCGAGCACTTTCCACTCCTGCACGGAGCGATCTTGCATAATGATGTCTTCGAGTGCTTCAATGCACATTCTGGTGGATGCGTGCTGGCCGGTGCCGAAAGCCATGCCCGGGTCAATTTCAATGACAATATCTCGACTGGACGGCGCGTATCTTTCCCATGTGGGTTTGACAATAATGTTGCTGCTGACGCGGATCGGTTTGAAATATTTTTTCCACTGTTCTGCCCAATCCGGGTCGGAGATGATTTCTGTTTTTAAGGCAGGAGCAGGAAGATCAGAGAAAATTTCGCTTAAACTCTCCAGATATTTTTGGATGGCGGCAATCCGCTTTTCACAGCGCGCATCCTGCGGGAAATAAGCCTTGATCGTTTCATTAGCCTGTGCTTCCGGAAAATCTTCCGGAAAATGAGGTTCGAGCAGCTCCTGAAATACACCCTGAGCGCCCGTTTCCGTGAGAAAATTTCCCAGGGCATCCATTAATTCCGCGCTTGCCGCTATTTCGATTTTCAGCCACTTCTCCGGTTCTTTTTCTGCCATGAATAGACCTGTAATCTCGATGGGTTAAGTTTAAGACAGTATTTGGTGCTTTCTCGTTTTTTTACATATAGCCTCTTTTAAGTAATATTTCAAGCAGACTGTAGTTTTGCTATAACATTTGGCAATGTACCCCATGTGTGCTACATTATGTTCGACGGAGGAATAAAATCATGGCCAAAACAAATACTAAAATAAAAAGCGCAATGGTTCGTGCCCGCATCGAACCAGAATTAAAAGCAAGAGCAGAAAAATACTTCGATATTCTCGGCCTATCAACCACGCAAGCAATTACGTTGTTTTTCAAACAAGTAGAACTTCATCACGGCTTACCTTTTGAAATAAATATTCCTAATACCGAGACAATAGCTGCTATGAAAGAAATAGAAGATGGCGGGGGTAAGAAGTTCGATAGTGCAGATGAATTATTCCAGCATCTCGGTATTTGATGATGAAGCGAATCCGGAGCAGCTCAGCTTTTGAAAAAGACGTTGAGAGGTTGATTACAAGAAGCAAAGATATGGAAAAACTTAAATCCGTAATAAGTTCTCTTATGCGTGGAGAAAAATTAGATCAAATATATCGTGACCATAAATTGACAGGAAACTATTATGGCTGCAGAGATTGTCATATAGAGTCAGATTGGCTGCTGATTTACATATTTGATGAAGAAACTTTATTCTTAATACGAACCGGAACGCATGCAGACTTATTTAAAAAGTAGTGAGCGAAAAAAATGATATGCTTTGCTGACTAAATACTTTTATTTCCCCCCTCGAAAACCCTAATTGGTAATCGAGGGGGGGAAAGTTTTTAAATTTCCATGTTTTGCTGAATTTATTTCACTGCGTATTCTTTGATCAGCCCGATGATCTTGGGGATATCCTGCGCAGGGATTTTGCCTGAATAAATGTAACGAACGATGTGATTTTTGTCGAGGAGAATCGATGTTGCGATTTTGTGAGGCACTCCCCATGTATTGCCAATCGTAAAATCAGGGTCGAGTATGACGATGGCGCCAGTTTTCTTCTGCTTACTCTTGGCAACCGACTTGATCACAAAATTGGGTACTCCACTGTCTTTCTGGTTAGCAATTCCTAGTCCGCAATACTTCTTTTCACTCTTCAAACGTTCCAGATCCTTGTCGGCCTTCAGCGCGTCAGAGACATGATCATTGTCATCCGCAGCACTCGTACTTGCATATACGATGTAAATAGCTCTGCCCACAAATTCCGGGGAACTCAAAGAGTAATCCTTATCGGCAAGGGCATCTTTGAGTTTAAAGTCCGCCGCCTTGTCTCCAACCTTGAGTTCTGCCGCCATGGCAAACGAAGCGGTAAGCAACATTGCTAACAACACTACCCAAAACGCTTTCTTCATCTTTTTTCCTCCTGTTAAAGTAAATTAATGGAACATGAATCTTGAGGACGGGGCTGTTTATTTTCGATTCCCCGTTTTCGGCCTAGCCTTTTGATAATCATATGGCCGTTTTATGGGCGAAATATAGGGAATTTCCGTTTGTATGTCAATTATATTTTTATTTCTGGGGCAGATCCTGAAGAATCGCCTAGGAATCATTCAGGATCTTACCCCTTGTTCATTTTTAATCATTTGTGACTGTGGTCAAGGATGTTTCTATCGTCCTTTCCACTGTGGCGCGCGTTTTTCAGCAAACGCCCTAGGACCTTCTATGAAATCCTCGGAATTCGTCATGGCGTGCCCACCGGGGAACGTATGAGCAATAGCATCTTCCAGGACGGGCATGCGCATACCGCAGACTGCTGCTTCCTTGCTTGCCCGGAGGGCCAGAGGGGATGCCTTCAAAATTTCGCCGGCCCATTTTTCGGCAGTGGAAATCAGGTCTGCGGGAGCAACTACTTCGTTGACCAATCCGTATTGGAGCGCTTCCTGGGCCGTCAGGCGCTTGGAAGTCAGGATCATACCCATGGCCAGATGGTATGGAATATGGCGGGGGAGACGGTGAACGCCACCGGCGCCGGCCATGAGGCCGACTCTCGGTTCGGGCAGACCGAAAGAAGCTTTATCTGAGGAAATAATAATGTCGCAGGCCAAAGCAAGCTCTAAACCGCCGCCTAGAGCCAGTCCGTTGACTGCGGCAATAAAAGGTTTGAAGCAATCATAGCGGTTGGTAAGGCCGCCAAACAAGCCTTTCACTCCCGCATACCCTTTAGCAACAACCTCGCCGCCATTTATGGCCTGATATTTGAGATCGTTACCGGCACAAAAGGACTTTTCGCCGGCCCCGGTGACTATGCAAACCCAGGCGTCCGTATCCCGGTCGAAGTCATCAATTGCCAGGGACATTTCCTTGCTTGTCACCGGGCTCAAGCAGTTCATGACCTCAGGGCGGTTGATTGTAATTGTGGTGATGTGGTTCTTCTTCTCTACGTTGATTTCACTCATGTTTTACCTCCAATAATAAAATGTTTTATTGACGACCGCAAGGTTAAAAGTATCCTTGTTTCCTGCAGTCGCATCGACGCTGATAAACAAACCTTGATCTAGCCAGTAATTGCAATATTCAATAATCATCATATGGCAAATTGATTAGAGCTTGCTTTTTCGTGAGCGGAGTATAGGAAATGATCATTGCCCTGTCAATAAAATAGTGACCGCTGTCAGAAGCAATTCAACAGCTTGAATTTTGCCCCCCATCGTGATAGCTTCCTTACGCAGCTATAATCAGTAACTCTATGTTGTGGTTGGAAGGAAAATCTTGAAATATTATCCCGTTTTTTTAGATATTTGGGGCAAAAAATGTGTGGTCGCCGGTGGCGGTGAAGTAGCCGCAAGAAAGGTTGGGCGGTTGCTTGATTGTGGTGCAAAAGTTCTTGTTGTGAGTCCGCAGCTCACGCCGGAGCTTACTGCACTGAAAGCTGAAGGTGCCATAGAACACTTTGCTGCCGAGTATAATATTCAATACATGGAAGGTGCAGTTTTAATTATCGGGGCGACGGATGACGAAAAAACCAATGCAGTGATTTCTTCCGATGCCAGAAACCTGGGAATTCCAGTAAATATAGTTGATGATCCGCAGAAGTGCGATTTTATTCTGCCCTCTTTAGTGGAAAGAGGCGATCTGACCTTTGCCATCGGCACCGGCGGCAAAAGTCCGGCTTTGGCCCGCTATTTGCGCGAAGAGCTGGAGTCTGTCTATGGGAATGAATATGCAATCCTGCTTAAAGTTTTAGGCCAATTGCGGGGGAAAATGGAGAAAAATACCGGTAAGGGCAGAGTCTGGTTTGATGAGCTTTTGGCTGAAGGTTTATTGGAGGCGATCCGGGAAAATGATACCGGCAGAGTGAAGAAAATCATCCGTGACATCACCGGTGAGGAGGTGCACATTGATTAGTCTGGGAATGACCATGTTTGTGCTGGCTCTGGTGTGCTGTGCGTTTGCCACTGCGGGTTATCTGCTGTCTCTGTTAGTGAAAAAAATTCGGCTGGCCAAGGTATCCACCTGGATTCTGGCGATAGGTTTTCTTTTTCTGACCCTGAACTTGCTTGGTGCTGCCATCCAGACGGGCGGTTGGGATAATTTCGGTTCGCGCCATTTCCTTTCTATATATGCCTGGGCGATTGCCGGAATTTACCTGGGTTTGCAATTGAAAACTAAAACAAGATTGCTGGGCGCTTTCATCGCGCCGTTTATTTTATTGTTTTTAATCGCGGCGGCGGGGCAGGGAGCGGATAAAAATCTTGTGCCACCCCAGTGGCAGGGATGGCTCACGGCGTCTCACCTGGTGCTGGCGATTGCCGGCGAGGCCCTTTTTGTGCTGGCTTCCTGCGCCTCAGCGATGTTCATGATCCAGAACAGCCTTCTTAAACATAAAAGACCGGGCAAGATGGGCCGGTTGTTGCCGTCGCTTAGCGACCTGGACAGGATCAATCATTTGGGTTTGTTATGGGGATTTCCGCTGCTGACTCTCGGCATGATCGGCGGGGCTCTTTTCGCCGCTTTTGTCTGGGGCAATCTTTGGGCTTACGATCCCAAGGTGATCTGGTCTTTTGCCGTCTGGGTTATTTACGGCTTTTTGCTGCATCAGCGCCTCGCTATTGGCTGGAAAGGATTCCGGATGGCATCATGGTCCTGCACTGTTTTTGTGCTGTTTTTATTGTCGGCTCTGGTGATCAGATTCTGTTTTTCAACCGTGCATAACTTTATTTGAGATATGATTGTATTAGTCGGATTGAATCATAAAACGGCCCCACTGGCTGTTCGCGAAAGACTTTTTGCCGGATGTCAGGGTAAGATCGATCTACTGGGCGATCTGCGGGTGATTGACGGCGTGCGGGAAATCCTTTACCTTTCCACCTGCAACCGCGTGGAGCTGGTTGCCGCCGTTGAGGATGCGCCACAGGCGCTAAACGCGCTCAAATATTTTTTAGCCGGACAAGGCGGACTAGCGAATGACGAAGTTGCCGCTTGTCTGTATGGATATGAGGATGAAGAAGCGATCCGGCATTTGTTCCGGGTCGCCTCCAGCCTCGATTCTCAGGTCTTAGGGGAATCACAGATCCTTGGTCAGGTGAAAGATGCCTACCGGCAGGCGCTGGCGCAAAACGCAACCGGCATTGCGCTCAACCGGCTGATGCACCGGGCGTTTCGCACCGCCAAGCGCGTACGGACGGAAACAGGTATCGCCGCTAATCCGGTTTCGGTGAGCTTTGCCGCAGTAGAACTGGCCAAGAAAATATTCGGATCGCTTTCCGGGAAAAAAGTATTATTGATCGGCGCTGGAGAAATGGCGGAGTTGACCGGTCAGCATCTAATTGGCAACGGTGCAGAGGAAATAACCGTCGCCAACCGTTCGCTGTCTCAAGCCGTATTGCTTGCAGAAAAGTTTCATGGTAAGGCAATCGGACTTACCGCTCTTGACGAAGCGCTCTGTGATGTCGATATTGTCATTAGCTCCACAGGTGCTCCTTCGTATATCGTGACCCAAGAAATGATTCGCCAGTGTCTGCGCAAACGCAAAAACCGCCTGCTGTTTTTAGTCGATATTGCCGTGCCGCGCGATATTGATCCCGCCGTGGATGGTATAGAGAATGTCTATCTATACAATATCGATAATTTGCAGGATATTGCCGATGAAAATATGAAAAACCGCCGCCGTGATGCGCTCAAAGCCGAACAGATTGTTGTCGAAGAGGTAACGCACTACAGCAACTGGCTCAAGGAACTGGAGGCTGTGCCCACTATCGTATCGTTGCGCAACAAGGCCGAAGGCATTGTGCGGATGGAGATGATAAAAGCTCAAAGCTGGATGTCGAAGTTCGAAAACGGTGACCGAGAAAAGGTGGAGGTGTTGGTGAATGGCATTGTGAACAAACTCCTCCACGCGCCTGTGGCGGTCATGAAGGAAGAAAGCGCTGAGTTAAATTCTCAGGATATTGTTGCCGCTGTCCGGCAGCTCTTCCGGTTGGATGAATAGTGGGTGATGCGGCAGTTGAAGGGGCATTTCATCGCTCAGTATCCCCTGCAATTGTGGCTCTAGAGCTCATTACGCGTCAGTCGAAAACTCGCCCTTCGGGCTCAAACAGTTCGGCTGCCTGCTGCTCCATTTCGCAAAGAGCCACTATATTTCGGGGATATTCGCTCAGAGAATGCCCCGATTCAGCTGCCGGTTTTTAGGATGAAAGGTAAATTATGAACATTAAAATTGGAACACGCGGCAGCAAACTGGCTTTGGCACAGACTAATACTGTTGTAGAGAGTTTGAAAAAAGTTGCCCCGGAAATATCGGCCGAAATTTGCGTGATCAAGACCAGCGGGGACATTATGCAGGACGTGTCGTTGCTCAAAATCGGCGGCCAGGGAGTGTTTGTTAAAGAAATTGAAGACGCACTGCTTGCTGGAAGCATTGATCTGGCGGTACATAGTATGAAGGATGTGCCCGGTGAAACACCGGAAGCGCTGATGTTCGCGGCCATCCTGCTGCGGGAAGACGTACGCGATATTCTGGTGTCCCGCGGTAAAGTTAAAATGGAATTCATGCCCAAGGGCGCGAAAATCGGTACCGGGTCGCTGCGGCGCAGTGCTCAGATTCAGGCAATGCTTCCCGATGTTACCATTGTGCCGTTGCGTGGTAATATCGATACACGCTTGAACAAGATTGAAACGGAAAATCTTACGGGTGTCATCCTGGCGGCAGCAGGAATAAAGCGTCTGGGATACGTCGAAAAAATTGCCCAGTATCTGCCGATAGAATTAATGCTGCCGGCGGTAGGTCAGGGTGCGCTTGGTTTGCAGATACGAAAGAAAGATTCCGCGTTGGCCTATGTTTTAGCCAAACTCAACCATACTCCAACTGCTGTGGCAATTACCGCGGAGCGTTCCTATCTGCGGGCGCTGGGTGGTGGTTGCCGTCTGCCGATTGCGGCCTACGGCCTCATCGCAGGGCAGCGGTTGACTCTGGAGGGACTGGTGGCGGCTCCCAATGGAATAAGCATTATCCGGGATAAAGTCTGGGGAGCTCTGGACGAAGCGGAAGAATTAGGAAAGGGACTGGCCGACATGATTATGGAAAAAGGCGGCAAAAAATTATTGAATCTGGTGTGCTGAAAGTTAATAAAATCGTATTTTTTATTTGTCATTCCCGACGCAGATGCCCTTTAGGGTACGAAGGCGGGAATCCAGTGTTTTCTAATATTCTGGATTTTGCTTATGCCACAATATTATGTTTATATCCTGGCTAGTCAAAGAAATGGAACTTTGTATATTGGTGTCACCAGTGATTTGGCAAAGTGAGTGTATGAGCATAAACAAAATCTAGTGGATGGATTCTCAAAGAAGTATAATGTTCACGAACTTGTGTATTATGATGTACATTATGAAATTGAGGAAGCAATAACCAGAGAAAAGCAGATCAAGAAATGGAACAGACAATGGAAACTGAGATTGATAGAAGAAAAGAATCCTGGCTGGAAGGATTTATATGATGAGATTGTTCAATAGAAATGGAGATGCTCGTTTTATGAATTTCTGGATTCCCGCTTCCGCGGGAATGACAAGATGGATTTGTTTATGATTCAAAAGAAGATACCTGGAAAAGTTTATATCATTGGTGCCGGGCCGGGGGATGCGGGGTTGATTACACTCAAGGCCGTAGAGGCTTTGCGTTTGTCCGATGTTGTTATCTACGATAATCTGGTCAACGAAGAATTGCTGAAATACGCCCCGGCTCATGCTCGTTTTATATACGCCGGTAAAAAAGGCGGCGATCACACGCTGTCGCAAGATAAGATCAACGCTCTGCTGGCCCAGGAAGCTTTGGACGGCAACACCGTAGCCCGTCTCAAGGGCGGTGATCCATTTATTTTCGGGCGAGGCGGTGAAGAGGCGGAAATATTGGCTCTCAATGATTTGCCGTTTGAAATAATTCCCGGCGTGACATCGGCCATCGCCGTTCCCGCCTACGCGGGCATTCCGCTGACGCATCGGGGTTTCACGTCTACCGTGGCTTTTATTACCGGCCATGAAGATCCGACCAAAGACAAAAGCGACATCGACTGGCAGGCCCTGGTAGGCATAGGTACTCTGGTATTTCTGATGGGGGTGAAGAATATCGGGCAAATTACAGCAGCATTGATATCACACGGCAAATTACCAGACACGCCGGCGGCGTTGATTCGCCGCGGAACAACGCCTCATCAGGAAGTGATTATCGGCACGCTGGCCACGATTGTTGAGCAGGCGCAGACCAACAATTTCCAGCCTCCGGCTATCCTGGTTGTCGGTCAGGTTGTGGAATTAAGAGAAACACTGGACTGGTTTGATACAAAGCCCTTGTTCGGTAAAGGCATAGTCATTACCCGTCCCGAAAGGCAGGCTGATGACCTGGCCAGACTGCTTACGGCACAAGGCGCATCTGCCATTGCCTTTCCGACGATCAGCATTGTGCCGCCGCAAGATTGGAGTGAGCTGGATTTCGCACTTGATCAACTGGAATCATACCACTGGTTGATTTTTACCAGCGCCAACGGCGTCCATTTCTTTTTTCAGCGCTTGCAGGAAAAAAGCAGGGACGTCCGCGATCTCAAAGGAATAAAAATCTGCTGCATTGGCCCGGCTACAGCCGGACAGCTGGAAGACAGAGGAATTAAAGTCGATCTGGTGCCTGATGAATTCATAGCCGAAGGTATTCTGAAATCATTTGCTTCGATGGATTTGTCCGGAAAGAAACTTCTGATCCCGCGTGCGGCTGCCGCCCGCGACATTCTGCCGGACGGTCTGAGAAAGCAGGGTGCTACAGTCGATGTTGCCACAACCTATCTGACGGTGAACTCCGGCAGAAAAAAAGAAGAACTGACGAAATTAATAGACGCGGGCGAGGTGGATATTATCACCTTCACCAGTTCATCCACCGTGACCAACTTTGTGGAAATTATGGGGTCTGATTATGCGCTGCCTTCTTTTATCCAGATTGCCTGTATCGGCCCGGTGACAGCGGCTACAGCAAACAAAGCAGGATTTCAAATAGATATTTCACAGGAAGAATATTCGATGAAGGGGCTGGTGCAGTCCCTGATAAATTATGCCCAACGCAAATCGTCCGGACGGACGGGTGAGGAGTGATATGATCGGTATTTCCAAATTATATTGCGGGGCGGTAGAGCCCTCCGATGTGCTGCGCTACAATCGGTACTCCGGAAAACTGCCCTCGCATTTGCTGCAATTTTCGGCGGATAAAAAACCGGTGGTTGTCTGGAACATGACGCGTCGCTGCAACCTGAAGTGCATTCACTGCTATTCCAATTCCGCCAACATAGACTACCCCGATGAGCTAACCACTGAGGAAGGCAAAAAACTCATTGCCGATCTGGCGCAGTTAGGTTCTCCCGTGATTTTATTTTCCGGCGGCGAACCACTGTTGCGGCAGGACCTGTTTGATCTGGCGCATTATGCGACAGACAAGGGTATGCGTGCGGTCATTTCCACTAACGGCACACTCATCACCAAAGAGGTCGCGGCCAGACTCCGCAAAATCGGTCTTTCTTATGTCGGTGTGAGTCTCGACGGCCTGGAAAAAACGCATGACCGTTTCCGTGGTAAAAATGGTGCATTCGCAGAAGCCATTGCCGGCATGAGAAATTGCCGCGACGCCGGTATCAAGGTTGGTATCCGCTTTACCGTCAATAAGCACAATCTGGCTGATGTGCCGGCCATGTTTGATCTTCTCCGGAAAGAAAAAATTGAAAGAATGTGTTTCTATCATCTGGTGTACACCGGTCGTGCTTCCAAGTTACGCGATGAGGATTTGACCCATGAAGAAACCCGCAATCTGCTTGATTTAATTGCTGCTGAGACGAGAAAGATGTTTGAATGTGGTCTGTCGCCGGAAATCCTTACCGTTGATAATCATGCCGACGGGCCTTATCTGTATCTGAAAATAAAGCAGGAAAATCCCGGGCGGGCCAAAGAAGTATTGGAGCTTCTCGAAATGAACGAGGGCAACAGCTCCGGCCACGGCATCGGTTGTGTGAGCTGGGATGGTGAAGTCTATCCCGACCAGTTCTGGCGCAATCAGTCGCTGGGCAATATCCGGCAAAAGCCTTTTAGTGAAATCTGGTTGGATGAAAAAAACGAACTGCTGGTTAAGTTAAAAGACAAGAAGAAACACGTTCATGGACGTTGCGCCGCTTGCTCGTGGCTTACTGTCTGCGGCGGCAACTTCCGTGCCCGCGCCGAATCTGCAGGCGATGTCTGGGGGCCGGATCCCGCCTGTTATCTTTCAGATGAGGAAATAAGTAAAAAGGAGGATCAATAAATGCAATTTCCGGATTACCGTCCCCGCAGATTAAGAAAAAATGAGAACTTCCGGCGTTTGATTCGTGAAACGCTATTAAGCGTCAATGATTTTATCTATCCGCTTTTTGCAGTACCCGGTAAAAATGTTAAAAAGCCGATCTCATCGATGCCGGGCATTTTTCAGCTGTCGATAGACAACCTGGTCGGGGAAGCACAAAAGGCAAGGGATCTGGGGATACCCGGTATTTTGCTGTTTGGCATTCCAGCGCACAAAGATGATCTGGCAACCGGAGCTTTTGCTAAAGACGGCATTATTCAACAGGCTGTCCGCCGGATAAAGAAAGAAGTGCCGGACATTTTAGTCATTACTGATGTCTGTCTTTGTGAATACACCAGTCATGGCCATTGCGGTATGATCGAAAAAGGAGCGGTGGCCAATGACATTACGTTGGAAGTGCTGGCGGAAACAGCTGTTTCGCATGCGCGCGCCGGCGCCGATATGGTGGCGCCCTCGGCCATGATGGATGGGCAGATAGCGGCAATCCGCGAAGGTCTCGATGAACAAAATTTTGAGAATATTCCGATTATGGCTTATGCGGCTAAATATGCTTCCTGTTTCTATGGGCCTTTCCGCGAAGCGGCCCAAAGCGCACCTCAGTTCGGAGACCGGAGAGATTACCAGATGGATCCGGCCAATGGTGATGAAGCTATTCGGGAAATTACCCTTGATGTTTCCGAAGGTGCGGACATTATTATGGTGAAACCGGCTCTTGCTTATCTGGATATTATCTGCCGGGCAAAACAGGAATTTGATTTGCCGCTTGCGGCATATAACGTTAGTGGTGAATATTCGATGATTAAAGCCGCGGCGCAAATGAACTGGCTTGATGAAGAAAAGGCCATGTTCGAATCACTGACGGCAATCAAACGCGCCGGCGCGGATATAATTATTACCTATTGGGCGATGCAGGCAGCGAAAGTGTTGAATAAGTGATAATCGTTCACCCTCCCCTAGCCCCTCCCCTGAAGGGAGGGGAATATCAACAAAGAAGGGAAGGGGCTAAGAAATAAATCTTATAAAATATCTAGTCTTTTATTCCCTCCCCATTGAGGGGGGAGGGTTAGGGTGGGGGTGGAAGTGAAGTTGCTAAACCCAAGCCTGAAACAATTAGCCAGGAATTTGCGATCAAACCAAACAGATGCAGAAAAATTATTATGGAACAGTCTTAGATCAAGACAGGTTAAAAATGTAAAATTTAGAAGGCAGCAGCCCATTGGCAATTACATAGTTGATTTTATCTCGTTCGATAACAAGCTGATTATAGAATTAGACGGCGGTCAGCACGCACAAATTCCTGGCAAAGATCAGGGAAGAGATAACTGGCTTACCGGTCAGGGCTTTAAAGTATTAAGATTTTGGAACAACGATGTTTTTGGGAATATAGAAGGAGTATTGGAAACTATCATGGAGAATATTTCACCCTCCCTCAACCCCTCCCCTGGAGGGAGGGGAGTTGCTTTGCGCATGATAGCCTGGGAAGTGACGCGCAGCTGCAATTTAAGCTGTGTCCACTGCCGGGCTGCTGCCAGTTGCGGGCCTTATCCTGGTGAGTTATCCACGGATAAATGTCTGCGGCTTATTGACGATATCGTGAGTGTGTCCAAGCCGGTTATTATCCTGACCGGCGGCGAGCCGCTTTTGCGCCCGGATATTTTTGAAATTGCCGCTTACGGAACACAAAAAGGTCTGCGTATGGTCATGGCGACCAACGGTACGCTTGTGGATACGCCAACCGCGCAAAAGATGATCGCGAGCGGTATCCAGCGTGTCAGCATCAGCATTGACGGGAAAGACGCCGAAAGTCATGATGCTTTTCGTGGTGAACCCGGTGCGTTTGCCGGTGCGATGCGGGGCATGGAAGCAATGAAATCTGTGGGGATGGAGTTTCAAATCAACACGACGATTACCACCGCCAATCTCCATCAGATCAAAGATATCCACAACATGGTCTTGCAATCGGGTGCTGCTGCACATCATATTTTTCTGCTTGTTCCTACCGGACGAGGGCGGGACTTAGCGGAGCAGGCCATTACGGCAGCTGATTATGAAGAAACGCTGCTTTGGTTTCATCAGAAAAGCCTGACTTGTGCAATTCAGCTCAAAGCCACCTGTGCGCCTCACTACTTCCGCATAATGCACCAGAACAAAGCCAAAGGGACCCAGCCTGTGAAAAAAGCGGGTGGCCACTTTTCCGAATCCACCCGGGGCTGTCTGGGCGGTATTTCCTTTTGTTTCATCTCTCATTTAGGCCAGGTCCAACCCTGCGGTTATCTGGAGCTTGACTGCGGCAATGTGCAAAAGCAGAGCTTCGCCGAAATATGGGAGCTCTCCGATGTGTTCTGCAATCTTCGCGATTACGGAAAATACGGCGGCAAGTGCGGCCGCTGTGAATTTATCAAAGTCTGCGGTGGCTGTCGAGCGCGGGCATACGAGGCAACGGGAGATTATCTATCAGAGGAACCGTTGTGTCTTTATGAACCGCAACGCTAGTGTCATCAGATTCATGTTATGTGTTATTCCGGTGAAGAGATTGTGCCACAATAGCGGAAAGTACCAGCAACACCGTCATACCGGCGCAGGCCGGCATCCAGAGACTTAAATTATGTTAAAGCAACCGGTCGTATATATTCTGGCAAGCGCAAGAAATGGAACTCTCTACAGAGGAGTTACATCTGATTTGGTCAAGCGAGTATGGGAACACAAAAATAATTTCGTCGAAGGTTTTACAAAACGCTATAATATTCATCACCTCGTTTGGTATGAAATACATGAAAATATAAGCTCTGCCATCGAACGGGAAAAGGCATTAAAAGAATGGAAAAGGGCATGGAAACTCAATTTGATTGAGAAAGATAATCCGAATTGGAATGATCTATATGAAAGTATTTCTTGACTGGATTCCGGCCTTCGTAACCTAAAGGTCACAAGACCGGAATGACGAAGTAGGGTGTTGCGATGGACGATATCGATAAAAAAATATTAAATATACTGCAAAAAGAGTTTCCGCTCACAGAGCGTCCTTTTCTTGCCGTTGCGCAGAAATGCGGCCTGAGCGAAGAAGAAGTAATCAGCCGTGTTCAAAAGTTGAAAGAGAAGGGAATTCTTCGCCGGATCGGTGCGATCTTCAGCGGCGCTAATTTGGGCCGCGTCAGCACTCTTTGCGCGGCGCGGGTGCCGGAAGAAAAGCTGGATAATTTTGTCAGTGCCGTTAACGCTTACTCCGGTGTGACACATAATTATCGGAGAAATAATGAATATAATGTTTGGTTTACGGTGAATGCGGCCAGCAGAAAAGAAATTGCCCGGTTTCTTACGCAATTAAAAGAAAATACAGGTGTGTCGGATATTCTGGAAATGAATGCAGTGCGTACTTTTAAGATAGATGCTTCCTTTGAAATGTAATTACCCCAAAAAATGCTGACGCTGATTGGAGCAATTTAGATTATGTCCAGTGAAAACAAAGTACCCGTTGTCGCTCTTGTTGATGGCAGCAACTATGTCTATCGCGCCTTTTACGGGATTCCGTCGCTTACGAATTCCAAAGGTTTTCCTACCAATGCCATTTACGGTTTTACCACCATGCTGCTAAAACTTCTGCGAGATCTTCAACCTGATTACATTGTTGTTACGTTTGATCTTAAAGGTGCAACTTTACGTCATGAGGAGTTTGCCGATTATAAAGCAACCCGTAAACCCATGCCCGATGACTTGATTCCGCAGATTCCTTGCATCAAAGACGTGGTTCGTGGCTTATCCATTACGGTATTGGAAAAGCAGGGTATCGAAGCGGATGATATTATCGGTACGCTGGCGGTAAGTGCAAGCAGGCTGGGCTGGAAAACTATTCTTGTCTCCGGGGACAAAGATCTGATGCAGCTTATTGATGAAAATGTCACCATGATTGATACAATGAAGGATAAAACTTACGACGTGGCGGCGGTGAAAGAGCGCTTCGGCGTGGGGCCCGATAAAGTTATGGAAATCCTCGGACTGATGGGTGATTCGTCGGATAACATTCCGGGGGTGCCGGGTATCGGCCCGAAGACGGCACAACGGTTGATCGAAGAATATGGTTCTGTCGAGGAAGTTATCCGGAATACGGAAAATTTAAGGAACGTCAAATTGCGGGAGAGCTTTCGCCAGCATGCCGAACAGGCGCGCATGAGCCGTCAGCTGGCACTAATCAGGAAAGATATTGAAATTGATTTTGATCTGAAAGATGCAGTGCGGCGGTCACCCAATAAAGAAGTTCTTGCTCAGCTGTTTAGTGAATTTGAATTTTCATCGCTCCTGCAAGAGATCAAACGCGGCGCCGAAAAAGTTGTTAAGGATTGTAAGATTATTCATGATAGCAAAGAATTAGAGCAGCTTATCGCTCAATTGCAGGATTTACCAGAGATATCACTGGAGCTGATACGGGAAAAAAGCCAGCCCGCGGATTTAATCGGCATGGCCGTGAGCACAGGCAGGAATGCTTTTTACGTGCCCTTGGGTCATACTACACCGCAGATGCAGTTGCCGGCAAAAGAAGTATTTGTTGCACTGTTTCCTGTTCTTAACAGTGCCGGGATTAGGAAAAATATCTACGATCTCAAAACTGCTCTTCTGGATATGGGAAATTGCGGTGTGGAGATCCAGGCAGGCAATGATGTTATGCTTGCCGCCTATCTGCTCAATCCCGCCCGGCATTCTTATGATCTCTCCGAAATTGCCTGGGAATATTTGCACGAGCAGATTCCCTCCGTAAACGATGTGGCCGGGGGCAAGGGCAAAACTTATCCGCTTAATCTGGTGGCCATAGACAAAATGGCCGCATATGCCGGCGCGCGCGCCGGTGCGGTATTTGCTCTGGCGCCGGTTCTGGCCGGAAAATTAAAGGAAATCGCTGCCACCGATCTCTTCTCCAAAGTTGAAATACCGCTTTTGCACGTGATCTCCGCAATGGAGAAAAAAGGCGTGCTTATTGATGTTAATCTTTTAGGGCAAATGTCCAAGGAACTGGCTCAACTGCTGTCTATTTCCGAAGAAAAAATATTTCGCCTGGCCGGTGAAAAATTCAACATCAATTCCCCGAAACAGTTACAGAGCATTTTATTTGACAAGCTCAAACTACCCACAGGCAAGAAAACGAAGGAAGGTTTCTCTACAGATGTTGAAGTTCTTTCTTATCTGGCGCAAACTCATGAGTTGCCCGCGGAAATCCTCGCTTACCGCAGCCTGGCTAAACTAAAATCCACTTATGTGGACGCACTACCGGTACTGGTTGATCCGCAAACAGGCCGGATTCATACGTCCTACAATCAAATGGTGACGGCGACAGGCAGGCTGTCGAGCAGTAATCCTAATTTACAGAATATTCCGATTCGGACGCTGGAGGGCAAAAGAATCCGGCAGGCATTCATTGCCGCTCCCGGTAGCGTTCTGATTTCCGCCGATTATTCGCAAATAGAACTGCGCGTGCTGGCGCATTTCTCGGAAGACGAGACCCTGCTCGAAGCCTTTACTTCGGGAGAGGATATCCATAGCCGCACGGCATCGGATATATTCGGTGTCTTTCCGCAAATGGTTAACGCCGATATGCGCCGGCAGGCCAAAGTAATCAACTTCGGCATTCTCTATGGCATGAGCGCTTTCGGTCTAGCCAAAGAGCTGGGTGTTTCCCAGAAAATAGCTCAGGTCTACATTGACGGATATTTTGCCCGCTATAAAAAAGTGCGGTGTTATCTGGATGGAATATTAGAAGGCGCACGCCAGAACGGATTTGTCTGCACGCTGTTGAATCGCCGCCGTTATTTGCCGGAGTTAAAAAGTCCGGTAGCTCAGGTGCGGCAATTTGCCGAACGCATGGCAATTAACGCGCCTATTCAGGGAACGGCCGCTGATTTGATTAAAGTAGCTATGGTCAATATAGCCTCTTTGCTGCAGAAGAAAAATCTCACTGCCCGGCTGATTATGCAGGTGCATGACGAACTGGTTCTCGAAGCACCGCTTCAGGAAAGAGACGAAGTCATGGCCTTGGTTAAAAAGGAAATGGAAGAAGTCATTAAGCTCAAGGTGCCGTTGAAGGTTGAGATTGCATTTGGAAACAATTGGGACGAAGCACATTAGAAAAGGCTGAAGGGATTTAGACTGAAGGCTGAAGCAAAAGCATTTTGGATAAAGTACAGGGCAAGTTTTTGAACAGTCTTTAAAAGGAGAGTGTCGTTTCTTGGTGTCATTGCCTGGCTGGGAGACTGTGTCGTAATTGCTTTTTTGTCATTCCGGGCAAGCGAAGCGCGACCCGGAATCCAGTATATTCAACAACTTCTGGATGCCGGTTTTCACCGGCATGACGACTTTAATGGCACTTTTTGCTATTGTGACACAGTCTCTGGACCCGGCAATCCAGATATATTGTAATTGGTGAAAGCGCTGTGCTTGTTCCACCATACGAACTTTATGATTATGTAAGCTTTCCCTTGATAATCAAGGGTGCTGGTTATTATTTATCTCTCCGGTAGATATAGTAAGGTAAAAATTTGGCAAATTGTTCGTCTGGATTTTTCCACTTAATTTCATTTATGTCGTTGGTTAATTCCCACTCTGATGCTTTGCCATCAAACATTTTACCTACAAGACGCTTGCCTTCCAGCTTCAGCGTTGCATATAATTTTTCATCACCGACATTGAATCCAGAATCCCGATTGGCCCTGCAAAAACCATCGATCTTATCAATTACGCCTATTACTTCAATTACATCACCGTTAATCTGAAAACGATAATGTGAGCATTCCCAGATCCGTCCGCTGACAAACTGCCGCCAATTCCCTTCAATGTTTGCGCCCGTTTGTGCCTGAGTCGGAATTGCCAAACCAAGTAGTGCAGTAATAATGATCAAGGATATTTCAATGCTTCTTTTTAATATTTTCATATTTACACTCCTTAATTGCATTTGTTTCCTTGTCGGCATGATATCATTTTTAGGGTGTTGTAGCTTTTTTGCCTAGCTCAGCCGCCTGCTGAATTGCCACCTCGTTATCGACGATTTCGCCTTTTTCATTGGCGGAGGTCATGACAGTGCCCAGCCATTGCATTTTGGACATTTCTACTGTGGGCTGAAAGCAGTTGACAATGGAATCAGCCATATGCACATCCGCAGCTCCGCAAACGGTGATCAGTCCGATTCGTTTGCCCCGCATCTGGGGATAATAAGCTTTCTGCCAACGCCACTCGGCATCAAACAGGGCACACCACCTGTCCAGGTAGGCTTTCATCTGAGCGGTCATGGAGAAGAAATATACGGGCACGCTATGGATGATGGCATCCGCTTCCAGTATCTTCTTGTGGATTTCCAGCATATCGTCTTTAATAACACAGAGACCGGTTTTGTTGCATTTTTTGCAGTCTTTGCAGCCGGAGATTTTTTTCCTGTCGAGGATGATTTTTTCCACCTCCGCACCGGCCTCTTTGGCTCCGGATAAGGCCTGACTCAGGAGGATGTCACTATTGCCTCCGACTCGCGGACTTCCCATAATGCCGAGTACTTTCATATACACCAATCCTCCTTATATCTATTGACGATAATTACAAGTAAGACTGCTCACATTGTTATATCTTTTGAGCTAATTTGTAAATATCAAAAAATCATCTTGCTTGCTTCTGACCTGCTAATGGTTTATATTTTGTCCAACCCATGGATTGCGAAGAGGGATCAAAATGAAGGATTTTGCTAATAAAACCGGCATATTTTTTCTGGCAGGCATTCTTTTATCAATTGTATTCAGTTCACCATGTTTGGCGGCGGAGCTTAAGGAAAATGGTCTGCAGGTTAACCCTGCAGTCTCCGGTGGAAAAATTGCCGCATTAAAGGTTACGATCAAAACGGCGAATGGCGGACCGAAAGTAAATGCTTTGCAACTCGATTATCCAGACTCTACTATACTGATAACAACCGCGTCTTTAACAGTTAAAAAAGGATTGTATAAAATAGAACTTCTGGAGAAAGGCCAACCATCTCTGACGCTTACGGCGCAAGCTGGAAAAACGGTCAAAGGCAATGGTCGCTTAAGCGTAAATGCCGGTGGTACTGTGCAATACCGGGTGACAGCAAAGAAAGCGAAAGATGTTGCTTTCGATCTGTCCTTTAGTCCTCTTAATGCCCCGGTCGAATCGCGAGTCAGCCAGACATCCTCAGAAGCAGTGGAAAGTGACGGCCTTAATTTGAAATTAACCTGCAGTGCGGGGAAAAATTGCCGTCTCCAGGTGCAGAATATGAGCCGCTCGAAAGCCTACCGGAATATTTTGTTCCAGATTGATTATAAAATGCTGACGAGAGAAGGTACTATTGAGAAAAGCAAGAGTGGCGGCATCGGAGATGCTCTTTTACCCAATATTACCGGCGAATGGCCGATTGGCCTTGTTTTTGGAGAGACGCCTAAAGATATAAAAGTAATACTTATAAAGGCGGATGCTGTTGACCCGGCCTCAATAACGTCGCCGGCCATTGATCAACAGAAAAATAGTGCTATCCCGCTTATATCTTCAGAAAAGCAGAAGGAAAAAGATTAAAAACGATGGAGATCATTATGGAAAACGTATTATTAACTTGTCCGGTCGTAGTTGAGAATCCTGTTGTCTGGGGAGAAATGGATGCTTTTGGTCATGTCAACAACATGATCTATTTCCGTTATTTTGAAAATGCGCGGATCGCTTATTTTGAAAAAATTGATCTCATTAATTTTATGAATGAAACAGGAATCGGGCCGATCCTTGCTTCCACGCAATGCAAGTTCCGGTTGCCTCTGACTTATCCGGATAGGGTTTCCACCGGGGCAAAAATTGTGAAACTGGAAGATGATTCCCTGACTATGGCCTATTATGTGGTCAGCAATAAACATCAGAAAATTGCTGCCCAAGGCGATGGAATTATTGTGAGTTATGATTACCGCGGTAATAAAAAAGTACCGCTACCTGCTGAAATAAGAAAACGCATTTTAGCAGTGGAAAAAGTGGATAAGATATAATTCTATTTCTAAATCCCTAACCATCTAACAAAATTGAAGGCCATTACTCCCCCGCAATATGATGCCAGCAGGGTTAGCAGAATCGTCGAATAAAACCATTTATTGCTGTTCATTTCTTTCTTCAAAACGGCAATGGTTCCGGCGCAGGGGATAAAAAGCATCATGACCACGAGGAAGGCCGCGGCTGAAGCGTGGCTCATAACCTGCGGCAGCACATGCACCAATCCTTCTGCACCAACCGAATAAAGGACTCCCAGCGTAGCTACAACATTCTCTTTTGCTACCAGGCCGGTTAAGAGGGCGGTAATCATTTGCCAACTCAAACCCAGAGGGGAGCCCAACGGCTCCAGCAACTTGCCTAAGGAAGCCAGCCAGCTTTGTTCTACAATGCCGGAAGGATAATATGACAAAAACCATATTATTATGGCCATGCCCAGAATAACAGTTCCGGCTTTGCGCAAGAAAGCAATTGTTCTTGACCAGACAACCATCATAATTGTTCTTAAATCCGGTCGGTGGTAAATAGGCAACTCCATGATGAAAGGGGCATCCTGTTTCCAGATAGTTTTATTGACAAAAACACCGGCAATGCCCAGGGCAACAATATTTAAGGCCAGAATGCTCCAGGATACATAAGGAGCTTTCGGCCCGAATATGGCTGCAGAAACGAGTGTCAGGACGGCAAGCCGGGAGGCACAGGGTACAAAGGGAATCAAAAGCAGAGTAATCATACGGGCCTTGCGTGTTTCGATAATCCGCGCTCCCAATACGGCAGGGACATTGCAGCCGAAACCCAGGCACATCGGGATAAAACTTTTACCGTGCAATCCGACAAGATGCATGATTCTGTCCATCACATAAGCGGCGCGCGCCATATAGCCTATGTCTTCCAGGAGCGCCATTGTGACAAAGAAAATAATCAGGATGGGCAAAAAGGTAATTACCGAGCCGGCCCCTCCGATGATACCGTTAAAAAATAAGCCCTTAAGCCAGATGGGCAATCCAAGAAATAATGGTTCGCACCAGCGGGTAAATTGGTGAATTAAGCCATCCAGCCAGTTTTGCAAGGGAATGCCGATGGAGTAAGTGAGGAAGAATACAGCTGCCATAACTCCCAGCAAAATCGGAATGCCGAACACCGGTCGGGTCAGAATGTGGTCGATCCGGTCGGTCAGTACTACCTGTCCCATTTTGAAACGGAAAAGTGCGGCTCTGGTTATTTCTTCAATCCAATCATAACGTCCATTGACGACAGCATGCAAAGAATCTTCATGCTCGGTGAAGAGCGCCAGAATTGTTTTCCAGGAGTCTGCCGGAAGTTGCGCTTCCATCTGCTTGAAAACGTCAGGGTCGCCCTCCATTAATTTTATCGTGATCCATTCCGGAGTGCAAGGTTCAATACAGTCATGCCGCACTAGTTCCAGTATTTTCTGGTATACAAGCATGTGGTCGGCGGATACTTCCGGTAAACGCGGATTGAGTTTGACATCACCAGCAGCGAAAGAATTTATTTGTGCAACCAGTTCTTTGATGCCGCTGTTACGTTTGGCAATCATCGGAACTACGGGAATGCCCAGCGCCCTCTGCAATGCCTGCGTATCGATTTGCATTCCCTGTTGGGAGGCAACATCAAGCATATTAAGAGCGACAATCACGGGCCGGTTCAGCAAGAGAACTTCCGAGAGAAGATAAAGGCTCCTCTCCAGTGCGGCTGCATTTAAAACCAGAACGACAAGATCAGGCTTTTCTTGAATAATAAATTCGCGGGCGACTCTTTCTTCTTCCGAGAACGCTGTCAGGCTGTAGGTTCCCGGTAAATCGACAATTCTAATCAAAGTGTTTGCAGTGCGGTGAAACCCTTCTTTTTTTTCTACGGTTTTACCCGGCCAATTGCCGACGTGCTGAGATAATCCGGTGAGGATATTAAAAACAGTGGATTTGCCGACATTGGGCTGGCCGGCAAGCGCAACGAAGATTTCCTTATCTATGGGGGGAGCGCAGGCATCATCCTTGGCAACCGTAGTTTGATAAACCATTATTTTTGCAGCTTCGCCCTGGCCTAAAGCAATTCTTGTATCCGCCACCTGCACGATCACCAGGCCACCGCTTACCTGGACAATTTTAAATTTGGCATTAGTAGCAATACCCATTCCAGCCAGGCGGCTGGTTAAAGCAGATCCGCCTTCGATAGAATCAATAATGCCCTGATCGCCGTCCTGCAATTGGGTTATGGAAATTGGATTGGTCATATCTCTCCAGTTTATTGTTTAAGACAAACACGATATTTTTTCAATAGCACTTCCGGGCCATAAGACCCCTTCGTCCTTCGCAGATTTTTGTTGCCCATGTCTTCTTCCAGATTGAGAAACTTATACTGAGGCAATAGACGCTTGGCCGTGTCATTAAACATAAACTCATAAATACCATGATACCTCTTTGATGCCTTGGCAAAATGCAGCACAAAGGTATCCGTGTTTAAGGCCTCGCCAAGAATAAATCCGGCCGGTTCATTCTCGATAGAATAAAGAGTTCCCCATAAGGCAAGCGCGGAAAATTTCTCCAGAGCTTCCCGGCATTGCTCAAAATCTGTTTTATTTAAAGCCAGCCAGGAATCATTTTGCCAGGTCTGTAAGATTGTCATCGCTTGCTGCGCATTATTTTCCGATATTGCTTCAGCTTGAGGCTTATATGCAGAAAAGAATTGATTTAAATGATTTCTGTGACGGTTATATTGATTCCCTTTGAAAGATGCCATTTTCTCCGTCAGATAAATGTAATCAGATTCACTCTCGTCGCAGGTTATAGCAAATTTGTCTTCCGGAAAAAAGGAAAGCCACTCTTCGGGGATCGGGAAAAAGAAATTCTGTTTATCCAGAATAATTTCAAACGTCTGCTGATTACATTTCCGCAGGTCATTCAGCGGCATTATGTAATTTTGACACTGCCGGTTACAGCCGGAAATAAATAATCCGCAATCAGTAGTCAAAAATTCATAATGGCTGGTGCTGCGAAAGAGAAATATATTGGCAAACGTATAATCGGAAATCGGCAGATTAAGTTGCTTAAAATTCTCCAGAAGAAGTTCGCGGTGTTGAAAATCAATTGTTTCTAATTTCTTCATAAAATATCTGTTAATTAATCCTTTCTTTATGCTGCTTAAAGAATAAATTTATTGCCGTTTTCTTTGAGCCAGCACCTATGTAATTTATATTCCGGCATGACGGTTTCTATCAATTTCCAGAATTGGGCAGAATGATTTTTTTCTTTAATGTGCATTAACTCATGCACGATAACGTAATCAATAACTGCCTGCGGTGCCATGATCAACCGGAAGCTGAACGCTAAATTGTTTTCTGGCGAACAAGAGCCCCAGCGTGTTTGGGCGGACGTAATTCTAATGCTCTGCGGCAGCAAATGCAACTGGCGGCTAAGGCAGTCAACCTGCCCGGCAAAATATGTTTTGGCTTTTGTTTTATACCATTCAATAAAATAACTTTTCCGCCGATCCGGGCCATCAGGGCAGTTAAGATAAAAACGATTACTCCAAAAAACAAGACCGGGCGGCAGGTTTTGCTGAAAAAAAACTTCCAGGGGGTAAGGTGTGCCCAGATAATGGAAATATTCACCGGATATATATAGCTTTTCTCCTGCATCCACCTGTTGCTCTTTCTGTTTTCGAATATTTTTTTGAATCCAAGTTTGTTTTTGCTCGATAAAACTATTGATCTCACTTGTGGGCGTAAAATAAGGCGCACAGACAATAACAGCAGATTGTCCGGTAATTTGCAGTGATATTGTCCTTCTTCTTTTTCGGCTTCTTTTCAGAATGTAAGGGACCGTCATTATTATTAATCCAATGATAGATATTGTGCCGGTTGCGCGACTCTCGTAGTTATATTGCCCATTTTTTTCTTATCATAAATAAGCAGCAATCGCCATTTATTCCCGTATGAGGAAAACCGGAAGCGCATTAAGCTGTTGTTCAATAATGACCATAATGTTGTAAGATCGTAACAGCCCCTAAACAGAACTTTCCAATAAATCAATAATATGCTAAAAATCGAACAAAAAGCTGTGAGCCTTAGTCCAATGGAAAAAATCAATAGACGTCCTTGGGGGTATTACGAAGTCCTGGCAGATGCCTCCGATTGCAAAGTAAAGAGAATAGTAGTGGAACCGGAAGGGCGGCTTAGCCTGCAGCGCCATAAATCGCGCAATGAACACTGGTTTGTTGTTTCCGGCGAGGGCTGTGCGGTGGTTGAAGATAAGGAGTTACCAATTCGTGCCGGGAGCGTGGTTGATATACCCGCCATGTCCAGGCATAGGGTCAAAAATGCTTCCTTCGAAAACCTTGTTATCATTGAAGTACAGACCGGATCATATTTCGGCGAAGATGATATTGAGCGCTTCGAAGACGACTATGGCAGAACTTGAAGTGAATTGTTTTCTTATTTGTACCTCTGCGCAATAATCCAGGTCGTGCCTAAAATACTATGGAGGGTTTTAAATGAGAGTATTTGTTGTCGTCGGAATGCCTGCTTCCGGCAAAAACATTGCCAGAATTTATGCCGATGCCAGAGGTATTCCTTATTTTGCCACCGGCGATCTTGTTCGCAATGAAGTACGGAAGCGCGGTCTGGAACATGATGCTCTTGACGCTGCCGCCGTTTCGACTGAGCTTCGCGGAGCGGACGGGCTGGGAGTTACGCGTCTGGCACTGGCATCTGCTATGGAAAGCGGTGCAGAAGTTATTTTTATGGAGGGGATGCGATCACAACCGGAGATTGAACTCATTCGTAAAGGGGCTGAGTGTGTCGTAATTGCCTTTCTGGCGCCGAGGCAATTACGCCTCCAGAGAATCATATCACGGCAAAGGGCGGATGATTCGGCTTTGTTGTTTGACGGCAGAGACTTAAGGGAAATCGAATACGGCACTGCAGTTCCGATTGTTCTGGCAGATGAATATATCCTGAACACGGGAACTCTGGAAGAAGCTCTTGAGCAAATTGATCAAATTCTCCGGAGGAGAAAGAAATGATTCTGATTCCAATTCAAGCGCTACCTTTGTTGGTACAGGCTGCCCCCGGTGCAGTAGGCTGTGTCATAATGTCTTTGCGATTTGATGAGCGAAGCAATCTCATAAGCATAGAAAAAAAATAAGATTGCCACCCGGCATGCCCAGGCATGCTGTTCACTGTCGTGAACTCGACAAATATTGATTGCGCCACAGTCTCGCAGGCCGGGTAGTCGGTTCCTTGACCGGCGTATGCCGGTTCCTCAACGTATTAGTAATACGCCTCGATATCCTTGGAAAGAGAAATGGTATAAAAAGGGGCACGAGGTTGAAGAAGCAGAACGGACATTTTCTGGTGAACGAAACTAAGCATTTATACAATCCACCGACAGTTCCAGGGATCTTCATGAGCCAGGCCAGCCGCTTAGGCGACAGAACGCTGTCGCTGGTTAAAAGAGCGGGCATTTGGGAACCCGTCACCTGGCGGCAATCCCTGGAATCCCTGCCGGCCAGAGTCATGGGTCTCTTCGCTCTGGGATTTCAAAAAGGGGATACCGTCGGCATTGCCAGCCGCACGCGTAAAGAATGGAGTGATACCGATCTGGCCATTCTTACGGCGGGTGGTGTTACAATCGGCATTTACCCCTCGGCGAGTCTGGGGGAAATGACTCATGTTGTTGCCCACAGCGGCCTCCAGATCTGTTTTGTGGAAGACGAGGCAATTCTGGAGAAATTTCTTGCCGTTCAGGCCGAGACGGGCCTGCCGAAGAAAATGATTCTCTTGGAAGCAAACTGCAAATCCCTTCCTCCCGACGTGATCACTTTGAAGACTTTCATCGCCCAGGGACGGAGCGCTCATGAAGCCGATCCGCAGCTTTTTGAAGTTGCCTGGAGGTCAGTTGCGCCTTCCGATCTGGCGACGATTGCCTATACTTCCGGAACAACTGGACCGCCTAAAGGGGTCATGATCACCCACGCCAATCTTTACCATACGGCCATCAATGCCACAAAAATGCACTCTTACGAAGACAACGACTTTGGCATTGCGTTTCTTCCCCTGACACATATGCTTCAGCGAATGACCGTTTATGCCGCCCTGCACCTCAACATTGTCGGCGCTTATGCCGAAAGTATCGATAAACTTGTGGAAAATTTTCAGGAACTTCATCCCACAGTTCAGGTCAGCGTACCTCAGATATTTGAACGGATATATAACCGGGTCCACCAGATGCTCGATTCCGGGTCATTCTGGCGCCGCCGGATATTTCAATGGGCCATGGCCGTGGGCCGGCAAGCGTCGCACTATCGTCAGGAAAATCGATCAATGCCGCCTTTTTTGGCCTTCCAATATTCTATTGCCCATCGTCTGGTTTTCCGGAAAATACATAATATTTTCGGGGGAAGGGTCAAATATCTTCTGTGCGGCGGAGCTCCCATGCCAATGTATCTGCTGGAATTCTTTAATTCAGTGGGGCTATTGATTCTGGAGGGTTACGGATTGACAGAAACAGTGGCACCGGCGGCGGTGAATCGGGCGGAACGTTTTAAATTCGGCACAGTGGGACAATTAATTCCCGGAATGGAGGCGAGATTAGCCCTCGATGGTGAACTGCTTCTGCGCGGGCAAGGTCTTTTTCAGGGATACTACAAGGATCCGGCAGCAACAGCAGCGGCCATAGACGCCGAAGGATGGTTCCATACGGGCGATATTGCATCAATCGACGACGAAGGGTTCATCAGCATTACGGATCGAAAGAAAGACCTGATCGTCACTGCCGGCGGCAAAAACATCGCTCCGCAGAACATTGAAAACCTCATCCGGACGCTGCCGCTGATCAGTCAGGTAATGGTTTGTGGAGATCGTCGCAAGTATCTTACGGCTTTGATAACCTTGAATGAAAATGATCTGCGGAATTTCGCCAAACGGGAATCTCTTGCAGACAGGGAACTGGCAGTCCTCAACGCTGATCCGAAGGTGCGGCAGGCCGTATACGATCAGGTTAATAATGTGAACACTCGCCTGGCTCCCTACGAACAAATCAAGCGTTTCACCATCCTCCCGCACGATTTTACCGAAGAGGCCGGTGAACTGACGCCAACACTTAAACTCCGCCGCCACGCGATCGTAAAACGCTACGGGGATAAGATTGAGAGCTTTTATAGCGAGTGAGGCGAGAAGTGATACGGTTAAGGGAGACGGCTGTTCCGGCGATATCAGCTTTTCCTCGGCGCTGATCGCTGCAGATAAAATACTGGGAACATAAAATACGTGCATAATGAACCTGGAGGTCATTATGCACGTATTTTAACGGGCGAAATCTGTCAATACCGGTTTTCTCTTTTCTTCTTTCTGGCGAAAAAAGACATAGGCGGTTTTACATACCTTTTGCTCTCGCCGCTTTTGCTGTCTCTGCTTTTGTGTTTTTCAGCATATTCAATCTGTACCCGGCGATCCCGGAATTTTTCTTTTTTCAATCTGGCTATGAGAATGTCCACCTGACCGGGATCGATTTCAAAAAACGAACAGGAACGCGTTACCTCAACATGGGAAATGCGCAGGTTAGGTATATTGGCCGCGTCGGACAGATAAGTCCTGAGGCTGCGTTCATTAAATTTTTCCATTTGCCCCAGATTGATAAACAGGCGGACTAAGCCGGAAGAACTGCCAGAGCCGGAAGACTTCCTTTCCGGCCTGCTTACTTCCTTTCTCATTTCCACATTGATATCGGCAGCACGGCTGTAATAGCTCAAAAAACGGTTAAATTCAGTGGAGATGAAACGCTGAATAATATCTTCCTTGCTGAGCGGCTTTAATTTTTCGTAAACAGCGGGCAGAAATTCTTCAATTTCTTTGTGTTTAATCTCGGTATTCTTTAATTTTTCCACCAGGTGCAATAACTGACGATTGCATACTTCTTTGCCGGTAGGTATCTTAACCTGCTCAAACTTTTTGCCTATTTGCTTCTCGATCTGTTTGATCCGGAAATGTTCTTTTAAATTGATAATGACAATGGAAATGCCGGATTTGCCCGCGCGTCCGGTCCGACCGCTGCGATGAGTGTAGTGTTCAATATCGTCTGGGAGATTATAATTGATGATGTGCGTTAAATCCGTGACATCAATTCCCCGGGCGGCAACGTCGGTGGCCACAAGCATTTGCAGATTTCGTGTTCTGAATCGGTTCATAACGCTGTCTCTTTGCGTCTGGGAAAGATCGCCGTGCAGGGAGTCCGCATTATAGCCGTCTTTCATTAAGGAGTCGGCAATTTCCTGAGTTTCAATTTTTGTCCGGCAAAAAATAATCGCATAGATATCGGGATAATAATCGGCAATCCTTTTGAGGGCGACATAGCGGTCTTTGGCATGCGCCACATAATACTGGTGTGAAATATTTTCCGCTCCCGTATTCCTTGAGCCGACTGTTATTTCCGCCGGTTTTTTCATATAGCTGCGGGCGATACTTTCAATTCCCTTAGGCATCGTCGCCGAAAACAGCAGGACTCTTTTCTCAGCGGGCGTTCCGGATAAAATTTCATTCAAATCGTCTTTGAAGCCCATGTCCAGCATTTCGTCGGCTTCATCGAGCACCAGCCAGCTGATGGCGGAAACATTTACCTTTTTGCGTTTGAGCATGTCGAGCATGCGTCCCGGCGTGGCCACGACAATCTGCGCTCCGGCGGCCACCTGCCTGATCTGGGTGAGAATATTAGCGCCGCCGTAAATCGGTACAATATTCAGGCCATCAATGTGTCGGGAAAAATTGCTGAGATCATCGGTTATTTGCAGGCAAAGCTCTCTGGTGGGCGCCAGAATCAAGGCCTGTGTCTTTTTTGAGGAGGTGTCAATCTGTTGAATAATGGGTATGCCGAAGGCGGCTGTCTTGCCTGTTCCTGTATGAGCCAGGGCAACCAGATCCCTGTTATCCTCTAATAAAAAGGGGATGACCTTTTCCTGAACGGCCATGGGCGCTTCAAATCCCATTTCGGTTATTGCTTTGAAGATTCGCTTGTCGATGCCTAATTCTTTAAATGTCTTAATATCTGTTTTTATGATGCTTCCTCACTTATTTCACGCAATTGGTGGATTGTTTGCCGGCTGTGTTCCGGCGGAAACTATGGAAAGAGATATGCTCCATTATACTTAATTTATAAAAAATTCAAGGAAAGGTTTAGTTGGCCTATTTCTGCGTTTTCGATGAAATGTAACGCAGCAGCCTTAAGTTTATCTTGCTAATTATATAAAAACTTATATAATGAACATGTGACCATGAAGCCATTAAAATTTGTCGGCTCTAGTTTGGATGATTTGCGGGATTTTCCGGAAGAAGCGCGTCGTGTTGCAGGTTTTGAACTTCGCGCAATTCAGGATGGATTTGAGCCACGTGATTGGAAACCTATGGGGTCCGTCGGGCCGGGCGCTAAAGAAATCAGGATTCATGTGCTGGGCGAGTGGCGGGTAATTTATGTCGCCAAGGTTAGAGATGTTGTTTATGTATTGCACTCATTTCAAAAGAAAACGCAGAAAACGAGCCAACGCGATGTTGAGCTGGCTCAAATAAAGATACAAACAAATTGGAGAGTAAATTATGGAAAAGTCCATTGTAGCATCATCAGGCAATGTATTTGCTGATTTGGGATATTCACCCGATGAGGCAGCTATTTTGCAAATGCGCGCCGATTTAATGGCCGATCTCAGAAAGTACATTAATAACAAAAAACTGACCCAGGCATCGGCGGCAAAAATCTTCGGTGTCAGTCAGTCGCGGGTATCTGATTTAATCACCGGCAAATGGGAAAAGTTCAGTCTTGAAATGCTGATCACTCTTGTCACAAAAGCCGGTATGCATGTTAAGTTGAAGATAGCCGCATAGCGAGCGAAGGGGAAAGTCAGGAATGACTGCGCTTAACGCATGTTTTCAATTCAATAGAACAACCGTCCCTTTTTTCCTACTGAATGATGCGGCATAAGAATAACTGGTTGAACCAGGCTTGACGGGACAGACAGCAGCAAAATAAGTCGTGTCCCGACAATTGTTTCATCTACAAGTCAAGTGTTTTTGGTTTGGAATTTAAGTGAGGATAACCAGTTGAAATGGCGGAATCCTAACTTTGAATGTGGTATATCTTTTGGGGGCAGGTCATCTCCTGGGAACGCTCTGAAGAGTTATTGCTCTTATTATCAAATCATAAATGCTATCAAGTTTCGAATTCAAATTATCTTGCATATTGAGCATCGCCCAAGGAGAAAATATATGATCTATAGTACCAAATACGAGTGCCCTAAAGTGAAACATATTTATCTCTGGCTTGAATGTTTTTGATTTATGTCCTTCAAGAAAAATTTTCTTTAGTTTCTTATCATAGTCTCGCATCGCTTTATACTTGTCGGAGGCATAGAATCTTGGATTTGGGTTTATATCTTTAAAATAAATTCTGACCCATTGTCTATTTTTTTGAGCCCAATCAAGAAAATGCCAAATTACATATTTTAATTTCGTTTCTGGCTGTTTGGGATAGATAGACTCATCAAAGGAATTACTAAATTCTTGCATTCGTTTTTCAAAAATCGAGAAGAGAATGTCCTCTTTATTAGCGAAGTATTCGTATAATGTTCCATCAGCCACATTGGCATGTTTAGCAATCTCTGATATTTTCGTTTCATCGAACATCTTTTCAAAAAAAAGCTCCTCCGCTGCTATGAGGATTCGTTCCTTCTTGTTTAAGTCTTCTTGATATTTATTTCCATTATTTCTGGCATCAATTTTAACCGATGAAACAATAATATCTGATATGATATCGTAATCATCGAGCAGATTCATTGTTCTATTAAACAATACTTTGGCCAAGAATAACCATTCAATCGTACCAAATAATAAATTTGTAAATATTATTGAATTAGTATCTGCGCGAAAAATGCCATTCTCTTTTCCAGATTGTAGAATTGCAGTTGGTATTCTTGATACTTGATCAATGAGTTCGTAAGCTTTTGTGTCATAATAATGGGGAATAGACCGAATTTCGAGCACATATATTTTCATATATTCAAAATTATTATGAATCCACCAAAGATATAGCCATACAAACTTGCGAAGTTTTTCCTCATGGCTTCTAATTCCTTGAAGGTGTTCTTCGCATTCTTCTAACAAATCATTTATGTATATGAAGGGAATCTGAAGTAGTATTTCTTCTTTGCTGGAAAAATGATTATAAATCGTTGCTTCTGTACGTGATGCTTTCTTTGCTATATCGGCAATTGTTGTGGCTTTGAACCCTTTTCGAGAAAAGACAGAAACAGCGGCCATTATGATCCTGTTACTATTTACACTTAACAATTTTCCCATATTCACCAACTCAAGAGAATTGAAATTATTAAGTTATTACATACGTCATACCAGAGTTAATGTCAATGAGATTGAAAAGTTAAACACCACTCAGAGCCTTCGACACAAACTCGGGGCCGTTGTCGCAGCGGATGCTCCCGAGGGTACCCCGCGCGGCCTTGATCCGATCCAGAAACTCCACGACATCCTGCCCGTGGATGCCTTGGTTCACCTCGATCCCCAGGCACTCCCGGTTGAAGATGTCCACCACGCTCAATGCCCGAAACCGCTTGCCATTGAAATAGGCATCCGCGGCAAAATCCATGCTGCAGCTGTAATTGATTTGCTGGGCCTGGCGAAGTTCCAGCCGAATGCTTCCTCCTGCCCGTATCCTGTTCTGCTTCCTGCGCTCTTCCACCGGTAATCCGTCCACTCCATGATCCCCATCTTCCAGATCACCTCGACCACCGGCTTCCCCGGCGCGGCCTGCTTGATCGCAAAAGCGATCGGCTCCTCTGGACCAGTTTTCGGGGATTTATTGAAAATAGCTCATCATATTAGATAATTATAATTTAAAATATAGTAGTATTCATATATTAAATAATAATGAACGTATATAAAATTATTTGTTGACAAGTGAGATTACCGCTGATATGTATCAAATAAATTTTATCGCTATCAATGAATACGTACCATAATTAGGTGTGGGTAATCTTATTCGTATAAATGGGGGAAAGTAAGATATCCCATTGAAACAATAGAATGCTTGCGCCCCATTTGAACAGGAATGGTTTCGCCAAGGGAGAAAATAAAAAGAAAAGAAAGGACAATGTAATGGGCAGTTTGATTTGTGATGCAAGAGATCAGAAGTTTGTGCTGTATGAAGTACTGAGAATCGAAAACCTCTGTAAAACTTCGAGATACAAGGAATTATCACGTGATATCTTCGATATGGTATTAACTGAAGCGGAGAAATTTGGCACTGAGGTGCTCTTTCCGACAATGGCGGAAGGAGACCGGGTCGGATGCAAGCTGGAAAATGGCGAGGTGAAGGTCCCCGCATGCTTTCATCGGCCCTATCAGCTTTACAAGGAAGGCGGATGGGGCACGATGAGCGTCTCCCCGGAGGCGGGCGGCCAGGGGTTTCCGCTGGTCATGACCTCCGCGGCCCGGGAGTGGTTCATCCACAACTACGGGATGATGTGCTATCCCTACGTGACGGAGGGGGCTGCCCACCTGATCGAGGTCTATGGCACGGAGGCCCAGAAGCGCAAATACATGGACCGGATGTACGCCTGCGAATGGGGCGGAACGATGGCCCTGACCGAGCAGGGGGCTGGCACCGACTTGGGGGATCTGAAAACGAAGGCCATCCGGTATCCTGACGGGACCTTCCGTCTGCAGGGTACAAAGCAGTTTATTACTGCCGCCGACCATGATCTGGTCTCCAACATTGTCCACACCGTTCTGGCCCGGATCGAGGGCGATACGGCAGGGACGGGCGGCATCTCCATTTTTCTTGTCCCTAAGTATCTCGTGAACGATGACGGGTCGTTGGGACGCCGGAATGATTACACGATCGGCGCGATCGAAGAGAAGATGGGACTCCACGGGAGCGCCACGTGCGTGATGAACATGGGCGACAATGGCGACTGCTACGCCGAACTCCTGGGCGAGGAGCGTCAGGGGATCAAGGTGATGTTTCAACTGATGAATGAGGCCCGGATCGGCGTTGGCATCCAGTCTCTTTCACTGAGCGGGATTGCCTATCTCCACGCCCTCAACTATGCGAAGGAACGCCTCCAGGGTTCGTCGCTCCTGGAAATGAAGAACCCCGATGCGCCTCGGGTACCTATTATCCAGCACGCCGATGTTCGCCGGATGCTGCTGTGGATGAAGGCGCATGTGGAAGGCTTTCGGGCACTGACGTATTATACTGCCGTTTGCGAAGACCGGGCGCACGCCTCAGCGGATGAGGCGGAGCGCGAGAAATGCTACGGAATCGTCGAGGTCCTGACGCCGATCCTCAAGGCGTACTGCTCCGATATGGCTTTCAAGGTGACCGAACTTGCAATCCAGATCTACGGCGGTTATGGCTACTGCGCTGAATACCCCGTAGAGCAGTTCATGCGGGACATCAAGATCGCGTCTATTTACGAAGGGGCGAACGGCATCCAGGCCCTGGACCTTGTCGGCCGTAAGCTCGGGTTGAAGAAGGGGATGTACTTCATGGGCCTCCTGGGCGAGATGAACGCGACGGTGGCGGCCTACCAGGGGAACGCCGCCTTGAAAGACCTGGCGGGTAATGTCCAGCAGGCGGTGAACACGCTGGCGGAGATGGCGATGTACTTTGCCGGCAGCGCGAAGGCGGGCAAGTTCCTGATTCCAATCGGCAATGCGTACCCCTTTCTGATGATGATGGGCCAGGTAGTGATGGCATGGCTGCTTCTTTGGGAAGCGGGGGTGGCTCGGGAGAAGCTGGAAGGGATCTGCAAAGGCAAGGGAATCGATCCGGCGGATGCGACCCGGCTTGCCGCCCTGGCGAAAGCGGACGCCGATGCGGCCTTCTACATCGGGAAGGTTGCCGGAGCGCAATACTTCATCAAGCACGTCCTGCCGGAGGTGGACGCGGCGGTGAAAGCGATCAAGAGTGAAGACCTCTCGATGATCGAGATCCCCGAGGAGAGCTTTGCCGGCGCTTGAGAACTGTCGAATAAAATATACTGGGACAAAATCCCCGTCCCTCTCCGAATAACCATCAATTCCTTGTGTCATATATCACAAAATATTTAGGGTTCACAGGCAGTTAAGAACTCCACTGTTAGACGAAGATGTTCAATATCTTGAAAATTATAATGCGGAAAAAATGACTGAGCGAAAGGAGAAAAAACCATGAAAGAAGTTGTTATAGTATCTGCATGCCGGACGGCCATCGGGTCCTTTGGCGGTGCACTTAGAGATTCCCATGCTTACATTATTGGCAGTACTGTTATGAAAGAGGCTATTAAACGGGCCGGCATATCACCTGGCCTGATCAATGATGTTCGTTTCGGATGCTGTCAAGAGCCCTACAAAACGGTTAATGTAACCCGTGTAGCCGCTATGGACGCGGGCATTCCCGAAACATCAACGGCCGTTACGGTCAACAGAGTATGTGTCTCAGGGATGGAGGCGGTAATTTCTGGTATGGCCATGATCCAGGCGGGCTTGGTGGATGTAGTACTCGCAGGTGGAATGGAGCACATGTCGGGTGCTGCTTATGCAGTGCCCACAGCACGTTGGGGTTGTAGGCTCCAGAATCAGAGCTTCGATGACATGATGATGGAAGCCCTTTATGCCGGTTCTCGATTCCAACCAGGTATGGAAAATGGACCAGTGAAGGAAGGTCCTGTTGTGGACATGTTCAAGGGCAAACCCTACATCATGGGGCACACAGCGGAACTGGTCGCACAGATACACAATATCAGCCGTCAAGAAATGGACGAGGTGGCCCTCCGAAGCCACAATAACGCCGAGAGGGCCACTAAAGAGGGTTATTTCAAGGCAGAGATTGTCCCTATAGAGATACCCCAGAAGAAAGGGAAGCCCCCACTCATCTTCGATAAAGACGAGCACTTCATGTCCGGGCTTACGATGGACAGACTCGCTGCCCTGCCACCAGCCTTCATTCCGAAGATTGGCAAGGTGACGGCCGGGAATTCCTCGGGGATCAATGATGGAGCATCTGCCATGATTATAATGTCAGCCGACAAGGCAAAGGAACTGAGCATGAAGCCCATTGCCAGATTTAAGGCTGTGGGTTACGGCGGCGTACATCCGTCGGTGATGGGCCTGGGGCCGACACCGGCAGTGAAGGATCTCATGAAACGGTCAGGTCTCAAAATTTCAGACTTCGAGCTCATAGAAGCGAATGAAGCCTTCGCGGCCCAATATATCGGTGTCGAGAAAGAATTGGGGCTCAACCGGGAGATCACAAATGTGAACGGTTCCGGGATCGGTCTAGGACACCCCGTTGGTTCTACAGGCTGTAGAATCATGGTTACGCTTATCAACGGTATGAAACAGCACGGAAAAGAACTCGGTCTTGCTACGCTTTGCGGAGGCGGCGGTGTGGCCATGGCAACGGCCATCGAGATGATTTGAGTGTTTCTTGGGAAGAAGATTAAAAGGGATCATGGATCTCTTCATACCTACAAACTAATACAGTTTAGCTTGAAACTATAAGCGGATACAAATAATTAACTAATAGCCGATCAGAATTAAGGAGATCTACAATGGGCAAAATATTCAATACGAGGGTGGTGGAGGACGGCATCGGGATAGTCACCTTTGACGTGGCGGGCGATGCCATGAACACGTGGACGGAACA
>CAZYIE010000010.1:73898-75468 GCA_964646755.1 uncultured Smithella sp.
GACTATTTCGCCCTCATGGACGATCTGGCGAAGGAGAAGAGTCTCAAGGGGATCATCTTCATCTCCGGAAAGCCCGAAAACTTTCTCGCCGGGGCCAATCTCAAGATGATCTCGGAACTGCAGAAACCCGAGGAGGTACAGGAGGTTCTTGATACCTTCCATGGAGCGTTCAGCAAAATGAGCGCCCAGGGAATCCCCGTCGTGGCAGCCATTCACGGCCACTGTCTAGGGGGAGGCCTCGAGTTTGCTCTGGCCTGCACGGCCCGGATCGCCAAGGAAGGCAAGAACACCGTCATCGGCCTGCCCGAGTGCAACGTCGGTCTCTTCCCCGGTGGCGGCGGGACCCAGCGCCTGCCGAGGCTCATCGGCTACGGCGCCTTCGAGCTGATCCTCAAGGGAACGATGCTGCCAGCGGCCAAGGCCCTAGAGATGGGCATCATCGACCGGCTGATCCCGGCCGGTGGAGACCTCCTGGCGGAGGCGAAGAAGTTCTTGGCGGAGATCTTCGCTGGCAAGGCCGACCTGAAGCGGCCGGCCCAGGATTTCTCCCAGGTCGATACCGTGGCGGACATGGCAAAGCAGGGGGTACTCAAGGCCACCAAGGGCCGCGAGATCCCGGGTCCCATGTTGGCTCTGGATTCCATGCACCGGGGGCTTAAAGTCTCCCTCGACGAAGGTCTGAAAATTGAAAGGGACAACTTCGCCAAGGTGGTCATGGCTCCCCAGTCGAAGGGCAGCATCAATACCTTCTTCATCAAGGGCCTGACGGATAAGCCGAAGAACATGATGTCGAAGGGATTTCAGCCCAAGACCCTCAAGAAGGTGGCCATCCTGGGCTTCGGCACCATGGGCCGGGGCATCGTCATTGAGATCCTCCGGAACACCCAGATCCCCGTGGTTGTGAAGGACGTTGCACCGGCCCTCCAGCCGGGGAAGGATTTCGTTCAGAAGATTCTCACCGGCATGGCGGAAAAGAAGCGCCTCAAGGAGCCCGTTGACTCCATCATGCGAAGGATCATCACGGTTTCCGAGTACACGGCGGACTTCAAGGACGTGGACATCGTCGTCGAGGCCGTTTTCGAGGACATCGGGGTCAAGGAACAAGTCTACAAGGAGCTCTGCCCCGTCGTCCCGGCTGATTGTGTCATCGCGAGCAACACCTCTTCGCTGGCCCTCGACAAGATGGCCCCCTTCGTAATCAATCCGGAACGCTTCGGCGGTCTCCACTTCTTCTCCCCCGTCTGGATGATGCAGCTCGTCGAGGTTATCCAAGGCGCGAAGACGACCCGGGACACCGTGGATAACCTGCTGAATTTTGTGGGCCTCATCCGCAAGCGCCCCATCACCTGCAAGGACAATCCCAGCTTCGTCGTGAACGCCATGATATTTCCGTACCTCCTCAACGCCTTTCAGTACGTGGAGGAGGGGAACACCATCGAGAAGGTAGACAAGGCCATGGTGAAGTTCGGCATGCCCGTGGGTCCCGTGCGGCTGACGGACGAAGTGGGGATAGACATCCCCGCCAAGGTCCTCAAGGGCATGGGCATAAACCAGAAGACACTGGAGGCCA
>CAZYIE010000010.1:75646-85924 GCA_964646755.1 uncultured Smithella sp.
GACAAGGGTGGCCCAATGAAGTGGGGTGATCTGACGGGCCTGAGCAAGAGATTCTTTGGAAAGAATTTTTATGAATCAACCGGCGAATAAATTTTTTTAACTTAATTACCCGTATGAAAGAAGAAAACCATGGATTTCGTCAAACTTGAAATTACAGGCCATATTGGGATTATCACAGTTGATCGTCCTCCCTTAAATTCTGTTAATATGCAGACCTATAAGGAGATTATCGAAACGTTTAATATCATTAACGGGAATGACGAGATCTACGTTGTAATTCTAACCGCTAAGGGCAAGGCCTTCATGGCCGGCAATGATCTCAATGACTTTAGAGGACCTTGCAAAGAAGACTATGTCAACTATGCTAAACTTGTTAATGAAGGTCTTGCTGCCCCTTACAACTGCCGGGTTCCGGTAATTGGCGCCATTAATGGATTAGCATTGGGAACCGGGACTGCCATAGCGTCGTGTTGTGATTTATTGGTCGCCGCAGAAGAAGCCTTGTTCGGTATTACGGAAATTAATTTTTCCCTGGTAAGCGGGCCATGTCATATCTCCCGTCTGCTGCCGGAAACAGCTGCCAGAAATTACTGTATGCGGGGGAAACGAATTACAGCTAAGGAATTAGCTGCCTATGGAGCTATCTGTAAGATTGTACATAAAGATGAATTACTAAATACGGCCATGGAGATTGCAGAAGAAATTGCCAGTAAGCCACCACTTGCAATGATTGTATTGAAAAGGGCGATGAATGCTAATCAAGAATTTCGCATAATGGAAAAATATGCCTTAGAGATGTCATATACGCAATTTCTCGTAAATACAGAAGACTTTGAAGAAAGCATTGCCGCCTTTTTTGAAAAAAGGCAACCCATTTTTAAACGAAAATAAATCCCGGCAAATAAACCGGATAACAGGAGGAGAAAAAATGAATTTAGCATCGATCTTAGAGTTCAGCACAAAAGAAAATCCTGAAAAAACAGCGGTTGTATTCGGTAAGACCCGGTTGAGTTACAAAACCATCAATGCCATGGCAAACCAAATTGCCAATGGCTTGGTTGAATCGGGGATTAAAAAGGGGGATAAAGTTGCATTGAGCTGCCCTAATTTACCGTTTTTCCCAGTGGTCTATTACGGCATCCTCAAAGCAGGGGCAGTGGTTGTTCCATTAAGCATAATGATGAAAGGACGGGAGATTGCTTACCAACTGGCAGACTGTGGAGCCAAAGCCTATTTTTGTTTCCAGGGAGTACAGGGATTGCCCATGGCAGAGGAGGGCTATAAAGGGTTTAAAGAAACTCCCACCTGCGAGAAGATGTTAATCATCACTGCAGACCCGGCAATGTCATCACCCATTGACGATATTCCGACCATGGGACAGTTCATGGCCGGCCAATCTGCTGAATTCGATACCTTGCAGCTCAATTCTGACGATACGGCTGTTATCCTTTACACTTCCGGGACAACGGGTTTTCCAAAGGGAGCAGAGTTGTCACACTCCAATCTGATGATGCAGACCCTTATAATCGTTGATGGATTTAAACTTGATGCATCCGATGTCCATCTGGTTCTTTTACCGCTTTTTCACTCTGCCGCGCAGGCAGAGCACATGAATGCGGGATTTGCAAAAGGCAATACACTCGTCATGATCCCCCGATTTACGGCCGAGGCTGCCCTTGATGCCATGCAAAAGGAAAATGTCACTATCTTTGTAGGGGTCCCCACAATGTACTGGGAACTTCTCAGTTATGAGGATAAAGAAAATAGATTTGATATCGAAAAAATTTCTAGCACTCTTCGGCTCGGTGTAGCAGGCGCGGCATCCTTGCCGGTTGAAATCATTCATGGCATAGAAAAAAAATACAAAATCCCCATCGTGGAAGGATATGGACTGACGGAAACATCACCAACTATATCTTTCAATCATCTGCATAAGAAGAAGAAAATAGGCTCTGTGGGAACACCGATATGGTGTGTGGAGGTAAAAATTTTTAATGACCAGCAAAAAGAAGTGCCGACCGGAGAAATCGGGGAAATTGTCGTTCGCGGTAACAATGTAATGAAGGGATACTATAACAAACCAGAAGAGACGAAAAATGCCTTCAAGGGGACAAGCTGGTTTCATACCGGCGATCTTGGGAAAATGGATGATGACGGCTATATTTATATTGTGGACAGGCTCAAGGAAATGATCATCCGCGGCGGCTTCAATGTCTACCCGCGGGAGATTGAAGAAGTCCTTATGACCCACCCGGCAATTTCACTGGTTGCGGTTGTGGGTGAACCTCATGAGCGGCATGGTGAAGAGATCAAGGCGTATATCGTCCTAAAAAAAGGAAAAACAGCAACACCGGAGGAAATTATAGACTGGTCAAAAGAGCAGATGGCAACATACAAATATCCGAGATTTGTCGAAATAGTTGATGCTCTTCCCATGAGTGCCACCGGGAAAATCCTCAAGAAGGAATTGATGAAGAAACTCAAATGACCTGTCCCCCGAAAACTGGTCCAGAGTCATGGCCTCCGGCAAAGCCGGAGGGCATGACTCCCTCCTTAATGACCGCAGTGTCAGTCACGGATGACCACCGACTCGGCAGGTCTGCAACCAATACAGTGCGTACGTTATCCAAATAGTTTAGTATTGCAAGCAAAATTCGGAAAAAGCCAACTGGGGTTGTATGTCCATTTTTTCAACTACAAAACAATCAATGTTATTTGAAAGGATATGAGGATAAAATTATGTTTAAGACAAGAATGACACAAATGTTCGGCATCCAGCACCCCATTATGCTGGCCGGAATGAACTGGATTACGGAACCCAAACTGGTCGCCGCCGTCTGCAACGCCGGAGGTCTGGGACTCCTGGCGATTGCTCGCTGCACCCCGCAGGAAACACGGGAAAGTATCCGGCAAATCCGGCAGATGACGGATAAACCCTTCGGTATCAACCAGATTCTTATCGGACCGGGGGCAAAAGAAAATATCGCCGTTGCCATCGAAGAAAAAGTTCCCGTCATTAACTATTCGCTGGGGAAACCATGGTTTGTCAATGATGTTCACGCCTATGGCGGCAAAGTTGTCGGCACCATCGCCATCGCCAAGCATGCGGCCAAGGCCGTGCAGATGGGATGCGACGCCTTGGTAATCACCGGTCATGAAGCCGCGGCACACGGCGCAGCAGCCACATCCATGGTGTTGATTCCAATTGTCGCTTCGATGGTCAAAGTCCCTTTGATTGCCGCAGGCGGATTTTACGATGGACGGGGACTCGCGGCAGCGCTGGCCCTGGGTGCCGACGGTATCTCCATGGGCAGCCGTTTCATGGTGGTCAAGGAAAGCATGGTACATGACAACTTCAAAAAATTATGTATCGAGGCCACTGAACAGGATACTCTTTACGGCAACGTGTTTGACGGGATGGACGGCCGCGTGCTGAAAACCAAGGAAGCCCAGGCGATGCTGAAACGCGGTTTCCCGGTGATTGACGCCTTCAAGGGAGCACTCCTCATCAAACGGCTGATGAATCTGTCTTTTGCTAAATTTTTGGGTGTAAGCATCGAACGTCAGGCGGTAGGCAACATGAAGCACCTCAAAGCACTCAACGAGGGCGATGTGGAGGGTGGCATCCTGTTCGCCGGACAGTGTTGCGGCGGCATTACCGATAATCCGACAACCAGAGAACTGATCGACCGGATCATCAGCGAAGCGGAAATGGCACTGACCAATATGAATAGTTTCAAAGCTTAAAAGACAACCACATTCAGGGGTCGCCGCTCAGTTCTTGACACTCCGCTGCCCAATTGTTCCAATTGCCATCGGCGCCAATCTTGCGCGCCCCGCGTGACCAGCGCTGTGTCGGCCATGTTCCCGGTGATCCTTGGCGTTAGCCTGCGGATCAGTCAATGTGAAATCATATTCCCATAGTGAAAGGAAATTTATGAGTAAAAGTGATACTCGCAAGCTGGATGTGCATACATGGAATCCTTTTACTGGATGCACCAAGGTATCTCCTGCTTGCAAAAATTGTTATGCAGAAAAAATGGCATATAAACTGAATAAATGGGGCACTGCGGGATATGAAAATGGTTTTAGGTTTACCGTGCATCATGAGAGACTGGAAAAGTCCCTTCCTCTAAAACGTAAGAAACCAACGCTTTTCTTCATTAATAACATGAGTGATACGTTCCATGAAGATGCCGGATATCAGAGCATTGATGCGATCATGGATATTATCCAAGAAGCACATTGGCACAATTTCTACATACTCACAAAACGCAGTAAAAGAATGAAAGGATATTTTAGCGGGAAGGTTCCGCCTGATAATTTGTGGTTAGGCGTAACTGTTGAAGACCAAAAACATGGAATACCAAGACTGCAGGATCTCCGGGAGATTGAATGTAGGCATAAACATATATGTTGTGAACCGTTACTGGAAGATCTGGGCAATATTGATTTATCAGAGATATGTATGGTTATAGGTGGTGGTGAAAGCGGCGATGACCGTTCACGAAAAACGGATGTAAATTGGGTAGAGTCATTACAGTTTCAGTGCCAAAAACAAAATGTTCACTTCTACTGGAAACAATGGGGTGCCTACGGACCTGATGGTTTATACAAAGGAATAGGTAAAACCGGGTATTTAATTAACGGTAAAGCTTGCCTTTCATTCCCTGACAACCTAATTCCGCCCGTGATACATTGAAACCTTGACAACAAAAAATCATAGCAACAACAAAAAGGAGAATCCAATGATTGAACAAGAAAAGAGTGTGCAAGAACTTATGGAGCTTGAGCGAGAAATACTTCGGATGTTTCAAGCGGGAGATGTCGACCAAGCGATGGATACCCACCTGATGGAGCAGGCAATTGTGTGCCCGCCTGGCATGGAGAGAATCGTCGGGAGAGAAAACCAGAAAGCGATGTTTAAAGAGTTGCTTAAAATGGAAGGCATAGAGTTGTCATGGGAACCTATTGAAGCATTTGTAGGTCCGTCCAACGACATGGGGTACGTCTATGGATCGGTCAATTGGAAAATGCCAAACGAAGCGAGACAACAAGGAAAGTACATATCCATTTGGGTAAAAACAGAAGGAAAGTGGAAGAATATCGTAGAGATCAGAAATTCCAATAAATAGTCGTTTCAAACAATTACAAAGGGCTAACAAAACGCTTCAGCGGACGACTAACTGCCGCCGCTGAGCTTATCGTTAGATTTCGAACTGGGCCAAGGCTTGATCGTTGTCCGCGCATAGGTTCACCATACATGTTGCAGTTGTAGAATATGAATGTTGTTTATTTCGGCGATTAAGCCGTCATACAAATGTGTGTAACCAAATTAGACCTTGAAAAATATGAAAAAGTACAGATGCTTTAGTTCAATTGGTTATCACTGCTTTTCAGCGCTGCAGCCCAGTGTGGATTTGTAGATGTTAGCGGTGCATAGTCCTATTTATTGCGCTTATTTTTTCTTCCTGAAAAATACACCTTAAGGTGGTTCATAAACAAACCGCTTTGAGCGGTTCACATTCACAAGCCTCCGGTTCTGGCGGAGGTCATGACTGTTTTTAAGGGAATGTCATACTTCAGCATTTTCCTGTAGAGAGTTGTCCTCGATACTTGAAGAATTTGAGCTGCCTTGGACATGTTTCCTTCGCACATTTTGATGGTCATTTTAATTTTTTCTTCTTCCATATTTGTTTCTTTACGAGAAATTAAGTTTTCACTCCAGCAAGCTGCATCTGACAAAATATCCTCTCGAATATCTTCTATGCCGATTACATTTCCACTTGCTACGGCATGAGCCATCTCGATTACATGCTCGAGTTCCCGGATATTTCCAGGCCAATCGTAATTAATAAGGGCATCGATGACCTCCGACGATAGTGTCTTTTTAACACCATCCAGCTTTTCCCGCACTTTTTCCAGGAAAAATTCGGCGAGAGGCAGAATATCGTCTTTACGCTCTCTGAGAGGTGGAATGACGATGGTGATGACGTTGAGTCGATAATAGAGATCTAATCTAAATTTACCTTCTTTAACTAATTGCTTGAGGTCACTATTCGTTGAAGCAATAATTTGCACATCAATTAGTATAGATTCTGTACCCCCGAGGCGTGTCACTTTCTTTTCTTCAATGACCCGCAACAGATATGATTGGAGGTCAAGTGGCATGTCCCCGATTTCATCCAGATAGATTGTACCACGATTGGCCATTTGAAATTTCCCCGGCTTTCCTCTTGCCCTTGCTCCTGTAAAGGCACCGGTGTCGTAGCCGAAGAGTTCGCTGGCCAGCAGTTCTTTGGGGATTGCCGCACAGTTCAGAGCAACAAGCGGTTGAGCCGATCGTGGTCCATTTGCGTGAATAAACTTTGCCAAGACCTCCTTACCTACGCCGCTTTCTCCAAGAATTATTTTTGTTGATGCAAAACAGGCTACTTTCCTCGCCCTGCTTATGATTCTACCCATGCTGGAAGAGATGTATATAGGCTGTGAATAATTTTCTCTTATGCTCGTGCTCACGGTCTTTCCATCAGCCTTGCCCCACGAAGAAATGGTCAAGACGCGACCTGTCCAGCCTTCGTGCACGTTATCGTTGCTGAAAATAGGTGTAAAATTGGCAAGATATGTGTCGTCGCCATTCATATCATTTTCAAGTTTTGTACTAAAGGAAACAGCAGTCGCATTTGATTGACGTAGTGTCTCTTGAAGTTTAGGACTAAAATGAAAAATATTCTTAAGCGGTGTACAACTTTTAGTCGCCAACATAGAATGTATTGTTTTATTAGATGCAAGGATGTTTCCATTCAAGTCAACGGCGATGATACCATCTCGTATATCGGCTTCCTTGGTAGATTCCAGAAACTTTTCTATGATGAGGTCGTGCTTGTTGTAATCGCGTGTGTTTGACATATTGCGCAGCGTTGTCTCTAATATAATTGCCAGTGATTCAACAAAGCATAATGATAAAACATTAAAGGTATCGGCATGGCAGGATAGATTTAGAGCACCTATAATCTCGCCAGAGAATGGATCTCGAATAGGTGATGCAGCGCAACCGTAATTCCTCCATTGTTTAACAAAGTGATCTTCACCCAGAATGCAGATCGGTTGCCCAAGAGTAAGACAAGTACCAATTGCGTTCGTTCCAACGGATTCTTCAGACCAGTTGGTACCAACATCAAAACCTAATATAGACCCTTCTTTTATTAATTCTTCATTTCCGTTAACGGATAAGATTGTTCCATGTTCGTCCGTTAATACAATAGCATGCTTCGAATAATCAAAAAATGGGCTGAATTTCCTTATGATCGGCTGTGAGATTTGCAGCAATAGATGCTTTCGCTTTTGGCAAATTAATAAAAACTCTTCTTCCGTAATCTTCGGGGCTTTTTTGAGTTCGGGATCAATTGTCAAGGCTGTGCATTGATCCCATGATTTGACAATGTATTGCTTGAAAGATGCGTTGATGCCCGATAATTGGTCCATGCTGTTACCTTTCAGTTTATTTCTATTGCAAAAGTTTACGAGGAGAATCCCGGTTCAAAGTGTAGCACTTCCGGCTAGAGAGAAATGATATGATCGTTTTTTTATGCCGTTTTGTTTACTACTATCAAATTTATAAAGGTAAAAGCAACTTTTTTTTCGGTAATATTTCGATAATCATTTGGGAACTGTACCGGTGTCTGTTTGATCTAAATGTTTTTGATAAGAACTTTCTTTTTGATAGAGGCAGTATGAAAATGTGCTTGTGTGTCATAAAAAAAATGTAACAGTGTTGTTACACTAGCTGTTACACTGTAACCTCTGATGTGACACTTAATGCCTCAGCTTATTATTATCCCTGCATGTAAATGTTTCATTGTAATATCAACTCAATACATAACAAAATACAGTTGAATAACAAATGGCACAGTCTGTGCTGTAAGAATTATCACGGTGGCCCCTGTATAAAGCTGTATCTATATTTTTGAGGCACTATTAGCATCGTGATGCTTGTAGATGTGTGTAAGTTTGTAAACTACTAAAAGAGGAGGTAAGTTTTATGGTTGAAGATAAGAAACTCAGTTCCGTCAGTGGTAATGGCACACTTCAGTTGGTCGACGAATCATTGCGGGATGGAATACAGAGCCGGTGGGGAATGATGATGACCCATCATATGTTTGAGCCTGTTCTTGGCGAAATAGGTGAAGCTGGCTATTATGCCGTGGCTCTTCCGATACATGTTGCAACGGTTTTGATTAGTGCTCGCTTCTTTAATGAAGATCCTCGTCACCTGTTTAAAATGTGGAAGGAGAAGCTGAAAAATTCAAAATCGAATATTCGCACAGTGAATATGGGCATGTCGTTGCAAATCGCGGCACCGGCTGAAAATAAAACGATGGTAAGGATGATTAATCAGCAATTCAAAAACTGGGTGCCAGAGCTCAACCAGACGGAGTTAATGTGTTGCGTTGAAGATGAGATCAAGAACACATTTCCGATTTTATTCCCATTGTATCGAAATATGGGAATAGAACCAATACCCTATATGGCAATCGGGCATGGTCCCCGTCATACCGAAGAGTTCTACGCCTCCCGAGTGAAGGAAATTGTTGAGAAATATAAGCCCTTAAGTATATGTATCAAGGATGTTGACGGGTTGCTGGTTGCGGATCGTCTCCGGAAGCTCATCACTGCTATGTCGGCCGCCGCCAACGGTACGCCTCTCGAGCTTCATACGCATGGTATGAACGGCGAACAGACATATAACGCCGTTGTGGCTATGCAGATGGGAATAAGGAAAATCACCACTTGCATTCCTCCTCTGGCATATGGCTCATCCCACCCTTCAGTCTTCAATATCTGCAAGAATGCGGAAGAAATGGGTATACACCATAACATGGATATTGAAAAATTGAACGAGGTATCCGATCGTCTTACGAAAATAGGGAAGGCTTATGGCCATCCCGTTGATAGTACCATCCTACCCTTTGATTTGTCATTCTATAAACACCAGATACCCGGGGGTGTTATTTCCAATACCACAACACAGTTGACGCAATTAGGTATCCCGGAAAAGCTGCAGGATGTACTGGAGGAAATTCCGCGTATTTTGGCGGAGCTGGGGCATCCAGTCATGATTACCCCGTTTTCGCAGTTCATTGTGACGCAGGCTGTTCTTAATGTACAGGTGGGACGCTGGGAACAGTGCCTTGACTCCATGGTCGAGTTTGCGGCCGGTATTTACGGTATTGAAGAGACTGGAGTTGCTTATATGGATCAAAACCTCAAAGATAAGCTTTTGAGCCTTCCCCAGGCTAAGGCGATTAAAGAAACAGCTGCCCATCTCATCGAGACTATGAATTCCGAACCGTCGGAAGAAGAATGTTATAAAAGAATTGGTCTGTCGCCCAAAGATGGCCTCGAAGAGTTCACAATGCTATGGGCCTTGCAGAGCAAAGAGCTCTTGAAAGGAATCCCCCCGGGTGGACCTGAGACGTATAAGAAGTATCTATAGAGGAAGTTCGTAGGGAGTAGTAACCGGTGTTAATAGTATTAGCTGTCTGAAATTGTTTCAGCTTATGTAGTTTCAGGCGGTTGAAGATAATGAAAATCAAAAAAATTAGTTACTAGAAATAGGAGGTAAAATTTTATGTGTGCAGCAAATGCAGATGGTCTCGTACCGATTGTAGCGGCGGTAACCAGTGTTTTCTATAGTAGACCCAGTCCCGGAGATCCTCCTTTCGTGGTGGCAGGTGATAAAGTTAATGCAGATACCGTAATCTGCTTACTGGAGATAATGAAGTGTTTTCGTTCCGTCGCTGCCGGTGTCAAAGGGACGGTAGTAAAGGTTCTTGTGGAGAGCGGATCCATGGTAAAAAAGGGAGACGTGATAATGCTTATCAAACCGGAGAAATAATCAGACAAACCCGGAAGGGGATACAGGCTGGTGGCTATGAGCAATGGCCACCAGCCTTATTGAAATAAACATGGAGCAAAGCGAGAGGGGATGAAAAAATCTTTCTGAAGATTCTGAGGTGAAAGGATTTATGAAAAAAAGAAAAGTGCTTGTTGCCAACAGAGGTGAGATTGCCGTCCGCATTATCAAAGCCTGTAAGGACCTTGGTATAAAGACTGTTTTGGTTGTTTCCGAAGCCGATAAGGAAAGTATGGGCGCGAGGATGGCCGATGAGGTTATCTGTATTGGCCCTCCCCAGGTTAATTTGAGTTATCTTAACATACCGAAGATTATTAATGCTGCTTTAGAGACTGGCGCCGATGCAATTCATCCGGGATATG
>CAZYIE010000011.1:0-81107 GCA_964646755.1 uncultured Smithella sp.
AACTGGCTCCATTACGGCGAAAAACGCTGGCCCGATAGCGGCGGCATTTGACACCCTTATCGCAATCTGAAGAAATAAAAGCATCATGGATATTTTTTGTTAAATCATTTATTCTCTCTTTTTGCGTTCGAATTATTTTAAATTCCTCATTTACTTTTTCTGATGAAAAATTAGAACCACCATTTGATTCTATTAAAACAGAAATAGGCTGCAATTCTTTGAGTTTTAATTCTTGCTTATCTAAATCCTCTTTTGGTATTACTTCATATTCATTCCACATTGCTATGAATCGGTTCGATTGTAGTTTTAAAGTTATTTCCTGTTTTTGTTTGATGTATTTTTCGTTTTTCGGATCTTTACTTATGGCCAAGTTGACAGATTCTAGTGCTTCTTGATAATTATCTTGTGAATATAATTTTCTTGCAGATGTGAATTCTTTATAACCTGGGCAATCTGAAAATAAGCAAATAAATGTATCAGAATCCAAATCTTTAATTGCTGAAGTGGCAGAAGTGGTAATATCTTCAACTGCTGAAGTAGTAGAAGTTGTAATTTCTTTAACGGTTGCGCAGGCAGAAATGGCACACAAAAATGTTACAAGAAATATTGTTCTAATGAGACTAATTAGATTAAATGATGATAGTTTCATGTGCAAACGATCTCCTTGATAACATTTCCGTTCTGCTTGCTTTTTTTGTGGTAGCTTTTCGGGGTGTTAAAATACTAGGGAAATTTTACTCTGCCATACTAAAACTCTATCATCGTCTAAGAAACATATCTCCTTTATAACGATAAACAAGCGGTGGGAAATGTCAATAGTATATTTTATGTTAAACAATGGGGGGATAAATTACCTATTGCTCAAGATTGCCAAGATATTATTGAAGATTTCCCTTTTTGTTTCTCAGGCCAAATTGATCTCTGAAATTTTTTCTGCAAACATTATTCCTTCCAGCGCCCCAAAACTGTAAAGTTAATACTTTTTTCGGCCATTAAATGCTGCTTAACACTTCAAATCAGCAACTTTTTCTGACTTGGCAGGTGTGTGTAGTTCAGGAAGCTATTGTCTCAGCCTGATAAATCTTTCTTTGTATGCCGATCATCTCCATTCGATCGTCTTAATCCATACAATCTCTTGAGCATCGTCAATCTCGTAAAGGATACGCAGATCGCCGCAATCAAGGTAACGGTAGATCATAAATAATAGGGCGCTGACCCTAATTACTTTTACTTAATTACTCTAATTACTCAAGGATTACCGGGTCGGCATTTATCGGAAGATCCCGTGGTGGGTCATTGCAGCGGTTGTATTTACGCTTCAGTATATTCTCAGTCCCATTGATCTGATCCCTGATTTTATCCCCGTCATAGGCTTGGTGGATGATGCATATTGAATTGAACGCCTTATTATTTATTGCATACCCCTATAGATCCTTCTTTGCAGACGCCGCCATTTATCCATGAAGCACCGCTCAGGTCGGCACCGGTCAGGTTCGCACCATCTATGGTCGCCCACTGCATCTTTGCCCCCCGGAGGTTTGCGCCTTGCAGGCTCGCACTGTTCAGGATAGCCCTTATCATGATGGCCCCGCTCAGGTTTGCACCGCTCATGTTCGCTCCGTACAGACCCGCATTACCCAGGTCAGCGCCGGTCAGATCCGCGTTAACCAGGTTTGCATGGGCGAGGTACGCATCGTAGAGATTGGCCTTCCTCAGGTTTGCGTTGTACAGAACCGCATAGTTCAGGTTATATCCGCTGAGCCACGCCTCGCTCAGGTCGCAACCAGGGCACTCGTGAGCCACGGTAGCCTCCAATTTCTTCAAGTCAACCGGATTGAACCCATACCCATCACCACCCAGCATAAGCACGCAAAACATAGTCGCCACCGGCACTAGCGCTGTAAAAGTCATTTTCTTCATTATCCCTACCTCCTTATATTATTGAATTAATTGATAAGGTATTGCTTTTCGACGGTCGGAGTATAAGACAGGGCAAGCTTGTAAATCAAGGGTGGAAAAGGCGACAAAAGAGGGGAATACGCAGCTGAGCCGAAAATTGCGGGAATGATATGGGGAGACGACTCGTTCCTTGGGAAATTATGGCAGACGATCCGCTTGCTGATCGTTTTTTCCGTCGTGATGGCCATTTTTAGCACAATTCAGGCAGACCTCTGTTTCACGCCTTTTTTTGCGATGTTTTTATTTGATAAGACCTTGCTTTCATTGGAAGGGAGTATAGGGAAGCCGTGCTTGTGTGTCAAATAAATATTAGCCACAAAGTTTGTGGTGTGATGCCGATGTTTGTCGTTGGGCGTGAATTGTATTTATTACGGATTGAAGTCCAGAATATTCTTCGATCTTGACGATTTATTTAGTTCAGGAAGCTACACATGCTGTCGCCATAATCAGGATAGTGCTGAATCACCTGCTCGATATAAGGCCGCCAGAATCCGTATTGCCGGGAGAAATATTCTTCATAAATCCCGATAAAGGTTTGCTTACTCGTTCCCTGTCTTAATAACCATTCAATATGACGGTATTACCGGATAATGAAACATCGATGGTCATACTTTTTGTGGTTGTCAGAAAGAAATTTTTCGTTGGTCTTCTTCCATCATTCCAATATTTTTCAGCACAGCCTATCCAGATGCTGGCAAAACTGGGGGGAGGGAACAGGACGTTGCGCGCCGGGTTATACTCAACAGTAATCTTATATGATTGCCCGGGCAGAATGTTTAGATCCTGTCTTGTTGTATTCCCCATCGGTGCGTACCCGCCGCCGCTAACCGAGCGCAATTCGGCGAATACTGAGCTTATTTTGGGATGATTTATATTTTTAAATGTAAAAGTGTATGTTTCCGCATAGGCTGAATCGACGGCCATCTGACTGATCAGAAAGAAACCAGTTACAACCAAGAATCTCAGAACAAATCGAAAGCACTTTTTCATAATCTTTATCCCCTTCATTTATATTGAATTGAGTCGAGTAGACCGGTTTTTTGATAAGATATTTCTTTTTGTGGGGCGAAGTATAAAAAACACCGTATTGTATGTCAAGGAAATCATGGCGCATTGGCCGCGCATTATTGTTTGAAAGGTTGTATGCTGAAGGTTATGCCATATCCGTGGACTAAAGGAACCTATACAAAAATCTAATTAATGATTTTTAAATGATACGAGATGCCGACCCCGCTGTTGCGGCGTCGGCATGACAATACTCTATTGTTTATAAATCTAGCCTTTTGATCCCAGACGTAAACCGCCGTGAATAAAATATACTTCTCCGGCCAGGGCTTCATTGCGGTAAAGTTCGCCGACCAGGGACGCCACTTCCGCAGGTTCGATCAGCCGGCCAATGGGGACATCGGATACTATTTTCTCCAAGGCCTTTTGATCCATGCCTTTAACCATGGCTGTTCCGACATAACCGGGGGCGACGGCCACGCAGCGGATTTTGCCCGCCATGCCGCGACGGAAGAATTCCGCAGTGATGACTTTGGGCATAACCGACATAGCTGCCTTTGATGACGAATAGTTAATCTGGCCGGCTGTTCCCAGCGAACCTGTAGAAGAAACCAGACAAATTAGGCCTGTGCAATTGTTGTTGATCATCCGCTCTGCGCATTCACGGATGGTCAGAAATACGCCTGTTATATTGATGTCAATTACGGCTTTAAACTGATCCAAAGACATCTTTTTGGTCACTTTCCCTGTTGCTTTATCGGGAGAAACCATCATGCCATCTTTAATGATTCCGGCAAAGGGAGCCACCAGATTAATTTTGCCAAATTTGGCAATGGCCGCATCAGCCATTTTCCCGCAATCATCTTCATTGGTTACATTGCAAACAACTGAGAGAACATCTCCGCCCATGGCTTTTAATTCTTTTTCGGCTCCTTCTAAAAACTGAGGCGCCACATCCACAATGACAACTTTGCCGCCATTTTTTACCCAGTATCTGGCCAACTCGAGGCCGATACCACCACCACCACCGGTAATAACAGCTACAGCATCTTTAATTTCCAACATAATGCCAGTCCCTCCTTACTTGGTTGAATGTTTAATCTTTAAAAATAGCACCTGTCGATGCGGACGTGACGAGTCTGGCGTAGCGTGCCAGATAACCACTGGTGATCGAGGTCTTAAAGGGCTTCAAAGCCTTCCTGCGTTTTTCGAGTTCCTTGTCGCTTACTTGCAAATTTAGAGTTTTTGCCGGGATATTAATAGCAATGATGTCGCCTTCTTTTACTAAAGCAATCGGTCCACCTTCCGCTGCTTCCGGGGAAATGTGGCCGATGGCCGCTCCCTGGGTGCCGCCGCTGAAACGGCCGTCGGTCAGCAGAGCAACGGTTTTATCCAGCCCCATGCCGACAATTGCCGACGTTGGTCCGAGCATTTCCCGCATGCCGGGACCGCCTTTCGGTCCTTCATAGCGGATAACGACAACATCGCCGGCCTTAATTTTGCCGCCTAAAATTGCCGCAATAGCATCGTCTTCACAATCAAAGACGCGGGCCCGGCCTTCGTTCATCTGCATGGCGGTGGCCACTGCTGATTGCTTGACAACCGATCCGTCCGGCGCCAGGTTGCCGCGCAAAACGGCAATGCCGCCCTGCTGCGAGTAGGCGTTTTTTAAAGTGCGGATGACATCGGTATTTAAAACTCCGGCAGCCTTTAAATTGGCGCCAACAGTTTTGCCTGAAACGGTAATTGCTTTTTCATCAATCACCCCTAGCGCGCTGATGACCTTCATTACCGCCTGAATGCCTCCGGCGGTGTCCAGGTCTTCTATATGGTGATGACCGGCGGGGCTGAGTTTACAGATATTGGGAGTCGTCCCGCTGATTTTGTTAAAGAGGTTCAAATCGAGCTTAATTCCCGCCTCATGAGCAATGGCGGGAATATGCAGTACCGTATTGGTGGAACAACCGAGCGCCATATCGACGGCGATGGCGTTTTTAAAAGCAGCCAGTGTGGCAATGTCGCGCGGTTTAATGTTCTTTTTGCATAAGTCCATGATCTTCATCCCGGCGTATTTCGCCAGCCGATGCCGGGCAGCCAGTACCGCCGGAATTGTTCCGTGGCCAGGCAGACCAAGTCCCAAAGCTTCGGTAACACAATTCATCGAATTGGCGGTGTACATGCCGGAGCAGGAACCGCAGCCCGGGCAGGCGCAATCTTCCAGTTGCTTTAAAGCAGAGGCAGTCATTTTTTTTGCTTTGACCGCGCCGACACCTTCAAAAACGCTAATGAGATCAACAGGCTTCCCCTGAATTTTTCCGGCGAGCATCGGTCCGCCGCTGATAAAAATGGAAGGGATATTGAGGCGCAGGGCAGCCATGAGCATACCCGGCACTATTTTATCGCAATTGGGGATAAAAACCAGCGCGTCAAAAGGATGAGCTGAGGCCATGATTTCAATGGAATCGGCGATCAATTCACGACTGGCAAGCGAATATTTCATGCCGGCATGACCCATCGCGATGCCGTCACAGACGCCGATAACCGGAAATTCTACCGGTGTACCACCGGACATGCGAATTCCCGCTTTCACATCCTGGGTAATTAAGTCCAGATGGATGTGTCCGGGAATAATTTCATTGGCGGAATTAACAACGCCGATTAACGGACGAGCAATTTCTTCATCGGTATAACCCATGGCCTTAAAGAGCGAACGATGCGGCGCCCTTTCCAGCCCTTTCTTCATAAGATCGCTGCGCATTATATTTTCTCCCTTAATATTTTTACGGAGCCGTTATTGCTTCTTTCTTTTTTCCGGTCTCAGTGCGCGCACCGCTGCCCCTGCCTGCCACATTTCGGATTCCCGCATTTCTTTGAGCTCGGCATCCAGTTTTACTTTATAGTCAGGAGCGCTGTTCACTCTCAGGACGATTTCCGTTTCCTTGCCTGTGGCTACAGCGCTGTAGAGTTCGGCAAAGACTGGTTCCACGGCCTTGCGGAATTTATGTCGCCAGTCCAGAGCGCCTCTTTGAGCCGTCGTTGAGCAATTGGCGTACATCCAATCCATACCGTTTTCGCCTACTAACCGGATGAGGCTTTGCGTCAGTTCCTCGACGGTTTCGTTGAAAGCTTCACTGGGAGTGTGTCCGTGTTTGCGTAATTCATTGTATTGCGCCTCCATCATACCGGCCAGAGCGCCCATGAGAACACCGCGTTCACCGGTCAAGTCGCTGTAAACTTCCATCTGGAAGGTGGTCGGGAAAAGGAATCCGGAGCCAATGGCAATACCCAGAGCTAGTGTTCTTTCCATGGCGCGGCCGGTAGCATCCTGATGCACGGCGATGCTCGAATTAATGCCGCTGCCATCTACGAAATTCCGGCGTACACTGGTGCCCGACCCTTTGGGCGCAACCATGATTACGTCCACAAAATCAGGAGGGATAACACCGGTCTGTTCTTTATAGACAATGGAGAAGCCGTGGGAGAAATAAAGGGCATCACCTTTTTTCAAATTGGCCTTAACCTTGGGCCAGAGCATCATCTGGGCGGCATCGGAAACCAGATATTGAATGATAGTGCCGCGCTTGACTGCTTCTTCTATCGGGAAAAGAGTTTTTCCGGGGATCCAGCCGTCGGCGATCGCTTTATCCCAGTATGGTTTATCTTCCTCGGCTTGGCCGATGATGACATTGATACCATTGTCTTTCATATTAAAGGCTTGCGCAGGGCCTTGAACGCCATAGCCAATTATCGCAATAACTTCATTTTTTAAGACGTCCTGAGCTTTTTTAATAGAAAACTCATCTGCTGTAATAACATCTTCTAAAGTACCACCAAAATTTATTTGTGCCATAAAACCCCCTTTAATTGTGAATAAAATTGATCAGTGCTGATCATGCTAATGTTAATTATCTAATGCCAATGCTACAATACCGGTTCGAGTAATATCGGCAATACCCAGCGGCTCCAGCCGGGCTAAGGCAAAGTCAATTTGCGGTTTATCGCCGGTTATTTCTAAAACCATATAATTATCGGCGGACACTATTACTTTCCATTTATATGTGTCAATAGCTTTTTCGATTTTTCCCTTGGAGTCTGCTTTCAAGGTTAGCTTGACAAGAATCAGTTCACGGTGAATCGCCTCTACATTGGTTAAATCATCTACCGCAATGACGTCGACAATTTTGCGCAGCTGATTTTCAATCTTAGTGATAGTGGCCTGATTGCCAACGGATGTCATAACTATTTTGGATATTTCATAGGAAGTAGTGGTATTAACAGACAGGCTTTCGATGTTATATCCTTTCCCCCCTAAAGCTCCGGCGATTCTGGCCAGCACATCCGGCTTGTTGTGGACTAATATTGAAATTATATGCTCTTTTGTTTCCATTTTTCTGTATCCTTTCTCTGTGTAAGAGTTAATTAATCATTTCTCTCGTGCCCAATTTCATATCACTGATGGATGAGCCCGGTCCTACCATCGGATAAACACATTCTTCCCGCGAAACACGGAAATCCATTAACACCGGTTTATCCAGAGCAAGGCCTTGCAGTAAGGTGGTCTCTACTTCTTCCGGTTTTGTAGCACGTAAACCGACGACACCAAAAGCCTCCGCCAGTTTTACAAAATCAGGCGCGTAAGTCATGTCGGTGTGGGAATAACGCTTTTCATAGAATAATTCCTGCCATTGACGCACCATCCCCAGATAGCCGTTGTTTAAAAGCACTATTTTTACATTAATTTTATATTGCGCAGCTGTTGCTAATTCCTGGATATTCATCTGAATACTTCCATCACCGGCAATATCCACGACGTGTTTATCGGGAAATGCACATTTCACGCCGATGGCGGCCGGAAGTCCATAGCCCATTGTCCCCAATCCGCCAGAGGTAATAAATGTATTGGGCAGATCGAAGGGGAAAAATTGTGCGGTCCACATTTGGTTCTGGCCGACTTCGGTTGTGATAATGACATTGCCTTTCGTTACTTTATGGAGCGTTTCAATGACATGCTGCGGTTTAATTACCTTGCCGTTTTGGCAATAGGTTAATGGAACCTGCTGCCTCCACTCGGCAATTTGGTCGAGCCATTCTTTGCGGTCCGCGGCCTGCTGCTTATAATTATGCTCGGCAAAAAATTTAAGCATATCTTGCAGGATAGTCTTCGTTGCGCCAATAATCGGCAAATCAACAACTACATTTTTGTTAATTGAGGAAGGATCGATATCAATTTGTACAATTTGGGCGTTAGCAGCAAAAGTTTCAATTGTGCCGGTTACCCGGTCATCAAAACGCACACCCACGGCAATCAACAAATCGCAGTGGCTCACCGCCATATTGGCGTAATATGATCCATGCATGCCTAACATGCCCAGCCAGAGGGGATCTGTCCCCGGAAATGAACCTATGCCCATTAAAGTTCCGGTGACCGGGATTGAATATTTTCTGGCTAAAAAGGTGAGCTCGGCCGAGGCTTTTCCCAGAATGACGCCGCCGCCGGTCATGATTAATGGCTTCTTAGCGTGGGAAAGCATTTCATAAACCTGAGCCATTTTTTTGGGAGCGGGTTTATAGATAGTCTCATGATTTCTAATCTGGATAGCGGAAGGATCAAAATCAATTTCCGCAGCCATTACATTTTTCGGTAAATCTACCAGTACAGGGCCGGGCCTTCCTGTGCGGGCAATGTGGAAAGCTTCTTTGATGGTGGCAGCCAATTCTTCGATATTACGGACAAGAAAATTATGCTTGGTGCAGGGGCGCGTGATTCCGGTGATGTCGCATTCCTGAAAAGCATCATTGCCGATTAAGGTTGTGGGAACCTGCCCGGTAAAAACGACCAGCGGGATAGAATCCATATTAGCAGTTGCTATGCCGGTGACAGTGTTAGTGGCGCCGGGACCGGAAGTAACCAGACACACGCCAACTTTTCCCGTGGCACGGGCGTACCCGTCGGCCGCATGAACCGCGCCCTGTTCATGGCGAACAAGAACATGTTTAAATTTGCTTTGATAGAGTTGATCATAAATATCAAGAACGGTGCCACCCGGATATCCGAAAATAATATCTACTTTTTCGAGTTCCAGCATTTTCAGCAGAATTTGTGAACCTTTCAACTTCATTTTTTACTACCTCCAAATGTAAAAGTCTCAGTTAATAAAAAAGCCGCTTATCTTCTTTCGAAGAGGCGGCTTTGTTTCTTAAATAACAAAGCCGCGGGTTTTAGGGGCCCGCGGCTTGTATCTTTAATTTTGTTTCTTAAAGACACGGAGCGGCAGACCCCTGAGTACTACTACGAGTACCCTTACGTTGCTGATAATCAGGCTCTTGCCGCCGACTAAATCTTTAAGATACATTTGATTTCCCATTTATTTGCTGAACTTGATTTTTCTATTAACGGAAAAAAAACTATTTGTCAAGGTACTTTCTAGCAGATACTTTCTAAAGATTGTTTATGGTTCATCCGGGCTAAACGCACTTGTCTTATTAGCATAGTTGACTGGATTAAGTAAATTGGCCGAGTCATAAAAATTTATGCGCTCTGGTGACAGTAATCAAAAAAATCAACAGATATATTTATAAATACAGCTATTTATAAAATATTCGCAATAATTGCTTGCATCTTGTTTCATTGCTGTGGCATAACTCCCACACTCAATTACGAGCGCTTTATTCAAACACTTTTCTCGCGTCTTATCTCAAGGTTGCTCACTTCGGTAGTCAATTAAGAACCGATGCCCTATTCATTATGCCGCTGTTTTTGTAGTGGGGAATTGTCAAAACAGCCCCGATATTTTCCAGCTTTGATAATTTGCTTTAAAAGGAGGATTGTCATGCAACTCTATCGAAGATGCAAGATGTTCTATCGGAAAGCCATTTCTCCTATCTCTATCATATTTATCCCTCAAGGAACCACTCGCAAGACCATCAATTGGAATATCTCGACAGCCGGCATCGCACTACTAACCCTTTTTTTCTTCGTAAATATAATTTTTCTTTGTTACATGATCCCTTCTTTAATCCGCTACAATAATATGAAAAGGCAATTTCTTGATTATTCTCAGAAAGTATCGAATCTCAACTCCATGCTATTATCTTTGAAAACGGCGAATAAGGATCTCCATGCCTTGGTCTCTCCGGGAATAAAGGGAAAGATTTTGGAAAGAGTTGATACTTCCGATATGGAGTCCTTAGACATTACCAAAGCACAGCAGCAGATTGAATCCTCCCTGCAGACTATCGGCGCGGTCAATAACTACCTGCACACGATGAAGGAATTGTATCTCGCTACTTTCAGAAGAAATTATAGGGAGGGGAAATTCCACCACGAAAAAAGAATCATTTTCAACATTAAAGACCCTGATATAATCAAATACAATCATATCATTTCGAAGGCATCGGTAAAGTACAATGTGGACGCTGCTCTGATAAAAGCTATTATCAAAATGGAATCAAACTTCGACCATCTAGCCGTATCACCTAAGGGCGCCCAGGGGTTGATGCAACTCATGCCGCAGACAGCTCAGGCTCTCCAGGTTGAAGATTCTTTTCACCCAGAGAATAATATCGAAGGAGGAACTCGTTATCTTCGCTATCTTCTGGATCTTTTCGAAGACAATCTTCCTCTCGCCTTGGCTGCCTATAATGTTGGGGAAAATACCGTCATCAAATACAAGAACAAGATTCCTCCCTACAAGGAAACACAAGAGTACGTTCAACGCGTTTTAGGCCACTTGTATTCCTTCCAGCAGATGGACCCGACAAACAAAATCAGAAAAGTCATCAGCTATAATGGATTACTATCTCATCGACAGATTGGATATTCAACTCCAAAGCAATTAATCTCTGAAAAGTTGAAAATGACCACAGAAAATTGATTCATGCTGAAGATTAATTTTGTGGCAAATCATTCAACCAAAGTATTAGCCTGCTGACAGGGGAAAAATAACATGGGAACGCAACATTGGTATTGACAGGCGAGTATGATATAAATAACAATTACCTGTGTCCATAATATTTAATATCAAACGGAGGCATATCCTCACATGCAAGCACCGAAATCACAGACAGTCCTTTTTTTCGCGATCATGCTGATTGTTACCGTAGCGTTTTTCTATCTCATTAAGCCGTTCATCTATGCCGTTTTTTGGGCGGTTATTCTGGCGGGGCTCTTCATGCCCGTTTACAAAAATATTGAGAAAAACATGCGCAGGCCCACGCTCAGCGCGACGATTGTTCTTGTTTTGATTTGCCTCATTTTTATCCTTCCTTTTGTTTTCATCTTCAGTTTGCTGCTTAAGGAATCTATGGACATCTATCAGGGCATGTCGGATGAAAACAGTCCGATCAATGTCTATGTCCAGAAATTTGCTGAGCTGATCAAACACAATCCCTATACGGACAGTTTACATCTAGACGATGCCGCCCTTACAGAGAAGATTTCGCAGCTTTCTAAAAGCGTTGCCGGTTATATTTTCGATACTCTGAAAAGCTTTACTCAAAATACTCTTCAATTTATTGTTCAATTGGGTGTCATGCTCTATGCGTTATTTTATTTCATCCGGGATGGTGAGAAATTTCTCGATTCGATTCTGCGGCTCCTGCCTCTTGGGCAGGGAAGAGACAGGATCCTCCTGGCGCACTTTCAGAAAACCGCCAACTCTACGCTCAAGGTAACTTTAATCATCGGTGGAATCCAGGGGTTACTCGGAGGGCTGCTCTTTCTGTTTACAGGCATTCAGGGGGCGGTACTCTGGGGGGTGGTGATGATTATTACAGCTGTAATTCCCGTTGTCGGTTGTGCCCTTGTCTGGGCACCGGCGGGCATCTTTATGATGATCATGGGCCATTTTTGGTCAGGCATCTTGATCCTGGGCTTTGGCTCCCTGGTCATCAGCATGGTAGACCATTTTCTCCGTCCGATACTTTTGGGCAAAGATGTCTCTATGCATCCTCTGCTGATTTTTCTCTCCACGATGGGCGGAATCATCGTATTCGGTTTCTCGGGGTTTATCATTGGCCCGATTATTATGTCCATGGCCATGGCCGTCTGGCACATGTATGAGGAATATTATATCAAGGAAATTGTTTGATCGGAACGTAAGACCGGCGGAATTCAGCAAGTGATTAATTGCTACCGGAATAAATCTTCCTTTTCTTCTGTTATATCGTCAGTTTTTTCGCTGGGTTGGGCATTTTCCAGAAAGGATTCGTAAATGGTTCCCTTCTCTGTTGACTTAACTCGTGCGCCGGTTTTTGCATCAACCTTAACAAAGACAATTCCTTCCGGGGTGGGAAATGTTTCCACCGGGGCATTGTGTAAAAATTTTTCCATGAAATAAAGCCAGATAGGCGCCGCCGCCCGTCCGCCAACTTCATTCTTTCCCAAAGAGATCTCCTGGTCAAAGCCAACCCATACGCCGGTTATTACCGAAGGAGTAAAACCGAGAAACCAGGCATCGCGGACGTCGTTTGTTGTTCCTGTTTTTCCGGCAATCGGGCGGCCGATACTTTTCACTCGACGGCCTGTCCCGCTTTCCACAACATCCTGCATGACATAAGTTGTCATAAACGCGATCCGGGGATCAATCACTTGTTCTGATTGTACTTTAGCTTCTTCAAAAATATTGCCGGTACGATCAATAATTTTTTTGATGAAATATGGTGTAACTTTTTTGCCCCCGTTGGCTAATACCCCGTATGCACGCACCAGTTCCTGCAGTGTTACGCCGGAAGTTCCCAAGGCCAGAGATAGGTTTCTGGTGAGCGGAGAGGTTATTCCCATGTTTATGGCATAGGAGGCCGCGTAATCAATCCCAATATCCTGCAAAATTTTGATCGTTACAACATTACGGGATTGTACCAGGGCCGTTCTCATGGTTATTGGTCCCAGGAATTTCTCGTCAAAATTTTTCGGTTTCCAGAGACCGTCTTCTTTCGATAAATCCTCAAAAACAACAGGAGAATCTACAAAGCGAGTTGACGGATTCATTCCTTTATCAAAGGCGGCCGTATAAATTAAAGGTTTGAAAGCGGATCCCGGCTGCCTTCGAGATTGCGTTGCGCGGTTGAATTCACTTTTATTAAAATCGCGGCCGCCGACCATTGCCCGAATAGCGCCTGTCTTTACATCCATGGAAAACAGTGCGCCTTGAGCGAGACCAGTTTCATGATTTTCCCTGCCTTCCAATTCCGCCAGGCCTTTTTCCATTGCGTCGCGGGCATCTCTTTGCGCGGATAAATTAAGGGTTGTGTAAATAGAGAGTCCTTCCTTGTATAGGACATCAGCGCCATATTTTTCCTGCACGTAACGGCGGACATGCTCGACAAAATAAGCGGCAACTTTGTCTTTCGGTTTTATTGGCCGCATTTTCAAGGGAGAGGCAATTGCCAGTTTTAGCTCTGCTGACGAAATGTAACCGTCTTCCATCATGCGCGTCAGAACGTAAATCTGTCGTTGTTTTGCTTTGTCGTAATGGAGAAACGGAGAATATGTAGTGGGGGCTTTAGGCAGGCCTGCCAGCAGCGCTGCTTCGGGTAAAGTCAGGGAGTGGGCGTTCTTGCCGAAGTAACCGAGTGCTGCCGATTCAATGCCATACGTACCATGCCCCAAATAAATCTGATTTAAATATAGATTCAGAATCTCGTCTTTAGTCAGGTATTTATCGATTTTATAAGCAAGAATGGCTTCCTTGACTTTGCGCATATATTTTTTTTCTGGCGAAAGATACATCATTTTAGCGACTTGCTGTGTTATGGTGCTGGCGCCCTGGACGATATGTCCTGCTTCAAAATTCTTTAAAACAGCGCGGGAAATACTTTGCATATCGAAGCCCTGATGCTGATAGAATCTGGAATCCTCGGCAGCAATAAAGGCGGATGAAACGATCTTGGGAATTTCAGTAATCTTAATAATTTTCCTGTCTTCCAGAAAAAATTCATCGATCAGTTCATTGTTGTCGTCGTAAACGCGCGAGGCAATACTGGGACGGTAATCCTTAAGGGCGTCGATTCCGGGTAAATCCATAGTCAGGATGTAATAAGCGGCAGTTCCGGCCAAAGCAAGAAATAAGACCAGGATAATTAACCCAAGAGTAAAAAAAAGAAGTCGGGAAGGCTTTTTCTTTTTGCCTGTTGTTGTGGTTTCTTTGCGGCGTGAAGGCATTATTTTTACCAATTATTCTTCTGCTTCTGCGGCAGCAGTTTTTTTCTTTTCCACAAATCTTGCTACAAATATACTTACTTCATATAAAAACATCAATGGTACCGCCATTAATACCTGACTCAAAGCGTCGGGAGAAGGTGTCAAAATTGCGGCGGCAATAAAAATCACTAAAACAGCGTAGCGTCTTTGTTTGGACAACATTTGTGCATTGACTATCCCCAATTTAGCGAGGAAAAATATAAAGACGGGTAATTCAAAAGATAAACCAAAACCCAGTAAAAACGTGACAAAAAGCGAAAGGTAATCACTAAAGGAAATCATTGCCTGCAGGTATTTGTTGTTAAAGCTGACAAAGAATTCAAACGCCGGCGGCAAGGCAATAAAGTAACCGAAGAGGATGCCGCTGATAAAAAGCAGGCTCGAAGATATCACAAAGGGAATAACATATTTTTTTTCATTAGGCATCAAACCAGGTGAAATGAATTTCCATATTTGATAGAGAATGAAAGGGCTGGTAATGATTATGGACGCAAAAAAGGCTAATTTCATGTAAACAAAAAATGCTTCCGTCAGGCCTGTGTATATCAGATAGCTGTTTTTCGGCAAAGCGGCGGTTAAAGGTCGAGTGATAATGTCGAAAATCAATTCCTTAAAATAATAGCAGGCGAAAAAACCTATGCCCACGGCAATAAGCGCACGGGTAAGTCTTTTGCGTAATTCGACTAAATGGTCAGTCAGTGACATTTTTTCTTCTTCAATGTCTTCGTTGTTTTCCATAAATACCTGTTTTAATTAAAAACTTATTAGAATAGCAGCCAGAGATATTTTTCGAGGTTATGATTTTTTAGTAGTCTCATCGGACGCAACTTGCTTCGGTTCTTCCTGGTCGGTTTTTAATAAAAGCGAATCTTTCAAGCCATTATCTTTTGGTTTATCCTCGCTTTGCATAGTTTGTTTGATGTCATCGGTGATTCCGTCTGTAGCTTTACGGAATTCACTGAATCCCTTGCCTAACGTTTTGGCCAGATCGGGCAATTTTTTCGGACCGACAATCAGCAAGGCAATAACGGCAATTATGATTAACTCCTGAAACCCGATACCAAACATGAAATATCAACTCCTGAAAAATTTGAATAATTACCATATATTTCGATAGCTGCTTTTGTCAATAGTTTTTGCATGTACAAAATACTTGTCCGATGGTGCTTATTGTTATTGCTGTGAAATGTCCGGAGGGAGATGTATTAAACAGAAGCCTCACCCTTCATCCAGGGTGCTGGAAAGAAGGGTGAGGCATGAGAATTTCAGGAAACGAAACTTTCCTCCGCGATCTCCATGATAGACAGATCGTCACTCTTGACGGCTTTAACGACAGCATCAATCTCCGGCAGGATATGCTTGATAAAATACTTAGCAGCAGTAACCTTCCCAGCGTAGAATGCCGCATCTTTATCGGATTTTATAATTTCCGCCAGTTTCAGGGGATCGCTGCACAGAGCATCCAGCTTTTCCTTGGCCACGCCAGCCTCCCAGAGGAGCAGCCAGGCCAGAACAACCTTACCCATCATCATCAAGAAGGGATAGGCATTTCCCACTGGCACCATGAACTTACCACTTTTTCCGCAGGAAGCGAAGTACATGGCCAGATCGGCCAGAGCGTTCACGCCATTTTGGACATCCGCAGCCATATCTTTCAAGGCCGGATGGTCTTTGTAACGGGCCACTGTACCTCCCATTTCTCCGAGGAGATTCATGAAGTACAGGCCTTTCTTCATACCGAGTTTACGTCCAACGAGGTCGAGAGCCTGAATGCCGTTGGTGCCTTCATACAGAGAGGCAATCTTTTCATCGCGCATGAACTGTTCAACGGGATACTCGGCGCAGAAGCCGTAACCGCCATATACCTGAATGGCCTGCTCGGTTACCTTGAAACCTATATCCGAACAGTAGGCCTTGCAGATGGGCGTCAGTACTTCGAGCAGCCCGCGATACTTATCTTTCTGTGCCTCATCGGTCGATGTATGTTCCATATCGACGCAATAGGCGGTATAGTACATCAGTGCCCGCATGCCTTCGACCTGTGCTTTCATCCACAAAAGCATCCGGCGGACGTCAGGGTGCGAAATAATCGGTACGCGGGGCGCTTCCGGGTTCTTCATATCCATAAGGGATGACCCTTGCAGCCGGTCTTTGGCATATTGAACGGCATGCATATAAGCGATGGAACCGCTGGCCAGTCCCTGGAGTCCCACACCGATACGGGCCTCATTCATCATCAGGAACATGACTTTCATCCCCTGACGTTCTTCTCCCAGGAGTTCGGCGTAGCATTCATTATTGTCGCCGAAATTGATCAGGCAGGTGGAACTCCCGTGAAGGCCCATCTTGTGCTCGATTCCGTCGATCGTAAAATCGTTCCTCTTGCCGAGACTTCCGTCTTCATTAACCAGATATTTGGGGACGAGGAAAATGGAGATGCCGCCGGTACCGGCGGGGTCGCCTTCAATGCGGGCTAGAACAGGATGAATAATATTAGACACCAGATCATGGTCACCGGAAGTGATGAAAAGCTTTGTGCCTTGGATCTTGAATGTTCCGTCCGGCTGCCGGATGGCCTTTGTCTTGAGAGCGCCGACATCCGAACCGGCCGAGGGCTCCGTAAGGCACATCGTTCCGCTCCATTCGCCGGTATTCATCTTCTCCATATATTTTTTCTTCTGCGCTTCCGTGCCGAAGGACTCGATGAGATGTGAAGCTCCTTCCGTCAGACCGGGAAAGGCAACAAAGGCAAAATTGTGCATGAACCAGTCTTTGGCGGCGGTCGAAATGATGAGGGGAAGCCCCTGGCCGCCAACCTCCGGTGATTTACTCATACCCATCCAGCCGCCTTCGCAGAAGAGCTTATAGGGCCTGTGGAAAACCTCGGGGGCAAATACCTGACCGTTTTCCAGGCGGCAACCTTCTTTGTCCGCTGCTGTCAGGGTAGGAAATATCTCTTCAGTGGCGAACTTTTGTGCTTCATTGAGAATCATGTTGAACATGTCTTCTGAAAAATCGGCATATTTAGCCGACTTACATATATTAGCAATATTCAGAAGCTCATAAAGAATAAATTTTTGATCCCTTTCATCTAAAATCAAACTTGCCATCTAAACTTCCTCCTTTTTTCTGAATTATTTGTATTTGTCGATGTGCCCTCCATCGAAGTCATTTTACATAATCCGTAACAATGGTAATGAATATTGTATGCTCAGTTCAATAATCCGTAAACGCAAGAGCGATGTAACACAAATCTTCGATTATCAAAAGATAATAATTAATATAAGTCAATAAAAATACAGGAAGTATTTCTATATTTCGTTGGACAAGAATCAACATTTTATCGTTTGTGAATGAAAATGCCGGATAAATGAGCGAAATAAGAAAAAATACTTCCTCGGTTCCGCAGAAACCGGATCAATCATGTTTTGCTCTTTAGAATCATTTGTGATAAATCAGCGACAGTTTTAATCAGAAAAAATTTAAACAGAGGGTGGCTTGTGTCCAGGAAAACAGGCATTGTCAAAGATAGTCGTTATTTGCGGCATTCGGCCGGTTTTGCTCATCCGGAAAGCCCCGAGCGGCTGGCGGCAATTTATGAAATGCTGGATAATCCCGGCATGTCCTGGAAGTTCAAGGACATTGAACCGCGCGAAGCCACACATGAAGAGCTGGCGACTATTCATTCTCCCTCTTATATTGATTATATTGCCGGCACTGCCGGCGAGGACTGTGTTATGCTTGATTCGGATACAGTCACAAGCCCGGAAACATATCAAACAGCTAAACTGGCGGCTGGCGGTTTTTGCAATGCCATTAATGATGTTATCACCGGTGATTTGGATAACGCTTTTGCTTTTGTCCGGCCACCCGGCCATCATGCCGAATATGATGCCGCCGCCGGTTTCTGCATTTTTAATAATGTTGCGGTCGGGGCGATGCATGCCATTTTGAAACACAAAATGCAAAGGATCCTCATTGTGGATTGGGATTTGCACCACGGCAACGGCACACAGCATCTTTTTTACAATGATCCGCGTGTCTTGTATTTTTCTACTCACCAGTACCCATATTACCCGGGAACCGGCGGAATAGATGAAATTGGCCAAGGTGAAGGTAAAGGGTACACTGTTAATGTTCCTCTGAGCGGCGGCGCCGGAGACGATGAGTATATTAAAATATTCCGCAGAATACTTACGCCGGTAGCACTGGAGTTTCAGCCCGAATTAGTGCTGGTCTCCGCGGGCTTTGATATTTATTGTCATGATCCACTGGGCAGTATGCGCGTTACGCCACAGGGGTTTGCTGCGCTGACCCGCGTTTTGATGAATATTGCTGATAGTTGTTGCCAGGGGAGGTCGGTGGCTGTGCTGGAAGGCGGTTATAATGTTGAGGGATTGACAAAATCAGCGAAAGCTGTTTTGGAAGAGATGCTCGATGAAATTCATTGCTCTGAGGAGCAGCTTGCGGATGCCGAGCGCAATGCCGACGATGAAATAAACATTATAATCAAACGCGTTGCTAAAACAATCGCCCCATACTGGAAGCTCGATTAAGTCGGTTAATAAGGAGAATTGATGATTACCGTACAGGAAGTTGAATATGTGGCGCATCTGGCGCGCCTCGAAATTGACGATGCGCAGAAGGATAAATTTACTTCGCAACTGAACGATATCCTGCTTTACATTGATAAACTCAACGAACTGGATACTACAGGTGTTGAGCCGATGAGTCATGCGATTGCCGTGACTAATGCGTTTCGTGAAGACAAGATTGCGGATTCTCTCGGCACGGAAAAATCACTGGCCAATGCCCCGGATGGGCGTGGCGAATTTTTCCGCGTACCGAAGGTAATTGAATAAGCAGGGGCGATTCGCGAACCGCCCCTGCAATAATGGAAAGAAGGAAGTTATGGAGTTAAACACACTTACCATTCATGAATTGCAGGAAAAAATAAAAAACGGTCAAACATCCGCAGTACAAATTGTTGAGTCCGTTTTTAGCAGGATTGGTGTTGTCGAAGAGCGAGTGCACTCGTATATTCGACTGATGAAAGATGAAGCTCTGGCTGCAGCAAAAAAAGCCGACGAAGATATTAAAAGTGGTGCTATCAAACCTCTGGCCGGCATTCCTGTTGCCCTGAAAGATATAGTATGCACAAAAGGTATTGCCACGACCTGCGGTTCACATATTTTGCATAATTTTGTGCCGCCGTACGATGCAACAGTTGTCGAAAAACTGCGGGAAGCCGGGGCTGTTTTTGTCGGCAAGGCCAATATGGACGAATTCGCCATGGGATCTTCTACGGAAACTTCCTGGTTTGGAGTTACGCGCAATCCGTGGGATCTAGAAAGAATTCCCGGCGGTTCCAGCGGCGGCTCGGCAACGGCGGTGGCCGCTGATGAATGCATTGCTTCCATCGGTTCCGATACCGGCGGTTCTATCCGCCAGCCGGCAGCACTTTGCGGAGTTGTCGGCTTAAAACCAACTTATGGCCGCGTTTCGCGTTTCGGGTTGATTGCTTTTGCTTCGTCACTGGATCAAATCGGCCCCTTCACGAAAGATGTCGAAGATTGTGCCATTATGATGAATGTTTTAGCCGGTTACGACCCGCGCGAATCCACATCGGTGCAGGCGGAAGTTCCCGATTACCGGCAATTCGTAGGCAAAGATATTGCCGGCTGGAAAATAGGCATCCCTAAAGAATATTTTATTGAAGGTATTGATCCCGAAGTTGCCGCCGCAGTAAAAAAAGCCATTACCGTTATTGAAAAATGCGGCGGCCAGTGTGTGGATATTTCTCTGCCGCATACGGAATATTGTCTGGCCGTTTATTATATTATTGCTCCGGCGGAAGCGAGCTCCAACCTGGCGCGCTATGACGGCGTGAAATATGGTTTGCGAACTTCCGAAGCCCGGGACTTACTGGATATGTACAAAAAAACTCGAACGCAGGGATTCGGCAATGAAGTGAAAAGAAGAATAATGATCGGTACTTATGCTTTATCATCCGGATATTATGATGCTTATTATAAAAAAGCGTCGCAGGTACGCGCCTTGATCAAGCAGGATTTTGCGGAGGCATTTAAAAAATGCGATGTAATTCTTACGCCGACAACACCGACGCCGGCGTTTAAAATCGGTGAGAAAACGGACAATCCCTTGCAGATGTACCTTTCCGATCTTTTCACCATCTCGTCCAATCTGGCGGGAATTCCCGGAATATCGGTGCCCTGCGGTTTTACCGCCAGCGGTTTGCCCGTAGGGCTGCAGTTTTTAGCCGGACATTTTGAAGAAGGAAAGCTTATTTCAATAGCCTCTGCCTATGAAAAGAACGCTAATCTTGAAAAAAGGAGGCCGCAATTATAATGGAGTTTGAAACAGTAATCGGTCTGGAAGTACATGCTCAACTTTTAACGGATACAAAAATATTCTGCAATTGCTCGACTAAATTCGGCCAAGCGCCCAACAGCCATGCCTGTCCGGTATGCCTCGGCATGCCCGGTGTGCTGCCGGTATTAAATAAGAAGGTCGTGGAGTACGGTATGAAGATGTCTCTGGCGACCAATTGCACCATCAATAAATCCTGCAGTTTTGCGCGGAAAAATTATTTTTACCCCGATCTGCCCAAAGGGTATCAAATATCACAATATGCCTATCCTCTTTCGGAGCACGGGCATGTTTTTCTGGAAGTGGATGGAGCACAAAAGAAAGTCGGTATTACCCGGATCCATATGGAAGAAGATGCTGGCAAGTTGATGCACGATGAACATAATCCCGTCAGTTATGTGGATTTAAACCGCGCCGGTGTGCCGCTGATTGAAATAGTCAGCGAGCCCGATATGCGTTCACCTGCAGAAGCAGCCGATTACTTGAAGCGCCTGCACGAAATTCTGGTTTATCTGGAAATTTGCGACGGCAATATGGAAGAAGGTTCTTTCCGCTGTGATGCTAATGTTTCCATTCGGCCGAAAGGACAGGATGAATTCGGCACCCGCGCCGAACTCAAAAACATGAATTCCTTCCGCAATGTTCAGCGCGCGCTGGAATATGAAGTCAAGCGCCAGCAGTACATTGTGGAAAACGGGGGAAAAATCGTCCAGGAAACCCGCCTCTGGGATGACGCGCAGGGGGTGACCAATCCCATGCGCAGCAAGGAAGAGGCTCATGATTACCGCTATTTCCCCGATCCTGATTTAGTTCCTATTATCGTGGATGACACCTGGATAGAAGAAATTCGCAGAGAACTGCCCGAGCTGCCGCGGGCCAAGCGGGAAAGATTTGTTAAAGATTATCAGATTCCGGCTTACGATGCCGGTGTGCTTACCGCCGATAAAGCGCTGTCTGATTATTATGAAGAAGTCGTCCGTCTTTGCGCCAGTCCCAAGGCGGCCAGTAACTGGGTGATGGGTGATGTGCTGAGATTTTTAAATGAAGAAAAGCGTGATATCCGCAATTGCCCGATCACTGCGGTAAGCTTAGCGGAAATGATCCAGCTCATCGAAGACGGCACCATCAGCGGTAAAATGGCTAAAGATATTGTCGGGGAAATGTATAAAACCGGCAGCGCCCCCAAGACCATCATTGCCGAAAAAGGCATGGTGCAGATCACCGATGAAGGCGCACTGCTGAAAACAATTTCAGCAATCATAGATGCCAATCCCAATCAACTCAAGGATTACCGTGGCGGGAAAGATAAACTTTTCGGCTTTTTCGTCGGCCAGGTGATGAAAGCAACGCAAGGCAAAGCCAATCCGCAACTAGTTAATGATTTGCTCAAAAAGATGCTGGCCGGCTGATGATTAAGACTGTTATCTGGAAAAACAATACGGTTGTTTTGATTGATCAAAATGCCCTGCCGCTTATCGAGCGCTATATTACCTGCCATCGCTATCAGGAAGTAATTTCCGCCATTAAAGATTTAACTCTACGGGGTGCGCCGGCTATTGGCGTTGCTGCGGCTATGGCGGCAGCACTGGGCGCAACAGAGTTGCCGGTATTGCCACCGGAGAAACTCCGCCAAAATTTTTATGAGATTTGTAACGAGATCGAGCAGTCACGCCCGACGGCACGCAATCTCTTCTGGGCACTGGAGCGCATGAAAAAATGTCTGGACAGTGCCATAGCTTCCGGCAAGAAAAAAATAGTCCCGGAATTGGTGGGGGAAGCCAGGCGCATTTGCGCAGAAGATATTGCCAATAACCGTCAGATGGGAAAAAACGGCAGCGCCCTTATTGCCGATGGAGATAATGTTCTGACCCACTGCAACGCCGGCGCCCTGGCAACGGCAGGTTACGGTACGGCTCTTGGCGTTTTGCGTGCGGCGCGGGAGCAAGGCAAAAAAATACAAGTCTATGTTGATGAAACGAGGCCAGTTTTGCAGGGAGCGCGCCTTACCGCCTGGGAGCTTAAAAAAGAAAAGATTCCCGCTATCTTGATTACTGACAACATGGCCGGGTTTTTGATGCAGCAGGGAAAGATTGACAAGGTTATTGTCGGTGCCGACCGGATTGCCGCCAACGGTGATACCGCCAATAAAATCGGCACTTATTCTTTAGCAGTGCTGGCCTGCGAGCATAGCATTCCTTTTTATATTGCAGCACCTCTTTCCACAATAGACTCTTCTTTAAAAACGGGCTTGGCAATACCGATTGAGGAGAGGTCAGCCGCAGAAGTCACCCACTTCCGTAACCTTCAAACAGCGCCTGACGGCATGAAGGTTTACAATCCGGCCTTCGACATCACGCCGGCCCGATATATATCCGCGATTATTACGGAAAAAGGAATACTCGAAAAGCCTTATCTTCGATCTATCCGCAGTCTTGAGAAAGGTCAATCCGCCTGATGAAATTATTCCTTTTTGATTTTGACGGTGTGCTGGTAGAGTCTCTGGACATCTACGAAAAGGCAGTCAGCCTCTCTCTTGCAAAAATGAACAAGCCTCTGACGCGGGGCAGAGAAGATTTCCTGGAATTATTCGACGGCAATTTTTACGAATCACTGACTAAAAGGGGGGTGGATTTAAAGGAATTTATGGAAGTTTCCAGCGGCCTGCTTGAGCAGGTGGATTACACAGAGATGCAGCCGGTTACTGCCATTATTGATGTAGTTGAGGAACTGCAGAAGAATAACATTCTGCTGGTGATTTCTTCCAATTATTCTCAGACGATTTCAGCGGCACTGGAACAATTTAAATTTAATGGGTATTTTCAGGAGGTGCTCGGTTCCGATTTCCTGCTCTCTAAAAAAGATAAAGTGCTTTATGCCATTAAGAAGTATCAAATTGATCCCGAAGATATTTATTACATTGGTGATACAACCGGCGATATTCAGGAAGGACGGGCCGCCGGAGTAAAAACTGTCGGTGTCACCTGGGGCTGGCACAGTAAGGAAAGAATGGCTGCCGCCCAGCCGGATTATCTCGTCAATAAGCCGCAAGAATTATTGCAACTAAGCCAGTGAGATTAAATATGACACAGGGTTGCAGCAAACTTAAGTTTATTTCCGCCGTTTTTTTCTTTCCGCTGCGCTCGTCGCTTGAGCGTCTGGGAATTCGCTATGATCTTTCCGCTATCACCAATGCCTATTATCGCGAGGAGTTTGATAGTATCCCGGCTGCCCAAAAGGCGGTTATCCTGCCCCACTGCCTGATCAGCGATAAATGCCCTGCCCGCTTTTCCAAAATGGAGGGAATTATTTGCAGTAAATGCAAAAAATGCGGTTGCGGCGAGATATGCATCCTTGCCGAGGAGCAGGGATGGCAATTCTACATCACACCCAGCACAGGATTCACAAAACGGCTTGTGCATAGAAAGACAATCCGGGCTGCCGTCGGGGCGGCCTGCAATTTCGAAATCGAAAAAGGCATACGGTCAACACCGATCAACACGAAAGGCGTTCATCTGCAGCGGGAGAAAGTAATTCCCCAGGTTGTTCTGACAGCCCGGTATGATTGTCTGAACAATGATGTTGACTGGGAACAGTTAAAAAGGATTATCCGGGGTGAAAGGGCATCTGTTGAGTTCTGATTCAAGTTCAACCTTGTTTTTACCGATAATTAATATATAAGGAGAACAAACTTATGTCGTCCGCTTTTGGAATTGCCCTGACCGCGTTGAAAGCTTTCGAGAAAAAGCTTGACGTAAACGCCAATAATATTGCCAATGCAGAAACAAATAATTTTAAGAAAAGCCTTGTTGAACTTCAAGAAGCAGCCAATGGCGGTGTGGTTGTAACAATTAGTAGCGTTGATACTCCCGGCATGGAACTGGACCCCAATGCGCAAACAGGTGTTGCCCAGCAAACATCAAATGTGACCCTGGCAGAAGAGATTGCCGATCAGATTCTCGCTCAATATTCCTATGAAGCCAATATCCTGACCATTAAAACCGCCACAGAAATGCAAAAAGAACTGCTCGATATTAAAGCTTAACTTACCCTGACCTATATTTACCTTAACAGAAAGTGTCAAATTAAGTCTTGTCTCCATTATCGCATGTACTACTCTTGAGTGCCGCATTTTCTGGAAAACAATTATTGCCGAAAGAACAGGGAGACATTTTGTAACCGGCATCCCTCAGGATATTGCTATTTCTTGCACTCTCCAATGGAACCTTCTTTACACCTTGACCCGTCCGTCCAAGTTGCCGTACTCAGGTCTGCCCCACCCAGTTTTGCCTCTTTCAGGTTTGCCATGTACAGGTCTGCACCACACAGTTTTGCCCCACTTATGTCTGCCTTGCTCAGATTTGCCTTGAACAGTCTTGCCCCGGCCAGGTTTGCCTTGCTCAGATTTGCCCCGCTCAGGTTCGCATTGTCCAGATTGCATTTCGGGCATGAATTTGTTGTTCTTAACTTCTTCAAATCTGCTTCGCTATACGCATATACCCCTCTTACCGATAGCATACCTATCATAAGAATCGCTATGACTGAAAGAAACACTCTGCTCCCTGTCTGCATAATCCTGCCTCCATTTTGTTGGGTGAAGTATAAGAAGCGCCGCGTTATATGTCAAGAAAATCTGGGCCACATCAGACAGTGCTTACCTTTCTTGAGGATGGGAAGTTATGTGGAATGACCATAGCGTGTCGACGAAGAAGCTGTCCAGGTTTCATTCTCTGGGTATTTAATTCAGATTCCTTTAATTTTCTTGACATCAAAATATTTTTCCCTATAATCACAAAACCCAAATTTGTTTTAAGCAAGCCTTTTCCCATAGCATCGAGCAAAAAAATAGTTCTACCGTGATGAGGTTTTGACATGGACATGAAGCGCGATTACTATGAAGATATCCAGCTGTTTGAAAGCAACGTTGTTTTATTCTGGTCCATTTCCTTTCTGATTTTTATTTTTACCTTACCGTTATACGTTCCAGATTATCACTTTTATTTGCTGAATCTTGTGCTTGTTCACGTCATTCTGGCAGTAGGGCTGAATATACTCGTCGGTTATACCGGGCAAATCTCACTCGGCCATGCTGGTTTCTTTGCTATCGGCGCCTATGGGACGGCTTTGCTCATGCTGAAACTGCAATTGCCGTTTTTTGTGGCGTTGCCACTGGCCGGATTCATTGCCGCCTTTTTCGGTTTTATTCTCGGCTTGCCAGCCCTCCGCCTGGAGGGCCCCTATTTGTCGATTGCGACGCTCGGATTCGGGTTGACCATCATGCAGATTATCGGCCACTGGGATTTCTTTGGCGGGCGCACCGGCATTCAGGTTCCACCCCTCGATATCGGTTTTGGTTTTATCCTGAAGACCGATATCAGCAAGTATTACCTGATCCTGATTATTACTGTACTGTTGGTGATTGCCGCCCGAAATCTCATGAAAACCCGTGTCGGCCGCGCCTTTGTGGCTATTCGGGACAGCGATATCGCCGCGGAAGTAATCGGTGTGAACCTGACCGCCTACAAGACTCTTTCCTTTGCTGTCAGCGCTTTCTATGCCGGTATTGCCGGGGGCCTCTTCGGCTTTGTTCTCGGCTATTTTAACCCTGAGCCGTTCAACCTCATTCTGTCCATTATCTTTCTAGTTATGATCGTTGTCGGAGGGCTGGGTTCCATCTTGGGGGCCATCCTCGGCGCCAGTCTGATCACGATCCTTCAGTTCAGCCTGCTGAAGAACATCAAGGAAATGCCATATGTCGGCGACTTCCTGGTGGCTGTCTCGAACCGGTGGTTTACCGTTGTGGGATTAGAAAATTTCGGCAGCATTGTTCTCGGCCTTATTATGATTGGCATTGTCATCTTCGAACCTCTGGGGATGTATGGCGTCTGGCTGCGGATTAAAAAATACTGGCGGACGTGGCCGTTTTAATTGTTTTCTTAATCTAGGGAGGTTGCATGTTTGGTCAACTGATCATGGAAGGACTCGCCATTGGTATCTGCTACGCTCTGTTCGGCATTGCTGTTGTCATCATTTATAAAACATCCGAGGTTGTCAATTTCGCCCAGGGAGAGATGGCCATGCTCTCAACGTTTGTGGCATTTCAAATCCTGACCATTTATCAATGGCCTTTCTGGATGGCCTTCATCGGGACGATGATTTTTGCCGTCCTGCTGGGCATTTTCATCGAGTTCTTCTTTCTTCGGCCGGCTAAGGATCCCAGCCTTCTGGGACTGATCGTCATTACCCTCGGTGCGGAGATGCTTCTCATGGGTGTTGCCGGATGGAAGTGGGGGGCTGAGCAGAAAGAATTTTCCCTTCCTTTCTCTTTTTCCAGCACGCATGAGCTGTTTCAAGGTGTTATTATTAATGACTGGACGATTGCTGTTTTTATGACGGCGGCCTTTCTAATGATTTTTCTGTTCTTGTTTTTCAGGTACACAAAATTGGGTGTGGCCATGCGGGCCACTCAGCAGAACCAACATGCTGCCAGAATTATGGGCATCCGAGTAGAACGGGTTTTTTCCTTTGCGTGGGGCTTCAGCTCAATGATCGGCGCTATTGCCGCGATGTTCTTTGCCGCTCGTTCGACGGTTGATCCTGCGTTCATGATGGAACCATTTCTCCGGGCTTTTGCGGCGGCCGTTCTCGGCGGTTTGATGAGTATTCCCGGTGTCGTCATCGGTGGCGCAATTCTGGGGTTGTTGGAAAACATGTTTGGCTATTTCTGGCCGGAGTGGAAGCCCATTGTTGCCTTTTTGGTGATTATTGTTGTCCTGTGCATCCGCCCCAGCGGGCTGTTTGCCAAACATTACATAAAGAAAGTGTAGTCATGCTATCGTTGATGATGGGGAAATCGAAAATCCTTTTTCAATTTATCCGGGGCGGTATTGCAGTAGCAATCGTTTTTTGCTGTTTCGCCTTTTGTGCTGAAGGTCTTTGTGCGGAGCCTCCCGTTAAAACAGCCTCTTTACAGGAAGAGCAGGCCATTTATGAAGCAGCTAAAAAGTATCTCGATGCCGAAATCAGAAGAGATCTCCCCGCCGTTTACGCCTGCCTGGCGCCGTCTTCAGTTTATTGTGCCACCCATGACTATGAGGCCTTTCTTGCCGAGGCCAATGCCTCCTCGGTCAGAATCGTGGGATATAAAATACTCCGTATCGCTAACATTCGAGATAATGAAGACCTCAAAAGTTTTCCCAAGGTAGAGAAGTTTGCCCATGTCGAAGTTGATGTCATCGTTTTTTATAAGGACACTAATGTGAAGGGTGACATCAATTTCGGGTTTACGTTCATCAAGGAAATGGGCAAGTGGTATAAAGGCTGATGTCCGTTAAAAAATTAAGGAAGAGAAGGGGGAGATCATGAAGAAGCAAAGATTAAGCGTTTTATCTTTTATTATCGTCATGTCGTTTTTCGTTTTAACTGCGTCAGTTTACGCAGCACCCGGTTTTGATGACAAAGAGATCCGGATTGCCGCCTGGGGGCCGCAGACTGGTCCGGCGGCGCCTTGGGGGAGTGTTGCCCGGGGGCCATCCGTACTGGCGGCCCTGATCAATGATGAAGGCGGGATTAACGGTCGCAAGCTGAAGCACTTTGTCCGGGACGACATGTACAACCCGGCGCAAACAAAGGTTGTCGTGAAGGAACTCGTTGAAAAGCAGGGCATCTTTGCCTTTGTGTGCGGAACCGGTTCCGCCGGCGGTCTGGCTGTAAAGGATTATCTGGCAGAGCACAAGGTGATCTGGGTAGGTCCGGCAACGTCCATCAAAGAATATGTCTTTCCAGTCAATCCCTATCTTTTCAGTATTTATCCGCTATATGAGGATGAAGGGAGTATCCTGGCCAAGTATGCAGTGGAAAAGCTCAATATAAAAGAAATCGGTGTGATCTATCAGAATGATCCTTACGGCAAAAATGGTCTGGACGGTGTCAGGCAGCGGCTGGATAAACTCGGGATGAAGGCAGTGGCAGAGATACCAATTGAATCAACGGAGAAGGATCTGTCTTCCCATATTCTGAAGTTGAAAAATTCAGGAGCCAAGGCTGTTTTAATGTGGGTCAATCCGACCTCCGGCGTCATTCTCCTGAAAACGGCTGCGACCATAGGTTACAAGCCACAATGGATTGCTTCCAATACTTTGTCGGACTTCGCCCTGATGCATAAAATTTCCGGCGGATTATGGGAAGGGGTGATCACGGGTTCGTTCATGCTTCCGCCCGATTCCACTGATCCTCGGATTGTGAGATATCGGAATGCCATCCAGAAATATGCGCCGGAAGAACGGCCGGGGCTTTTCTTCATGGCCGGTATGATGTTCACGGAACCTCTCATCGACGCCTTGAAGAGGGCAGGGAAGAAACTGAGCACGGAAGCGGCCCTCAAAGCATTGAATTCGACAAAAAACTTCCAGGGAACCGGCCCGCGGGTGAACTGGACTGCAGCGCAGCATCAAGGTACCGATTCCATTCAGATATGGAAGTGCGGACCGGGTGGCAGCACGGCACTGATTCAGGATTGGACGGTCAATGAGTTGGCTACCTGGAAAAAGAAGTAATCAGTATTTTGGATTTATTAAATTTTAACAGATGACTTTGTTTCCCCGCCTCAACTGGGCTTTCCCCTTCCAGGGGGAGAGCCCGAAGGTGGACGGGGTTTTGTAACGGAATAAAATTATTCCTAAAGAAGGAACTTTTGTAAACATGGATCACTTCAGGGTTGAAAATCTGAGCATCAGTTTTGGTGGTTTAAAGGCCGTCAACAACGTGAGTTTCAATGTTGAACCCAACAGCATTTTTTCCATTATCGGTCCCAACGGTTCGGGAAAGACGACTATATTTAATCTGATATCCGGTATCTACCATCCCAACAGCGGTCGAATTATCCTGGATGGGGAAGATATGGTGGGTAGGACACCGGATCGTATCGCTCGCAAGGGTATTGCCCGAACCTTCCAGAATATTGAACTGTTTGCCAAGGCAACGGTGATGGATAATATCATGTTGGGCCGGCACATCCACATGAAAACAGGTATATTTACCGGCGCCACTATGTTGGGGAGAAGGTCCCGGGCGGCGCGTGAAGAGATAAAAAACCGGGAGATTGTGGAGGGGATCATCGACTTTCTGGATTTGCAGTCGTCTCGCGATCAGTATGTGGCGAGTCTGTCTTATGGTAAGCGGAAATTGGTCGAATTGGGTCGGGCTTTGGCCCTGCAACCAAAGATTTTGCTTCTGGATGAACCGTCGGCGGGAATGAATACGGAAGAAAAGGAAGATCTCAATATTTGGATCAAGGATATTCGTGAGGATTATAAGGTCACTATTTTACTCATCGAGCATGACATGAATATGATCATGGGTATCTCCGACCGTATATTTGCCATCAATCACGGCGAGAAGATCACCGAAGGTCTTCCCCGCGATGTCCAGACCCATCCGGAGGTCATCAAGGCCTACCTTGGGGAGGAGGATATATTTCATGCTTAAAGTTAGTAATGTGGAAACCTGGTATGATCTTATCCGAGCTCTTCACGGTATCTCCTTTCAGGTGACTCAGGGCAATATCGTTGCCCTTCTCGGCTCCAATGGGGCTGGTAAATCGACTACCTTAAAGACGATTCTCCGGCTCCTATATGAGTTGAAGGAAGAACAGCCGGAAAAGGGAACCATCGAGTTTCTTGGGCAGCGCATCGATAGGAAGGATACGGACGAAATCGTTAGAATGGGCATCAGCTATGTCCCGGAAGGCCGGGAGGTTTTCCCCGAGCTGACTGTAATGGAGAACATTCAGATGGGCGCCTATACGAGAAAAGACAGGAAAGGCATTAAGTCTGATATCGATCGCATCCTGAAGCGTTTTCCGATTCTGAATGAACGACGAAATCAGCAGGCGGGTTATCTCAGCGGCGGGGAGCAGCAGATGCTGGCTATCGGTCGGGCGCTCATGAGCCGGCCTAAGCTCCTGATGCTCGATGAACCATCACTGGGTCTGTCGCCTTTGCTAACCAACGATATTTTCCACATCATTAAGGAAATAAACGAGAAGGACGGTGTGACAATCCTGTTGGTTGAACAGAATGTCAATATGGCGCTCAGGTATTCCCATTTTGCCTACCTGATGGAAAATGGCAGAATCGTTCGTGCAGACAAACCGGAAGTTCTGCGTGAAGACGATGACGTGAAGGAGTTCTACCTGGGAATCGCGAAAGAGGTGTCGGTGAAGGGATTCAAGCGCTACCGCAGAAAGGTAAGATTTCGATGACCCAGTTAACTAATCAGTTCCCCAATTCAATAGTAGATACGCTACCGAAGGCTCTGGTCCATCTCGCCCAAAAACAGCCTGAGCGGATTGCCTTGAGGCGCAAGGATTTCGGCATCTGGCAAGATATTTACTGGTCGGGATACCTGGAGAATGTCAAACAGGTAGCGTTGGGGCTTCATGCCCTGGGCGTCAAGCGGGGAGACCATGTCTCCATAATCGGGGAAAATAAACCAGAGTGGCTCTATAGCGCCCTGGGTGTCATGTCCATAGGAGCGACCTTCGTTGGGGTTTACACGACGAATCCTCCTGCCGAATGTGAATATGTTGTAGGCCATTCCGAATCTGCGGTTTACATCTGCGAAGATGAAGAACAGTTCGACAAGGCTCTTGTTTTTCGGTCCCGGACGCCGCATTTACGTAAGCTGATTGTCTGGGATATGGAAGGGCTGCGGCACTTTGAAGACCCCATGATGATGAGTTTTGACGACCTCCTGGCTCTGGGAAAAAAGACCGGTGATGAGCATCCTCAACTATTTGATGAGCTTGTGGCAGGGGGCAAGGGAGAAGATATCGGCGGTATCATTTATACATCAGGAACGACTGGTCCACCGAAGGGAGCCATGCTGTCTCATGAAGGTTATCTTTGGGTTGGCAAACAGGCCAGTTTTATCACCCGAACCGTTATTGATGACGAGACGATTTCGTTTCTGCCGCTGAATCATGTTTATGAACAGATTTTTGATATGATGGTGCACTTGACGGTAGGTCACATTGTGAATTTTACAGAAAATACCGATACTGTTACCATGGACATGCAGGAAGTTTCTCCAACGCTGTTTCATGCAGTGCCGAGGATATGGGAGAAATACTATTCCAGCATCATTTTAAAGATGGCCGATGCAACATGGCTCAAAAGAAAGAGTTATGATGTGGCCCTCAATATCGGGTCTCAATACAACGCCGTAAAACTCAGCGGTAAAACGCCGTCACCGGCACTGAAACTGGCCTATTGGGCGGCCTACTTTGTAGTTTTTCGAAAGTTGAAGAAGCGCCTGGGGTTTGACCGGGTGCGTCTGGGGTTTTCCGGCGCCGCGCCTATCTCGCATAATATCTTGAAGTATTTTCAAAGTATCGGCATCCCCATCCGGGAAGGTTACGGAATGACCGAGACAACAGGGATTACCCATATGTCCGATGAGTTCAACTTCAAACTGGGAACTGTCGGCAAAGCCCTGCCGGAGACGGAAGTGCGGATTGCCGAAGATGGAGAAATTCTGGTTAAACATAAAGGGATCATTAAAGGCTACTTCAGGGATGAGGAGAACACCCGGGAGGCTGTTCATGACGGCTGGATGCATACGGGTGATGTGGGTGAGATCGACGAAGAAGGCTACCTGAAAATCACGGATAGGAAGAAGGATCTGATCATTACGGCTGGGGGTAAGAATATTGCTCCGCAATACATTGAGAATATGTTGAAGTTCTCCCCTTATATTAATGATGCTGTCATCATCGGCGACAAACGAAAATTCATTGCTGCGCTCATTGTTATTGACGAGGAGAACGTCGTTAAATATGCTCAGGACAACAAGGTCCAGTACACAACATTTGCCAGTCTAACCAAGTCGGAAGAAGTCGTGAATCTGATCTCGGCGGAGATCAACAAGGTCAACGATCAGGTGGCGCGTGTGGAAAACATCCGGAAGTTCAGAATCCTCGACAAAAAGCTTTACACCGAAGACGGGGAAGTTACTCCAACCATGAAGGTCAAGCGCAAGTCCATCAATGAACAGTATAAAGATCTCATAGAAGAAATGTACAGAAGCGATTGATGTATCTTGTAGTTTCAGAGCATTATTCAAGTATCAGAATGAAATTTTCCATCCCGGTGTCAGGGACGTCTATCAAAAGGTCATCCCCGAGAGTTGCTTCTGAGGCTTATGCCGCAGGTGCTAGAATAAAAGAAGTCTGCATTATTTGACAAAGTTGTGAAGGTGGCTTATAGCATCTTCCATGAAAACAGAAAATAAAACTGCGCCGCTGCTGGTTGGTGCCGCACAGTATACCCAGCCCAAAGATGTTGTTTGCGCCCTGGATCCGCTGGGGCTTATGATCAAAGCCAGCCGTGCAGCATTTGCTGATGCAGGTGCTGGTGGTCTGGCGGCGCTTGTTGATACGGTATGTGTGGTCAATAGTTTTTCCCGGGATGATGAAAACACTGCTGCCGCATTGGCGGCAGCAGTAGGCATTCGGCCACGGGAGGCCATCTACTCGGCAATCGGTGGTAATACTCCCCAAAAACTGGTCAACAGGTTTGCCCGTGATATTGCGGCAGGCAGAAGAAGGGGGGTATTAATTTCCGGCGCGGAAGCCGTTTATGCCATGTACAGAGCATCCCGCGGAACAACAAAACTTGACTGGCCTGATAACATAACCCTTCAGCAGCTCAATACCCATAATCTTCCTACTAATTTTGACGCCATGCTCCATCTGGGTTGTGACCACGAAAAGGAAATACTGGAAGCCCGGGGCGATAAGTATGACGAACCCAACAACACGATAGAAAAAGCCTACGATCTTTTTCTGCCTCAGTATATGTATCCTTTTTTTGAAACCGCTCTGCGGCGTTTCGCCGGGAGAACGCCTGAGGAACACCGCCTCTACATGGGCAGGCGCTATGAACGCCTTTCCCAGATTGCTTCCGAGAACCCCTATGCCTGGAACCGCAAGTTCCTATCGGCAGATGAGATTACGCTGCCGACAGCACACAACCGCTTTGTGGTCTATCCCTACACCCTCCGCATGATGTCCAACATCAATGTTGATCAAGCGGCGGCTCTGATTATGACCAGTGAGAGCGATGCCCGGGCACTGGGCATTGAATCTTCACGATGGGTTTATCCGATGGGTGGGGCGGAATTGAATAATATCCGGCACGTCACACAAAGGCCGCGGCTTTACGATTCGCCGGCCATTACGGAAGCATCCCGCTTGGCCCTGCAGCAAGCCGGTTTGTCTCTCGGCGATATTGGAATATTTGACCTTTATAGTTGCTTTCCCTCTGCTGTGGACATTTCCCGTCAGGCCATCGGAATTGACGAAAATGATTCTCGCGATTTATCGGTAACAGGAGGACTTGCCTATTTTGGTGGTCCCGGGAATAATTATTCCCTGCACGCCATCGCTACCGTCATGAGCCATATCCGCCGGGATCGTCGCTTAAAAGCTATGGTAACGGCCAATGGCTGGTACAACTCCAAACATGCCATTGGCATCTATGGTGCGGAATCTCCGGCGAACCCCTGGGAGGATGAAGATTATTCGGCAATCCAGAAAGCAATCGATGCCGAAGCTTTACCCGAGCCGGTTGAACGAGCAGAAGGTCCTTTGACGGTTGAGGCATATTCGATTCGGTATGATGCCGCCGGGCATCCGGAGCGTGTCACCGTTATTGGTAGCCTGCAGAGCGGTCGCCGGGCACTGGCAGATATTCAAGCCGAGACACACGAACTCAGAAAACTCGAGCAGGTCAAGCTGGTAGGAAAGACAGGTGCAGCAAGATTTAACTTTGCAGCAGGCAGGAATTCCGTGGTTTTTGATCCTGCCCTGTATCAGTCCATGACGCCATAAAGATAATCTAGCTTTCTGAAGAAATATCCGGAGAATCCAATGGGCAATCCGTTGATTGCTTTGTAGTATATTTTACGCTTCAATCCCGTTTTTTACTGCGAAATATTCCACTTCTTTACGCGAGTTTCAGCGCATACTTGCCCAATCGCCGGATCAGCATCACCCCGTAATTGAAAAAGTCATTCGTGAAATAATTGCCAAAGCTGTTTTTAAAAAGTTCAATTATATTAATGGGATTGATGTCGTCAGATTTCTTAAATAATTCTTGACATCAAAGAGATATTAAGGTACTCCACCATTGGTATTATTACCGGCGGTCAAACAATGACCGCTGTTCACGAGTTCAAAATTTCCCTTACCATGACGGATAAAAACCCTTTCCCGTCAAAAGGTTTTATCTCTCAGAGGTTTTTCAGCAGATGGACATGAAGCTTATAATCACAAGTCTACATCAAATCAATATGAGGAGGTATATATGAGTAACGGGTTAGTTAATACTAGAGATCAGCAGTTTATCCTCTTTGAACAGCTGGGCATCGAGAAACTGTTCACAACGGAGAAGTTCAAGGATTTCTCCAAGGATGACGTGTTGATGATGCAGAATGAGGCCGAGAAAATGGCCATCAACGTTATCCTTCCTACGTACACGGAAGGAGACAAGGAAGGCTGTCACCTGAAAGACGGCAATGTATCGACACCGAAAATTTTCAAGGATGCCTTTAATAAATACAAGGAAGGCGGATGGTTATGCCCCATGAAGTCGCCCGATGTAGGTGGACAGGGAATGCCGATGATTATGGCTACGGCTTACAGCGAAATGTTTATCGCTGCCAACATCGCTTTCGTCATGTACGGCGGCCTCACAATCGGCGCAGCCGGGCTGATTGAAAAATTCGGGACGGAAGAGCAGAAGAACAAATATATGTACAAGATGTACTCCGGTGAATGGTGCGGCACAATGTGTCTGACTGAACCGGGTGCCGGCAGCGATGTCGGGGCGCTGAAAACTGTAGCCAAGAGACTTCCCGACGGAACTTACAGCATCTCGGGAACCAAGTGCTTCATCTCCGCCGGAGATCACGATCTGGCGCCGAACATTATTCATCCGGTTCTGGCCAGAATCGAAGGTGATCCTCCCGGAACGGGCGGTATCTCTATTTTCATTGTTCCGAAGTTTAAGGTCAAGGAAGACGGCAGTCTCGGTAAGCTCAACGACGTCCATACCGGTAACGTAGAACACAAGATGGGACTCAAAGGAAACGCCACCTGTACACTGAACTTTGGTGATGACGGCAAATGTATCGGCGAGCTTCTCGGCAAGGAAAAGGAAGGCATGAAAGTCATGTTCCACATGATGAACGAAGCCCGTCTGGAAGTCGGTATGCAGGGATTAGGACATGGTACCGCCGCCTACGAGCATGCTGTCCAGTACGCCAAGGAAAGAATCCAGAGTACGCCAGTCTGGGAAATGAAGAACCCCGACGCCAAGTCCGTTGCCATTATTCAGCATCCGGACGTCCGCAAGGATTTGATGTGGATGAAGGCATATGTGGAAGGTATCCGCGCCATGAATTACTTTGCGGCCTACTGTATGGATCTGGCCGAAACAGCGGAAACAAAGGAAGAACATGATAAATGGCACGGTTTTGTGGAATTACTCACGCCTCTGTGCAAGGCTTTCTCCTCCGACCGCGGATTCGATATTTGTAATAAGGCTATCGATGTATACGGCGGTTACGGCTACTGCCAGGAATATCCTGTCGAGCAGTATCTGCGGGACTGCAAAATCGCCTGCATCTATGAAGGAACTAACGGCATCCAGTCTCTGGATCTAGTGGGAAGAAAACTGGGTCAGCGCAAGGGCGCGAACATGATGGCTATGATGGGAGAAATCGGTGGAACGATCGCCAAAGCAAAGACCTTTGAAGATCTAAAAAAGTACGCCGTTAAGATGGAAGATTCCTTCAATGCCCTGGTGGACCTGGTAATGACATTGGCTTCGCTTGGAAAGAGTGCCAATTTCCTGGTTCCCATTCTGAATGCTTCAGCGGTTATGGATATTTTTGGTGACGTCCTGATGGGACATTTTCTTATGCAGGCCGCATGCATCGCCGAGGAAAAGCTGGGCGTAATTTATCAGGGAGCAGGCGCCGAGGATTCCAAGGGTAAACAGCGCGGGTTGATCCGCGATAACGCCGACGTGGCTTTCTACGCCGGAAAGGTAGCTTCGGCTAAATTCTTCGCAGCGGAAATTCTCCCGACTGTCAAGGGCCGTTGCGAAGTTATCAAGGCCGCCGACAAGATCACGATTGAAATTGCCGACGAGTCTTTCACAATCTAATGTTGACAAACAACTTATAACCCGGTGACGGACGTCGATGCGACCTGTCATGGCATACATCGACGCCGCACCGGGGTAATCTCTCTTGAGGAGGAAACTATGTCTTATAAAATTAAAAAAGCAGCTGTTCTGGGTGCCGGTGTTATGGGTGCCACCATCGCGGCCCATTTGACCAATGCGGGGATCGAGTGTGTTCTTCTGGACATTATCCCTTTTGAATTGACGGACGCCGATAAGGCTAAAGGACTGACGGAAAAGAGTCCGGCATGGCGGAACCGTTTTGCCGCCAACGGTCTGGCCGGGATTATGAAGGCAAAACCCGCCGCATTTTTTACCAAGAAAAACGCATCTATGATCACAATAGGCAATCTGGAAGACAATCTGGGTATGCTGAAAGATGTTGACTGGGTATGCGAAGTCGTTATCGAAAACCTGAAAATCAAACAGGAGCTCTTTGCCAAACTGGAAAAAGCATTAAAAAAGGATTGCATTATCTCCACGAACACATCCGGTATTCCCATTAAGGACGTTTCGGCTAAATTCAGCGCCAATATGAAAGCACATTTTCTGGGCACTCACTTCTTCAATCCGCCCCGTTACATGAAGCTCCTGGAAGTCATTCCCGGCAAGGAAACGAAGAAAGAGATCGTCGACTATATGGTTACCTTCTGTGAAGAAGTTCTGGGCAAGGGTGTTGTTGTCTGCAAAGACTCGCCGAACTTTATCGGAAACCGCATCGGTATATTCGATATTTCCAATGTCATCCACCTGATGGTTGAAAAAGACATGAAGATTGAGGAAATCGACGCCATTTTCGGGAAGGCCATGGGGCGTCCGGGCACGGCCGTTTTCGGCACGATGGACCTTGTCGGTCTTGATACCGGTATCCATGTTATGAAAAACCTCCATGACGCCGTCCCAGATGACGAAATGAAGGAATGGTTTATACCTACAGACTTCCTGACTGCAATGATGGAAAAGAAGTGGCTTGGCAACAAGACGAAGCAGGGCTTTTACAAGAAAACAAAAGATGAAAAAGGCAAGAAGGTCAAACTGGTTATCGATTACAAGACACTGGAATACAAACCGGCGCCGAAGGTACAGTTTGCATCCGTTTCAGCAGCCAACAAGGTTGAAGGCGGTCCGGGTGCCAAGATAAAAGCCCTTTTCAACGGCAAAGATGCTGCCGCCGAATTTGTCCGCGAATTTCTCTGCAACAATTTCATTTATGCAGCGAACCGGATTCCCGAGATTGCCGAGAGGGTTATGGAAATAGACAACACCATGAAGTGGGGCTACAATCAGAAACTCGGTCCCTTCGAAGTATGGGATGCCGTGGGTGTGCGTGAAGCCGTTGAAGTCATGAAGAAGCTCAAGAAAAAAGTGCCCAAGAAGATCGAAGAAATGCTGAAAGCCGGTTGCGAATCCTTCTACACCAAGAAGAAGGACGGTCAGTACATCTATGATTTTGCAACCAAGGGCTACGTTAAAGTCGATGAAAATCCGAAGATTATTCTTCTGCCCTCCCTGAAAGACCAGAAAAAGGTCGTCAAGGAAAACGCCAGTGCCAGCCTAGTCGATATCGGTGACGGCGTGGCCTGTCTTGAGTTCCATACGAAGATGAATGCCATCGACGACGGCATGGTCGAGATGATTAAAGCCAGTTGCGATATCGTTGAAAAAGACTTCAAAGGTCTGGTTGTTGCCAATCACGATGAGCGTGCTTTTTCCGCCGGCGCCAATGTCTTCAAGGTACTCATGGCGATTCAGAAAGGCGAATGGGATTTCGTGGAGAACAGCATCTCCGACCTCCAGAACGCCCTCATGAAAATGAAATATCTCTCCAAGCCCACTGTAACTGCTCCTGCGGGCATGGCTCTGGGCGGGGGATGTGAAATAGCAATGCACGGTGCACGATGCCAACCCTGCGGCGAGACCTACATCGGTCTTGTTGAAGTGGGTGTCGGCCTCATTCCGGCCGGCGGCGGCTGCAAGGAAACCGCCTTGCGTCTCACCGAAGGCATTCCGACCGGTGCAGTGGAGGGTGGTCTTAACCTCCAGCATTATTATATCAAGGCCTTCGAGAATATCGCCACGGCAAAAGTGGCTACCAGCGCGGCGGAAGCCATGGATCTGGGCTATATCCGGAAAACAGAAAACATCAGTCTCGGTCGCGACCAGCAGATTTGGGACGCCAAACAACTCGTCCTCGGCATGTCGCTGTACTACAAACCGGGACGGCAGGCACTGATTCCCGTTATGGGCGAAAACTTCCGCGGCCTGATTAATGCGGCGCTTTACAACATGCGTGCCGGCAATTACGTTTCCGACTACGATGTCCATGTATCCAAGAAGATCGCCTACATTATGTCGGGCGGTGACTGTGCGGAAGGAACCTTTGTAACGGAACAGGAACTTCTGGATCTGGAAAGAGAAGCCTTCCTGAGTCTCGCCGGCGAGCAGAAGACCCAGGATCGTATTATGCACATGTGGACAACAGGCAAGCCCCTGCGCAACTAATAACCAATAATTGACAGGACGCCGGTTCCGCGGATCCGGCGTCCGTTACATACAAGGAGGAACATCATGAGAGAAGCTGTCATTGTAGATGCCGTCAGAAGTGCCGGTGGACGTTCAAAAAGAGGCGGTCTCGCTGGAACCAGAGCCGATGAAATCGGGATTCAAGTAATAAAAGGTCTGCTGGCCAGAGTACCCCAACTGGATCCCGCAGACGTTGACGATGTTATCTGCGGCAATGCCTTCCCGGAAGGTGAACAGGGCATGCAAATGGGAAGGTGTCTTGCTGTTGGCGCCGGTCTGCCTATAACTACTTCCGGCATGACTATCAACCGTTTCTGCTCTTCGGGCGTGCAGTCCATGGCCGATGCAACGGCCAAGATCAATATGGGCTGGTCCGATGTCATTATAGCAGGTGGCGTGGAATCAATGTCCCACATCCCTATGGGCGGTTCTATTATGCGTCCCAATGTTGATTGGCCTGCAGGTGCACCCTGGGTGTATATCTCCATGGGCATGACGGCAGAAAACATCGCTGCCGACTATAAAATTTCGCGGGAAGACATGGACGCCATGGGTATGGAAAGCAATCGCCGGGCCTATGAAGCCATCAAGGCCGGGAAGTTCAAGGGGGAGATCATTCCCATTAATGCTTACAAATACAAAACCGCCAAAAACGGCAAGCGCATCCGGGAAACTTACGTCTTCGATACGGATGACGGCGTAAGATGGCCGGTGACGCTGGCGGATATGGCTAAGCTGAAATCTCCCTTCAAGGCCGGCGGGAATTGCACGGCCGCCAACTCGTCTCAAACGACGGACGGCGCCGGCTTCGCCCTGATCATGACGGCGGAGAAGGCCAAGGCCATTGGTGTGAAGCCACTGGCAAAACTAGCCAATTATGCAGTAGCGGGATGCAGGCCCGAGGAAATGGGTGTCGGTCCGAGATACGCTATTCCCAAGGTTCTCAAGCAGGCGGGACTGACAACCAAAGACATCGATCTCTTCGAGATCAATGAAGCTTTCGCTTCGCAGGCGCTTTATTCCATCCGCGAGCTTGGCATCGAAGACAGACTTAAGGCCGGCGATATTAACCCCAACGGGGGCGCCATTGCTCTGGGTCATCCACTGGGAGCATCGGGCGCCAAGCTGACGGCTCAACTGCTTCATGAAATGAAACGCCGCAAGTCAAAGCGCGGTATCGTTTCGATGTGTATCGGCGGCGGCATGGGTGCTGCGGCTATTTTTGAGATGCTGTAGAAAAGAATATACCAATTTAAAGCAGAATTATTACAGAGGCGGCGGCGCTTTTTAAATAGAGCGTCGCCGTTTTTTTAACTATTATCAATATTTACAAAATCAGGAAGATGAGCGATAAATACCTCGTCCTTGATTGTTTGCAAATACATTCTTCCCTCTCGAGTAATGTGAATAATCCCCTTTAAATTTAAGGCAACGCTTTTTCCGTAGGCCAGATGATGCTCGCAGACTCTTTTTAAGAGCGGAATGGACTCATCATCAAGAATGCCGTCCACCTCAATGGTCATGATGTTTTTCTGTAGATCAGCCTCTTTGATGTAAATCATGGGAACATCTTCTTTCGGATAAATATACTTCTTCGACAACAAGAGGCAATTCCTGTGCCGGACAAATTTTTTATTTCATAAGTTTGCCCGAGCGCTTTGTGGCGCGCCTCTTTTGCGGGCTGAAAACCAGCGCTGAATAGTTCCTACTATTGAAAATTTAAGGCAATTAAAATCAGAACAAACCTGTAGCAATAAAATCTTGAAACTTGTATAATTGACAATATCGTGTTACCATGACAATAAAGGGAAGAAAGAGAAACAGCGGAATTGCGCCATATATGGATGATTAAAGACAACATATGGTGCAACATGGCGGCACAAAATACAGTAACTGCACAGTGCTTTAACGATTATCCATCTAATATTTCAGGCTTTATATATTTAAATAGGTTGTGGCATCTGTCTTGCAAAGCCAGAGGCTGTTCTTTGTTAGAATTGTGCTTTACTGTGGTTGTACTTGTTTCAACACAAAAGTGTTAGGAGCTGTCAATGCTGAAAGTTACAAATCTCGAAACGACCTACAATGATATCATCCTGTCGCTCAAGGGAATTTCCCTTGAAGTTCCACCTGCTAAAATTGTTGCTCTGCTTGGAGCCAACGGTTCCGGCAAAACTACCACACTCAATACAATTTCCGGGATCCGCAAGACGATTGATCTGGCCGTTGAAGATGGTGTAATCGAATTCGAAGGTCAGGTTATCAATGAAAAAGAGCCTTACAGTATAGTTTCTCTGGGGATCTCCCAGGTTCCCGAGGGAAGGCGGATTTTTGCTGAGCTGACCGTTGAGGAAAATATCATAATCGGTTCCTATGTTCTGGCCGATCGTAAAAAATTCCCCCTTAGTCTGGAGACGGTCTTTGGTTACTTCCCCATTCTGAGAGAACGCCGCCGTCAGCTTGCCGGTTACCTAAGTGGCGGAGAGCAGCAGATGCTGGCTATTGCCCGGGCCCTGATCGCCGATCCCAAGTTGATCATGCTGGACGAACCGTCCCTCGGGATTGCTCCTCTTGTCGTAAAAGAAATATTTGAAATCGTCAGCACTATTAATAGAGAAAGAGGTGTGGCCATTTTGCTGGTGGAACAAAACGCCAATGTTGCCTTATCGATTGCTCATTATGGTTACATCCTGGAGAACGGCAGAATCGTGATGGAAGGACCGAGCGAAGTATTGCGAGAAAACAGGGATATCAAGGAATTTTACCTTGGTCTGACGGATGTGGGTACCAAGAAAAGTTTCCGGGACGTTAAACATTACAAGAGAAGGAAAAGATGGCTGTCATGAATTCGGATAAATCAATGCAACTGGAGATAGCGGATCTTTCCATGAGCTTCGGTGGAATTAAGGCCATTCGGAATGTTTCCATCGGCGTGAAATCAGGGGAAATCTATTCGATTATCGGGCCGAACGGGGCCGGCAAGACAACCATTTTCAATTGTATCAGCGGTATCTACAAGGCCCAGCAGGGCAGCATCCGGTTTGAAAATCGGGAGTTGCTTGGGGTCAAGCCGGACCGGATTGCGCAAATGGGTGTGGCCAGAGCTTTTCAGAACATTGCCCTTTTCAAGGGAATGACCGTTCTGGATAATCTGATGTCCGCACGGGTCCATCTCATGAAATATGGACTTTTAGGGGCGGCCCTGTACCTTGGCAAATGCCAGCGGGAGGAGGTTGAAAACCGCGATGCCGTGGAAGATGTAATTGAGTTTCTTGATTTGCAGTCTGTGCGGAAGTCTCCCGTAAGCAGTTTGTCTTATGGCCTCCAGAAACGGGTGGAGCTGGCGCGCGCCCTGGCCATGAAACCGAAGATTCTGCTGGTTGACGAACCTGTCAGCGGAATGAATCTCGAAGAGCGCGAAGACATGGCGAGGTACATAATTGATATCAATGAAGAGATGGATATAACAGTTGTGCTGATCGAACATGACATGGGGCTGGTCATGGACCTGTCCGATCGAGTTACAGTCCTTAATTTCGGCACCAAAATCGCTGAAGGCACACCCGGAGAAGTGAGTGCGAATCCGGAGGTGGTCAAGGCTTACCTGGGAGATGAACAATGAGGGTCATGCGATCTTTAGCGACGATCAGCGTGTGGGGGGAGCAACATTCATGGAGAGGGTAAATACGACATTACCGAAGCTGCTGCTGGAGAAAGCGGGGCTTTATCAAGACCGGGTTGCCATGCGCGAAAAATTCAAAGGCATCTGGCAGGAAATCTCTTGGAATATGTACTTGGAAAAGGTCAGTGAATTCTGTTTGGGGCTTACGGACCTGGGCATGAAAAAAGGAGACCAGGCCTCGATTTTGGGAGAGAACTGCCCGGAATGGCTCTTTGCCGACTTGGGAATTCAGAGTCTGGGTGGTGTGGCAGTTGGTATTTATCCCACAAATTCGGCGGAGCAGGTCAAATATATTCTCGATCACTCCGAATCAAAGTTTGTTGTTGTTAAGGACCAGGAACAGGCAGACAAGGTACTGGCAGTAAAGGAAGAATTGCCGCTGCTCAAAAAGATCATCGTCATCGACGTAAAAGGATTGCGTCACTACAATGAACCCCTGATCATTAGTTATAAGGATGTAGAAGCTTTAGGCATAGAAGCCCTCCGGAAAGACCCGGCGGCTTTTACCCGTCTTGTTGAGCAGGGCCGGGCGGAGGATGTGGCTTTTATCGTCTATACGTCCGGAACAACGGGACATCCCAAAGGCGCCATGCTTTCCCATCGGAATGTAATTCACCAGGCTGTCTATGCTCTGCAGCCGGTATTACACTTTACGGATCGGGATACTCTGCTCTCCTATTTGCCGCTGTGCCATATACTCGAGAGAAGCCTGACTATGAGCATGCCGCTGGTTTTCGGTTATACTGTAAGCTTTGCCGAATCGATCGATACGGTTCAGCAGAACATTCAGGAGATTCGCCCTTCTTTCTTTGCCGCCGTTCCGCGCATTTTGGAAAAACTTCACTCCGGCGTGCTAATCAAGATGGAAGACACGACGCGTTTCAAGAAATTCATGTATAACTTCTGGCAGCCCGTAGGCTTGCGGGTATCGAGTTACCGAATGAACAACGAGAAGGTTCCGCTGCAATGGCTTTTGCTGTATGCGGTAGGTTATCTCTGGAGCTTTCGGTCCGTCCGCGACAAGGTCGGGATGCTCAATTGCCGGACTCTTATGAGCGGCGGCGCGCCTATTGCCCCGGAGGTCCTGACATTTTTCCGCTCGCTGGGTGTGCGAACCGTGGAAATGTATGGAGCTACGGAAACGTCCGGAACGATTTCCGGCCCCCATAAGAAAATAAAACATGGATCTGTGGGTGAGCCTTGTCAAGGTTTGGAATTTCGACTGGCCGAGGATGGAGAAATTCATGTTAAGGGAGATTCCATCTTTGTCGGTTATTATCGGGATGCCGAGGCCACATGTGAAGTTGTCCGTGACGGTTGGTATTGTACAGGGGATGTGGGCCAACTCGATGAAGACAATCACCTTTATATCGTTGATCGTAAGAAGGATATCATTATCACTTCCGGAGGAAAGAATATCTCTCCTTCGGAAATTGAAAACAAGCTTAAGTGCAGCATGTACATAAAAGAGGCTATTGCCATTGGTGACCGCCGAAAGTATATCAGTGCGCTGATTCAGATCGATTACGAAAACGTGGGGAACTGGGCGCAGAAGAACAAAATTGCTTATACGACCTATCGTAGTCTGGCGGAAAATCCCAAAGTCAAGGAACTGATTAAGCAGGAGATTGACGCGGCGAATGAAGGTCTGGCCAATGTGGAAAGTGTCAAGAAGTTCAAGATTCTGGAAAAGGAGCTAGACCAGGATGATGAGGAATTGACCGCCACGCAGAAAGTAAAGCGCAAGACCATTGAGAAGCGGTTTCAACAGGAGATAGCGGAAATGTACGGCGGGCGCTGAGAGTCCCGCCGGGAGGAAAATTCAGAGAGGGTGTTGATATAATGGAAAAAATTATCGAGATTCTGTTTAATGGTTTGTCCATGGGAGCGATTTACGCCCTGATGGCCCTGGGTTTTGTTCTCATCTTTAAATCGACAGGTGTGATTAACTTTGCCCAGGGCGAGTTAGCCATGGTGGGTGCTTTTATCTGTTACAGCTTTGCCACTATGATGAATGTTCCTTATATTTATGCCTTCTTTATAGCCTTGATCGGCGGCATCATTCTGGGTGCGGCAGTTTACCAGATCTTCTTTAGGACCATGGTGGGTGAACCACTGTTTTCCACGATCATGGTCACCGTAGGACTTGCCAGTATCCTGACGTGTCTCGCGGGGCTCATCTGGGGTCACGATGTCTATTCGCTTAGTTCCCCTTTTACAGACAAGGTCATTCACCTGGATAAAATTACCTTGGCCCAGGGTTCGATCTCCACTATTATTGTATCTATCGTACTGTTTGTCGTCGTCATCCTGTTTTTTAGCCGCTCTCTGCTGGGAATCTCTATGCGGGGTTCGGCGGAAGACCCGGATACGGCGGGGCTCATGGGAATCAACGTGAAGAAAATTCACATGGTGGCCTGGGCATTGGGAGGGCTGGTGGCAGCTGTGGCCGGTATGTTCCTTGCGGAGCAGAGCTTTGTCCGTCTGGCGATGAGCCATGTGGGGCTTAAGGCCATGGCGGCGGCAATTCTCGGTGGAATGGAAAGCATCGGCGGTGCTATCGTGGGCGGCATAATTATTGGTGTTGTCGAAGGGTTGGCGGCGAATTATCTAAGTGGCATGTCGCTGGGAAATTTCCACATGGGTGATATCAAGGACGTGGCCGCCTTTGCGATTATGATCATCGTTCTGATGATCCGGCCGCACGGTATTTTCGGCAAGGAAAAAGTGGAAAGGGTGTAAAAACGTTTATGGCGAATTTTAAAGTCAGTTACCGGGAAGATACAGCGCTTTTCCAGAACCTCTGGGTCAAGTCCTGGTTGGTAATATTTATCGTGGCGATGCTGGTGCTCCCTTTTCTGCTGTCTCGTTATCAGTTGAGCATTCTCGATGAGATGGGGATTGCCGTGATTGGCGCTTTGGGCCTCAATCTCCTGATAGGCTATACGGGGCAGATTTCGCTGGGGCACGGCGCCTTTGTCGCCATCGGTGCATATACATCTGGTTTGCTCGCCGGAACGCTGGGAGTGCCTTTCATAATTTCGCTGCCTCTTTCCGGCCTTATGGCCGCCTTGCTTAGCCTGATCGTGGGCGTTCCCTCTCTGCGGTTGAAAGGCCTTTATCTGGCCCTCGGGACATTGGCCTTTGGTTTTATCATCGAGTACATCCTGTTTCACTGGGACCTTACCAGAGGAGATACGGGCATGGCCGTTCCGAAGATCGGAACGGAAGGCTTTTATATCGAAACGGAACGGCAGTTCTTTTTCCTGATCATGTTTTTTGCGGTCATCGCGACACTTGTGGCGAAGAATCTTGCCCGGACGAAAATTGGACGCTCATTTGTAGCCATCCGCGATCGCGACATCGCGGCGGAGGCCATGGGGATTTCACTGGCTAAATATAAAATAATGGCGTTTGCTGTTGCCGCTTTTTATGCCGGTGTGGCGGGAAGTCTGATGGCTTACTACCAGAAATGGATCGTGCCCGGAAACTTTGATATTACCTTGTCTATCGCCTATATTGCCATGATCGTTCTCGGGGGCATGGGTACTGTTCTGGGCTCCATTCTTGGAGCCATTTTGATCACCGGCATTCCCCACGCCATCGTTTACCTGACCGACGCACTTCGCGGTACTTATCCCAATCTCAGCAACTTGATCGTGGATTTGAAACTCGGCATCTTCGGTCTGGTCATTGTTTTAACACTCCTGTTCGAACCTCAGGGGCTTGTTGGCATCTATCGGCGTATCAAAATTTACTGGAAGACCTGGCCCTTTAAGTATTAAGTTTGTTGCAATGCTGGTACAACATTGATTTTAGAAGAGAATGCTTTATTTCAACCAGCGATAAATGATATAAATTACATTGATTATAATGATAGGAATAGGTTGTTTTTATGAGGTGTTGAACTACACCATTGTATGGTCAAAATAATGTAGGATCGCCGGGAAAAAGGCGGCAAGAGGAGTATGTGAGACTTAACATTTAGCTGATGGAAAAGCCGGTCTGCCGGATCTGTCAATCCATGAAAGGAGCAAATTACCAATGAAGAAGATTATGAGGGGAGTAGTATTAGCGGTGTTAACGATTCCCGTGTTCTGTGTTATTGTCTTTGCTCAGGCCCAGTCCCCGAAATTTCCCGACGCGGCGGCGTCAGATCCTGTAGTGCTCGGATGGATGCAGGGTTTTCCACCCAAGGCTGACAAGATCATTCGCTTCGGTGATGTTAGCTTCTACCGTTTTCCCCAATCACGCTGGTCATTTAGCAACATGAGGCAGCTCGTTCCGACGGTTGCAGTTTCACGTGGTGATGGTCCGGTTACCCCACTGCCTCGCGCCGAGAGGACGGATCTGGATGCTGTGAAGTTTACGACCCTCGATGGCCGGGAAATGACGTGGGGTGAGTCGATCGCAGCGAACTACACCGACGGCATCGTTGTGCTGCACAAAGGCAGGATCGTATATGAGAAATTCTTAGGCGCTTTCAGCCCGATTAAGCTGCATTGGGCGGCGTCGGTAACGAAGTCCTTTGTGGGCACCCTCGCCGCCATTCTTGTTGACGAGGGCAAGCTTGATCCTGAGGCTCTCTGCTCGAAATATGTGCCGGAACTCAAGGATACCGCTTACGCCGACGCGACGCTCCGGCAGGTTATGGATATGACGGTCAGTGTGAAGTTTTCGGAAGTCTATGCCGACCCGAAGGCCGACATTTGGGTTTTTGCAAGGGCCACCGGAATGTTTCCGCTGCCGCCGAACTATGATGGTCCGCGCAATACCTATGACATGCTCCTCGCACTCACCAAGCAGAAAAATGGCGAACATGGGGAGAGGTTTACCTATAAGAGCGTCGATCCCGAAGTTTTGGCCTGGATTATTAGCCGTGTCTCGGGGAAATCTCTTGCTGAACTCACCTCAGAAAAGATATGGACAAAACTCGGCGCTGAGCACGATGCCTGCTACTGGGTAGACAGCATTGGTGTGAATTTGGCAGGCGGGGGCCTGAACACGTCACTGCGTGATCTCGCCCGATTCGGGGAGATGCTGCGTCTGGACGGCTACTACAACGGACAGCAGATTGTCCCCCGCTCTGTTGTGGCTGATATACGCCGTGGCGCCGACAAGGGAAACTTTGCCAAAGCCGGTTATAAAACTCTGCCCGGATGGTCTTACCGGAACTTCTGGTGGGTGTCGCACAATGAACATGGCGTCTACACTGCGCGCGGAGTTCACGGGCAGCTCATCTGGATCGATCCAAAGGCAGAAATGGTGATTGCCCGGTATGCATCTTATCCCATAGCATCGAACCCTCTCATCGATCCCACGTCATTGCCGGCTTATATGGCCATAGCAAAGCACCTGATGAAGGACTAGTCCAGTGAAAGACGTAATAAGTAGCCTCGGAGGCCGGTCGTTTCCGCCGGCGTCGAAAAGTCCAAATAGATTAGTGTCAAAATCGATGTCAATGGTTGTTTGCACCGTCCCTGTCCCCGTTCCACAGCGGGACAGGGACACTAATAATATTGACCATATTATAAAAAGGAGGAAGTATATGAAAATTAGATTGTGGGGATTAAGCTTGATGTTGGCGGTTGTCTTGTGTCTGTCGGTGCAGAGCGCCTGGGCGGCAACCGTGCGCGGCGTTACAGATAAGGAAATCAAAATAGCCTGTCTCGTCGACCTTTCCGGACCGGGGAAATACGGCGGCCCGCCTATTGCCGATGCTTTTCGTGATTATGTGGCCTGGGTCAATGATACGGGTGGAATTAGCGGCAGAAAAATCAATCTGATTGTCGAGGACAACGGGATCCTTCCCACCACAACGATGAATGCGGCCAAGAAAGTGATTCTGAAAGATGAGGTTTTGGCCATTGCCTTCAACCTGGGCAGTGCTGGTTCCAGCGCGATCGTGCCCCTGTGTGCCGAGAACAAGGTTGTCCTTATGCCCCACGGGGCCAACAAGGGATTCTATCATCCCGGCAATAAATGGGTCTTCGTGCCCCATACGGTTCAGTTCGGTATGGCTTCCCGGGCGGTTGAGTATATTCTGAGTAAAAATAGCAAGGCGCGGATCGGAGTCATTTATCAGGATGACGATTTTGGCAAAGAAGGGCTGGAGGGAGCAAGCGCGGCTGCCACGTTCATGAAGACGAAGCTGGTGGCACAGGCTCCTTACAAGACCGGTACGATCGATTTCACACCGCATATGAATGCCATGAAGGAAGCCAACGTGGACGCAATCGTCCTTTGGACTTACCTGCCCCAGTCAGCAGCGATCATTAAACAGAAGGTCAAGATGGCCTGGGATGTTCAGTTGATATCGAACAATACCACGGGCGTCCCGCCGCTCTTTGCTCTGACCGGTGAGGCGGCAGACGGCTATATGCTGGTCACGCCTTACGCGCCGGGGCACACCGATCTACCGGGGATTAAACGCATCAAGGAGATTAACAAGAAGTACGGCAATGCCGCCAAGACCCTGGAAAATCCAGCGTACCCGGACTATCTGTACCTGGCCGGTTGGGGATACATTGAAGCCATGGCCCAGGGGCTGCGCAAGGCCGGTAGGGATTTGAATCCCGAGACTTTGGTGAAAGGACTGGAAAGCGTCCATAATTTTGATATGGGCGGTCTGTGTCCAAACATTACTTTTGGACCCAAGCAGCATGTGAGCAGTTTCTCCAGCCTGATCCTCAAGGCGGACGGAAAAGCCAAGCGTTTTGTCATTGTCGATTCGATTAAGGCGCCTAAGACGCCGCAGTAGTAGCCGGAATATCGCTGGTCTGGTAATGCATAGGACCAAAGTCCATTTGTCGATGTTAGGAGGCAGGTAGGTTGTCCCGGCCTCCTAACATTGGCAGTTTTACAGAAATTATTGAAATTACTTGATTACAGCCTTCGTAACCTCAAGGTCATCTACGTCGGGAATGATGACAAAAAGGGCAAAATCGACTTTTTACGAGGCCAATTTAGATGAAATTTGGCCGCGTTTGATCTGCCGGAGTGTCGGCGAGAGCGTGCCCGCGCAACATATGGATGGTTGCAAAACCGTATGTTGTGCGCTCTCTTGCGTTTTCAGGGAAACTTCCGGGTTAAGTCCTTGAAATAAAAAGCACTTAATGTAATCAGATGGTTGGCATTTATCTTGCAGTAAATGCTGTCTGTTTGTATTATCTGGCAATAAATATTCGGAAAAGGAGAATAAATCGTGGATACATCCTATTTATCATTGGAAGGGAAAGTTGCAGTTGTTACCGGAGGAAGCCGGGGCATTGGTGAGGCGATAGCATTGGTTTTTGCTGATGCAGGAGCCGATGTGGCTATTTGTAGCCGTAAACTGGAAGATCTGGAAAAGGTTGCTGTGAAAATCAGGGCCATGGGACGTAAAGCCCTTGCCGTGCCTATGCACAACCGGGAAATAGACAGTATAAAGAACGGAATTGATGCTATCGTCAAAGAATTCGGGCGGATTGATATTCTGGTGAATAATGCGGCCACCAATCCCGGCATGGGCTACCTCGTTGATATGGACGAGAAAATGTACGACCAGATCATGGTCACTAACCTCAAGGGTTATACCGTCATGAGCCAGCTGGTGGGCAAGATTATGCGCGAGCAGAAGAGCGGCAATATAGTTAATGTCTCTTCTGTCGGCGGCGTAAGTCCCGATAAAGGTTTGGGATTGTATTGCATTAGTAAAGCCGGCATCGGCATGCTGACCCGCGCTATGGCCAAAGAAATGGGTGAATTCGGTATCCGTGTGAACTGTATCGCACCGGGTGTGACAAGGACTAAATTCAGCAAAGCTCTGTGGAGCAACGAAGAGATGATGAAGGTGGAAATGGCTCATATGCCGATTAAACGTGTTGCCGAGCCGGTAGAAATGGGTCGTATAGCATTATTTCTCGCTTCGGAGGCCTCGGCTTACATGACGGGACAGATTCTTGTTGCGGACGGTGGCGGATCAATTTAGTTGTGTCCGGGGCAACATGGTTTCCTGAAAGAGAAAGGAAAACCGGAAGAACTAAGGTCAGAACTGAAGTGTAAGGCAATAAATATTTCAGAAGAGTCAAAAAATCAGGAGGTATAAATTACAATGGGCTTAATGACAGCAGATCAATATAGAGAGAGTTTAAACGACGGCAGGGTTGTCTATTACAAAGGCAAGAAGATCGATAATGTTTGCGACCATCCCCATCTCGCTGCCTGCGTCAATACGGTGGCCGTGGATTATGAAATGGCCCACGATCCGCAGTACAAGGATCTGGCACTGGTTTACGATGAAGAACTCAAAGAAAATATCAGCAGATACAACCATATCCCCAAGAACGGCCAGGATCTGTTGAAGCACCTGGAGCTTATCATCAAGGCAACGGAACTGGGGCAAGGATACATTCCCCTGGCCCACGATATCGGCGCCGATGCCATGAACGCCATTGCCATTACGGCCAGGACCATGGGCGAGGCCGGCAAGGTGTATGCCGAACGTATCGAAAAATACAGAAAATACTTAAAGCAGACTGATAAATGCGTCGTGGCGGGAGTGACTGATGCCAAAGGCGACCGGCATCTGAAGCCTTCCGATCCGGGGCAGGCGAATCCCGACTTTCAAGTGCGTCTGGTCAGCAAAGATGATAAAGGGATTATCGTTCGGGGCGCCAAGGTTCATATTACCGGAGCTGCCTACTGTAACGAATTCTTCGTTATCCCCTGTAAGGCCATGAGTTCTCCCGAGGAAGCTCCCTACGCAGTAGCATTTGCCATCCAGGCCAATGCCAAGGGGATCCGGCAGATCGTCCGTCCATTCAATGGCCGGATCAGTGATGACGAGTTTCCCCTGGACTCACCGTTGAGAATGATGCACACGGACTCCCTGATTATCTTTGATGATGTTTTTGTGCCCTGGGACAGGGTGTTCCTTTGCGGTGAGTGGAAGTTTGCGGCCACCATGGTTTATAATTTTGCGCTGATGCATCGCCGGACAGGATGCGCCTATCGCATTCCAATGAGCGAGCAACTGCTGGGTATTGCCCAGGCTATCGCCGAGTATAACGGCGTGGCCGACGCCCCCCACGTTAAGGAAAAGATCACGGAGATCGTAATCTATCTCGAGACGCTCAATGCACTGTCGCGGTCGGCCTGTCTGGATTTCGTGGATCATGCCGGCATTCCCGTTCCTAATCCCATTACAACAAATATCGCCAAATACCATTTTGCTCACAACTACCACAAGATTTGCGAGATCATTCAGGATCTGGCCGGTGGGCTTCTGGTTACCGCGCCGACTTACAGAGACTGGATGAACCCCGAAACGCACGAGGACATCAAGAAGTACCTCCAGGGCAGTGCAAAAGTTCCGACGGAGCACAGACTGCGGATGTTTGATTTGGTTCGCCGATTGACCGCAGGTGATCTGGAAACGATTTGTCTCCACGGAGAGGGTTCACCCTTTGCGGAAAGAATGACCATTCTGATGGAAGCGCGAAAGACCATCGCCCGCTGCAAGGCGCTTGCCGAGGAAATGGCAGGTATCAAGAAATAATTAAACCACAATTGGCTGACGGATGCGACCACCATCTTACGGTGGTGCGCATCCGGAAGGCAATGTGTTCTTGCCGGGTCAGACTTTTCGAAGCATCAGGAAACAAGGCTGGTCCGTGTCGTAATTCTTCTTGTCGCTTCATAAAAGCGACAGGAATAAAGGACAAATATGGTGCCCCGAATTTCAACAGAATTCACGGCTATGATGGGAATTCGTTATCCGATTATCGGGGCGCCAATGTTTTTAGTATCATATGAAGAACTAGTGGTTGCCGTCTGCAATGCCGGAGGATTGGGGATGCTTCCCCTGCCGAATTATCGCACGACGGAACAGTTGCGGCAGGCCATGGAGGTTATCCGTTCCCAAACGGAGGCGCCGGTGGGTGTCAATATTCATCTCTCCGGGAAGTTTCCCTGGCAGGAACAACTCTCCATCTGTCTCGATTACGGTGTCAAATTTTTCATTACATCCCTGGGAGATCCCCGTCTGATTCTGGATGCCGTGCATGCCGGCGGGGGATTGGTATTTGCTGATGTTGTTTCCCTGGCCCAAGGGCGTAAAGCCCGCGAGGGAGGAGTAGATGGCCTGGTGGCTGTAGGGGCCGGGGCCGGGGGCCATGGCGGGCGGGTGTCCACACTTATTCTCGTGCCCTATCTTAGAGAGAAAATCGGACTGCCCGTTGTTGCGGCCGGGGGAATCAGTACAGGAGCGCAGATGGCCTCAGCAATTGCCTGCGGCGCCTGTGCGGTGATCGTGGGGACGCGACTTGTCGCCACACCCGAATCCCGCGCATCCGATGCCTACAAACAGGCGCTTATAGATACTGATCCCGAGGGGATAGTCTGTACAAACCGGGTAACTGGAAACCCGGCGAACTGGATCGCAGCAAGTATCGCGGATATAGAGGAGAGGCCGCCGCTGACGTCGAAAAAATGGCTCGATTTCTGGAGTGCCGGGCAGAGCGTGGCCCAGGTGCAAGATATAAAACCGGCGGCACAGATTGTCGCCGAAATGGTAAATGAATATTGCGAAACGTGCCGGCGGCTGCCGGGCACGATGATGTCAGAAGAATTGTGATCATGTAAGGAGGTCAACCATGAGTAAACTGAAAGGTAAGGCGGCGTTCATTGGGATCGGCGAGGTTCCCACAGGACGCTTTCCGGAGACAGCGGCGATCTATCATGCGATAGAATCAGCTAAGCTGGCGATACGTGATGCGGGAATAAACAAGGATGAGATTGATTATGTGCTGCCGACGGCAGCCCTGTATAGTCCTGCATTCAATACGGAGCTGGTGACGTGCCGTGTTGTGGAAGAACTGGGATTGAAAAATGTGAAGAAGAACTGCCAGTTATTCGCGGGTGGATCAAGCAGCACTTGCATCACGGAGGTCGCGGCAAGTCTGATTAACAGCGGCGCGGCAAATACGATTTTATTCGTTCATGCGGACCGGTTGGGAACGGGAGTAACCGCCCAGGGCGGCATTGACCTGTTCTCGACGGCGGGAATATCGGCGGAGTGGGAAGTGCCCTTCGGTCAGCACTATTCGGCGATAGCGGCGCTGTCCACAATGCGTTACAAACATGAGACGGGATGCACGGATGAACAACTGGCGGCGGTCTGTGTTTCGAATCGCAAATGGGCGCTGTTGAATCCCAATGCTTTTTTTAATAAACCGTTGACAATAGAAGAGGTGATGGCATCGAAAATGCTGTCAACGCCGCTGCGGGCGAAGATGTCGAATATGTTGTTCGACGGCGGCTGTGCTTTTATTATAACGTCGGCTGAGCGTGCCCGCGCTGTTGCGAAGAAACCGGTATATCTGCTGGGCGAAGGTGGTGTGGTGACACACTTCGTGTTTTCCCAGGAGCCGGATGTGGCGCGTTTCGGTTGGGCGCGAGCGGGAAAGGCCGCGTTCGAGATGGCGGGGCTTACGCCGCAGGACATGGATATTGCGGAGATTTATGATTCCTATCCTATCTATCAGATGATCGGTTTTGAAGAGCTGGGCTTTGCCAAGCGTGGCGAGGGTGGCGAGATGTTCCTGCGCGGCGATACTTGGCCCGGTGGTAAGATGCCGACGACGACCAATGGCGGGATGCTGTCCCAGGGTCATACAGGCGCGGGCGGAGCCTGCGCCCTGATGGTGGAGACAGTGCGTCAGTTGATGGGCAAAGCCGGAGATCGTCAGGTTAAGGATGCGAAATTCGCCGTGGAAACGGCTGTTGGAGGGACCTACATGGATGCCCAGGTGACAATTCTGGGGACAGAAATTCCGTAGGATGAAAGGAGATAAGAAGATGGATACACCCGTAAAACCAAAACCGGTTCCCGTAGTTAATCCCTGGGCGAAGCCCTTTTGGGATGCTGCCCGGGAAGAGAAACTGGTTATTCAGCATTGCAAGGACTGTGGGGCGAATATTTTTTATCCGCGGATTGCCTGTCCGAATTGTTTTTCGGATAATGTAGAGTGGATTCAGGCATCGGGGAAAGCGACAGTTTATACTTACACGGTCGTGGAGAGCAATCCCCCGTCGGCTTTTATTGTTGATCTGCCGTATGTAGTAGCGGTGGTGAAACTGGCGGAAGGGGTTCAGATGTTGAGCAATATTGTGGGTTGCAAGCCGGAGGATGTGCGTTGCGACATGCCTGTGGAGGTAGTGTTCGAGACGCTCAACGAGGAGTTTAAGCTTCCCAAGTTCCGTCCTGTAAGTAAATAGGGAACGGCTATTTTAAGGAGAGTCAACGATGACGCAGAAATATTACGAAGATTTTGATATCGGGTTTAATTTCAAGACGCTGTCCATTACGGTGACGGAAACGCACGTGGTAAACTGGGCCGGTCTGACGATGGATTTTTACCCGCTGCATATGGACGCTGAGTTTTGTGCAAAGACGGTATTTAAGGAGCGGATCGCCCATGGTCCTTTGATTTTCGGCATGGCCGTCGGTATGGCTGGTCTGGCGAAAATGGAAGGTGGTTCGATCATTGCCTGGATGGGTGCGGATAAAATGCGGATGCTGGCCCCGGTAAAGTTCGGGGACACGATTACGCTCTATGTGGAAGTTGTGGAGCGCAAAGAAACGAGTAAACCGTCGCAGGGGTTGCAGACTTGGCGCTATACTGTGAAGAACCAGCGCGACGAGGCCGTCATGGTTTTCGATATGAAGTTTCTCATGCAACGGAAGGCTGTATGACGTCTGATTTGTCAGAAACCACGAATTTATTCAGGGGTATCTGAGCGAAATCATCGGAAGGAGACCGAAAGTGGATTTTAATTTTACAGATAAGCAGAATACATTGCGTGACAAGGTGCGGGGATATGTAGATAACAATATTGCCCCGGCCTTGATCCGAGAAATTGAAGAAAAGGATGAGTTCCCCCATGATCTGGTGAAGAAATTTTGTGATCTGGGTCTGGCCAAAGTCAATATACCTGAGGCTTACGGTGGTCTGGGAGGCGACATCGTGGATCTGATGATTGTCTTTGAGGAGATCGCTAAAAAACTTCCGGTGCTGTGCTGGAACCTGGGCAACATCCTCTTGTATGGCAATGAAATTATCGGCGTTAACGGTAATCAGGAACAAAAGGACGAATTCCTGCCGAAACTGGCCGCAGGCGAAATCATGTTCAGTTTTGCCATTACGGAACCGAACGCCGGGTCCGATGCCGCCAGTATTAAAACGCGGGCGTTTTTCGAAAACGGGCATTACGTGATCAATGGCGGCAAGATGTTCATTACCGGTGCGGGGGTTTCGACTTATGCGGTGACGTTTGCCCGGACGGCTGAATCTAAATACAATGGGATCACGTCTTTTATCGTGGACAAGTCCCTGGAAGGCTACAGCGCTAAAAACATCAAGAAGCTCGGCTTTCACGGCTCCAATACCTGTGAAGTGGTCTATGACAACGTCCGGGTCTTGCCGCGTTTTATCCTGGGCGGAGAAGAAAAGGGGCTTAACAACGGCTGGAAACAGGAGATGAAGCTTCTGAATCAGGAGCGACTCGTTCTGTCATCAATGACATTGGGGATGGCGCAAGCCTCGTTCGATGAGGCTCTGAAGTTCGCCCGCGAGAAGATGAAGCGGACTGCTCCGTCAACGGATGTGCAGTCCATTCAGCACGACATCGCCGAAATGGCGTCCGAACTGGAGGCGATGAAGGTGCTGGCTTACAGCACTGCCTGGAAAGAAGCGCAGGGTATGGACCCGGTGCGGGAAACCTCTATGACCAAGTACTTCTGCGCGGAAACGGCCAAGCACATAATCATGAAGGGCATGAACGTCCTGGGTGCCAGCGGCGCTTCGATGGATTACGATATGCAGAGAAACCTGAGAGAAATTCTCATTTTTTCCATCGGCGGCGGTACTTCACAGATCCAGAAGAACATTATCTGCAAGACGTTCGGACTGTAAAATCGAGAAAGGGAGGATATCAATACATGGGACAGATTTTTGCCTGTGAAAATCAGGATGGTATAGCCGTGGTAAGGTTTGATGTACCCGGCGAACAGATGAATACATGGACAGAAGGAGCCATTGCGGATTTTAACACTATGCTGGCATTCCTGGAAAAAGAGAAAAGCGCTTATAAAGGGGTGATCTTCATATCCGGCAAAGCTTCTAATTTTCATGCCGGCGCCAATCTCAATATGTTGGGATCGGAGAAGAATCTCGACGACTTCCGTAAAGGGTGCGATGAGTTCAACGGCATGTTTGTCCGTCTGGAGAATCTCGGGATTCCTACAGTGGCCGCCATTAATGGCCCCTGCATGGGTGGAGGTTACGAATTTGCCCTGACGATGATGGCACGGATGGCGACCGACAGCAAGCGAACTACCATCGGCCTGCCCGAGTGTAACGTAGGAGTTATCCCCGGAGCGGGTGGCACGCAGCGTCTTCCCCGCCTGATCGGTTATCCTGCTCTGGATTTTATTCCCCGAGGCGCGGTACTTCCGGCGGCCAAGGCAATGGAAGCAGGCATGATCGACCGGGTCATCCCGGAGGCGGACGATCTGCTGGCGAAAGCGAAAGAATTTTTATTGGAAATAGTTGCCGGTACGGCCGGATTAAAGCGGGCGAAACCGGATCTTTCCTCTCTGGATGCAGCCCTGGAGGCGGCAAAGAAGAATGTTCTGAAGGCGACGCGGGGCCGGGCAATTCCGGCGCCGATGCTGGCCCTCAAGGCCATGAGCGAAGGTTTGAAGGTGTCGATCGAACAGGGCCTGAAAATTGAAACGGATTGTTTTATCGAAGCACTGAAAGCCCCTGAATCCAAGGGAACGATTAACACGTTCTTCCTGAAAACAATGTCCGACAAGCCGAAGGCAATGATACCCAAAGGCTTCGAACCCAAACCCATCCGGAAATTCGGTGTGCTCGGTTTCGGCACGATGGGGCGGGGGATCATTATCAACATCCTTATCCGTACCAAACTGCCGGTTGTCGTCAAGGATGTTCCCGAGGCACTGGAGCCGGGAATGGCATTCATCCGCGGTATTCTTGAGGGCATGGCGGCAAAGAAGCGGCTGAAGGACCCTGTCGAAAGCCTGATGGCCCTGGTGAAACCTGTGGCAGAATGGACGGATGATTTCAAAGATGTCGACGTGGTCATCGAAGCCGTTTTCGAAGATCCCGCCATCAAGGATAAGGTCTACAAGGAACTGTGCCAGGTTGTGGCGAAAGACTGTCTGCTCGCGACAAATACATCGAGTCTGCCGGTAGACAAGCTCGCGGGAAGCGTCCTGAATCCGGATCGTTTTATCGGCGCCCATTTCTTCTCTCCAGTCTGGATGATGGAACTCCTGGAGGTGATCCGTGGCAAAGAGACCAGCGAGGCCACGGTGAACAACATGCTGGCGGTCTGTGCAGCTCTAGGCAAGCGCCCGGTTGTCTGCAACGACAACCCCGGATTCGTGGTTAATGCGATGCTCTTCCCCTACTTTATCAAATCCTTTGAGCTCCTGGCGGAAGGTGTGGCGATGGAAAAGATCGATGCCGCCATGATGAAGTTCGGCCTGCCGGTGGGTCCCATCCGTCTGACCGACGAGGTTGGGATTGACGTATCCTATCTAGTCCTGACGAAATCTTTAGGAATGGTGCCGCCTGTGGCCCTGGAAAATATTTATAAGGCCGGTCGTTACGGACGCAACAAAAACGGCAAGGGATTTTATACTAAGGAAGGCGCCCCCGATCCGGAGGCTCTGCCCCTGGTTAACCCGGACAATAAACAAAAGGAATATTCTGTAGCCGAGCTGCAGGAAATGCTCTTTACCCCCTTTGTCCAAACCGGATATGAGCTCTTGCAAAAGAAGGTAGTTAGTGATCCCCGGTCGATCGATATCGGCGCCATTTGGGGAGTCGGCTTCCCCTCGGACAAGGGAGGTCCGATGAAATGGGCCGATCTTATCGGTTTGAGTGAGAAGCTTTATGGAAAGAAATTTTATAAATAATAACTGAATCGTCAGCCGCCGGATCGCCCGCTTATTTTTAGAAACGAACGATCCGGATGACCGGCGAAAAGAGGAGGACTATTATGACAACAATGTTTCACGGTATCAGCTGTGCCGATTTGTACGACCGATCGGTCGCGGCATTCCGGCAGAATACCGCCATTCTTTTCAATGACGAAAAATATACCTACGATGACCTGCAGAAGAACGCCTACTCGCTGGCGAACGCCATGCACAAGCTGGGGCTCAAGAAGGGAGATCGGGTTGGTTTTCTTATGGCCAACTGCCCGGAATACATTTTCGCGGAGTACGCTCTGGGCAAACTGGGGATGGTTCGCATTCCGCTGGCCGTACTGCTCAATTCCAAAGATCATATTTACATGCTGAACCAGTCCGAATGCAAAGTGCTGATCTACCATGAGAAGATGGCAGCCCGGGTACAGGAGATGATTCCTTCACTCGAGACGGTCAAGCATTTCATTTGCGTGGCTAAGGATTCGGCGAAAGTTCCGGCCGGACATGAGCACATGCAGAGCCTTATCGCCAAAAATCTGCCGGAAGTGCCCAAGGTCGAGCATGATTGCGAAGATCTGGTCGGTATTTTTTATACCGGCGGTACTACGGGCCTTCCCAAAGGTGTGATGCTGACCCAGAATACCTGGGTGGGAACATTCATCAGCGAGATGCTGCACCTTGGTTTGGATTGGGATGAAACATTTGCCTTTGCCACGCCTTTGACCCATGCGGGCGGTTGTTTGATCCTGCCGGTTCTGCTGAAACGGGGAATCTGCGAGATCCATGACCATTTTGATCCGAAGATATTTCTGGAGCGGGTGGAGAAGGTAAAGATAACGTCTACATTCATTGTGCCTACGATGATCTATGTTCTTCTGGACCATCCGGACCTCAAAAAATACGATCTGTCGAGTCTGCGCAACGTAATTTATGGTGCATCCGCCATTGCTCCGGCCCGCCTGAAGCAGGCAGTAGATACTCTGGGTCCGATATTCACCCAGCTTTTCGGCCAAACAGAAACTCCCATGATGATCAGTGCCCTGTCCCGCCAGGAACATGTCATTGCGGATCCGGAAAAACGGATGAAGATTTACACATCCTGCGGCAGGCCCGTGATGTCAGCCGACGTGCGCATTATCGGTGAAGACGGCAAAGAAGTTCCTCAGGGAGAATCTGGCGATATCGTCTGCCGGACAATAAACATGATGTCCGGCTATCTCAAGAATCCGGAACAGACTGCGGAGACAATCCGGGACGGATTTTTGTGGACAGGAGATGTCGGCAAGTTCGATGAAGAAGGCTATCTCTACATCGTGGACCGTTCCAAGGACATGATCGTCAGTGGCGGCTTCAACATTTTCCCCCGGGAGATTGAGGATACCCTCCATGAACATCCGGCGGTAAAGAGTGCCGCAGTTATTGGTGTGCCGCATGAAAAGTGGGGTGAACTGGTCAAAGCCATTGTGGTTTTGCACAAGGATAAGCCGGCCACTGAAGAAGAGTTGATCAATTTCGTGAAGTCGAAAAAGGGAAGTCTGGTTACCCCCAAGAGTGTCGAGTTCTGGGAGGAGATTCCGCTCACGAATCTGGGAAAAATTGATAAGAAAAAGATCCGGGCACCCTTCTGGAAGGGCCATGATCGAAAAGTGTAAATAATTGTCCTTGCGGGGATATGGGGGTAGGCAGACCGGTAAAGGTCTGCCTACCCTAAACTCAGAATGTAAAGAGAAAAGGAATAAAAAATGGATTTCGCACTGACTGAAGAACAGGGATTTGTTAAAGATACGATACAGAAGTTTGTGGCGAAAGAGTGTGAGCGGGAAGCCATCAAAAAAATGGATGAAGAAGGGATATTCCCCGGAAAACTCTTTGGCAATGTGGCCGATATTGGTCTTTGCGCGTTAACCGTTCCCGAAGCCTATGGCGGCGGTGGACCCAATACCTTGGGGGCGGTTATCGTGACCGCCGAACTTGCGGCCATTTATCCCGCATTGGCCGGAGCTTTTGCCACCCAGAGTTTTTGCGGGGGCAAGGTTATTGCCGATGTAGGGACCGAGGCGCAGAAAAACAAATATCTTCCCGGTGTGATTGATGGATCAGCACTGATTACGCTAGCCCTGATGGAACCGGGGCAGGGTTATGAGGAAACGGGCAATATGACGATAGCCCGGCCGGAAGGTGAACAGTTTGTTCTCAACGGAACAAAAACGTTTGTGCGCCTGGCCGATCGGGCCGCTTTTATGATTACACGCGTTGCGATAGCGAGCACCGAAGGTGTCCCGGCTTTTCTGATTGTCGATATGAAGAGCCCCGGGATCGTTGTCCGTCCGCTTGCGCAGGTCGGATTTCACGGCATGAGCCTTTGTGAGGTGTCGCTGAACTCCGTTACTGTTGGGGCAAGTGAGCGTCTCGGTGGTGATGCCGACGCAGCAGCTGAGCAAAAGAAATTTGAACGGATCATGAGCGCCGAACATCTGGCTGTCGCAGCCTGCGGGATGGGACTGGCGAAGGGCGCTTATGAATATGCGCTCAATTATGCCAAGGAGCGCTCACAGTTCGGCCGGCCGATTATCAAGTTTGGCGCCATCCAGGAAATTCTGGTGGATATGGCCCAACACGTACGCGTAGCGGAGCTGATGACTTGTCAGGCTGCATCTCTTGCTGATCAAGGGAAGGATTGTCTGGCTGAAATTATTCAGGCGCGGCTGGTGGCAACCCAAGCGGCGCGCAAGGCATCACTGCATTGTGTGCAGATTTTCGGTGGCTATGGTTATGCTATGGAATACGATGCTCAACGTTATTTGCGGGATGCCATGGTAGTGCTCAGCGGAGGCGGAACCAAGCAGACCTTAAGCAACACGCTGGCGTCACTCTGGAATTATTGAATCAACGTTCTTTGAAAAAGAAAAAGCTTTTTCTTTTATGGGATGATTTACCATCCATTCCCATAACGCATATGTAATAGTATCAGTATCAACTTAATTGCAAATTGAAATCAGAGGTGGCGGCCTTATTGGGGTTGCCGTAAGCAGTTCCGTTTTTTCTGATGAATAAGATCGTAGGCAAGGGGGGCGAATATCCGAAAAGGGGGTGTTTTGCCTTGTCAAGGGTGGGGAGAGTTTGAACTCTCCTCTATGTAAGCTATGATACTTTATTATTGAGGAGGCGACGTATGAGAAAGGGTTTGTTTTGGATACTGTTGGTGATTACGTGCATGTCCCTGCCGGTTGCTGCAATGGCGGCCGACACTCCGGGTGTGACCAAAGACGAGGTCGTAATCGGTATGACCTGTCCCATGTCCGGACCGGCAGCCCTGTGGAGCGCTATGGCGCTCGGCAATTCAGCCTGGGCCAAACATATTAATGATCAGGGCGGCATTCACGGACGCAAAATCAAGTTTGTGGTTAAAGATGACGGGTACAACCCGAGTCGGGCACTAGCCAATCTTACGGAAATGAAGAACGACGTCCTCGCGTTCGGATGCGTGATTGGATCGGCTACGGCCAATGCCAGCAAGGATTTTCTCTTAACGAGCAAGGTGCCGGTAGTGCATGTCCACGCCAACCCCCGCATCTGGTTAGCGACACCAACCGCCGAGCGGCGGCACATTTTTATCGCCTATCCTGACTACATCGACGAGGCCGAAGCTGTTACAAACTATGCCGTCACCAAGCTGGGGATTAAGACCATCGCCCTGTTCGGCCAGAACGACGATTGGGGAAAATCAGCCGAGATCGGCATTCAGAAAGCTATCAAGAAACTGGGCAATAAAGGAAAATTTGCCGGCTTCATAACCTTTGAGCCGACAGACCGTGCTGTGGGTGGCCATGCCCTGAAACTCAAGGAACTGGGCGCCGATGCCGTAATTATCTACGGACCGCCGACTCAGGCGGCACTAATCATTAAAGAAATGTCCAAGATCGGTTATAAACCAAAGATTTTCACCGCCAATCCACTGGGCGATCCCCTGATGTACAAGATAGCCGGCCCATTGTGGGAAGGTGCTTATCCCGCTGCTTCTGGTAATGTTTCGATGCCCGGGATAGAGCCACAGGCCGATAAGATCGTCGAAATTCTTCTGAAGTACGAACCGGCTTTAAAGGGGCGGGAATTTCTCGCTGTGACCGGCGCCACGACGATGATGCTGATAGCTGAAGGCTTGAAAAAAGCCGGCCCGAACCTGACGCGCGATAGTTTCGTCAAGGCGATGGAGAGCATCAAAGATTTCAAATGTGAGGGGATGGGTGCTCCCATTACCTTCTCCGCCACTCAACACCACGGACTGAATGCTATCCGGGTCTGTGAGGCGAAAGATGGAAAGCATGTGCCGATCAGCGGGTACATGATCTTTAAACCCCTATTTTAAGGTGATTTGAAGAAAATGAGCTTATTGAAGGTAGATAAACTGACCGTTTCGTTCGGGGGTATCAAAGCCCTGACGGCAATTGATTTTGCAATGGAGGAAAAAGAAATCCTCGCCATCATCGGTCCGAACGGGGCTGGTAAGACCACCCTCTTTAACTGTGTTTCGGGAGTTTATCATCCGACCAGTGGAGAGATTCTGTTTAACGGGGAGAGCCTTTTGGGGCTCTCCCCCGACAGAATTGCTAAGCGGGGGATCGGCAGAACATTTCAGAATATACGTCTTTTTAATAACATGTCTGTTCTCGACAACCTCATGCTGGGCCGGCACATGAAATTCCAGCGGAACATCCTCCAGGCCTTTTTACGCATCCGGAAAGAAGAACTGGTTCACCGGGAGAAGGTTGAAGAAATTATCGATTTTCTCGATCTGGCGGCCTACCGGCAAGCCCGGGTCATCGATTGTCCTTATGGTGTACAGAAACGAGTGGAACTGGGGCGCGCCATTGTCATGGAACCAAAACTCCTGCTGCTGGATGAACCGGTGGCGGGGTTGACGGTTGAGGAAAAAAACCGCGTGGCCTATCTGGTAACGGAGATGCGGGGCCGGTTCGGCTTTGGCATCCTGCTCATCGAGCATGATTTGCGCATTGTTTCCCGCCTGGCCGATCGCCTGGTGGTTTTGAATTTTGGACAGAAATTAGCAGAAGGCAATCCTGCGGAGGTGCAGCGAAACCCCGAGGTGATTCGTGCCTATGTCGGTGAAGGATAAAATGAGCCTTTTAAAAATAGCCAGTATTGAAACCCTTTATTTCGATCGTATCTATGCCCTGCAAGGGATTTCCCTGGAAGTGCAGGAGAACGACATCTTCACCGTGCTGGGACCAAACGGGGCGGGGAAGACCACGCTCTTGAAGACTATTGCGGGGCTCCTCAAAGACCAGCCCAAAAAAGGAACCATCGAGTTTTGCGGTAAAAAGATCAGCGGTCTGTCTCCGGAAAAGATCGCTGCCATGGGCATTGTGTATGTGCCGGAGGATCGCGGACTTTTTAAGGAACTGACGGTTAAGGAAAATCTTGATCTGGGCTGTTGGGGTCGCCGGGACAAAGACGTGAAGCACGACATAGACTTTATCTACGATCTCTTCCCTATTCTGAAGGAGCGAGGCGAACAGCAGGCGGAAACGCTTTCCGGTGGCGAGCAGCAGATGCTGGCCGTGGGTAGGGCCATCCTGCGCCGTCCGAAGCTTCTCATGCTGGACGAACCGTCTCTGGGGTTGTCCCCCATTATGGCGCGTACTGTGTATGATACGCTCCGCAAAGTCAGTAAACGGAATATGACGATCCTCCTGGTCGAGCAGAATGCGAAAATGGCGCTGGACATCGCCAACTACGGATACATTATGGAGACAGGTCGGATTGTTCTGAAAGGGACATCTGCCGAGCTCAAAGAGAATGCCGACGTGAAGGAACTTTATCTGGGAATGGAGCAGGAAGGGGCCTCCGACAAGGGGTACCGTTTTTATACGAAGCGGAGGAGATGGTAAATGGAATTTCAGGCGAAGATTATCCCTCGGTCCTTTTTCGAGCAGACGGTGCGCTACCGGAACCGGGTGGCATTGCGGCACAAGCAGTACGGTATCTGGCACAAGGTTACCTGGGGGCAATACGGTGACCAGGTGCGCACGGTGGCTTCGGCAATTCTGTCTATGGGTCTTCCGAAAGGTCAGACGGTTTGTATTCTGGGAGACAACCGTCCGGAGTGGTTGATCTGCCATATGGCGGTTATGACGCTGGGCATGGCCACCTGCGGGATCTACCCGACATCATCGTCCGACGAAATCCGTTACATCATCGACCATTCGGAAGCGAAACTGCTGTTTGTGGAGAACGAGGAACAACTGGACAAGATCATGGACATTCTGCCGGATCTCAAACTTCAGCAGATTGTGGTGTGGGATGCGAAGGGTCTGTGGGGTTACCGGCATGACCAGGTGATCTTTTTTGAGGATTTCCTCAAGCAGGCCGAGGGGTTCCGGAAGGCTAATCCGGATGCCGTGGACAACATCGTGGAGACTATCGTGCCCGACGATACGGCGATGGTGATCTACACATCGGGGACAACGGGGCGTCCCAAGGGAGCTCTTTTATCCCACAAGAATATTTCCACGGTCATTCAGGCCTTTTTGCAAATTATTCCCATTAACGAGAATGACGAGGTGGTGTCCTACCTGCCGCTGGCCCACATCTTCGAGAACGCCGTATCGGTTTTCACGCCGGTGTTTACGGGGGCGACGGTGAACTTTGTTGAGAGCATGGATACTCTGGCGGCGAACCTGCGGGAGACGTCCCCGACGATTTTTGGCAGCGTGCCCCGTATCTGGGAGAAGTTCGCCTCGAACATTCACATCAAGATGGACGACTCCACCTGGCTTAAGCGGTTTCTGTACAACCTCAGTTTCCAGGTGGGGAAGCGATACCTTACGGCCAAGTCGTCGGGGGATGCGTCTCTGCCTCTGTGGCGGGTGCTGTATTTTGCATCCTATTGGGGTGTGCTGTACCATCTGAAGCGGCAGCTGGGCTTCGAACGTATCCGTTGGGCCCTGTGCTCGGCGGCGGCAGCCTCGAAGGAGCTGTTCGAGTATTTCAACATCCTGGGCATTCCGCTGCGCGACGGGTACGGCCAGACGGAATCTACGGGGATCATCGCCATCCAGCGCCTGGACAAGCTGCCTCGATACGGATATGTGGGCGAGGCCCTGCCGGGGTTGGAGATGAAAATCACGGAGGCCGGCGAGATCATTGCCAAAGGACCCGGGGTATTTAAAGGTTATTTCAAGAATCCCGAGCTGACGGCGGAGACGATCCGCGACGGCTGGCTGCACACGGGTGACCTGGGCGTCATTGACGACGGCTGGCTGAAGATCGTGGGGCGCATGAAGGACATCATCATTACCTCCGGCGGCAAGAACGTCACGCCGGAATTTATTGAGAATAAGCTGAAATTCAGTACGTATATCCAGGACGCGGTTATTATCGGCGATGGGAAGCATTATCTGACGGCCCTGATTCTGATTGACGAAGACAACGTAATGAAGTTTGCCCAGGATAATAGGATTCCCTTTACGACCTACGAAGATCTGACGCAGAACAAGGAGATCAACAAGCTCATCGAAGGGGAGTTAAGCGAGGTGAACAAGACCCTGGCCCGGGTGGAGACGATCAAAAAGTTCCGTCTGATCCCGCGTCGGTTCTATGCGGAGGACGGGGACGTAACGCCGACACAGAAGGTCAAGCGGAGGAATCTGGAGAAGCAGTATAAGGATATTATCGATTCTATGTACAAGGGCGGCGAATAAACGGGATCGTGCCTCATCGTTGGAGGCCGGGCCGATACCTTTATGCAAAGTGAGAATGAATTCCTATGAATTTAGTGGAAAGTTATAAAGACGATCTCAAATTAATTGAAAAACCATGGACGGGATGCTGGATTACGATGACCGTTATTGCCCTGTTATTGCTTCCCTGGTTCGGCAGCGAGCATCTGATCTATATGGGCACCCTGATTTTTATCGTTTCCGTCGGTATCATGGGGCAGAATATTCTGATCGGGTATACGGGCCAGATTTCGTTAGGACAGGCGGGCTTTCTCGCCATCGGCGCCTTTAGCTTCGGCCATATGGCCCAAATGGGTGTACCGATAGGCTTGGCGCTTCTGGGTGCGGGATGCATGGCCGCCTTTTTCGGCGTACTGGTCGGGTTTCCCTCTCTGCGCCTGAAGGGGCCGTATCTGGCGATTGTAACTCTGGGGTTCGGCATTGCCGTGTATCAGACCTTTGCCAGTTTTGAGGTCCTCTCCGGAGGTAGGATGGGGCTTGTCATCCCGAAATTCCCCGCTCTTTTCGGCCTTACCCGGGAGGCGTCGATGTACTACTTTTCCCTTTTTCTGGGAATAGCCTTTACGCTGGCCACGTACAATCTCATTTCGTCTTATATGGGCAGGGCCTTTGTCGCCATACGGGACAACGATATTGCGGCGGAGGTGTTAGGCGTAAATCTCACCAGGTACAAACTCCTGTCCTTCGCCATCAGCTCATTTTATACAGGGATTCACGGCGCCATGTTCGCTATGTTCATGGGGTTCATTGACCCCCAGATGTTCAACTTTTCCGAATCCCTGATCATCTTCGTGGCTGTTGTCATTGGCGGTTTGGCTTCGGTGGAGGGTGCAATCTTCGGAGCTGCTTTCGTCATCCTGGTGCCGCAGGTATTCAGCGGTTACAAAGAATTCGTTCCCGTTATCTTCGGTGTGACGGTTATTTTTATCATGATCTTTGAGCCTCTTGGACTCGCGGGACGGTGGTTCAAGATGCGTCTTTACTACCGTAACTGGCCGTTCCGCTAACGATGTCGAGGAGGATGTACACAACATGGTAAACTTCATCCAATATCTGATTTCCGGTTTGTCAGCGGGCAGCCTTTACGCACTCGTTGCTCTGGGTGTCGTGCTGATCTACCGCTCCACGAGAATCCTGAATTTTGCCCATGGGGACATGGCGACGATGGGAACCTTTTTTGCTTTCACTCTTCTGTCCTGGCGTTTCCCCTTCTACATTGCTTTGCCGCTCAGCCTTTTGTTCGGGGCGCTGTTGGCCGTGGCCTTCTATTTCGCCATTATTGTGCCGGCTCAACGCCGTGATGCGACCATGCTGGGGCAGATTACCCTCACGGTAGGATTAAGCATGATTTTTCAGGGGGCCATTGTCTATCTGTGGGGAACGGACTCCAAGATGTTGAGCTTTCCCCTATCGGATACAAAAACCTGGCAACTGGGGCCGATCTACCTGAATGAGCTGAGCGTTGGTACGCTGATTGTCGGTATCCTGGGCAGTGTGCTGTTGTATCTGCTCATTCAGAAGACCCGTCTGGGGCTGGCCATGAAGGCAACTTCGGAAAACCTGCCCGCAGCGCAGACACTGGGCATTCCGACGCGGACCATCCTTGCCACTTCCTGGGGCCTTGCCGCCCTGCTGGGTGTTCTTGCCGGGCTCTTTCTGGCGCCGGCCCTGATTCTCGATCCCTTCTTCATGCTGGAGCCTTTCCTGAAGGGCTTTGCCGGGGCTATTCTGGGCGGAATGAACAGTCTTCCCGGCGCAATTATCGGGGGTCTTTTGATCGGCATTATCGAGAATCTTTGTGGCGGGTACATTTCGCTGGAATTTAAAAATACGGTGCCCTTCATCATCATCATAATAGTTTTGTTATTCAAGCACGAAGGTCTCCTGGGGAAGGAATTCAAGGAACGGATATAGAAGACCCGCAACAAGTATAAATTATCGGCGGGAGAAATACGCTGTCGTGAAGACATGAATATGCAGGTGTATACGGGGGAGAAGCTGTTTAACGCAAACGTTAATATAATGTCAGGAAAGCGAGGGAATAATGAAAAAATTTGAAGAAGTTTCAATGGCGGCCGTTTTTCAGAATCGAACCATGGAGCATGGTGATGAGGCGTGTGTGGCTTATCGCAATGATGCTGCCGAGTGGTTTGATGTATCCTGGAATCAGATGAGCGAGATGATCCATAACCTGGCCTATTACCTTATGGAAAAGGGCATTGGGCACGGCGACAAGGTGGCCGTTTTTTCCCCGAACCGCTATGAATGGTGGGTTGCCGATATGGCTATTCTGTCGATCGGGGCAGTGAACATTCCCATCTATGCGACGAACACATCAGATGAAGTGCGCTATATCCTCGACAACTCCGACGCGCGGATCTGTTTTGTCGGTACTCAGGTGCACCTGGAAAAGGTTGTTGCGGTGCGCAACAGGCTGCCGAAGCTCATGGAGATTGTCATCTTCGATGATCTGGACAAAAAAGTTGAAGGCGTGAGCACCGTCAAGGATGCCTTTAAGTTCGGTAAAGATCATGCCGACGAGGCGCTATTCAACCGGCGATTGACGGCGATCAAACCCGAAGATCTATGCACTTTCATCTACACATCCGGGACGACCGGAGACCCCAAGGGAGTTATGCTGTCGCACAAAAATATTATCTCGAACGTTCACCAGTTCAACGCCTATTTCCCGGAAATGATCAGTCGCTTCCACAAGGCGCCGTCGTTCCTCCCTCTCTCCCATGCCGTTGAACGCACGGCTGTTTACTACTGCCAGGTCTTTTGCGCCAACAAGATCCATTTTGTAAAGAGTATCGAGACCTTGCTGCAGGACTTGCAGCATATCCACCCGTCCATTATGGCCTCGGTGCCCCGGGTGCTGGAGAAGATGTACGAGGCAATTACGGCCAAGGTGGCCCTGGCGCCGCCAATTAAGCAGAAGCTCTTTGCCTGGGCGCTCGGTGTCGGCCGCAAGAACGTTCCCTATATCTGCAAAGGGAAACCGCGGACGGGGCTGTTTGCTCTGGAGTACAAACTGGCCGACAAATTGATCTTTTCAAAATTGAAGGCACTGATCGGGCTGGACCAGATCTATTTTATCGGCTTGGGCGGGGCGCCCATGTCGCAAAAAGTTCTCGAATTTTTCCTGGGTATGGATATTCCCTGCTGCGATGCCTATGGATTAAGTGAAACCTCTCCGATGGTAACCTGCAATTACGTCGGCCACATCCAGCCGGGCACCATCGGTGTGCCCGTGATCAATACCGAGGTCAAGATCAGTGACGATGGTGAGATTCTTATTCGAGGCCCTCAGGTCATGGTCGGCTATTACAAGAATGAAGAAGCCACGAAGGAAGCAATTACGCCGGACGGATTCCTGAAAACCGGTGACATGGGCAAGTTTGACGCCGAGGGAAATCTGAGCATCACCGGCAGGATCAAGGACATCATCATCACTTCGGGCGGGAAAAACATCTCTCCCCAGAACATCGAGAATAGTTTGATGTTTTCCAAGTTTATCAATCAGCTGGCCATTATCGGGGACGGGAAAAAATACCTTTCCGCACTGATCATTCCGGCTTTCGAGGTTCTGGAGCCATGGGCGAAAGACAATGGCGTTGCGTTTGCCAGCCGGGCGGACCTGATTAAGCAGGAGAAAGTCCAGGCGTTGTTCGAGACCCAGATTAAAGAGTACACGAAGGAATACGGACAGGTCGAACAGATCAAGAAGTTTACGCTCCTGGAAAAGGAGTGGCTGCAGGAAACCGGTGAGCTGACCCCGACCCTGAAAGTGAAACGGCGCGTGATTGTGACGAAATATTCAGATATGATCGATAAAATGTATTAAAAAAACACCCAATGGATGAGGCCATGGCCTCATCCATTGGGGACTCCAAGAAGAAAGAACCGATGAATAGTTATTAATTGCCAAACAGTGTTGGTTCTCCTATTCACCGCCGCTGTTGGAACTTTTAGGCCTGCGGATGCCTAGTTTATTCATGCGGAAGGCCAGCGTGGAGGGGGGAATATTGAGGAGTTCCGCCGCGCCGCCTTTACCTCTTACCTTCCAGTTCGTTTGTTGCAGCGCCCACAGGATGTGCCGGCGTTCATTCTCCATAAGGGTCATCCCGTCTCTGTCGGGGGAGAAGTCTTTTTGCGTTGATCCGAGATCGGGCACCCGGAAGAGGGGGCCGGTATTGAGGATCGTTCCTCTTTCGATGATATTCTCCAACTCCCGGACGTTTCCGGGCCAGTCATAGTGGAGCAGTTTTTCTATTTCGGCATTGGGAATCTTGGAAAAATTCTTTCCCCGTTTCTGGGAGTATATCTTGAGAAAATAATAGGCCAGGAGTGGAATATCTCCTGTTCTTTCCCGCAGGGGCGGCACGCGGATGGGAAAGACGGCAAGACGATAATAGAGATCCGCCCGGACTTCTGAGTCTTGACATCCTTTTCCAGATTACGGTTGGTAGCCACCACGAGCCGGAAATCGGAACGCAGCGTTTCGCATCCGCCAACCCTCTCAAACTCGCCGTTTTGTAAAACCCGCAGCAGACGAACCTGAATTTCCTGGCTGATCTCGCCGATCTCATCGAGAAATAGGGTGCCGCCGTTGGCCAGCTCAAAACGTCCCAGACGTCTTTGTGTTGCGCCGGTGAAGGAGCCCTTTTCATGACCGAACAGCTCGCTGGGGATGAGACTTTCCGGCAGGGCGCTGCAGTTCACTTTGATAAAAGGCTTGTCCTTCCGGCGGCTGTGGCGATGAATGGCCCTGGCCACCAGTTCCTTGCCGGAGCCGGTTTCGCCGATGATCATCACGGTGGCGTCGGTTTCCGTCACCTGGTCGACCTGGGAAAGCACATGCTTGATCTCCGGACTTTCTCCCACAATGTCCTCAAAGTGCAGTGTCTGCAAGTGTTCCTCTTTGTAATAGAGAGTCTCCTCACTGAGATTGCGATTCAGCCTCCTGATCTCTTCATAGGCCTTGACATTGTCCAGCGCAAAAGCGGCCAGAGCTGCGAAATAAGAAAGTAGTTCCAGGTCGGATTCCCGAAACGCGCTGCTGAGCAGGCGATTGTCATGATAGAGAACTCCCACGGTTTTGCCGCGGAGGATCATGGGAACGCAAATGCGGGAGCGAATGGCCGAAGATGCAGCTGAATTTTCGTTTTCCTCTGTGCCGAGAATATGGCCTGTTCCCTTTGCGGCAACTTTTTCGATCAGCTTCATGGAAGAGGAAAACCCGTCATTGGCGATTTGTTCAGGTGTGAGGTTCTTGGAGGCTCTCAATAATAGTTTCGGAAGATGTCCCTCGTCTTCAAGGAGGAAGATGGCGCCTCTCTCGGCGCCGGTTATTCTGTTTAGCGTGGACAGGATGTGCTGGACGAGATCTCTGTGGTCCTGAATGGTGACAACCTCCTGCCCGAGGGTTAATATCTCCTTGAGGAGGTTTTCATTGAGAGGACGGTCTTTGATAAGTGCCCGAAGGTCGTCCGGAACCAGTGTCTCATTGATAACATCGAGGACCTTGATAGCAATGAGGGTCAGCTCTTTGGCCCGGTCATTATCACCGAGAAAGAGGTACTGCCGGGCTAGTTCCAGCCGCGATTTGGCGAGCTCAATCTCGCTGCCCGATTCTTCCAGCCACTTGATCGAATTATCCAGGGAAGAGACGATTTTTTCCCGGGGCTCCCGTTCCATCTGCCGCAGGATGGCCTCATAGCGGTAGGCCACGCCCTTGAGGAGGATGTTCTTTCCCCGGATCATGGCCTGAATCTCTTTTTCCAGGGAGAGCCCCTCCACAGCAGGAAGTTCCCCCATTTTTATGGCCAGACAGAGTTCTAAAAGGTAAGCGTAGAGATAGACTGTTGTCTGAACCCTGCGGCTCTGTTGCAGGAAGCTTTGGAGGCATTTCGTCGCCTGCTTTTTTTCCCCTTTCAGGTAATAGGCATAAGCGAGGGATGTCTGCACCGATATCCAGACCCAGTCATTATGGGCCTCCTGCGCCTCACGGGCCGACCCTTCCAGAAATTGGATGGCCTCGTCGATGCGGCCGATGTCGAGGAGAATGACACCGATATTGCCCTCTGCGTAGGCGGTCAGGTAAACATCACCCTTATCCAGCCCATGGGTGCGCAACGCGTCGAGCATCCCCAGTCCCTGGGTAACCTGTCCGGTTTGGGCATAGCAGTATCCGACCGTGATGACGGCCAGGAGGGGAAAGCCGCCCTGAGGATATCTTTCGATATCCGGCACTGATTTTTCGTAGATCCTGATCGCCTCCTGAAAGCGGCCCTGCCAGAAGAGAAAAAAGGTGCTGAAATTGGTGGCCACCAGCATCAACTCGGGGTCGCCAACTTCATGGGCCAATGCCCAGCCCTCTTCGAAAAATTTCAAAGCGCTGGTGTATCTCGAGCGGAGCCACTCATTTTTGGCCATATGCATTTTCAGCAAGGCTTGATGGGTCTTCATGTCCCATTTCTCGGCGCGCTTGAGGGCCGATTCCAGAATGGAAAGGACCTTTGTCGTGTCATGTCTCGCCGTCGATATCTTGGAATATTTAATGGCCGTTTCGCTGAAGAGGCGATCTTCTTCCGTACCGTTCAGGCAGGAAAGATCATCGAGAACCTTACTGTAGCATTGCAGGGCATGTTCGGCCTGGAATGTTTTGCGGTGTAGATCACCCGCTTTGATTAGGAAACGGCACCTTTCCACATCGTTGGCAATATGAACAAGATGATGGGCGACGGCATGGGCCTTCTGTTCATCGTCGGGTAGCTGGCGCATCAGAATATCGGCAATGTGTCCATGAAGCATCTTCTCTTCCGGTTCCGGCAGCAGGCAGCTGAATTTTTCCCGTCTTTTTAAATCTTTAAATATATAAGAGCCGGGGGTCTTTTTTGTCAGGATGCCTTCGGTGACGCTTTTCTCCAGCTGGGAGATAATCTGGGAAGGTTTTTTTTCCGAAAGAAGATCAACAAGACAGTCGATGGAGAACTCCCCGTTAAACAAGGCGGCGATAGCCAGCAGACGCTGGTCATCATCCAGCTTGGAAGTGTGATTGGCAGTAGACACGCGATCCTCCATGAATTCCAGTTTTACTTATTCCATTATCCAGGTATCGAATATTTATGAAAAGGAGTCGTAGAACAGCAATTTTTTATAAGGATTTATAGATATAAGTATGATCATAAGTCAAGCCGAATATCGGACCTGTATTTAACAAGCAGCCGGCATTAACAATGTGGAAAAATGTGGGAAAAGTGATTGACAGGTAAAGGGAACTTACCTATATTTCCCTACGAAAATGCACTCTCAAATCAAATCAGGAGGCGACATGACGAGCAAGGGAAACATCTGGCAGCGAATGCGGGATTCGATCATCGGGCGCTATGGTAATAGCGATTACCTTACCCAGCAGTGCCTGGTACATGTACATTTTTTTGAGTTTTGCTTTTGTGCTCTTTCTCGGTCTGGCCATTACTCTTTTTGCAGTCGATCCGGTAAAGGCAAAATTCTCCGCACCTATTCTGGTTGTAGCGGCGGTGATGGGGCTGGTGGCCCTATATCTGGTCAGGGCCGGAAAATACAATATTGCGGCAAATTTCATGTTGATCTTCCAGTTGCTGGCTGTGGCGGGAAGTTTTTATGCCAAGACTAAGTCGCCGACGATCATTGAAGGATTTACGGCGACGTCGTACTTTTTTTTCATCACGATCGCCTTTGCAACTCTTTTCTGCGAAAGGAAAATGATAGTCTTGACGATAATCTGGACTGCTATTGTGGAGTCGGCCTATTTCCTGGCAATTAAACCACTTCTGAGTCCGGATATCCTGGAAATCATCACCCGTTCTTTCGCCAACAGTATCGTCTGTTTGACCATCACCGGACTCCTTTCCTTTCTGATCATCACCTCGATGAGAAAGGCCAATGTTCGTCTTATCGATTCCGTCGCCGATGTGAGAACAGCCTCGCAAAAGCTCGATGATATCTCCGGTGTTATGGACGCGGCAAGCCAGAGTCTGGCCAATGGTTCGTCAACCCAGGCAGCCGCAATGGAAGAGACGGCATCCATGCTGAAGGAAATTTCCGAAAAGACGAAAGCTAATCGGACGGTCGTCGACAAGGCCATTAATCTCATGGCCAGCGCCAGCGGGGTTATCTCGCAGACAAACCAGTCGCTGACAAATCTCCGGGCATCCATGGGTGAAGTCAACGATGCCAGTGAAAAAACGGTGCGGGTTATTAAGACTATTGACTCTATTGCTTTCCAGACCAATCTGCTTGCCTTAAATGCTGCCGTGGAAGCGGCACGGGCTGGAGAAGCGGGGGCGGGATTTGCCGTTGTTGCCGAGGAAGTGCGGTCCCTGGCCCGTAAATCGGCGGAAGCGTCAAAAAATTCGCAGGAGATCATTTCCAGCAACATCCAGAACATCAAGAAAAGTTCCGATCTGGTCGTCAGTTCGTACGAAGCTTTTTCCATGTTTTCGCAGGTTTCGAGCCAACTGGACGACTATCTGAAGGAAATTAACGCATCTTCCCGAGAGCAGGCCGATGGTATTATGGAGATTGAAAAAGCCGTCGAAGAAGTGAACCAAATTATTCAGGGGAACGCCGCCAGTTCAGAGGAAGCGGCCGCCGTGTCTAACGAACTAACAACTATCGCCGATAATGTCGGTGACTTCGTGGAACATCTCGATAAGCTGGTAAACGCATAATTTGTTGCCCGCAAACGCGATTTGCTTTTTGCCGGGAGGGGATGTCCATCCTCTCCCCGTTTCTTTATTTCATCCACCGGGACATGCTTTGCCCGATACAGAACATATTACAGTAAGGATGTTTTTAATGAATTTGGTATTACAAAACGCCCCTTATTTGTTGAACCAATCCTCAAGTGTTAACGGCAAAAAGTCATTGACAGACAAATCGAATTTCCCTATGGTAAAATCAAAAATTCTATGGAGGTGAAGTTATGAAAAAAGTGTTAATAGCGCTTATTATTTGTCTGTTTACGGTTGGTTTTGTTTTTGCTGCGGAAAAGGGAACGGCCAAGGATGCTCAAAGCCTGGTTGACAAAGCAGCTGCCTTCTACAAGGCCAACGGAAAAGAAAAAACACTGGCGGAGATCAATAACCCTAAAGGGCAATTTATCAAAGGCGACGTCTATGTTTTTATCTGGGGAACAGACTATGTAGTGAAAGCTCATCCCGCAAATGCGAAGCTCGTCGGGAAAAACATGAAAGAATTGAAAGATACGGACGGCAAGGCGTTTGTCTTTGATGGAGTCGAATTGGCTAAAGAGAAAGGTTCCGGATGGGTAGATTACAAGTACACAAACCCGGTATCCAAAAAGATTGAGGCAAAAACAACCTACGTGAAAAAAGTAGATGACTTGGTTTTTGCTTGCGGGATATATAAATAGTAGTTGTTGCCGGGGTAAAATACATTTATGAATTTTCAAAATAAAATAAAGGATGAAAGAAGAATGAAAAGAATTTTGATGGCGGTACTTATTTGTTTGCTGACAGCCAGTTTTGTTTTCGCTGCGGAAAAGGGAACGGCCAAGGAGGCGCAGGATCTGGTGGCGAAAGCCATTGCCTATTACAAGGCCGAGGGTAAGGACAAGGCTTTTGCGGCCATTAATGACCCTAAAGGTCAGTTCACCAGAAAGGATCTTTATGTCTTTGTAGGTGATCTCAATGCCGTTGTCTTTGCGCATGGCGCCAACAAGGCTGTCATCGGCAAGAATTTATATGAACTCAAAGATGCCAATGGAAAACCGTTTACGAAGGAAATAATGGATGGTGCCAAGAGCAAAGGCAAAGGTTGGGTTGATTACAGCTGGACAAACCCGACAACCAAAAAGATTGAGGCCAAGTCATCCTATTATGCCCGGGAGGGTGATTTCGTCTTCATCTGCGGGATCTACAAATAAGCCGGTTTAAACCATGATGGCCGGACGGGACTCCGGTCCATCCGGCCATCATTAACAGAGGTGATAAAAAATGAGAAAAATTATCAAAAACCTGAAAATGTCACACAAATTAATCCTTACGCCCATTACGGCAGTTTTCTTTTTATTGTTACTTGCTAGCATTACATACTATGGTCTCAGCGGCCAGAAAGCGGCCTTGGATGACATCTTCAATAACCGGTTTAAGGGTTATCAGAACAGTTCGGAAATCGTGAAAAACATCGCCAATGTTCATGCAAATATTTACAAAGTCATCAGCTGGGCGGGGGCGAACCTGGACGCAAAAAAGACCGATGCTCTATCCCAGGAGCAGCGCAAATCCATGGAAAATACTCTTGCCAATATCCAGAATGTCCTGAAATCGCCTGCCCTTACTCCGGACGAGAAAAATCTTTATCAGGAAATCCTGAAGCAATTGAAGGACTATCAGTCTCCGGCTGACGGAATACTGGATATGGCCACGACTGATTTGAATGCAGCAACTATGTTCATGGCCAATGCGGATGACAAATACCAGGTAATGAACAAGACTTTGGGCCAGCTTATGGAATTGGAAACAAGGCTCAGCAAGGAAAAATATGATGCGGCAACGATTAGTTCTGACCGCGTCCAAAAAATATTCGTGGTTCTGATAATCATTGCCGTGGGATTGTTTGTTCTTATCAACATTTTTATGGCCCGCATTATAAACCAGTCCATCATGCAAACAATTACTGTTGTTCAGAATGTTGCCGATGGTGATCTCACCCAGGATATTGACGTAGATTCGACGGACGAGATGGGTGATCTGGCCAGCTCCGTGAACACCATGCAGACTAAAATGGGTGAGGCAGTGGGTCAGTCTTTGAGTATTGCGCAGGTTTTGGCCGATGCTTCCTCCAGACAGGCGGCAGCCATCGAGGAAACATCAGCTTCTCTTGATGAAATGGCGTCCATGACCAAGCGCAACGCCGGCAGCACCACCGAGGCCAACAATCTGATGAGCACGGCGAAACAGGCTATTCAAAAGGCTAATGTTTCCATGGCTGATCTTACAGTCTCCATGAAGCATATCGCCTCGGCGAGTGAACAGACCCAGAAAATCGTAAAGAGCATTGACGAGATTGCTTTCCAGACCAATTTGCTGGCATTGAATGCAGCCGTGGAAGCCGCTCGTGCCGGTGAGGCCGGCGCCGGATTTGCCGTAGTTGCTGATGAAGTCAGGAATCTGGCCATGCGCGCCACCGAGGCCGCCCGGAATACATCGGAACTGATCGACAACATTGTCGGCAAGGTCAAAGATGGAGACAATCTCGTAACCATAACCAATGATGTCTTTCAGCAGGTGACAACAAGTTCGGATAAGGTTGTCCAGTTGACGGCGGAGATTGCTTCCGCCTCTCAGGAACAGTCTCAGGGGATCGATCAGATCAATCGCGCCGTAGCCGAGATGAATCAGGTTACCCAGCAAAATGCCGCCAGCGCCGAAGAACTGACCTCGATTATGTCGATGTTCAAGACAAACTATGAAGGGGAACATAAGACAGGGGCATCAAAAGTGAAAAAGTTGCCGGCTTTTACCGGTCGCGGAAATGCCTCCGAAAAATTGCTTCCGATAAACGACGATAACTTTTAATGGTAGTTGATTTGATTAATAGAATTAGCCGGGTGGCGTAATTCATACGCCACCCTTTTTGCTGTACAAAGCATATTCCGATAAAAGACCAGGCAGCGCTTGGTCTGATTCAATTTCAAACATTCCAATATGAGGGGGGGAATTATGTACCGGGTCATTCAATGTGCCACCGGATCCATTGGGCGCTCCACTTTGCGCCGCATCATCGATCATCCCGATCTGGAATTGGTAGGTCTTTACGTCTATGGGGAAAAAGCGGGATTAGATGCCGGCCAGATCGCCAAGCGCCCTGCAACCGGCGTTATCGCGACGAACAACTTGGCGGAAATCCTCGCACTCGATGCCGATGTCGTTATTCATGCCTCCCGCATCACCATACCCTATGCCAAACAGAATGCCGAAGTTGAACAGTTTCTCGCGTCAGGAAAAAATGTCATCTCCGTTAACGGGTTTTTCTATCCGGAAGTCCATGGCGAAGCATATGCCGGTCCTTTGCGCGCGGCCTGCGAACGCGGCGGCAGCACCCTGGCCGGCGTGGGACTCAATCCGGGGTTCATCGCTGAACGCCTTGCCCTGGTCATGTCGGGGCTTTGCGCCCAGGTTGACCATATCGGTTCTTTTGAAATGGTGGACTGCTCCTACATCGATGCGCCGGACTTCGTTTTCGGCACAATGGGCTTCGGCACAGATCCATCTGTTACCGACATCACGAAGGGACCGTTCGCGCAGCTTTATTTCGATCTTTATATCGAAACTTTCGCTTACGCCGCCTGCGCCATGGGAACGAGCATCGCAACGATCACGCCTGACCATCGCCTGACGCTCGCTCCGGAGGATATGAAAATTGCCGCCGGAACCATCCGCCGCGGGACCGTTGCCGCCACCGAATGGCGCTGGAATGCCGACTTTGCCGATGGACGGAAGATGACCCACTCCCTGCTTTGGACATCGTCGCCAAAACTTCACGGAGATGATGATCCGGTCCACTGGCGTATTGAAATTCAGGGACGTCCTAATGTTCACCTGTCCTTCAGTTTGGAAGATCCCGATCCGGCGGCGCCGCCGTCGCGGGCCGGCGCCGATGCCACAGCGGCTACCGTAATTCGGGCTATCCCGGATGTATGTGCAGCCAAACCCGGCTTCTTCAGATACCCGCCTCTGTCCCCTTTCCGCGAGAGGTTTTAGCGTCGCAGGAAACAGGCGGTTTTTGCCTTAAAGCATCTAACAAATGTCAGTTGGTTCATCTTTGCAATTTTTAAATAAACAGGAAAAGGAGAAGGAGAAGGTGGGTATGGCTAATTTGCAGTTAGGCAACAAATCAATTCCGGTCATGTTTCGCGAACAGGTTGCAGTCAAAGGATCGGCCGCCATGTGTGCTTACAGGAATGAGTCGACTGCCTTTGTTGACATATCCTGGCTGGAAATGGATGCCATGTCGCGCGGTTTGGGGAAATACCTCATTTCCAGGGGAATCAAGGCCGGCGACAAGGTAGCCATTTTCTCGGCCAACCGCTATGAGTGGTGGGTGGCCGACCTGGCGATTCTTTCGGCCGGCGCCATCAATGTGCCCGTCTATCCAACCAACACCACCAAAGAAACCCATTACATCCTCAGCGATTCCGATGCGCGGATCTGTTTTGTCGGGACCAGGGAACACATGCAGAAGGTACTGGAGATTATTGACACCCTGCCCATGCTCGAAGAAATCATCATTTTCGATGCACTCGTTCCATTGCCGTCCAAGGTTGTTGCCTTCCCGAAAGCCCTGGAAACGGGCAAGGCCATCAACGACAAGGGCGAGCTGGATGCCCGGGTAAAGAACATTGACCCCAATTCCGTAGCGACCTTCATTTACACATCCGGTACAACGGGCAATCCCAAGGGGGTTATGCTCAGCCACAACAACATGACCACCAATGCCGAACAGTGGAAGGCGCTCACCCCGGGAGTGCTGGACAGTATGCAGCACATAGCGCTTTCCTTCCTTCCCCTGTCGCATATCTTTGAACGTACCATCACTTATTACGGTGCCTGTATCTCGGCCGGCGCCAAGGTCTATTTCGCCAAGGACATTACGACCGTATTGACGGATATGATCGAGGTGCGACCAACCATTTTTGCCAGTGTGCCGCGGGTCTTCGAGAAGATGCATGCCGGTATCCTGGCCAAGGTTGCCTTGGCTCCGCCCCTGAAGCAAACTCTATTCAACTGGGCAATGAGTGTGGCGAAGAGGAATCTGCCGTATATCTGCAACGGCAAAAAGCGCACCGGTCTGTTTGCGATTGAGTATGCCCTGGCGTACAAACTAATCATCTCCAAGCTATTGAACGCCATTGGTCTGGACCGCGTTATTATTGGCGGTTCCGGCGGCGGGCCGCTTTCGGCGGCCGATGCGGAATTCTTCATCGGCATGGGGATGATGGTGCTCGAAGGTTTCGGGATGACCGAGACCTCGCCCTTGGCTCTGGCCAACGTGCCCGGCCATATTCGTCCCGGCACAGTAGGAAAACCACTCGTTGATACCCAGTGTAAAATCGGCGAGGGAGGAGAGCTCCTGATTAAGGGGCCGCAGGTCATGCTGGGTTACTACAAGAATGAAGCGGCAACCAAAGAAACTTTTACTGCCGATGGATTTCTCAAGACCGGGGATATTGCGGAGATTGACGGCGAGGGCAATTTCAAGATTACCGGGCGCATCAAGGATCTCATCATTACGTCCGGCGGTAAAAATATTTCTCCCCAGAACC